>DASWUM010000086.1:0-33143 GCA_036401595.1 Pyrinomonadaceae bacterium
TAAAAAATAACAAAGCGCCAACAAGTTGGCGCACTCCAAGGAGGCGCTATAAACTTTGCGCTGCGATGCTACTCAATGCGAATTCCTCTTCGGCAAGAGGAGTTTCTTCTCGCGTTGCTAATCTGTTAATCGCAATGTGTCCGGTGCGCGTGATATCGGTAACCCCAATCGGCTTCAGCAGCTCGATAAACGTGTCAACCTTTTCCTTGTTACCTGACGCTTCGACGATCATTTCCGTATGAGAAATGTCGACGACCTTCGCGCGAAAGACACTGACCAGACTCAGCACTTCCTGTCGTTCAGCTCCGGCACTGGCAGAGACAGTAATCAGCGCCATTTCGCGTTCGATGTGTGGGCGCGTGGTTACATCCTGCACCTCGCGCACACGCGCCAGCCGTTCGCATTGTTTGACGATCTGTTGAATCGTTCGGTCGTCGCCGCTTGTTACGATCGTGACGCGAGACCAGCGCGGATCGAGACTCTTGCCCACGGAAATCGTTTCAATATTGAAACCCCGCGCGCTGAAAAGTCCGACGATCCGCGATAACTCTCCCGGCTCGTCAGCAACAGTTATGGAAAGCGTATGTCGCATCACTGCACAATCATGTCGCGCGCATTCGCGCCCGCCGGCACGATCGGAAACACGTTCTCCTCTTTCGAAACCACGATATCCATCACCGCGATCCCCTTGTGATTCAAGCCGGCTTCGATAACATCACGAAGCTCCTCCGGTTTCTGCGCACGGAATCCTGCCGCACCATACGCTTCGGCCAGCTTGACGAAGTCGGGCGCGACTGAAATATCAACCTCTGAATAGGTTCGATCGTAGAACATCTCCTGCCACTGACGGACCATGCCCAGGTAGCCGTTATTCATGATCAGAACTTTCACCGGCAAGTTGTATTGGATCGCAGTGGCAATCTCCTGATTTGTCATCTGAAATCCACCGTCACCGACGACCGCTACCACGAGCTGATCTCTTAATGCGAGCTGCGCGCCGATTGCAGACGGCAAACCAAAACCCATCGTTCCGAGCCCGCCGCTCGTGATCAACTGCCGTGTTCGTGTGAACGGGTAGAACTGCGCCACCCACATCTGATGCTGGCCCACGTCTGTCGTAATCAGCGCTTCACCGCGTGTGGCACGATGCAATTCGCGAATTACTGTCTGTGGCTTGATATGACTTTGCGACCCGTTGAAACGAAGAGGCTGCGAGCGTTGCCAACCTCGAATCTGTTCCCACCACGGCTCACGTTGCTGAATCGATTCCTGTAATCGCTCTGCGCCCTGTTGCTGGGTCAGTTCGTAAAATTGGCCCAACGCCTGTCGAACGTCGCCGGTGAGCGCGAGTGTGGGTGCCACGTTCTTCCCGATATTCGCCGGATCGATATCGACGTGAATCACTTGCGCTTGCGGCGCGAACGTCGCGAGTTTGCCGGTGACGCGATCGTCGAACCTCACGCCGAGCGCGACGAGCAAATCGCTTTCGGCCACTGCCATGTTTGCAGCGTAGGTTCCGTGCATGCCGAGCATGCCCAGACAAAGAGGATGGGAACTCGGAAATCCTCCGAGTCCCATCAGCGTCGGCGAAACGGGGAGACGCAAAGCTTCTGCGAAGCAGAGCAGGGAATCGCCGGCGCCAGAATTTGTGATACCGCCGCCGATGTATAAGATTGGACGCTTTGCGTTCAGAATCGTCTGAACCGCACGCTGCGCGGACTCATGGTCCACGCGGGCAGGTTTGTCAGAGAAGGGAAAACTCACGTGGTCCAGACGCGAATAGTGTGTTCGCTGGGCACTGACATCTTTCGGAATATCGATCACGACTGGTCCAGGGCGTCCGGAGCGCGCCAGGTGAAAGGCTTCGCGAACGACCGCTGCTAAGTCCCTCGCGTCACGCACAAGATAGTTGTGTTTCACGCACGGCCGCGTGATGCCGACAGTGTCGACTTCCTGAAATGCGTCGGTGCCGATCAGGTGTTTCGGCACCTGGCCGGTAATGACAACCAGCGGCGTTGAGTCCATGTAGGCGTTCGCGATGCCGGTCACAGCATTTGTCGCGCCTGGACCAGAAGTGACGAGAACAACGCCGACTCGGCCGGTTGCACGCGCGTAGCCTTCAGCCATGTGAACCGCGCCCTGCTCGTGCCTCACGAGATAGTGCGTGATTTGATCGCGCGCCCGCCAGAGTTCGTCGTAAATGTGCAGAACGGCGCCACCCGGATAGCCAAAAAGAGTATCGACACCCTCGGCAACGAGTGCCTGGATGAGTATCTCGGCGCCTGTCGGCATTGTGGAAAGCAGATCCGTTGCGATGGCGGCGAAGCGATTATCAATGTGTTGACGTGCGATCATGACAAGGATCTGCGACTCTAGCCTTCCTCGGGAGGGTTTGTACAATTTATTCTTTTAAGATAATAATAAGTCTGATTCATCGACTACTCTGAAATGGTATGGTAAAAAGTCGACCCTTATGGAAATGGCCCAACTGGAATACTTCTCGCGAGTGGTGCAGGAAAAGAGCTTTTCAAAGGCTGCGGATAAGGTTTTCCGGACGCAGCCGGCAGTCAGCATCGCCATTCGGCGGCTAGAGGAAGAAATCGGTCTGCCCCTGTTGGATCGGACGCAGAAAACACCCATTCTCACGGAGGCGGGGCAGGTCGTTTACGACTATGCGCAGCGTATCCTGGGTTTGCGCGACCAGGTGGGGCAGGCGATTGCTGAGATGCAGAGTCTCAAGCGGGGGCTGATTCGTGTGGGCGCGAATGAGAGCACCTCGCTCTACTTGTTGCCGGAGCTCATTCTGAAATATCGCGAGCGCCATCCGGAAGTGAAAGTCGAAATCTTCCGCCACGTCTCGAGCCGATTGCCGCGGGAGGTGTTGGAACGCAACGTCGACTTCGCCTTGATGGCATCAGAACCCGGTGACCGCGACCTCGAAGCATTTCCAGTCCTCAAAGACGAACTAGTATTAATAATGAGTCCCAAGCATCCGCTCGCGACTCGGCCCGCAGTAAAGATCAAGGACCTCGGCAGCGAGCCATTTGTCGCACACAACGTGAACTCCGGATCGCGCGTCAAAGTCATTGAAGCGTTCGCCAGACAACACACACCGCTTAACATCACACTCGAGCTCGCTACGATCGAGACTATTAAGCGATTCGTGCAGAAGCGAGTGGGGTTGGCTTTTGTACCGCGTATGTGTGTGAAGGAAGAACTGGAGCGAGGAGCTTTAGTGAGTGTTCCGGTGCGTGGTCTGACTCATAATCGCACTCTCTGGGCTGCCCACCGCCGCGGTGCAAACTTTTCTCCCGCCGCTGCCGCTTTCCTCGACGTCTTGCGCAAGCACGCTGAAGCTGGTATCTGATCGTCTAAGAAAGCGAACGATCAAAGCTGTGGACCATATCGCACGTACTGTTGGGGCGGCCCTCCGTGGCCGCCCGTGGTTTCGAGCAGGCGCGATCCAAAAAACGCGACTCAAAACAAAGGGCGGCCACGGAGGGCCGCCCCTACAGTACGTGCGATCCTGCTCCTTTTTTCTCTTCGTCATAATCACGACCGGTCTCCTTAACAATTCTTTTGCGCAAACTCAGTCTCGCGAAAAACCGAGGCTTAAAGACTTCGGCTCCAGCCTGAAGAAACTCAAATGGGATCCACAAAAGAAGCAGACTGTTATTACCGAGCAGGGAACTCGTGACGCTGAGGATGGGGACATCATTTATGTGAACACCACGCTGGTTAGCTCAGACGTGTTGGTGACTGATAAGCAAGGACGTCCGGTTCGCAATCTCGCCGCGAGTGATTTCGAAGTCAGCGAAGATGGTGTGCCGCAACAGGTAGCTCATTTTGTCCTCGGCAACAATCTCAGCCTGCCGCGTTCGATAGTGCTGATCATCGACTACAGTCGCAGTCAGTTTCCTTACATCGCTGACAGTATCGAAGCCGCCAAAGGCTTTGTCACTAAGCTTGGACCATACGATCGAATGGCGATCGTCACCGACGACGTTGAGCTTCTCGTCGACTTCACTAGTAACAAACTGGAGTTGCAAAAAGGACTGGACTCGCTGTTGGACCGAACTCGGGGCAAGGGTGGGTTTCTCGGCCTGGGAGGGAAGCGGTCTCGCTTCGGGCGCAGTGCGCAATACAGTGCGTTGATGGCCACGTTGAATGAGGCTTTTGATGCCGAAGATCAGAATCCGATCATTGTGTTCCAAACGGACGGCGATGAGCTCGAGTATCTCCGTGACTCTTTGATCACGTATGAAGTGCCGTCGGATGTGCCGCCTGATCTGGTTCGAGATGTGCAGGAGCAAATCGAGCAGAAACGACGACTGCAGCGCGCGAGTATGACTGAGTTTAGTCTCGACGATATTTACCGGCTGGCAGAGAAGTCGCACGCCACGATTTACTCCATCATTCCGCGAATGCGTTTGATCGATCTCGCGCAAGACGAACAAATCAGACGATTAAATGAGGATGACGACAGAACCATTGAGGCTTGGGCGGAGGCGTCGTCCTCGAAAGCTCGAGATGCCTATCAGAAGCGACAGGAAGAGCGTCGGCGGAAACTCACTCCGGGAATCGTCAAAGCTCGGTTGGACCAGGAACTCAAGGTGCAGCAGGCGCTGGTCGATCTCGCACAACTATCCGGTGGCTGGGCTGACTTCCTTGAAACCCAATCGCAAACAGCAAACATCTACAATCGCATCGTCGCCGACTTGAACCAGCGTTACATCGTTGGCTACTACCCAACCAACAAAATTCGCGATGGCAAACGTCGTCGCATCAAGATCGAAGTAAAAGGCCACCCCGAATACCTCATCAGCAGTCGCAAGTCGTATTTCGCGCCCGAACGCTGAAAATAATCAGGCTGGAAGAAAAGTTTTGACAGACACTGTTGTTGATTAGTATATTTAACCCATCGGTTAATTAACCAATGGGTTTTATCAGTTATGGATCAGCTTAGTTCTACTTTTGCCGCACTTGCCGACCCCACTCGTCGCGCCATCCTCGCAAGGCTGGCGCTGGGTGAGACCTCTGTGAGCGAACTCGCCAAACCATTCGAGATGTCGATGCCTGCCGTGTCGAAGCACCTCAAGGTGCTGGAGCGCGCCGGATTGATCGCGCGCGGCCGTGAGGCTCAGTGGCGGCCCTGCCGTCTCGACGCTGGGCCTCTCCGAGATGCCGCCTCCTGGATCGACGAGTACCGTCAGTTCTGGTCAGCTCATGTTGATGCTCTCGCACGCCATCTCGACCGCGTAGATCAGCCCACGCCGGCCAAAGGGAAGCCGAGGAAACGATAAATGACTGACGGCAAGGAATACACGCCTGGTCCGGCCAGTGAGGCGGAGGTCCGAAAGGACGGCGAGAAGTGGACTTTGATTTTGGTCAGAGACCTGGCACACCCGCCTGAGAAAGTCTGGGAGGCGTTGACTGACCCGGCTCATCTGCGTGAGTGGGCACCCTTCGAAGTTGATGGGAACTTGGATAATGTCGGAACGGTGAATCTCACTTGGGTGGGCACGACGGAGCCTCTGGAGACCAATGTGATACGAGCTGAAGCTCCAAAGCTCCTTGAGTACGGCGATGTTCGATGGGAGCTGGAAGCCACTAGTGCCGGCACGCGGTTGACACTGTTGCACAGCATCGATCGCCGCTTCATCTCCTGGGGTGCAGCAGGCTGGCACATCTGCTTTGACGTGCTCGAGCGGCTCCTCGCTGGAGAACCAATAGGCCGCATCGTCGGTGCCGACGCCATGCAGTTTGAGGGCTGGCGGCGGTTGACAACCGAGTACGCAAAGCAATTCGGCGTTGAAACCAAATCGTGAATCGAGGTCACATGAGAGAAGCCACCAAACGATCAATTGTTCGCTGGATTCACATCATCTTTGCCATCCCGATCATCGGTTACGTCTACAGTCCTTTTAAGGAGCTTCCGAACTACGCCCCGGTAGTTCGCTTTGTCGCCATCCCAGCCATCGCCCTCACAGGGCTTTGGATGTGGAAAGGCCATCTCGTCCGCCGCCTATTTTCCAAAAAGCCGAGCTAAACAACCCGTCAGGGAACCCACGACCCTTGGCTTAAGCAGACAAAAGCTTAATACCTGGCGCGTCTGATAATACATATTATGTTTGAGTTATTAGGTTATTCGTAGGGTTACGTAAACCTAGGTACCTTAACGGCAGAAATCATTCGCCTGTTCGATTTCATTTGATCTTGATCTTAATTCCATGACCATAAAGTGGGGATTCATATATGGCATCGAGCTTTGGTAGCTAGAATATGACATGGGAGATGATTCCGCATTGACCGAACGAATCGGCCTAGATCCGGTTGCCGACCGATCCGCAATAAAATGGGTTCGCGACGGCTTCACCTATGAAGACCAAGAAGATTCAAGAGACCAAGTCGGTCGACACCAACGTGTCTCGCATGTTCAAATCTTTTGAAGGTTCTTGATGTCATTAAAAAACTCTAACGCAAGGATGGGCGGAATTATGCCAAGGACGGTGAGTTGAAAGCGTGGTCGCCTAGATATATTGCCGCCGAAACGTCAATGACACCGATGGATTTTCAGTTCGTGAGAAGTATATCAAAATGACTTTTGGGGCAGAAACGCCGGTTTGCCCCATAAGTCTCGACATAATCCTGCTTGTGAGGCAAAGCCAAGTTAGTCTTAAGGATCAAAACTCAATTTCAACGAATTTTGATAAAGCGGGTACTATTCTCAAGACCAATCAACCTTAAGATGTCTTTCACTGCCCTGCTAACCACGCTCCGATCCTGAGCTTTGCGGATTTGTTTGTCGATTGCGCAAAAGTAACGGACTATTACGATGCCACCAGTCTTCTCGTAGTCGGCATTAATCCGCTCACTAATCACAGCCCATGCTTTCTGTTCGTCACCAGGACGTCTGAATGGCGCAAAGAGGTCGTAGCGTCCCTCTGCGCGCAGAGCGTCAATAACCCTCGATGTGGGATCCTCTTGTTGAGTGTAAATAATCCCTTGGTCCAACAATAGTGCCAGCGCCCGATCGACATCATCACTATTCGTATAGTGAGAGAACTCCTGGACAATCTCCTGGCGCGTGAGTCCTTTGGGATTCGAGTCGCGCAATACCTCGGCGATCGCAATCGCACTCTCTTCGAATTCAACTATCTCATCGAGGGTCTTTATAGGAGCGACATGAAATTCAACTGCCCACCTAACATGATTGGACAGTGCGGGTTTTCGATTGATCTTTATAAGTTCTCCGGCCGCCTTGTCTGTGGCTTTCAACGTTTCGCAGATATGCCAATTAAGAACCTTCTTGAACTGCTTCAGTACTTCGTAATACGGTTCGAGTTTAGGATCTCTCCCTCCTTCATCTGAGTTAACCAGTTCTAATAAGGGCTTTCGCCGCTTCTCGCTCAGGTAAAGTTCAAATGCGGCCAATGACTTTTCTTTGTATGCTCTACGGCTTTCCCTTAGGCGGTTGAAACCCGGTCGCTCAAAATTGTAACTACCCCACTTGAACTGGAGCGGTTTTGGACCGTGCATTCCGTATACCGCAGTTTCTGTGCTAACCCGCGATGCAACTGAAGCAAAGAGGAGCTCATGCGTCGCCGAAGCCCAGCCGGTTCCCTGCATCGCTTGCTCAGTGCTATAAAAACCGACTGAACTGAGCTGATGATGCGACAACCACTCTCGCAGAACAGCGACCGCGTGATCACGGCACCAGTCAGCGTTCAAGTTCCACGTTTCAGACCATATCTGAATAGCGGCCGCCAACGCTTTGTCTTCATCGCGTTCTGCGATAGCCGCATAGAAGCGGAACTCCTGAGTAATCGGATCTCCTCCGAATTCGATTGTTAATTTGCTCTGTATTAACTTCACCACAGACGCATTTTGAAATCCGATTAGGAAGTGTTGGATGACCTCATTTATCTTTTCCTTCAAGTCGGGCCGCTCGGACAGGAGCTCGAATGCCCCATAAGGTCGCGCACCAGTGGTCTCTTCTAATTTGCGATGTAACAGATGGAAGTAATTGGAATCTTGGTCTTGCAGGTCTTCCAAAAATTTGTTCTGCTGCTCTTCGAAATACCTTCCGATATCTTCGATACCATTCAATATCTCTTTGGCAAAGCGGCGAATTACCGCCAGCTTGAACTCTGGAAATGCCTTGCCCCATAAGTCCGCAACTACTTGAGGTTTAAGTCGCAGAACGGATTCCAGGAATTGCGCACGGGCTTGAAGACACAGTTCACTCGGCTCACCCACCGGGTGGAAACTATAAGGCTTTGATTGATTGGACATGACGACTCCGATCACAGTGTTTAAGAATCAGGTAATTTCAAGATTTCGTGTGTGCTCACTGTGCGCGTACTGCCCGAACTTCACCCATGCACTTACTTGACGCAAATACTATAAGCTGTAGGAACTCGTTAGTACGTAAAAGAATCTGCACTTCCGTCAATCCCAAAGATGTGACATGCGAGCTTGGCTATCTAAAAGATCATACGCCGCGATCAAAAGAAGACCGAAAAGAAGTAATCGAATTATCCAGTATTCAAGTTGAACCAGAATTGGCGGCAGTCTCTTAGAGCAATACTCGAGCTCGTCAAAAATGCTCTTCAGCTTAGAGGGCGGAACCGAACTGCTAATGCTGTTCTTCTTTTTTTCTGTAATGCGTTGCATACACCTAACCTCTGACGCTGAGTAAAGCACGCACGGGCACAAATCAATGTTGCATTGAAAGCATCTACTTGAACGTACAATGCAACATTAGGTTTGTTGGCAGGTTGTGGAGAGAATGTTTGGGTGCGGGGTGAGGTCTGGACAGTTTTTGAGCATCGCTTTTTTGCGAGTTTCTTAGCAATAACCGCAGAATGAGCTGTGTCGCGTGTTAATGCCAAGATTTACGTAACACATCGAAATAAAATCAACTTTACCCAATCGAACGAATCCACCGCAGGTAATAGAAATATGGTGGTGCAAATGAAATCAAGAACTTGGAGGGAACGATATCGGTTTAGTTTTACGTAACCATAGGTTATTCGGTTGGGTTTCAAAAGTCACTTGGGTTCTCGTCTGAGTTCGGAATAGATGAATACAGGCAGGCCAACAAAAGTTGTGGTCCTTTCAGTAATTAACATGAGTCCATTGCCGGCAAAGTACCGGCGAAGCCGATGGTGTGATTGATAGGTCGTATCTCCTACAAATCCAGGTAGACGCAAATGCGTCAGAGACCACCACCACGTATTGATTAAGGTTCTCAGCCCGTAGAATCGGAACGCGAATGATCGAGACAGCAAAAGGTAGCGAATGTAATAGCCGCATCCGATCGTGATCAGGTAACACTTACCGTTGGCCTTCAATACTCGCGCCATCTCTTTCACGGCCTGATCCTCGATCGTTAGAGGAAGCACGACTTTACAGATAATTCCGTCGAACGATGCATTAGCGAACGGAAGGCGCTCCGCCTGAGCTCTCAAAGTAAGGTAGCCTCGCTTATGGCACTGAGATGCGAACCGACTGTCTGGCTCTACGCCTATCTTGAGGCGGCCCGAACATTCGGCAAGCTGGTTCCCAATTCCACAACCAATATCTAGAACTGTTGAGTCGTGAGAAAAGATAAAGGGTTGAGGAAGCACATAAGGCTGCCAATCCATACACCTCTAATGACTTCGACCGCAAAACATAACCTAGCCCATTGCGGGTGTCTTGTGCCTCTTTGTGGCTATCAGGCGTGTTGTTGTAAGAGTTCTGACGCCATTCTCAGCATGTCACGCCGTCTGAGCCTTCCGCAGTCGTGGTGCCACGACTCGGCTTGTCCCGGAATCTCGACATGCATCCACCAACCCTTCAGTTTCGGAAAATCACCGTTGGCGGCGCGAGTCCTGCGCGTGTTCATCTTGCGATTGGGTTTTGCTTTGGTTGGACCAGAAGCCCATGGTAAAGGCATGTCTTCAGCATTGTCCTTCCAGTCTTCGGTCGGTACCTGGAGAGGAATGTCGATCCCGTTACCCGCACAAAACGCAAGAATGGCAACTGTCGGTCTCAGCACCGGATCCTCTGGAATCCAAAGGTTCGTGGTGGTGTCCTTTGCTCCACCCGTAAACGCGGCCATCTCAATCTGAATCGAAGCCTGTGCGTTCGCGAAAACGGGCGCGTTGCCGACCAGCGCGGCACCCTGGTTCGTCAGTGACCGACACTGAAGGATCCGGCCTTCGCCGACAATGAAGTGTGGAGCGCTAAAGTTCGCCTTCAGAGTTTTGAACGACCCGTCCACGGAAGGATTTTCAGTCGTGTGGAGTACGCCGATCTGTGTGTGAGAATTGAATAGAAATGGCTTTCCACCCTTACGCGGGATAGTTCGTTTTTCGACTTTTATCCCAAAAATCTCATCTGGAAATTCGATTGCCATGGGAGCCTCCTTCAGCCTGTAAAACTGTGGCCTTCGTTGTTAATGAGAACGCGAGGTAAAACGTTTCTGCGCTCGGCACCCTTTCTATCTCCCACACGAGAAAACGCCTTCGTGAAGCTTTTCGTTATCGCGTGGCCGGCACTGGTGGAGTTCATCGCACGAAACTGCCTCACGGTCACACGCGTTAACGAGAAACCTGTTCTCCTCAATGAGGATATTTCTGGGTAGGAACTGCCCTGACCTCTCCACGAAAATACCCGGCACTGTGGTGTAACGCATATCGAAGACATTGCGTGATAGCCGAATGTTCTCTACTCGCCTTCCCTCTTCCGTGGCGTTCCAGATTCCTACGCCTGCTATGCGCGGCTTGCCCGTCAGGTGATTGTTAAGAATCTGAATATCCCGCGCACCGTGGATGAGCTTGATGGCTTGTTCGCGACCGCCGATGTCGTTATTTGCGACGATGATGTTAGCCCCGAACAGATCGATTCCTTCAGCCACATGATTGATGACGTTGTTTTCAATCCTGGAGTTATTGCCGGTACGAATACCACCAAAGTTAATGCCATCGGTTTGATCGCCCCGCTGGGTGATTGGCTTCATAAATAAGTCGAGAATCACGTTGTTCGAAATGTTGATGCGTTCCGATGCCGGAGGAACAAGCGGAGAATCATCTACAAATACTCCGGTTATTTGAAATGAAGACACCACGGGCGGTGGAGGGGGATTGGTTGACGTACTGCACGATGCATGAATTAGAGAGTTGGAAACGGTAACGTTCCTTGAACCTCGCCGAACAGTGATGATCCCGGGTGCTAGTGAGAATCCTCGCAGCCGCACCCTGTTTATCACTGTCCCCTCTCCGGAACGAACTTCGACCCCTATTACGTATCGATCGTCTTCGTACTCTTTAACAATAAACACGTCACGAAGAATGACTGCAGTTCCTTCCAAAAGTAGACCGGTTCCGGATTGCGAATAAAGTCCTTGTTCGTTTCGGTCAATAGACGTATTACTAAACCCAGACGCTCCACTCGTGAGCAGTATCGTCGCAGTGCCGTCAGATGCTAGTTGCCTTCCGGCTCGAAGCGTAAGTCTCCTCCCGATCCGGTACACCCCGGTAGGACTCAGCCACACCCGGCGGGCTTGATCGAGAGCGTTCTGTAACGCAGCGGTATCGTCGTGTTGACCGTCCCCAGTGGCACCGAATTGCGAAGCGGCAGTGAAGCCTGATGGTATTTGGCGATCCGGCGAGCCAACGAGGTCGGGCCTCTTTACAAACATGCGAAACGTCTCATCAGATACCCGGTTCCCCTGCGGAATCGAGCTCGTGATTCCACATGGCAAGTTGTTCTGTTGAGCTTGAGCTGTCGGCAGATACGAGGCACAGAATGTAACCCCTAGTATCAGAAGAAATAACTTCGGGACGGAATGAGAAATCATTTTGACAATCCTGTTGCCAGTGATGGAGTCAGTCGGATTCGTTGTTTTAGTTGTGTTCATAGTTTTGGTCTACTGAAAAAGAAGGACTTGTTGTCTTACTATGATAAGAACCGTGAATTCATTTCTGCGGGCTGGCCGGGATGGAAAATTGCGAGGACTCCAGTAGTGGGTGAGTGGATCTCAGGCATAGCGAGGTGCTCTAATTAGTAGTCCAGGTTAACCAAACGTGGATCGCGATATGGTGAAGAGGCAACTCAGCAAGATTCCTGCCCGTTCAGCGGGACTGATCACGCTTGCCTGTGCGCTTTTGATTTTATCGTTACCTGGTCAATCTACGAAGGCGGTATTGCCAGACACGACGGTACAGACAGCTTCGTCGACACCCAGCACCGCACAGAAGCGATCAAAACCTGTTCGACGACGACCCGTCAGAAAGCGAAAGCCGCCGCCGATCTGGGAACCGCCACTTGTTCATCTCAAATCGTCGCTTTCGTCAGTTACAGTCTGTCCCCCCTACCAACACTCGTTTCATGGTTGTTCGACCGGTTCTGAGGTTGAGCTATCAGCGACCGCGGGTTCTCCTGAAGTGGATGCGGCCTTGTTATTTACCTGGAATGTAACCGCAGGACGTCTGAGCGGCGAAGGCAATAACGTGACGTGGGATCTAAGCGGACTCGCGGAAGGCACCTACACCGCGACCGTCGAGGTCAATGATGGTAATCAACACACTGCCTATGGTGAGACAAAAGTTACCGTTACTCGTTGTTCTGATTGCGTACCGGGGGAGTCACCCTGTCCTACCATTTCCGTGAGTTGCCCCGCTGTTGTTGACTTGAAGCAGCCTATTGACTTTGAGGCGACAGTGTCAGGAGGTTACACCGATTTGAAGCTCGTTTACACCTGGTCAATAAAGGGTGGCACGATTCTTAGTGGTCAGGGGACGTCGAAGATTGCGGTCAAGGCATCGAAGGCAGGCCAAACTGTAACCGCAATCATTACCTTGGGCGGCTTAGATCCGCGATGTTCAGCTCTTGGTATTAACACAGCTTCGTGCAGAGTTGATGAAGTGAGACAACCTTAACTCTTCCGCTTCGATCTACCTGATGAGCGCTCGCGAGTGACTCGGCTCGATCGCGTGTATGGCACAACACTCGTTGGATCGACTTTGATCTCGCAGGTGACCGACACGACGCCGGCATACTTCTTCAAGAGCACGGCCGTAATTTGCTTGTTCACGATTTCCCAGTAATCGTCTTCGTTTGGGTAATCACTCAGCAACGTCTCAACGTCTTTAGCTAGCCAGCGAAAGTCAGGGTAATCAGCCTTCGTAATGTTTGCAGCATAGCGATATGAAATTGAGATGTTGAGATTATTCGCCTGACCCTGATGGTCCATCTTGAAGTCTTTAATCAAAAAAGAAAACTCTTCGACAAGCGCACCTGCGACTCGTGTGCTGGCGCGGGGTTCCGGAGTTTGCGAATACACAAGTGACGAACCTGTAACAGTTGCCGCAAACGCCAGGATGACGAAGATTCGACTGATGAATTTTAGGGACATGGAAACTCCGTGAATTTGAATTGGATCAAGAGAGTTTTCAACGCTAAAGAAATGAAGACGACTTCAGGCGACGGTGAATAACCTTGAGTTCCTCAGCGGTTGGTGGCTTGAGCGATTCGCAGTCGCCAAGATCGGACGATATTGGTTTGTCGGCACGCGATATGACAGTCCATGCGACTGCGGGAAACTGCGAGCGTAACGCCTTGAGCTGATCTGTAAACGGAACTTCGCGTTGCCAAAGCTCATCGTAACCATCGAGCAACACGACGACACTTCCAGACTTAAGCAGCCGATTGAATAGCCAGCGCCTGCACGGCGCATACGAGTCAAACGACTCGTGAAGTGCTTCATAAAGCGAACGCTGGGGAAGCCAGCGCGCGAGTGAAAAGACGATGGGAATGCGTCCTTCTGATTTGTAACTAATGTACTTGCGACTGAGGTTGACCGCAGCAAACTGAGTCCACGTTGTTTTTCCTTCGCCCGGTCCAGCAAGCAGCACGAATCCCCTTCGCACTTTATCTTCGAGTGCTGAAAACGCCTGCAATTCGAGCTTGCCGGCGATAAGTGGCTCGAGTGTGACCAGTAGACTGCAAGCGTACCGGTGGCCGAGCCTTCGCGTTGGTGATAAAAGCAAAACGAATTTTTGCGTGGTCATGAACGGCAGTCGTTTGAGCGTTGCCAACTCCTGCGCTCGCAAGCGTCGATCGATCACAACCAGGATGATCACCGTCACGATGAGGTCAGACGCCAGATTCAGCAAGAGACCAGGCCACTCGCCGTCGTGCTTCATCTGAAACGCCGCAAAGACAAACGCAGCCGATATCAGCAGCAATACAAGATAAAGCCAGAGCGATGGAGACGATCCACCTTGAGCAGGCGGTGTCGGTTCAGGCTGAGGTGTGTTTGCGATCGGGGTCATGCGAAAGGTGAGCTAAGACGTTTTCGCGACAGGCGCGCGAAGTTGCACACCTGTCGCGAAAGGAAGTGAACGCGAGTTGAAGAATCAATGATTGTGCTTCGCAGCAGCGGGTGCTGCTTTTGATCCAGGATCGTCAACCTCTATAACCGTGCGCATCCACGGGTGAATGCAGCACTGGAATTTGTGTGAGCCAACCGGAAGATCCGAACTTCCTGCGGTCGGGCCTTCGTCGCTGCCGCCCGCGGGAATGAAAACTATGGTTCCAAAATTAAGACATTCGGGAGCTGGAACCGGGTTGCCGGAAATGCCGTTGAGCTCGTTAACAAAACCGCCACCAAAGTTCGCGACTGGCGTAAAGGTATGCGTTTCGCCACCGCGGTTCTCGATAAATGTTGGGCGTCCAACGTTCAGATGCATTGCCACTGGTTGATTTCTCCACGCGTGCGCATCCTGTGTTGCACTGAGCTCTGCGATGAACTCATCAAACGTAGTGTGCCCGTTACCGACGCAAGCGCCAGCGCCGAGCACCGCATCAAAACTGGCGGGCTCGCAGTCGTCGTACATTCTGATCTTCTTGTCACCCTGGACGGCACCGGCGCCCGCAGTCAGGCCAAACAGTGCGATTGCAGACACCACCGCCCAAACCAATGTTCGAAAATTCTTCCTGCGTTTCATTCGATCAAGCCTCCTTGTTTTGGAAAAGCGTGGCAAGCATATACTCTCCGAAAGAATCGTTGTCAATGAAATCTGTTATCCGCAGATTACACAGATTCGTTTTAGTTAAGGTGCCGGTGTGCAGCCAGGTCGGGCCGTTCCGGCACTATCCTGATTCCCTGCTGCGATCTGTTTCACAGTGCCGCCGGCGCGCAGTTCGACAGTTCCCTTCTTTACCGACACGAATGTGTTGCCGCAGATCGTGTCGACGATGAACTCGTTGCGCTGGTTTCCCGTTGAGATCACTTCACCGTCTCTCGTCGAAGCCTTTGCAGTGACGTTCGATGACGACGAGATTCGCACGCGTCCCTGATCGAGCATACCCACGGAAACGCTCTCGTCACCAAAGATCAACTTCACAGTTGACTGAGGCAGCACTTCGACGCGTCCGAGTTTGCCGAGACTTACAACAGCGCTCGATCGAGCTGCTGTTGTGACTGTGCTATCGGAGAAAACTGTGGCACCTGAAACAGCAGAGGTGCCATTCACCGACACGTTGCCGTCGATCTGAAGAAACTTCCCTTGTGCCTTCTGGCTGGCCTGAAACGTATTGCTACCGACAACAACTATCGCACTCAATAGAAGAACGACGAGCGCGGACATTCGAGTCAGAGTGATCATAGTTTCCTCCCTGGTCATCTATGGTCCAAAACGAAAACAGAATACTAGATTATTGGATTTCGTCCGAGATTTCGTTTGTGATGAGCGGCAAATCGTTTCAATATTAGCGATTTTATTGATCTGTCGCGTCGCGCATGCGACTTGCTCTCTCAAGAGAACGAATTCTATCGATCTATATCACCCGACACCGAGTTGACATTCGCGCAGCAAGAATCGCCAACTCGCGTTAACGGAATTTGAAAAATCACTGATCTGGCGTCACGAAATCTCAAGGAAGTTACGTGACAATAGTAACAGTGTTGTTGATTGGGATCTGATACTCTTTCGGCCCTCGTAAGAAAAAGTTTTCATCCAGCGTGGGTAGCGCACCATTTGTGTTCGTGCGGTGACGGATGAAGCCCCATAGCTCTTAACCATCTGCACAATGACTTCTCAGGAGGAGGAGACCCAATATGACCACTCGACATGTCTCACGTTTTATCATTGGCGCAGCAGTATTAGGGTTGACCGTTGTAATGCTTCTCAGCGGGTCTACAAGTTCTGCCGCAGGAAAAGGCGACAGAACACCTCCCACAACGCCTTCCAATCTCGTCGTTACCGGTGTCACCGATTCCAGCGTCAGTCTGTCGTGGCAAGGTTCCACCGATAATTCAGGAAGCGTCTCTTACAAAGTTCGCATCACGAATTCTGGATACACCACTGTGGCTACAGTTAATCAGACCAGCTACACAGCCAAGTTTCTTTTCAGCAACAACACGTACAACTTCTCCGTGACTGCGGTCGATGCCAGTAGCAACACGTCAGGGGCCAGCAATACAGCCAGCGCCCGCACACTCGGCGATACGACACCTCCATCCGCGGTGTCGCTGCAAGGATCTGTCCGTAATCCATCACAAGTTCAGTTAATTTGGAACACGCCGACAGACAACATCGCCAACAACTGCTGTGCGTACAGCTTCGTCATGAACGGCGCGCCGCTCACACAAAACATCAACTGGGCAACCGCTGGTCCAGCGCAGTTGTCGGTCATCATTCGCCACTTGCAACCTGGATCGACAAATTCATTCAGCGTTAAGGCGAGCGACTTTAACGGTAACGTCACCAGCAGCAATACGGTGAGTCTAACCACCAGTCCGAGCAATGACCTGACGCCACCGTCGATACCGGGGAATCTGCATGTCGTTAAACTTAACGGCTGTTCGGAAGTGTTTCTGGGCTGGACCCAAGCGAGCGACGAAACAGATGCGCAGAGCACGGTCGAATACGAGATCTATGTAAACGGCGTACTGAGCCCGTTGCCCGTATCGGCGGGCGTTGACACGGATTTTGTTTATGGCACTGCGTTTGGGGACAACGTCTTTACAGTGAAGGCGGTCGATCGCTCCGGCAATACTTCGTCGGTCAGCAACTCGATCAGTTTATTCCTCTGGCCGTGCTAGAATCTCGACGTATTGGTTGGGTCCATTACGTGTGACGTACCCTCGAGTAAGCCTCACGTAGTTAAAAGATCGAGTTCTCTTCAACCCTGCGCCAATCTCGGCGCAGGGTTGCATCGCCTCATACTCATGAAGACTGAAACACCGGAACTGGCTGGACTGCTCGCCCGCGAACAGGCCATCCGCCGTGAGACCGAGATCCTGCGCGACGCCAATATCGCGCTCACACAAAACCTCAGTCTCGAAAGAGTGCTCGAAACGCTGCTCGACTTTCTTGCTCAACTAGTTCCCTACGACAGCGCGAACGTGATGTTGCGTAGCGGAGACTCGCAGTTTGTTGTCAGTGCACTTCGTCGTTACGAGGGTTTCCAAAACGTTGAGACCACTCGCTCGATTGCTTTTGACAGCACTAATCCCCTGTTGCATCGAATTTGCACCACGCAGCAAAGTCTTGTCGTTCCTGATACGCGCAAAGAGCCGGAGTGGGAGTTCGTCAGTGGCGCCGAACACGT
This sequence comes from Pyrinomonadaceae bacterium, assembly GCA_036401595.1. Classification (GTDB taxonomy): domain Bacteria; phylum Acidobacteriota; class Blastocatellia; order Pyrinomonadales; family Pyrinomonadaceae; genus PSRF01. Next base: position 17,608 of record DASWUM010000086.1, read on the forward strand.
GAGAAATTGGATGGGTGTTCCGCTCGTATCCTCGGGCGCGGTGATCGGACTGTATTCAGTCGATAAAGTCGAGCCGAATTTTTTCCAGCCGGAGCACGCGCGACTGGCTGAAACACTCGCGGCACGCGCCGCCAGCGCGATCCAGAATGCACAGCTGTTCGAACAGAGCCAGCGCTACGTTGCGGAGCTCGAGGAAATCATCGTCGAACGTGAGCGAGCGGAAGTCGCGCTCCGTGAAAGCGAGGAACGGTATCGCCAGTTGTTTGAGAACGCGAAGGACGCGATCTACGTGCACGACCTCAAGGGGACGTATCTGAAGGTTAATCGTGCCGCTGAAGAGCTATCGGGATACATGCGCGATGAAATCGTGGGGCATAACTTCGAAGAGTTCATCGCGCACGAACACGTCACCTTCGTACGCAAGACGTTTTGTGCAAAGCTCGCGCAACAGGGCGAGACGAGTTACGAAGTTGACGTAATAGCGAAGGACGGCCGGCGCGTCCCGGTCGAAGTCAGCAGTCGCGCGATTTACGACAACGGACAACTTGTAGGCGTTCAGGGAATGGCGCGCGATATCACCGAACGCAAGCTCGCTCAGGACGCGCTGCAAATGTTCTCGCGGCAACTGATCGAAGCGCAGGAGGAGGAGCGGCGACGAATCGCACGCGAGCTGCACGATCAGATTGGTCAAATTCTGACTGCCGTCAAAATGAACCTTCACACGGTGCGGCAATTTAGCCAGGGTTCAGAGGCAGCGCATTACGTAAAGGACAACATTGAAGCCGTTGATGAGGCCTTGCGTCTCGTGCGCGACCTCTCGATCGATTTACGTCCACCGGTGCTCGACGATCTCGGGCTGGACACAGCGCTTCGTTGGTATGTCGACCGTTACACACAACGGACGGGATTGAATGTCGACGTCGTAAGTGAATTGCCGGATCCGAATGAGCGTTTCTCGAGAGATCTTGAAACAGCGTGTTTCCGGATCGCTCAGGAGGCTCTCACGAACGTAATACGTCATGCGAGCGCCAGTCAGGTAGTTGTCCAACTCATCAAATCTACGAACACGCTCACTCTCATCGTCAAGGACAACGGCGTTGGCTTCGACCTCAAGAGCCTGCGAATGCGTTCCCCGCGTGCCGCGACTCTCGGGCTGATAAGTATGCAGGAACGAGCCCACGCTGCCGGCGGAACCCTCAATATCGAATCAAAACGCGCAAGAGGTACGAGAATTCGTTTCATCGTCCCGCTGTAATCGCCTTCCTGGCCGTATTCGACTCGTTAAGAAATCGATTCATCTTTTCCTCCAGCACGGGTTGGGCAATGTGCGAGTCGGATTTTTCAGCAAACCACTCATCATGTCCGGCTGCGTTGAGGACGGCTGAGTCGTAGCCAAAGAGCCGCACGATATCGATGTGGTGGAGCATCATCGCCTGCAACCATTTCTCGAGAACGAACCGTTGTGCTTTGAGAGCGACTCGATGTATGCCGCAGTTCTGCGCGTAACCCGAATCGCATAGGTCGAGATAAAGGTTGGCCTGAACCAACGCCGCGAGCAGACCACCTGTTTCCAGTTGGACGATACGAGTCGGCACGGCTTCGACTGCACGGGAAACAAAATTGTAAGGATATCCCATGTAAGCGATCTGAATGTCACCCGAAGGACCATGTGTCGAGCTGAGATCCCAGGTCTCGGGCGCAACACTCAGACCCGATCTCTGTTTGAGGTCGTTGATGATTGGACCAAATTCCTGATCGCCGCCCGAAGCACTCAGAAGCTTGATACTAGGTTTGTGATCGAGAGGCCATTTGTTCTTGAACGGGTTTCGGCCGGAACAGCCGACCACGTAATCACAACGGAGCATCAACTCCTCGAGCGAATCAAGACGAGTGACCTTCTCACCTGCGGGAAATGGAATTGTTCTATTGGGATCGTAATACAGCACCTCGTTTCCTTCTCGTAGCGCGAGAGTAGCGAGGGCCCTGCCGATACTTCCCATTCCAATCACGCCCAGTTGTTTTTGTATCAACGGACGGTGGCGAAGGAATTCCGTATGAAATCGATCAATGAAACATTGCGAGAAAAGTGGACCACCGATCTCGAGTTTTACTGCGGCCCTGGCCCATGCCATCACAGCAAACGGCGGTGGCTTCTCTTCAAACAAAAACATGCCGAGTGAAGTCTGTTCCACACCGCAGAGTTCATAGCGCTGTCTGACTTCCTGCGGCACGCTCGTGATGCAAACTCCGCCGTCATCCAAAACAAGCACGCGCTTAATGCCACGCCGTACGAATTGATCGGACGCGATTCGCCACAAGTTGTTGATGTCTTGTTCGAAGTAGCGGTGAAATTCGCCCGGTGGCGGCATGACTGATTCGACGACAGTGACGCCCATCGCACGCAACGTCTCGATCACCTTTGCGCTGTTTGAGTACACCTTGCCAAGCGCAAAAATATTCCTCAGGTTGAGACCCATTCCGACGACGGTTTGAAAGAGGTCAACTGTTTGCCTAAGCATGTGCTGCACAGCAACGAGCGCCGTGTCTTCTCCAAAACGAAAGCCTGTGGCGCGCGCACAGTTCAGCAGTGCCTGAGTAACCTCGAGAGAGGTTGAGTGTGAGTGTGACATAATTAAATGGACCGCGCCGCGACACAGATCTCAACAATCAAAACCCCAGGAAGTTGGCAGAGTGTCCTCGAACCTGTGGGAGAGAGGCTTTGGTTCGCTCTGTGGGCGGCGCCACTAATTATTAAATTTAGATGTTGGGCGAACCTACTTTGTAGCAGAAAAGTTTGTTCTTTGGGTGAACATGATTGTCATGGCAGCAAAAATGGCGGGGTTTTTCGCCCCACAAACGGGAGTTTCAAGAACAATTTGAGCGGTTTTTCCTAACTTCCATCAAGCCGGTCTCCTTGACACTTGGAAACGCGGACTGCTAAATTACGCGGTCTTTTTCTGCACTGAATTCGAGACTGTGTACACATAAAGGAGTTGTTTTGATTAGCGAATCCGGTTACCTGTTCACCTCTGAGTCTGTCACTGAAGGCCATCCAGACAAAATTTCCGATCAAATCTCTGATGCCATACTTGACGCCGCGTTGAGCGTCGATCCAACCGCACGTGTAGCTTGTGAAACGCTCGTCACCACCGGATTGGTGGTAGTTGCGGGCGAGATCACTACCGATGCCGTGATCGACTACTCCAAAGTCGCGCGCGAAGCGATTCGGGAGATCGGTTACACGAGAGCCAAGTATGGCTTCGACTGCGACACGTGCGCTGTCTTGTCGGCACTCGACAGACAGTCGCCCGACATCGCGATGGGTGTAGACACCGGCGGCGCCGGCGATCAGGGCTTGATGTTTGGTTTTGCGTGTAACGAAACGCCTGAGTTGATGCCATTGCCAATCCAGGTGGCGCATCTGCTGGCGCGACGCCTTTCGGAGGTGCGCAAATCAGGCGAGCTTCCGTACCTTCGTCCGGATGGCAAGTCGCAGGTTACAGTTGAATACCGCGATGGTCGTCCGTTCCGGCTCGAAGCTGTCGTCATCTCTTCGCAGCACGACCCGAACGTCACCAACGAACAACTGCGAGCGGAGATCCTCCAAAAGGTAATCAAGCACACCGTTTCACCTGAACTGCTCGATAAAGATACGAAGTATCACATTAACCCCACGGGCCGGTTTGTTACCGGAGGTCCGCAGGGTGACGCGGGCGTTACCGGACGCAAGATCATCGTCGACACGTATGGCGGTTACGCTCCGCATGGTGGCGGCGCGTTCTCCGGGAAAGATCCCACGAAGGTCGATCGTTCCGCTGCGTACATGGCGCGTTATGTTGCGAAGAACATCGTAGCTGCCGGTCTTGCCGACCGTTGCCAGGTCCAACTCGCATACGCGATCGGTGTTGCCGAACCGGTTTCCGTCTCGATCGATTCCTTTGGTACTGGTCGCATCAGCGACGCTGCCATTTCAAAGCTGGTACGGAGCAACTTCGAATTGACTCCGCGCGGCATCATCGAATCACTCAACTTGCGCCGGCCTATTTATAGGGCGACCGCTGCTTACGGCCATTTCGGTCGTAACGAAGAAGGCTTCACCTGGGAAAAGACCGACAAGGCTGAAGCACTGCGCGCAGGCGCCGGCGTCTAAGAGTGACGAGGCATTCATAATTCAAGTAAAGGATTAAATAACCAACATGAGTTCTGCACCATCCGTCGAATTCGACGTGAAAGACATTGGCTTGTCAGGCCAGGGCAAGCAGCGCATTGAATGGGCTGAGCGCGAAATGCCAGTCCTTCGTCTTATTCGTGAAAGATTTGCTGAAGAGAAGCCACTGAGCGGCGTGAAGCTCGTCGCCTGTGCCCACATCACGACTGAGACTGCGAATCTGGCTCGCGCCCTTCAGGCAGGCGGCGCCGAATCTGTCTTGATCGCGTCGAACCCGCTTTCAACGCAGGACGACGTGGCGGCATCACTCGTTGCTGACTGGGGTATTCCCGTTTACGCAATCAAAGGTGAATCAACCGATACCTACAACCGTCACGTGAGAACCGCGCTGGACACCCATCCTGACATCATCATTGACGATGGCTCGGACGTGGTTGCGACTCTGCTGAAAGAGCGTGCCGGTCAGATCAAGGAAATCATCGGGTCGACTGAAGAGACGACCACTGGTATTCAACGTCTGCATGCGATGGAAACGGCAGGCGTGTTGCCCTTCCCTTCGATCGCGGTTAACAACGCGCAGACGAAGCACTTCTTCGATAATCGTTACGGCACGGGTCAGTCAACGCTCGACGGTATTATCCGTGCGACAAACATCCTGCTTGCTGGACGTACGCTCGTTGTTGTTGGTTACGGCTGGTGCGGCAAGGGCGTCGCGTTGCGTGCGCGTGGCATGGGCGCGAATGTCGTGGTGACGGAAATCGATCCCATCAAGGCAGTCGAGGCGGTGATGGACGGATTCCGCGTGATGCCGATCAGCGAAGCTGCTTCAATTGGCGACATCTTCGTGACTGTCACCGGTAATCGTCACGTGATCGACGGCGAGCATTTTTCGCGAATGAAGAGCGGCGCGATCGTCTGCAACAGCGGCCACTTCGATCTCGAACTCAATCTGGTTGCGTTGCGAGAGATGGCAGGTGATCCGGTAACGATTCGTCCGTTTGTCGAGGAGTACAGCGTCAAGTCAAACGGCCGCACGGTCATCGTGCTTGGTGAAGGACGTCTGATCAATCTCGCAGCGGCTGAAGGACATCCGGCGAGCGTGATGGATATGAGCTTTGCAAACCAGGCGCTTTCGGTTGAGTACCTCGTGAAGAACAAAGGCACGTTGACGCCTGGCGTTCACTTGTTGCCGGCAGAAGTCGATACCGAGATCGCGGCCCTCAAACTTCGTGCACTCGGCATTTCAATCGACACGCTTACCGCGGAGCAACTCGAATACATCTCGAGCTGGGAAACAGGAACTTAGCCACAAAAAAGCACAAAGGGCACATAAAGCACATAAAAAGACGATTCACTCTTTTTGTGCTTATGTGCCTTTTGTGCCTTCTGTGGCTTACGTGCGGACACGCGACAAGAAATAGGTTCCGGCGGCGGTGAAGATCACAAGTGGCGACCAGCCTGCGACGGATGGTCTGAGCAGGCCGTGATTTCCCAGTTGTTGAAAACCGCCGCCAAGAGCCCAGTAGGCTATTCCTACAACGACTGCGGCGCAGAGAGCGATCACAGTTCCCTTCCTACCGAACGACACGGCAAGCGGCATTCCGATTAGCGCCATGATGATGATCCCGAACGGGCCGGCGTATTTTCTTTGCAGGGCAACTGCGAGTGACGATACGTCGATTCCGCGTTGCTTTGCTGCCGCGAGATAACCGCGCAGGTCTTTCGCACTAAGTTGTGATGGCTTGTCGATAGTCGGTTTGAAGACTGCCGGAGATTCAACGCCCGCAAACGTTATTTCCGCATCGGATCTACGTTCAACCCCCATCTCCTTCAAGCCAAGCGTTTCAGTCTCGGTGAACTTGAGATGAGTCGGATCTGTCCACGCACCGCTCTTTCCGCTTACGACCTTCGCGAGATGAACGGCCTCGTCATCAAGCTCGTAAACCGTTGGCTCGATTAGCCGGCCATCCTCACTGAATTCGTATGAGTAGAAACGATGAGTTTCCGTCGACGCGAGCCACTGGCGACCAGTGAGTGTCGTTGCGCGTGCTTCAGTGCCACGGATACGTGCTCGCAATGCGTCCTGTTTGAGATTTGCGCCAGGCATCACATACTCCTGGACCAGCCACGAACCAAACGCCATCACGAGCGCAAAGCAGAAGCCCGGCAACATCAATCGATAAACACTCTGACCTGAGGCCCACCATGCGATTGCTTCATGTCTGCGCGCGAGCAACGCGTATGTCACTAGCACTGAGATCAGCATCGTCGCCGGAAACAGTTCCACAGTGATGAGTGGTAGCAGGAACAACAGGTATCTTGCGACCAGACCTGTGCCGGCATTCGTGACGGCAATGAAGCGCCAGAGCTCGAACAGCGTGAAGATATTGAAGATCGCCGCGAGTGCCGCAAAGCACACAATAAAACTCACCACAAGTGAACGAAAAAGTGTGGCATCCATCAAGCTCGGAAATCCCAACGCCGAGAAGCCGCGATGTTTTGTTGGAGTAGAGCGAACGGCGGCCTTAACCTCTTTTGTGCGTCGCGACAAGATCGGCACCGACGATATGATTGGTACTCGAGTAACGAACAGAAACAGAAGTGTTAGTGACAGAATGAAGATCGTTGCGAGCCATGGTCCAAGGTAAGGCGAGACCGTTCCCACGCGCGCCATCGATTCGCCGAGCAGCGACAAGAGATAGTAAACGATAACGATAATCAACGTGAGCAGCACACCAACGCTGCGCCCGCCGCGTCGTATCCGCAATCCAAGTGTCGCGCCGAGCAGCGAAAAAACCAAAGGCGCCAACGACAGAGCCGCTCTGCGATTGAGAACTCTTACTGCTTCTTTCTGTTCTTTCGGTTGTCCCGATTCAACTCTTTCACGCAGCTCGCTCCACTCCATCGCATCGGCGTTTGTGTCACGCTCATTCAAGCGCTCCACGATCTCGGCGCGCCCCGTATTGATCGAGATTCGCAACTGGTCCAGACGCTCGACGACATAGGACTTCTGGTCGTTACTGCCGCCGAGAATATTTGCTGTCGCAGGCTGTTGGGTGTCTCCTTCGGCATCAGCGCCCGGAAACTCAGTGGATAGCACATCGCTGAGTACTAGCTCCGACTGAGCGCCCGATGAATCAATTCGCCCGGAACGTGCGGTGTACACTTTTGTCTTGCCATTGGCGCGTTGTTCGAAGATGAAAACTCTTCCCCACGTGCCCTGCTCTTTATTCCCGTCACGAACGTAAATCACGTAGCGCGGCAACGTGCTGAAGGTTCGTGGCTCGACCGGCGACTCGAGTTTTGCGAGCATTCCCTCGAGTGCGATGCGTTCAAGGTCTCTGGCGGCTTCAGGCGCTTCTTTCAGATGCAGATAGGTAGTGGCTCCGGTGAACAAGAGTCCGACGAGAAGTGCGGGCCAGATCATGGTCCACGATCCGATGCCCGCGGCCCGCATCGCGACGATTTCACTGTCGCTTCCCATGCGCGAGAAGCCAATGATTATTCCCGCGAGTGTCGCGAGTGGAATCGCGAATATAAGCACGCCGGGTAACAGTGCGGCTCCGATCGATCCGAGTAGCGAGATTGGGAGGTCAGCGTAGATCATGATCTCCGCGAGACGTGCGGCTTGTTGAGCCAGGAGGACGGCAGTCAGCAGTAGTAACGAGATGAGGATATACGGCGCCATCGCCCCGACGATGTATCGAGGGATGAGGAAGTTCTTGAAGTTAAAGATTTTTGTCAGCAAATCCGATTTTCTTCAAGTAAAACATTAGGCGCGATATCGATCAGCTTGCCGGTCGAATGCGCGGCATGCGTTCGAGCACGCGCCCGATGATCTGAAACGTCAGTTCCGCGATCTCACGCTTCGTTTCCTTCGAAACTTCTCTTGCACCTTCTGCGAACTTCACGGGCGAGAGCTTCTCGGCAGTTCGCAACTGCGCGTGAAGACGTTTTGAAATTGCACGGCCTCGTCCATTACTACATTCCACACAGCGAAGCGACATATCCGAGGCAAGATAAACTGCCTCTTCGTCAGTAAAAGCTCTGTGACAGTTCGCGCACGTGCGCAGATCAGGTAGAAACCCCTCGAGCTTCAACAACCACACTTCAAAGTAACGAAGCACTGCATCCAGATCCGCCGGCGTTTCCGACGCGGCTTCGAAACAAGCGATCGCCATTCGAAACAGATTGTCGTTTGCCTGGTGTGGTGGTGAAAAATCGACAAGCAGGTCTCCCATGTACGAGAAACCCGTTAGCATCGTCGCATTCGAAGAAAGGTTAAAGCGTGACTTTAAGATCTCGACCTGTCGAAACAAGACGAGCTCCTGATTTTCTTTTTCGTAATAGGTGAGATTGACGAGTGTGAAAGGCTCGAGCGCGGCGCCGAAACGATTCCTGAGTTTTCTACAACCCTTCGCAACTCCTCTGATCAGTCCGGCGGAACGACTCAAACACACGACAATCTTGTCAGCCTCTGCCAGATTGTAACTGCGTAAGATCAGGGCCTCAGTTTCGAATAAAGCCATCTCGAAGCGTCAAGGGATGAAATAGAGGATCCAGCTCAGCACTAGTCCTATCACCATGAACTCAGCGAACACTTTGAGTCCGTAGATCCACCGCTCGCGCGTGGTATCCTTTGCCATTGCGCCAAAGATGATTGAAGCAAGACCGGCAAACAATGCCATTACCAGGAAGTGTCTCAAGGCTTCCTCCCTGCGGCGATATCAAACGCGTCAAGCATGTTTAGATAGTTAAGGAGACCGGAAATCAGCAGAAGATTGTTGCCGTATTCGTAAGTCGCGCGTGCGGCTTGCACTGGATCGTCAGCGAAGCCGTGGCCGACTAACCACGAAACGATATACAGAGCGCCTGTGCCGAGGTTCGCAATCATTGGAGGGATTTGCAGGATTATCCACGAGCCCTCGCCCGACAGATCGAAGAGATGGCCGCCCATCGCAAGGCCGGCAAAGAAACAGACCCAAACCGCGCCACCCATCAAGATGGCTCGATACCATCTTTTCTGAAGTACGTGGCCGAGACCCGGAATAAACCAGGCGGCCAACCCAGTTAGCCATGCAGCGCCGGGTACATCATCAACCTGCATGTGTTCAGCTTTAACCAAATTCAATTCCTCCAACTGCTCGAGTAGATTATTAAGGTTTTACATCAATCACAATTTGCGCGCAAAGGCGCGCCACACTCTTCACAAATCACGTTAGCGGTCGGCCAGCCGACCTTTAACATCTCACGTTAACTTCCTAACTGTAGAGCAGGAACGGCTCACGTAATTCTTTAAACTCTTGAAGTGGCGCTTCAGCCCATTCTCGAATCGCGTCAAGCTCGGTCCCCTTCTCAAACGCCTCTCGAATCTTCGCGGTGCCGCCGATCACGTCGAATGGATTCTTGTCGTAGACGTATTCGTACGGCGGCACTTTCCAGCGAAACTCGTTCGGGTACATGTCGTGAGCAAACTTCGCCATTGCGATGCCTGCGAGCCACGGTTCAAATACATCTCGATCGAGAACGTGAATCTGTGCGCCGCCGCAACTCACGCTCGCATGCTTCTGAAATGTCGGTTGGAAAACACAGCTTCTGAAATACACGCCTTTCAATCCGAGGGCGTTTAAGTTGTCTGCGTATGCATCGGGATCGATGTATGGTGCGCCGATCAGTTCGAATGGTCGTGTGGTTCCGCGTCCTTCTGAAATCTGTGTACCTTCGAAGTGAACCGTGCCTGGAAAGACTGTTGCTGAATCGAGTGTCGGCATGTTGGGTGAAGGCAGAACCCAAGGCGCATCAGTCTCGTCGTGCCACAGTTCTCGTTTCCAGCCGTGCATCGGAATTACTTCAAGATCGCAGCCGATTCCAAAGTGTTCGTTGAACATTCGGCCCAGTTCGGCGACGGTCATGCCCGGACGTGTTGGAAGGGGAAACTGTCCGACGAAGGATGCGAATTTAGGCTCAAGGATGTTGCCGGCGATGCTCACGCCGTTAATCGGATTCGGTCTGTCGCAAACAATCACTTTCTTCCCGAGCCTGCGCGCGGCGCGCATGCAATTGGCTAGCGTGTAGACGAAAGTATAGATGCGGCAACCGACGTCCTGCATGTCGAAGACGAGTACGTCGATATCCTGAAGCATCTCGTCCGTGGGTTCGCGTGTTTCGCTGTAGAGCGAATGGACTGGCAGGCCGGTTTTGCGATCGATGCTGTGACCGGTTTCGATCATGTTGTCCTGAACGTCGCCGCGGATTCCGTGTTGTGGACCGAACAAAGCCTTCAACTGGATGTCGGGATGTTCGTGGACGAGATCGGCAGCATGACGATAGGAATGATCGACCGACGCTTGATTGCAGATCAGGCCGACGCGTGCGTTTCGAAGTGCCGGATGGCTTTCTTCAAGTAATCTCTCAAGTCCGAGCTCGACGTGCTGGACTCGTTTCTTTATTGGAGTTTCAGCGCTCTCGCGCTCCAGAGTTAAAGTCATACTTGAATTCTCCTAACCGCACAAAACCGATCCGCCGTTCACGTTCAAGATCTCGCCGGTGATGTGGCTCGCCCAGTCGCTGCATAGAAAAGCGATCGCGCCCGCAATATCTTCCGGCGTCGCGATTCGACCTAAAGGAATACCTTTAACAATCGACTCGTGCACGGCCGCATCGGCCAGTGCGTCCGTGGTCATCTCAGTATCAACCCAACCAGGCGCAACGCAGTTAACGTTGATCCCAAACGGCCCCAGCTCCGGCGCCAGCGACTTTGTAAAGGAAATCTGGCCGCCTTTAGATGCAGCGTAGTTGGAAACATTCGCTTCGCCACGCTGCCCTGCCGTCGAACTGACGATCACAATACGACCAAATCGCTGTTGCTTCATGATCGGTACGGCCGCGCGGCAAACCGACCATGTCCCTTTCAGATTAATATCAAGCGTTCTGTCCCAAAGCTCTTCCGAGATCGACTCCACCGGAGCGCCTTCCCAGATGCCTGCATTGCAAATCAGGAAGTCGACGCGTCCGAAATGCTCAACCGTTTCCTGAAGTAACCGCTCAGCGTCGCTCAGTTTTGCGACGTCTGCCTGAATTGCCAGAGCTTTTACGTTATGACTCTGCGCCAGGTTTACTGTTGCCGCCGCGGAAGCCGAATCTTTGAGGTAGTTAACGACGACGTGAGTGCCACAGGAAGCGAGCAGCGAGACAACTGCCTTTCCGATTCCTCGCGATCCGCCCGTGACGATCGCCACGCGGTCTGCGAGACCGAGGTCATGCACATGTGCTGCCATTCCCTTCCCGGTCGACAAATTCATGCAGGTGTGAAAACGGACGCGAGATCTGCTTGCTGGACGTTAGCAGCTTCGTCAACAAACGCTCGGAACAGACGCTGCGAGAGCAGATCTTTTTCCCAGCCAAGCTCCGGATGCCATTGGACCGCGACGATAAAACGATCCGGCCGCGGATCTTCCAATGCCTCAATGATGCCATCTGTGGTCCAAGCCGTCGCGATCAGATTCGCCCCCAGTGCTTCGACGGCTTGATGATGGTGGCTGTTGACTACCGCATCGACCGAACCGGCAACCTCTGACAACTTACTGTTTTCGAGCATCCTGATCCGGTGCGACGGACGATCGCGAGGCGCGCCCTGCTCGTGTTTGATCGCATCCGGCACTTGCGAGCCAATGTCCTGGATCAACGTGCCACCGCGCCAGACGTTGAGTATCTGCATTCCGAAACAGATTGCGAATATCGGGATTCCTTTTTGTTCAGCCGCCTTAATCACCAACAAGTCAGTTTCATCTTTGATTGTCTGGACGGTTCCGAGCTCTGGATGCGGTTGCTGCCCGTAACGCAATGGGTCGACATCGGAGTCACTGCCAGGCAGCAGAATGCCGTCGAGGCCGTCCAGAACTGCGTCAATATAATCCGTCTTGGGAATCAAACTGATGTGCACAGGAGCGCCGCCGGCAGCCTCGACAGCCTCGCTGTAGTGGCGTCCCAGGTAGAATCGATCGGTTGTGTGCTCAATGCGCATCGTGATTCCGATGCGTGGTAGTTTCTGCATCATTGCCCCGCTATCATAACTCATATGAGCGCCTTTTGGAGTGCGGCGGCCTGGCGCCGCTTTGTTACCGAAAACACTTGATCGTATTAAAGCGGCGCCAGGCCGCCACACTCCAAAAAGGCGTCCTTGACTTACCTCGAAACGAGTTCCTATAGTCTGGTGCAAAGAAACATGCAGAAAAATACACCCAGGGTTCGTAGCACTACAGTGCTGCTCGTCAGGAAGGACGCCAACGTAGCGCTGGCCGGAGACGGCCAGGTCACGATGGGCGAAACTGTCATGAAAGCCAGCGCGCGGAAGGTGCGACGCCTTTATAACGATCAGATAATCGCCGGATTTGCGGGCGCGACCGGAGATGCCTTTTCGCTGTTGACGCGGTTTGAAAGCAAGCTCGAACAGTATCACGGCAATCTCGAACGAGCTGCGATCGAGCTAAGCAAGGAATGGCGTACTGACAAGATGTTGCGCCATCTCGAGGCGCTGTTAGTTGTGGCTGATAAAAAGTCTTCATTCTTACTGTCCGGTAACGGCGACGTGATTGCGCCCGACGAAGGGGTGCTCGCGATTGGATCCGGTGGCTCTTATGCGCTCGCTGCTGCGCGCGCGTTGATCAAGCACACCGAGCTTTCCGCCCGTGACATCGCGGTCGAGTCACTGCGCATCGCCGGAGAGATTTGCATTTATTCGAATCAAAACATCATAGTTGAGGAGCTTTAGGGAGAAGCTGTATCAGGCAATGGTAATTTATTTAGCTGGTGAAGTAGACGAAGAGGCACAACTCGATGAGATGTCGCCTCGACAGATCGTGACTGAGCTCGACAAGCACGTTGTTGGACAGCGCAACGCGAAACGTGCGGTTGCAATTGCTTTGCGAAATCGGGTGCGACGGCAGAAGTTACCGCCCGAAATGGCGGTCGACGTGATGCCAAAGAACATCATCATGATCGGCTCGACCGGCGTTGGTAAGACTGAAATCGCGCGACGTCTTGCCCGCATGTCGAATTCGCCATTTCTGAAAGTTGAAGCTTCGAAGTTTACCGAAGTCGGGTACGTCGGTCGCGACGTCGAGAGCATGATTCGCGACCTCACCGAGATCTCGGTCGAGATGACGCGCCAGGACAAGAGCGAAGAGGTAGCTGAAAAGGCTGAGCTGAACGTCGAGGAGCGAATTCTCGACCTGTTGCTGCCGCCGCCCCGTTCCGCGTCGAGTTTTTACGACTTCGATTCAGACACAACCGAAGAGCCCTCGACTGAGCTCGACACTGCGACACGCGACGAACAGTTTCAACGCTCACGTGAAAAGCTGCGCACACAACTGCGCAGCGGCAAGCTCGATAATCGTCTGGTTGAACTCGAAGTCAGAGAGAAGAATTTTCCCGTGATCGAGCTGGCTGGTCCACAAGGCGTCGAAGAGATGGGCATCAACATGAAAGACATGTTGGGCAATCTCTTTCAGGGCCGGACCAAGCGCCGCAAGATGCGTGTCGACGAGGCGATGGAATACCTGATGCAGGAAGAGGAAGAGCGCCTCATCGATATGGACCAGGTTGCACGTGCCGCGATCGAGCGAGTCGAGAATTCGGGAATCATCTTTCTCGACGAGATCGATAAGATTGCCGGGCGCGAGTCGGGACATGGTCCGGACGTTTCGCGCGAGGGTGTGCAACGCGACATCCTGCCGATTGTCGAAGGAACGACGGTGAACAGTCGTTATGGAATGGTGCGCACCGACCATATTCTCTTCATCGCCGCGGGCGCGTTTCACGTTTCGAAACCTTCCGACTTGATTCCGGAGCTGCAGGGTCGATTTCCGATCCGGGTGGAGCTGGAGTCGCTGACGATCGAGGATTTCAAACGTATCCTGACCGAACCGCGCAACGCGCTGATCAAGCAGTACCAGGCGATGATGGAGACGGAAGGTGTTTCGATCGAGTTTACTGCGGACGCGATCGATTCGATTGCAAACTACGCCGCGCAAGTGAATCAACAAACCGAGAACATCGGCGCGCGGCGTTTGCAGACGATCATGGAAAAGCTGCTCGAGGAAATCAGTTTCGAAGGTCCTGACTTGGAGCCGAAGCATCAGCGTATCGATGCCGCATATGTCTCAGGAATGTTGGCGGAGACAGTCAAAGATCAGGATCTCAGTCGATACATTCTGTGACAAAACGTGGACCAATTCATCCACAGATTTCACCGATTACTCTTCTGTGTAATCTGTGGATAGTTCTCTGCCTGATCTGTCTGGTAGGTTGCGGCAAGCGACGGCCTCCTCAGCCGCCGGTTGAGCGCGTCCAGCAGCGCACTGAGTCTCTTTCCGGCGCGCAGCAAGGCAATGTGGTGATACTCAGTTGGCCTGCGCCACCACGAAACGCGCCGGACAGCAGCGTGCAAAGCATCCGTCGCATCGATGTCTACCGTCTCGCAGAAAAGCCGGGCACTCCGCTGGCACTCACCGAAGACGAATTCTCGGCTCGATCTACACTCGTTGGTTCTGTCACTTACGAACAGATCCAAACGGCCGGCGACACCCTCACATATCGAGATGTGCTTGAACTTGCAGGTCAGCCGACACGTCTGCGTTACGCGATCCGGTATGTCAACGCGTCTGGTCAACGAGCGGCGTTTTCAAACTTCCTGAGCCTGGAGCCGGCTGCACGCGTGGCCCTTGCGCCGACGCTCGCGTCACCGGCGAATGTGAAAGAAGATTCGATCACGCTTTCGTGGCAGCCGCCCGCGGCGAACATCGATAACTCAACGCCCGTAAATCTGCTCGGCTACAACGTCTATCGCACCGATGAGTCGCAGACGGAACCGGGTAATCAGCCACTGAATGCTGCGCCGATCTCCGGGACTGAATACGCGGATAAGACTTTTCAATTCGGCAATAACTATCGATACATCGTGCGTGCGGTTTCGCTGGGGACGGGCGGCGCACAGGTAGAGAGTCTTAATTCGAACGCTGTCGTAGTTACGCCGCTGGATACGTTTGCACCGGCCGCGCCTGAGCGTCCGAGTGTGGCCGCGCCCGAGCCATCGTCAGCAAGGCTCGCGATCTTTTTTGCGGCGAATAAGGAAACGGATATCGCCGGTTACAATATTTATCGCTCGACCGATCCGGATCTGCCGAAACAGAATTGGACCAAGTTGAATCAGACGCTGCTGACGCGCACGACGTATCAGGACGACAAGGTCGAAACGGGTAAGACGTATTACTACTACATCGTGGCGGTTGATAAGGCAGGCAATATTAGTCCGCCGTCGGAAGTAGGCTCAGAAAAGGCACCGTAGAACGTACTGTAGGGGCGGCCCTCC
>DASWUM010000087.1:0-72588 GCA_036401595.1 Pyrinomonadaceae bacterium
TACTGACCCGGTCCAAGCGCGATTCCTACTTCTACGGCGCCTCTCCTAGGACTACCGGCAACGACGGCACGGGTGGCGCCTTTCTTGGGAAGCACGGAATCATCAGCGGTTCTTGCTTGTTTGCCGTCACGAGGCTCATTCGCATGAACACTTCAGCATTCGAGCTCTTCAGATTCGATTGCTGCACCGGCTGTCCGGCCGGATCGGGATCCGTTCTGACTGTGAACTTCAGTGTGTAAGGCTCAGCATCGAATCCCTGGTCGCACTCCGCTCGTGAGCCGGCGCGTTTCAACATCAAGCCGTGCTTCAGCAGAAACGAGAACAGCGACCAGTGATCGTTGTATTCAAAGACGGCAATCCGATCTTTTGCTTTGACGGGTGCGGGTGTGACGCTACTGACCGGCAACACCGGCGAGTTGTTGGCCCAACGAAGCGTCAGCCGCACCGGATCGCCAAAGACCCAGCGACCTTCGAGATCGTCGCTGAGAAAGCCGAACTTCTTCTTCCCAACCTCAAACTTCCAATCGATGATCTGGTTGGCGCCGATCTCCTGTTCGCGATTGACGCGAAACTGCACGCGGAAATCGAATATCGGTCCCTGCTTCTTCTCGAAAAACGGCGCAAAGAACTCACGCACGGCAACAACCTGGTCGAGAAACTCTTCGGCGTTCTGCGGCGCAGCACCAAAGTCAGCGCTGCGGGCGAGTGCGGCCCGAGCTGCTTTTTCTTTGAGGTCAAAGAGCCGGTAGAACTTCAGCATCTCCCAGGGATCGAGGTCCGGATAGTCTGGCCGCGTGCTCGGATCGGTGAACGGAAAACCGCCGGCCAGACTCTTGTTGAACGCGTCTTCAATCTCGTGATAGTTCTCGAGCGCCGCGAGCGTATCTCGCACAGCCTTGATGCGTGCGAGCACCGTGCAGCGACGTAAGAACTGCGCCCGCATCGAATTTCGAATGCGCAGGAAATAATCGCGCGAGGAATCAGTGGTTAACTTGAGGGTCGAAGAACAACTATCGACGCTGACGCGATCCATGTCAGTGACGATGAAAGTCTCGAGCGACGAGATCGGATTGCCGGGCAGTTTGTTGTCGAAGGCATCGAGGTCAGTCAGGATTTCATTCCAGTCAAACGAAACATCCGATTGCGGATAGATATTCTGCGCAGCAGAAAACGTCAGCAGCGGCACGGCGAGATCGCGCGCGAGAAACGCGATGTTCTTTCGCTGCAACACGAGATAGGCATTCAGATCTTCGGCGCTGGCGAGATCGTAAGCGACGAACGAAACAGGTTGACTGCCATTCCACCACGAGAAATCGGTGCGCTTCATCGCGTAAAACTGTTGCGCCGCAAATTCGCGATAAATGCCTCGCAACAGGTAGGCCACCTGGTTTGACAACACGCCGCGCATTTCTCCGTCAATACCGAGACTGGCCGAAATCTGTAGCAGCCGCGAAAGGGTTGGTTGCGCTTCCTGAAGACTCCTGATCTCCGTGATCAGGCTCGATCGCAGTGCAGAGCCGTCAGTGGCCGGCGCGAGCGCCTGGTAGGTACGCGCCTGGCGAAACAGCCGGCTCATCTTCGTCTTCAAACGTGTGCGAGCGGCTTGTTTGACGGAGTTGTCGAGATACTCGGCGCGTTCGTAAGACTTCGTTTCGACAAAGTTTTCATACTGACCGTACAAAGCGATCGCTTGTCGCAGCGCGTCCTGGTCCCAAACGAGAACGCGTCGCACGAAATGTTGATAGCGTGGTTGTTCGAGAGGCAGCGACCGCGATATCTCAAAATCCGCGGGCTCACGCGACATAAACTCTTCGCGTCGCAGATCCTGGAGTGCTTTCCGCAACTCGCCGAGTCCGGTCGAAAGCGTCATGCCGTGGAACGGCGAGTGTGGATCGAAAACGTATGTCGATAACCATGTGTATTCGGGGCGGCTCAAGAGCGCTTCAGTCTCTGCGATGTCGTCGAGATGTTCGTACGTGACGCCTTTCTGATTGAACGACGCTGTGTAGAAATCTTCGACGAGCTCGCCAACTCGATTCGAGCTCTCTTTGTAGAAACGAGTTGAATCGATTTCGCGGCCGGTCGCCATGAACATTGCCTGCTGGTAGAGATAATTGTTCTTGTCGAAGTTGGCTGGTAACGGCGTATGGTCCAGATAAGTAACAAGCTGGCTCAAGGTCGTTAGCGAATCAGGATCTTTGCCGACGAGACGGTTGTAACGTTCGAGGTTCACGCGGAAGTTGCCCAACTCCTCGACGTAAACGCTCAACTGAAAGTCAGGTGTGATGTGCGATGCTGACGCGACTGTTTCGTCCGTCAACGTTGGATCTTCCGTCTTCAGATCGACTTCGGAGGTCGAATGATCCGGGTGGGCTCTCAAAAGACTCTTCGCACGTTGCGTCATATCGAGTCGCAACGATTCAAAGATCACGTATTTGAAAACGACGCCGATCGAACTTTCGAGCCTTTCGTTGATACGACTGAACCATGAAGTTGGAATGAACGCCGAAGTGAAACGTCTGGCATTCATGTTGGCCATGCCGGTGAGCAGTCGTGTTTCTCCGCTTTCGAGCAACTGCTCTCTCCGGTTTAGCCACTCGTCTGTGGAAAGATTGCCGGAACGTTTTCTTTCCGCTCGATAGGCTTCGATCTTCTTCAGGTCGCCTTCTTCTTCTGATAGAAATCGGTAGAGCTCGTCTTCCTGCTTCGAGAGGCGGTTGTAAGTTAGGGCGAGACCGGTTCCGCCCAGCAACACAATCAGCAACGAAAGGACTTGCGCCAGGAGCACAGTGCGATTGCGCGAAAGAGCAATGCGACGGATCGGTTGGGCCAGCGTTGACTCGCCAAAAATCTTCTTGCTGAAGAGATCGGTGAGGAAGACTGGTTTTCTTTGTTCCGCGACGATCGCAGTCGTGTGTAGTGGTTCGAGTATGTCGACAGGCTGTGTCGTCGCTGCCGGAAGAGCTAAAGCTTCCGGAACCGGTTCGACGCCGGCTTCACCGCAAAAATAAAGACCGCGGAAAAGGTACGATTCGTGATACGCGCTCTGTTTGAAGAGTCGATCGAGATAGACGTTCAGCGGCTCGCGCAACGACTGCATTGCCGGGGGGAACAGGAAAAGATCGTCGACGTCCTGAATCTCGTCGCGTTCGGCATAAATCTCGAACTGAAGCCACGAAAGATGTTTGTGCAGACTCTCGAAGGCTTCGTTGACAAGCTCCGGCTTGTAGGCAGTCTCGATCGTTTCGGGATTCGACCAGCCAAACATCTGCGTGTGCAGTTGTTCCGGAAGTTGCCGGCAAAAACTCGTGAAGCCGGTAAGCTCGTCGCATTTGGTGATGATCACGTACACCGGCAAACGCATGCCCAAAATCTTTTGCGCCTGCCAGAGTTTTTTGTAGAGACAGTCAGCTTTTAGCTCGAGTCTGGACCGGTGTTCGTGGTCCAACTCACCTTCGGTCTGAAGCTCGGTGCAGGGAATAGCCAGCACAAGACCGTCAAGCGGGCGTTGCGGACGATGCTTTTGCAACAACCGCAGGATCGTGTTCCAGCCGCGATGATTAGCGGTGCCGTCACTGCGCAACACAAAGTCGCCGGCGACGTCGATGACGACCGCCTGATCGAAGCAGTACCAATTCAGTCGACGATTCTTTTCAATCAGCTCGTTAACCGGGACATCAAGACCGTTGCTCTCGAGCAGCGACGTCTTTCCCGATTTCGATTCGCCGGCGAGCACGTACCACGGTGCGCGATAGCGGAAATCACGGCCGGTGACGTATGTCTTAAGGGTTCGCAGCGCGCGACGGAAAGAGGTGCGGAGCTCGACGTCGGAGGCGTATTGCAGAAAGTCCGTGTCAGCGGATTCTTTCTTCTCCGGTTCCGCTTTGGCGTCGGCAGCAAATGAGATTTTGCGCGAACGCCTGATCAGCAGATAAAGAAAGATCGCGATGCCCGCCAGCAGCAGGACAATCACGACCATTATCAGTAATGCGGTGGGGGCCGACATTTTGTTAACCCTGGTTCAGTTGCCCGGAGGTGGCAACGAATCCAGTCGTTTTTCCACTTCGACGATTTGTTGATTGGCGCGTTCGAGCCGTGACGTCAGGCTCATCCACATTCCGTGCGACACAAGCAGGTAAGTCGCGACCACGAAACCGAGGGCCACTAACCACACACGCGGATTAGTGAGTTTTCTTCTCTTTTCTGTTCGCAGGTTTTTGACGTAGCTATCCGGGAAGGCAATCTTGGAGTCGCTATTCAAATCCTGTGGTTGCCGGAAAACAAAAGCGAACAATTCCTGTCGATAACGGCGCAGTTTTCCGTGATCGTTTAGTCCGTGATACTTGCCGCGAAATCCAAGTGACAGCGCCGACAGATACACCGCCGCCAAACTCTTGTCGGCCGGATCGCGGTCGCGCAAAAGACGGTCCAACTTGTCGAAAAACATTTCGCCCGCGACATGCGACTGGAAGAGCGCCGTCTCCAGCAGGTTCGAAGTCCACGCTCGTTTCCCTTCCCAGTTCAGGTGAATGAAAACGTCGTCAGCGAACGCGGCCATCACGTATTGAGCCTCGAAATAGTTGTCGGTGGGTTTTCCGGCCACGCGCAGGATCTGAACCGCATTACGCCGGAACAGAGCGATCAGGTTTTGCCAGACAAGTAGCGCGAGCTTCGACTGTTCGGGAGTTGGTTCGCGATCGACATCAATCGTGCCGCGAACGGCGAGCGAAGTGATCTTTTCACTGCCGGACCATGTTTGTAGAAACGCCGGATCGATGTTTGGGAGTTTGCCGGTAACTCCGTCGACGATCGTATGGCCGTTACCGTTCGCCACTGGTTCTGGCTCGGGATCTTTGGCCGTCGGAATCTCGCTGTCGTGGATCAATTGCTTGAGGCGAATGATCTCCGTATAGAACTCGCGAAACTGCGAGAGCAAGAAAGATTCGTTTGATTGGATCACGTTCATCGCATTCACTCTTCTCCTTGGAGTGCGCCAACTTGTTGGCGCTTTAGTATCTTTACCAAAGCGGTGACAAGTCACCGCACTCCAAGCAGGTCACTTACTTCAATGCAGACACACTCCCACCGTACGGCCAAATACACCGTTGCTAAACAAAGCGTTTTGTGTGAGCTAATCCGGTGGAGTCCGGCTAGTTATCCATCACGTACAAGACAATCTCGGAGGGACGAGGCCCCTCGCGATTGACTATTTGCAAAAGCTTCTCGGGCTCGACAAAACTCTCATCAACCATCAGCGAAAAAAGCGCCACGCCTTTAGCGGTCACAATGTCGCCGACACGGTCGGCATGTTTTCGCACTGCGCCCCTGATTCGATTCTCTTTCAGTAACCCGATTCGATTTTGCGATCCGATCAGGCAGCTCTCGCCCCATCGGACAACTTCGTCTTCCGACATTCCGCGTTCACCGCGGATCCCGATCGCCAGTTGTCTCTTCATCCAGTTGCCGTCGAAGCGCAATTCATAAGCGCCTTCGTGATACTTGAATGGAAACGATTTGTAGGAAACCGGAACGCCCTGGTCCATCACTCGATCGATGAACTCCAGAACAGGATGGAAGGTCGCGTAGAGATCGTCGTGGTTGTATGGATCGAAAGATGGTGGAACCATTTCCGTACCCAACACCGCCAGTTGTCCCGCCATGCCGCACAACGCGATATAAACCAGATATGGATGCGCGCAGCCGCTCTGAAGCACGGCTTCATATTGAGGCAGTCCGCCGACAAGACTCAGCATTCGAGTTCGGATTCCGGCATCATTGCCGAAGCGATCGCCGGCGGCGGGAGTTCTCGCTTCATCCGCGAGATACATCGCACGCTTGCGCACGCGTTGCGCAACCTGCGAACACATGTCGCCTAAACTCTGGCCCACAATCGTATCGCCGTCGGTCGACTTGACGGGAACCACGAGCAGCGGCGGGATAAACGTATCGTCGAGTGTGAACGAAGCATCTCGTTGCATCACTCTCGCGATCGGAAAACCTACATAACCATTCGGAACTTTGTCGCCAACGTGCAAAGTAAGTCGCGGTTTGAGGCGATGAATCGAATATGCCTTTCCACCGGAAACATCATCGGCAACCGGATTGTCTTTGAACGACTCGTAGCGCGATCCATTGCCGTTTGTATTTCCATGCTGTTGCGCGGCAACGGCCAGGTGGACGAGTGCTCCCCGGTAGTTCATCTGATCGGCGTATTTACTGAGATCAATTTCCAATACGTCGTCGCGTCCTGAAGCGAAACCGTGTACGACTACCAGCCCGTCCGGCATTACCGCCTCGAGTTCCAGAACTCGGAATTTTCCTGCCGGCAGACTGATCGCGTGATGCTTGAAGCGGCGAATACCCCAGGAAAAGGGCGCAATCAGGGCAGTTCCGTATTGCACCAGCGCTTCATGTCGCGAAGACAATTGCTGGAAGTGCTGCGGGGTTAGTAACAACCCCTCGTGCCACTGAATTGCGTCAGGTATTTCGAATGCGTTCATAAACTTCTCTTCCCAATCCCGGTTAATTCTTTGTCGGTGCGCAGGGTTTCGGCGCTTCTTTGAGCGACTGCACGCAGAGGTTGTCGTCGCCGAGTGTTATCAGAATTCCCTTGCGCGGATCGAAACGAGCGCGGTGTGTTCCGGCCTTGAAATAGTTGGCGAAAACGACTCCACCGACGATATCCAGATTCACCGGCACGCGATCGACTTGCACTTGTTGTCCCGGCACCCATTCCCAGCGCCCGGCGTTAAGGTTAGTTTCCTTTGGATAATCGAGCTCCACCTGTTGACGCTTCTCAAACCAGTCGCTGGCCGACATTTTCATCAACTCCGCTAACAGTTTCTTATCTTTGACAAGGACCAAATCGACGGCGACCGGATTGTTGTTGTTTGCTTTGGGAGAAACGTGGACCTTGACTTCAAGCTTGCTCTCGCCTGATGCGCCGGGGACTTTAGACCGAACGACTTTCGGCACTTTGGGACATGCGGTAAAAAGCAGCACGACGACCATGGTGCCAAGTGAGATAAGTAGCGATCGCTTGAATGAGTGTGCGTTTCGCATGGTTTATTTGAGACGTCGAGCTAGACGCGAAAATACGTGTTTGGAAAAATCGCGTTGGCTGTTGTGGAGAAAGGAACGCCGCTGCGCCTTGGGAAACAAGGTTCGCGAGAAACTCGGACCATATACTCCATCGCTTGGTCCGTGAGCTTCCGCACGATTGTGGAGGTCGCGGAGTCTACTCCTGCAAGTTTTGTCTGTCAACACATTTTTGCAACGAACCTTGCGACGAATTGCGAAGTGACAATTTTTGTGAATTTCGCGTGTGAAGTCTGCGAAGTTTTTCGCAACTACGTCGGAACTTTGCGTGCGCTTTGAGATCTCAGTAGCGACAATCGGGCGCACTCGCTCCGCTGCATGTAGTCGATGCGACCAGGTTAGTTCTGCGGCAGCAGACGCCTGTGATTCGTTGAGTCGTTATCCCTCGGCGAGTCCGGTCACGCGTTCGATTCTGATCCTGAAGACAATTACAGGCGCTGGTCCAGCGTCGGAGGCGAGAGCCGACTCTACTGGGGTGAGCATTGGGAATCGCTGCAGAAGTTTATTGATCACGTCGGCACGTTCATTCGATCTGATTTCTTCATACGTGCCGAATGCCATCGCGCTTTTCCAACAAATATCACTCTCGATTTCGTCAACCTGCAAACATGCGCGTGGATCATGCCGGAGCGCATCGATTTTCACTCCCGGAAGCGAGTGGCTGTAGGCACAGCCGTCCGCAAAGTAGTAGCTGATGGGCACTATGTAAGGCCCGTCTTCCGTGATGCAACCTAGACGCGCGATACGTTGGCGCGAAAACAGCTTCGTGGCTTCTGTTTCGGTGAGTCTGTTCAGCATTTCACACCTCTCTCGCTCTCTTAGCAACCCCGATGCCAGCGCTTTCGGTATAGCCATTGCTCTTTCACGTTTCGATGGAACACGAACATTCGGAGGAAGCAATTCACGAACGTCTGGCGGCGGGACCGTCCCTTAACTACCTTCGTGATTGGATCTACGGTGGCATCGACGGCTCGGTCACAACGTTTGCAGTTGTGAGTGGTGTGGTGGGAGCGGGACTTTCACCATGGACCATTCTCGTTCTCGGGTTCGCTAACCTGATTGCTGATGGCTTTTCGATGGCGGCCAGTAACTTTCTCGGGACCAGAGCCGAAGTCGACGATTGGCGCCGGCTCGAACGCATCGAAAACCGCCACATCGATCTGGCCCCCGAAGGAGAACGTGAAGAAATTCGACAAATTTTTCAGTTGAAAGGTTTTGCAGGCGACGACCTGGTACGCATTGTTGAGTTGTTCACCAGCGATCGAAAGCGTTGGGTGCAGACTATGCTGATGGAGGAGTACGGTTTACCACGCGCTGTGCGCTCTCCATGGATCGCGGCGATCAGCACTTTCACTGCATTTGTCATCTGTGGCCTGATACCGTTATTGCCCTACCTGACGGGAGTTCGCGATTCACTGGCAGCATCAGCGATCATGACGGGAACCGTGTTCTTTGCGATCGGCTCGGCAAAGAGCAAGTGGTCCACAATATCGTGGTGGCGATCGGGTCTGACGACGCTGCTGGTTGGGGCGATCGCTGCCTCGCTTGCTTACGCTACGGGATTGCTTTTCAAGATTTTGCCGGGCTGAGATTGTTGTGGTTTCAGACCACGAACTGCGAGTTTTCTCTCAACCGATGTGAGTAAGTTTGCGCAATCGCGTTTTGGATAACGCGACCGGCAAGTACTTTGCCCGCGCTCTGAGACGGCATGTTCGTTGCCTAGCTACTAACTGAACTTCAGGAGGTGAGTGACGATGAAAGTCAAAGAGATCATGACCAGCAGTCCCGTTGTGTGCGACTTGAACGAAAGCCTGGCGGAAGCTGCGAAGACAATGTGGGAAAGTGATTGCGGAGTGTTGCCGGTACTCAAGGACGGTAAGGAAGTCGTCGGGTTGATTACTGATCGAGACATCTGCATGGCACTGGCGATGAGAGATTGTGGTTCTGCGGCTGTTTCCGCTGAAGAAGTCATCACGGGCAACGTCTATGCGGTCAAACCAGAAGACGAGATTCAAGAAGCACTGCTGTTAATGCAGCAACATCAGGTGCGCAGGCTACCTGTTGTCAGTCCGGACGGCCAACTCGAGGGAATGTTGTCGCTCAACGACATCATTTTGGAGTCCAAAGAAACGGCGGCCGGTGACGTGCCGCAAATCACACATGCAGACGTCATAAACACTTACAAGACGATTTGCGAACACCGGCAACCGCTACAGCTCGGAGCCACCGCAGCTCGTTAATACAAGGCTTTCACAAAGGCTGAGACGTTCTCTCGGCCTTTGTGCTTTGCTCTATAAAAGTTTCTCAGCCGGGCGTCGTCGTTTGTCCCAGGGATCGATAAAGTAAGGATCTTTTGAATGATCGTGGCGATCGAGTGACATGAGTTCCCTGATGGCGGGCTCGTCGCTGTCTTTGAACTCCGCGACTGTGCCGCTGAACGCGATCCTTCCCTGTTCCAGAACGATCACTTTCGTTTGTGGCAACTTGTCCAATGCCGCTTCGCTAATTACCACTTCACCCTTTTCGGTTGTTGAGGCTACTAAGCCTGCAAGATGCGGAATCTCATGAATCTTTTTGGTCACATACAGCGATGAGATGTGATTGATGTCGCGTGCGCGAATTACGAGGTCGAGCACCTGAATTGCCATGATCGGATCGAGACTCATCGTCGGTTCGTCGTACAACATGATGCTCGGCCAACCGATCAACGCACGCGCGATCTCCAGTCGCCGCTTCATGCCACCCGACAACTCCTCGGGAAGTTTTTGCTCTTCTCCTTCGAGCCCAACAAACTGCAATACCTCACGAACTGACTGCTCGATTTTTTCCTCGTCCCAATGGTGCTCCTCCGGTCGATAGGCAACGTTTTCATAGACAGTGAGACCGCTGAACAGTGAATCTTCCTGAAACACGATCCCCATCAGCCCGCCGCGGATACTGAGAAGTTCAGTTTCATCGAGCGTGTCGATTTCCCGCCCTTCAATAAAAATCTGCCCCGCATCCGGCCGTAAGAGTCCGATGGCTAGACGCAGCAGCACCGATTTGCCGGAACCGGAGATACCAGTCAGAAAAGCCATCTCTCCACGTGCAAGTTGAAAGCTGACGTCATCCAGTGCCGGCTTTCCATCAAAACTGAATGACACGTTGCGAAACTCAATCGCAGGCGTCTGATTAGTCTCTTTGGTCATAAGCTTCTTTCTGCTGCTTGCGCAAACTTCCCCACAATTAGTGTGAACATCCTCAAGATTAACTGAATTACTTCAATTTCACTCGCGAAAACTACGATAAGCGAAAGGAATGCCCGTTGCCATATCGATCTTTGTCACGAGTTTGTTTTGGAGGGCTCTGATGACAAACAAGATGAAGATATTGATCGCTTACGACGGCTCGGCATGTGCCGAAGCAGCTTTGGACGATCTCCAGCAGGCGGGATTGCCCGCAGAGGCAGAAGCGGTGGTCATGTCCGTAACCGAATTGTGGTTACCGGCGCCGCCGCCTTCCAGCTTTGAAGTAGTTGCTCTCGCACGTGCGGTTCACGTCCCTTCCGACTTAACGCGTGTCTATTCCGAAAATTCTCCAGCCGTGAAAGCTGCCCAGGCTCTCGCAGACCGGGCTGCTTCGCGCCTGCGCTCGAATTTTCCTAAATGGGAGGTCACAACACAGATTGCTGTTGGCTCACCAAAAAGCGAAGTGATTCATCAGGCCGACATTTGGAAACCTGATCTCATCGTACTCGGCTCGCACGGCCACTCGGCACTTGCACGCCTCGTACTGGGAAGCGTTTCGCAAGGCGTGTTAGCCGAGGCCCATTGCTCCGTGCGAATCGCACGTGGTCGGCTTGAAGAGCCTCGCACGCCGGTCCGAATCGTCATTGGAGTCGATGGATCGGATGCCAGCAAAGAGGCGGTGCGCGAAGTTGCTTCACGCGACTGGCCGCCGGGAAGCGAAGTTCGTGTAATCGCCGTGACCGATCCACTGTCTCCCGGTTTCTTCGGCAGTTTTATTCCTCCAATTAGGGACTTTGTGATTGAGTCGAACGAAGAAGAATGGAAATGGTTGAAACAACTGCTGCACAACTCGTACGAGGAGTTCAAAGATTCGCAGTTGAGAGTCTCGACTGAAATCAAGGAGGGTGATCCGAGAACTGATCTGGCCAAAGCCGCGGCAGTTTGGAATGCGGACTGCATTTTTGTCGGCTCGATCGGCTTCGGCAATCGCCTGGAGCGTTTCGTTTTGGGTAGCGTTTCAGCAACAGTTGCGGCTCGCGCGCATTGCTCAGTTGAAGTGGTACGACGACCAAAAACTGTGGCAGACAATGGTCACGGCAGGCTTTGAAATTGGGTGCATGCTGAACATTGAAGAAAGGTGAACCTTAAAATGAAAATCCTCATTGGATACGACGGCTCCAAATGCGCGAACGGTGCACTCGAAGATCTGAAAAGCGCGGGACTGCCGGCAAATGCAGAAGTGCTCGTGATGACAATGGCCGACGTCTTTCTGCCACCGCCGATCAATTCAGAGGTCGATAACACGTTTCCGATGTACGTTCCTGAAGGCGTAAAACGCGCGCACCAGCATGCGGAACAGGAACTTCGAAAAGCTGAATCAATGGCGGTTCACGCAGTCAAACGGATCAAGGGAATGTTTCCGGAATGGGAAGTCAATCATCTCTCACTGGCCGACTCGCCGGCCTGGGCCATTGTGCGAGAAGCTGACAAGTGGAAACCGGATCTCATCGTAGTCGGTGCTCAAGGTCACTCTGTATTTGGCGGCAGATTGATACTGGGAAGCATTTCGCAACGAGTTCTCTACGAGGCCGCCTGCTCAGTTCGGATCGCACGCACGCGAAATATCGATAAAAACTATCTTCGGCTGTTGATCGGGGTCGACACTTCTCCGTTCTCGAGTGCAGCAGTCGAAGCGGTTTGCCAACGCGAATGGCCCAAAGAAACAGAAGTGCGACTGCTGGCTGTCGTGGATACGGTGATGGGAATCACACCCGATCCATCGCAGCCGAGCGTACAAAAGTGGATTGAAGTCGGAGACGAAGAGAATTGGGATCAGGTACGCAGTATGTTTGAACCAGAAGCGGCTAAGCTGCGTGCTGTTGGACTCAATGCGACAATCGTGATCCGCAGGGGCACTCCGACGGGTGAGATTCTCGACGAAGCAGAATCGTGGGGCGCCGACTGCATTTTCCTCGGGCCAAAAGGTACTCGTGGAATTGATCGGTTGCTACTTGGCAGCGTGTCGTCGGCAGTCGCAGCAAGAGCCGACAGTTCAGTCGAGATTGTCAGAGCGTAGCTGCTCGTTGCGGGAGAATCAACAAATCCCGCCAACGGAAGTTGGCGGATTGTTCAGATCCTTTCTATTGACCGATTTCTACGTGACGTTCTAATCCCGCTCACGGCAGTGAGCGGATACTTCAGGTCCACACTATTCATGAATAGTTTGGACTTGAACGATCCGCCCACTACCGTGGGCGGGATTCGCGTCTGGTTTTGTTGAGTGGGTTTGTAGAAAGGACTTGAACGATCCGCCAACTTCCGTTGGCGGGATTATTGTCGAGCTTTGTGATTGGCGTTTTAGAAACGTCTTGAACGATCCGCCCACTGCCGTGGGCGGGATTCGTCGTTCATTGCAACCTCAGCCGCTGTTTCTAAACAGGTTCAGTAGTTTGTAAACAACAACCGGTTTGGAGATTCCTGACCAGCATTACTGATCACGCCGCTGGTTGAAATGCCGACGACTGCTGAACGAACGGATGCCGGAGAAGCTGTTTTGTGGTTCTGTAAGTAGAGCGCTACAACGCCAGCCACATGCGGCGATGCCATCGACGTTCCGGTCGCAGTCGCAATCATCAGATCGCCGCCAATCCAAGCCGAAGGAATACTCACCCCCGGTGCAAAAAGATCGAGCGCCGGCCCGTAGTTCGAAAAATCTGCGCGCGCATCGAGTTGATTGGTGGCGCCAACCGTTATCGCCTCCGAGACGCCTGCTGGAGAATAATTTGCAGCGTCACTGTTCCCATTCCCTGCAGCAACAACGTAAGTCACGCCAGCTCTGATTGAGTTTCTAACTGCGGCGTCTGCGGCCCTGTTGGTCCCGCCACCGAGACTCATGTTGGCCACCGCCGGAAAGCCCTGTTGTTCCGGTTGACGAATATGCCAGGTAACGAAGTTGACGCCATCGATGACATCCGACCACGCACCAACGCCCTGACAGTTGAGCACACGCACGCCCAACAACCGCACATGCTTCGCGACGCCAAAAGTCTGACCACCGATGATGCCTGCGACATGCGAGCCATGCCCGTTGCAGTCAATTGCGTTACCCTCGCGATCGACTGCGTCGTAAAGCGCGGTGGCTCGCCCCTGGAATTCCCAGTGCGTCGGGAGAATGCCAGTATCGATGACGTAAGCGTTCACGCCGTCACCGTCGTTCGTGTACGCATACGTTCTATCAAGTGGCAGATAGCGCTGACCAATGCGGTCGAGTCCCCAGGAAGCGTTGGGCTGCGGATTCAGAAATGAAGCGGGGTCAGGTGTCATGCCAATCGGATCTGTATCCGGCGTCCCGACCGCAATTGCCCCGTCCTGGACCACGAAGGCAACCCGCGAGTCCTGGCTCATCGCTATCGCCTGCGGATCCGTAGAATTCAAATAAAAGCCCTTGATCGCGAAACTCCAAGTGGTGGAGAAAGTGCCACCGTACGTGGAAGTCAGCGCCGTGGCTGTCGCAACCACCGTCGGGTCCGGCGCTGGTTCTGCAACAACGGCCATCGCGTTCATGTCAGGAGACATCGCCAATGCGGCAGCCGATGTAACGCCAACGGGAGTTGCTGATTTTGGTGTTGGAGCCGGACTCGCGATCGGACTGAGATCTGTAGTCGCCAACACGACGACATAGCGACCCGGAATCGGATTGGCGACCGTGTAGAACTTGTTAGGCGCGACCATACCGTGGCTCGTGCCAGACAGAGGACCAAAGGGCACCAAATACAAACAAACGGCGGCGAGCAATGTAGCCAGCGTCTTCCTCATTCAGATTTCTCCTATGTCTGGGCTGAACCGTGAGGTCGGGTTTGGGTTAGCGGCGGCCATCTTACCACACACATTCAGAAAAATGGATTTACTTTCCGCGCGCTGGATGTCAGCCTCAGAAATTCCGAAAATGCCACGGTGGTCTAACAATGGGTGCGTTGAAATGGGCGCGCGCGGTGCGGCGTTGCGATGAACATGAACCCAGCGGTGAACAGGGCATCGACAGATCAGGTGCTAAACAAGGCGTATCGTCTCGCCTACTTCCTCCATCAGGATAGAAGTATGGCGATCCGGATTGTCTCGGCTGCCACGCTTAAGTTGAACGTCGCGATGGCAGTTCAGAGCAAGCGGTTGTACTACGTCCCGGTTGGAAGGTTTTCACCGGGAGAGTCGCGCCGGACCGACGCCATCCGCAACAAAGCCCTGTTCAGTGATCTTCACTTGCTTCAACGCCTTGTCTATGTCGAATCCGAACCTTACGAGCGCCAGAAGGAGTGTGCCGCCCAGCCCACACCGCCCGGCGTTCTTGCTGCCGGCGATCCCCCAGCCAGTGAGGAAGACCTTCTCGTTTACTTCATCAAGCATCTCGTACGAATTACGACGAAGAGGAATTCCTTCTACGTTACGCTCGGAGTCAGCCGCCTCCTACACAGCTACAGCACCCTTGAAACCATGGAAATTTATAACGCAGTGATCGGCGAGCCTGAGCGCGTCAAGGACGACTATTACTACCGCTCGCGTAAAGCCGTCTTGATGCATGAGATGTATCAGCGCTTTGGTCAGTTGATCCGAACCTGTCGCCATCCGCGTGGTGAAGAGAGGTTCGAGACTCAGCAAGGCTCAAGCGAACTACGGTCGCTCGTGAGAGAGTGCCTGCGACTGTTCACGCCGTGGGAAACGCAATGCCCTGTGCCAGTTGATTTCGATCCGTCTAAGTCGGTTATTGCCTCGCTCACGTCGAACAGTAGCGACGACGAAAACCGAGTCGAAGTCAGCCGCATACATGCGATCTTGCACCCGGATTGCTTTAAGAGATTAATCGCGGCGTTCGGTTACGGCGCGCCGGAAGAGCGGATGGAGTTGCCGCGTTTCTTCCTCGAGCAAACAGACGATCAGTCACCCCCACAGCAGCGGAACGCGCCGACGGAGTTAAGCACCGAAGAGCTGGCTGAACTCAACGATATGCTTGCTGAACAGTCGGGACGCCGGCGCCGCTCATCACCAACTGGCGTCATACGGGTGATGGTGGATGGCGTTGAACGAGCGAGATTGAATCCAGCCGAGCAGTCGAGCATCAGTTTCAGGGCCCCAGAGGACGCAGAAATTATCGAAGTGACGACGAAGGACTCGAGCGGCGATCTTTTGCTCGCGACGCACCTGCTTACTTCGTTTGGAAAAGACGAGCAAGCCATCGTCTCATCAATCCGGTTGGAAGGTGGCCAAGAGCTGTCACTCAGTATTGCAAGGAGACAGATCGAGGCGAATGGCGACGCTGACTTTCTCGTTACGTTTGGTTACCGCGAAACGGACCCTCGTAGAGCTGCTCGTTTGTGGTGGCAATGGCTCAACCTTCGTGCCAATCAGCAGAACATGTCGCCGCGACCGATCCTCGTTGGCGGCGTTGCGGTAATTATTTGTCTGACGAGCTATCTCGCGTACGTGAGTTTAAGGTCGCGCCAGACAATTGAACCAACGCAGCAGACGAGCAGCATACAGCCCAACAATCCAACGAGCGTTGTGAAGAACAACAGCAACAATGTGGTAGTGAAAGCTGCCGAACCCGTGCCGAGCACGCCAAAAAAACCGCGACAGATTAAGAATGAAAGACCAACGATCGCGCAGGCCCCCGTCGCCGACGAGAACGCCGCCGAAGATCAAACGCGCACCGGCAACGTAGTCGGTAATCTCAAACTCAGCGAAGTAAAGAAGATCTACGTAGACATTCGTGGGAATACAGAGTTACGAACCAACGTCGTCGAGCACTTGAACTCAAGCGGTGTAGTTGCAGCGACTGGCGCGGACGAAGCAGATGCGTCTCTTAGAATTGTGATTTCCCCAACCGGAGTATCCGCACGACTGATCAACGCACGTGGCGTGGTGCTCTGGTCGAAGACTGGTCCAGTCACAGAAATAGTCAGCGATTTACTCTCCGGGATACAACGCGCTCGCACCGGACATTAAACTTTTTGTGCTCTTTTGTAGCTCACTTAGGTTCGCCTTGGAGCACGAAACCCGCCCAGTAATACGGCGCCTGCCAGCGTCCTTCACGCCAGATCGCGAGTTGCGCCGCTCTGAGCGCCGCCGCGGGATTCAATCGTTTTGTCCCGAGCAGTCCACGATAAAAATCCGACATCAATCGCGCCGTCGCCTGGTCCTGAACGTCCCAGAGACTCACCACCACACGCTTCGATCCGGCATACATAAAACCACGCGTCATCCCGTAGAGTCCTTCACCTTTCACTTCCTTGCCGAGTCCGGTGCGACAACCGCTCAACACTACCAGCTCCGCTCCTAACTTCAGGTTGAAGACCTCATACGATCGCAAATAACCTTCCTGCGGTTTTCCCTGACGGTCCAACATTGAAAGCGCGATGCCGGAAAGTTCCGGATGCATGCTGTCGAGAAAACTGTGGGTGGCAAAATGGATGATCCGATACTTGCTTAACTCCTCGCTCATCGCCGTCACCCGATTTGCTTCAAACCCGAGCGCAGCTTTTTGCGCTGTTGCGGGAACGAGAGCGAGGATCGCTTCGGCTTCTTGTCGCGTATAAGGAAGTCGCGGCAAAGCGGGAAGCTCGTCTGAAAAGTTCGCCGGCTGCCTCACTTCCGGCGTTACGTGGTGCCCGCCCGAGCTTCGGCTCAAAACCGCACTAACCCTTTCATCAGTCTTGTCGAACACTGGGTCCGCAAAAACCGCGACAACTTTCTCAGCCGCTGCACGCCCCTGGAGCTCACGTCTGAGTATCGCCAGCGTCGATGCTGACGGAATGCTGGTCACTTCGTGTTCGACCATCAGCGGCACGAACGCCGACGACTGGCGCGGAATCGTTAACGCAGCAAACGGCAGATACTCTAACGCGCCGTCAGGAACAACAAGCACTCGCTTTCCGCCTAACTGTGCAGCTACTGGCCCAAGCAGCATTTCGCTCAGCGCTGCGGCCGCCTTCGGATACTCCGCGTCAGCTTGTCTAACGCGTTCGCGCTTCTCATCGGCAGTTTCAAACTTCACAAACTGGTTGCGTGCAGTTAACAGTTCATAGCATCGTCGAGCCGCTGCATCAATCGTGGCGCGTGGCGGTAGTTCGTAACTCGAAAACGAAGTCGGCGTTACCGCCCAGAGATAACTTCCCTTTTCACCCAACGAGTATTCCAGGAGTAAGGTTTTTTCATCGGTGACTGCGGTCTGAATCTCCGCCAGACCGAGAGGTTCAGGTTGAGTCAACGCGGCATAACGCGGACTGTGCGATTTCAACTCAGACTCGATCGCGAGCAACTGTGTCAACAGTTCGTCAATCTTACGTCGCACCGCGCCCGCCGCTTCCTCCGTGTGCTGACCGCCAAACAAACGAATCTGCCGGTCCGCTTCGGCGTTGAGCATCTGCTGCAAAGATCGCTGGCGTGCAAACAGCGCGGGATCCACACCCTGACGTATGTCGGCGCTGGCTTCCGCCAACATGTCGATCAGGCTCCGCGCACGTGCCTGCTCGTAAGCCTTCAACGCTGCGACATCGAATCCGGCTGCCGGCTGACGTCGATGAAGACGCATCAGCAGATCAATGTGCAACTTGAACAAGTCCTGGACCGAGGCGAAGTAAGAAGCACGCAGATCCAGGCTCGCAACCTTGGTGCGTAGGCTGTTGATGATCGCGAGCGCCGACTCGGTTCGTTGACTCGCCGATTGCAGATCGTCTTGATCGGATTCTGCACGGGCCATTCCGTAAAGCGCGGCGACCTCTCCGTTGCGATCGCCGACAGCACGCCAGATGGGCAAAGCCTTGCCATAGAACTCGAGTGCTTTCTTTGGCTCGCCCCACAGATCGAACGCGCGTCCAAATTGATTTAGCGTTATCGCCTCGCCCTGGCGATCACTCATGGTTATTCTCAACTGGAGCGCACGCTCCAGAGATTCGACGGCCCTGGGCTTATCTCGTGAAAGGCTGTAAGCGGTTCCTGCATTCGTAAGCGCCAAAGCCTCTGACTTGCGATCGCTATTGTCGCGTGCGATCGTAAGCGACTGCTGGAGGTATGGAAGCGCCTTGTCCGGCTCGTTCAAGAGATTGTGAAGGTGTCCGATGTTGGAGAGCGTCACGGCCTCAATCCGCCGATCTGCGATCGCGCGCACTAGTGGAAGTACCTGCTGGAAGTAATTAAACGCCTTATCCGATTCGCCGAGGAGAGTGAAGACTGTCCCCATGTTATTGAGCACCGTCGCTTCATTTCGGCGGTCGCCCACGACGCGCCACAATGGAAGCGCCTGCCCGTAATAGTCGAGAGACTTTTGCGGCTCGCCTAACTGTCGATAAACGGTACCGATCTGTGTGAACGTGCCTGCCTCGCCGCTCTGATCCCCAACCGCGCGCATGACTGGAAGCGCGAGACTGTATGCTTCGAGCGCCTTTTGCGCATCGCCGAGCGCGTAGTAAACCCTGCCGTTGATTGAGAGTGTGATGGCTTCAAGATGACGATCGCCAATCGCCTGCCAGAGAGTTAATGCCTGGTTAAGTGGCTGAAGAGCATTTTGTGGCTCGCCGAGGAGATTGTAGGTCGTACCGAGGTTGGTAAGCGTCATCGCTTCGCCACGACGATCACGCGCTTCGCGCATCAGGCGTAACGCTTCGTTGTAACGCTCGATCGCTTTGCGTCGTGACTCGCCTGTTCGTTCGCCTTGTAGTTTTACTCCGGCGAAGTAAGCACGCTCGGCTGCGACGCGTGTGCGGTCTGCGTCGGTCGCAGTTCTCAGATCTTCCATTCGGATTTCGTAGCGTCCAGCCGCGGCGCCTTTCTCGAGCGAGCTCACATTCAACACATAGACAGTGCTGACTTCCGCCACGAGTGAAACGATTTCCATGCCTCGAGTGCCGCTCAGGTTGTTATCGACTTCGAAGAGCGGTTTTCCGTCCGCACCTAACAACGACAGCACGACATCGATGCCCTTCTGGTCCACCACTACGCGTGCGTGTTCGCCGGCGCTCAGCGCCACTTGATACGTGTGTCGTTCTCCGCCACGCATCTCGCGCACGACCGGCTGACCAACAACGAGCGAACTCGGCTGCTCTTGTGGTCGTGCAGAAGCGATGCCACTAAGGACACAAAGCGCGACTGCGCATCGCAGAGCCCATCCCGACCCGAACGATTTATGCGACTGGATTTTTTCCGACATAGGGCATCCCCGAGCTTCGCTTACTTGTGGGTGGGGGAATGTAAATCCTCACCCCCGTCTCCGAATCGGAGTCGAGGGTGAGGTCAGTTGCTCAGGGCGTTCCGGGAGGAGTACTAAGATCGATCGGAGACGGCGGCGGCGAACGTAATTACACGCGGTCACGTTTTAGAAATCACACGGCGGCCGACCCGGTGTGAACCATTATACCTGAGTTTGTCGGCATCGCTGCTGTTGAGTTGAGCGATGCCGACTCGCTCTGTGGTGATTACTCGGCGATACCGCCGGATTTTATGGTTCCTCTTGGACCAGGTCTATGGCGTGCCCATCGCTCCTCTTCGGTGATCGGAACAGGGATGCAGAAGCCGGGACAGTTGCTCCACGGTGAGTTAACGGAACTCAGCGTTACTGGGGCACAGTTACTGGCCGCTGCTGCTGCGAATGCCGAATCGGAAGTTGCGAGTTTGGTCGTTCTCTCGGTGGGAGAAACAACGACCTGGCACGGTGCGATCGTCGGAGCAGGCGCCGGTGCGGGCTCGATGACTCCAATCGCATCATCCGAAGCCGCTGCCGCCGCTGTAAAACCGGAGCCGCCGCCGGGAGCGCCAGTGTCGAGCACTTTTGTTCCCCCGCCGCCGACGCGCGTGAATGTGAATTTCGGCCAGACCTTCAAGGTTGAGTCAAAGGTACTGGAATTAATTGTCATCGAACCGGTCGAAGCCTTGTAAGCTGACAGACCTACCGCGACGTTCCATTGCTCGGTTGCGCCGCCGTTATAGGTGACGGTAATGGGGGCGGTGCCTGTTAGAGACAGGCCAGTCATATTGATCTGGGTGCTGCCGCCCGGTCCCTGGACCGCTGAAACCCGCTGGATGACTGTATCAACATTACTCCCCGGTCCCAGCGGAACGCCTTGGAGAACCACGAGCCCGGAAAAAGCTTGCGACCCTGCCCCGAAGAAGTTCGCGGGAATGGGCGAGCCTCCGAAGTCGTGAAAAGTTTCGCCGTCGCCGGCGGTCTCGAATTCGTCGTTGCCTGCCGCGACTGGAAACGAGTTCGGCGGCGCCGCGGTGCTCTTCGCCGTGACGAATAAGCCAACCACGAGGAACATTCCCACAACGAGCGCCACGCCGAGCATGACGGGTTTTGTGTAAAGCCTCCGTGTGATCTCTTTCATCGATCTTTTCCTCCTCAAGAAATACTTTTGTCCGAAGTAAACGGAGAGGTTTGGGCGTCGGACTTAAAATCCGTTGCGTATTGCGTTGCCCCTCTGTGTCTTTCGGCGCTGAGGATTTGACCACGCCTGCGGATTGATTACTTGTTCAATCTTGCGAAGATAGTTGTTCGGTCTTGCTGAATCCCGCCAATCCCAGTCTGCTTAAATCCCGCCAACGGCAGTTGGCGGATTATTCAAGTCCTTTCTATAGACCGACTGTAAACCAGCATCGTTCTAATCCCGCCCACGGCAGTGGGCGGATACTTCAATTCCCCAACTATTTATGAATAGGTTGGACTTGAACGATCCGCCCACTGCCGTGGGCGGGATTGCTCATTGATTAGAGCGATGTGTTTTTTAGAAAGGACTTGAAACATCCGCCAACTTCCGTTGGCGGGATTCTAACCGCATACAACGGCCACACACATCATGCGTGGAAACACATACATCGCGCTTCCAAAAATGCCACGCCGGTTTCTCCGACTGAAGGTCATACTATTTCTGCACTCCCATTAAAGAGATGATTGGACAGGCGGCGTTGCCCGACTTCAGCCGCCGGTTTTTTACTTCCTCTCCGCCAATCATCCAGCCCAGATCCTGACAACCTCAACAATCACGTAACGGAGCATCGACTCCGAACGGTCGAGGTGTCGGCAACGGGCGCGAACAAAAAAAATGCAGATGCAGAGCAAAGCCGAAAATAGAGTTTCGTTACTCGGACGAGTGCGCCGGCGCTTCCTCGGTCTTTCGTTCGCCGAGGCAAGCTTCGCGAAACGCGGCTTCATCGCGAGTGACGACGAGTCGCGCCAACGTCTCGAGCAAATCGGCGTCACCTTTCTCACTGGCTACCACGCAGCACTCGAAGAAACCAACTTCAACTCACTCGCAAACCGGCTGACGACCGTGGAAACAGATCTGCAAGGATTTGCTTTCGAAGGAGCCGCGATGGGTCTGGCCCTACTCGACTGCCTCACACCCTGGCGAAAAGATCGCTGGCGTACTTTCACCGAGTGCATCGGCAAACCGCACATCTACATGATGCACGTCGGCTTGGGATGGGCGCTCGCGCGTTTTCGGCGCAGCGTCACGCCACAACTAGCGCGCCTCGATCCACTGCTCGGCTGGCTCGCGATCGACGGTTACGGATTTCACGAAGGCTATTTCAGTTGGCCCAGGTATATCGAACGGCAGGCGATTCCGACCCGCCTGAACAGTTATGAGCGGCGTGCCTTCGATCAGGGTCTCGGCCGCAGCATGTGGTTTGTGAAGGGCGCAGACGTCTCGGCCGTTGCGAGCGCAATCAACGCTTTTCCATCGACGCGTCACGACGATCTGTGGAGCGGAATCGGACTCGCGTGCGCTTACGCCGGCGGTTGCAGCCATGCCGCAGTTGAGTCACTGCGATTCGCCGCCGGCGAACACCTGCCGGCGCTCGCTCAGGGTGTCGCCTTCGCCGCGAAGACGCGACAGCACGCAGCAAATCTCAACACCCATACTGAAACTGTCTGCCGTTTGATTTGTGGTCAATCTGCCGCGGACGTCGCCGCAATCACCGACGCTGCTCTCGAAGACCTACGCGGAGACGGCGAGTTACCAGCCTACGAATCGTGGCGACGCCGCATTCAGAACCAAATCGCACTGGAGGTTACAACAGCATGACGATCTATTTACGGCGCCACGCTGCAAAGTTGACGGCGATCATTCTAATCGTCGCAGTCTACGCTCTTGCACGCACGCCCGAGCCTTCCGAATCGGAGTTAGTGAAACTCGCCGCGGGCTTCCGTTTCAGCTCCGCCCCACTGCCGACGCTAAACGCAGAAACACAAAAGACGATTCGCGACGTCAATCCATCACTGCGTCGCGTGGCGGCATGGATTTCCAGCGTTGGTGCAGCAGTGGCACTCAACGATCTCGACGGCGATGGGCTGCCGAACGACGCCTGTTACGTCGACACGAGAATCGATAAGGTGATCGTCGCACCAGTGCCGGGCACACCCGCGCGTTACGAGCCGTTCAGTCTCGACGCGAACAAACTTCCTTACACCGCAGCGACCATGGCTCCGATGGGTTGTCTCCCCGGAGACTTCAACGAAGATGGTCTCGAAGACGTGCTCGCCTACTATTGGGGTCGAACTCCAATCGCATTTATCAAACGCACCGGCGTCTCCGCGCTCAACAACGAGAGCTACACGCAAACCGAACTCGTTCCGGGCAACACTCGCTGGTACACGAACGCAGCGACACTCGCCGATATCGACGGCGACGGTCACACAGACTTGATCGTCGGCAACTTTTTCCCCGACGGAGCCCGCATCCTCGACGCGAACGCCAGCGTCGGCGATCAAATGCAGGACTCGATGTCGAAAGCTCAAAACGGCGGACGAAAGCATCTCCTTCTATGGAAAGCAGCCGCGCAATTCGAGGACGCATCCAGCGCACTCGACGAGCAGAGCGCGCAAGGTTGGGCGCTCGCAATCGGGGCCGCGGATCTCGACGGCGACTTGCTCCCCGAAATCTATTTCGCCAACGACTTCGGTCCCGATCGCCTGTTGCATAACCGCTCGACACCCGGTCATCCGCAGTTCGAGTTGTTGGAAGGACAACGATCGCTGACAACCACAAAATCAAAAGTGCTGGGCCACGATTCATACAAGGGAATGGGTGTCGACTTCGGCGATTTGAACGACGACGGTTGGCCCGACATCTACGTCAGCAACATCACGCAGGAGTACGGTCTCGAAGAAAGTAACTTCGTCTTCCTCAGCACCGGACACATCGAGCTCATGAAGAAAGGCGTCGCTCCTTACGTCGATCGCAGCGAGTCGCTCGGTCTTTCGCGTAGTGGTTGGGGATGGGAGACGCGTCTGGGCGACTTCAACAACGACGGCGTGCTCGAAGCGTTGCA
This sequence comes from Pyrinomonadaceae bacterium, assembly GCA_036401595.1. GTDB lineage: Bacteria > Acidobacteriota > Blastocatellia > Pyrinomonadales > Pyrinomonadaceae > PSRF01. The sequence goes on from DASWUM010000087.1 coordinate 23,640, forward strand.
GGCGACCGGCTTCCTCAAAGGCAACGTCAACCGCTGGCCCGAGCTGCACGAAGTTGTCATGGGCAACGATCAATTGCTCCGCAGTCCGCGTAGTTGGCCCAGCCTGCAAAACGGCGCTGACATCAGCGGCAACGGTCACAATTTCTTCTTCGTGCGCGCGCCGGACGGGCGCTTCCACGACATCGCCGCACAACTCTCGACTGACCAACCGTTGCTCACACGCGGCATCGCGACAGCAGATGTTGACGGCGATGGACGTCTCGACTACGCAGTCGCGAACCAGTGGGGCACTTCATACTTCTATCGCAACGAAAGTAACAATGCAGGCGCTTTCATCGGGCTCAGGCTTCGCCTGCCAGTCGCTGACGGTGTCTCACAGACGCGCGTGTGTCGTGATGGAAAGAACGCAATCCCATCGCGCGCGGCAATCGGCGCCGAGGCTCGTGTGATTTTGAATGGGCGTGCGCCGCTTGTGCAGCAGGTTGACGGCGGCAATGGACACTCAGGAAAACGCAGTTCCGATTTGCAGTTCGGGTTGGGCCAGTTCGCCGCCGACAAGCTCGTAACCGTCGAGCTGCGCTGGCGCGACGCCCGCGGAGCACTTCAACAAGAAACGATTCAACTGTTGCCGGGCGGTTGGTACACCATCGTGCTCGGTCGTGAGAAAGGGGTCATCAATGAGTGCAAGTGAAACTGGCAATCGTGCAAACCGTCTCGGAGGACTGCGGCGCTTCGCGATCGCCATCACTGTCCTGAATATTCTCGGCCACACGTTCTTCGGGTTCGAACAGTCATTTGCCCAACCGCTTGTGGCCCTGGCCACCGCTTACAGCACCGAACTGTTGCTCGAGTTGATCGACGCGCGACTCAATCGCCGTCCACTCAGGTTCCTCGGCGGTGGTGTGCGCAAGTTTGTCGAGTTTCTGCTTTCGGCGCACATCAGCGGGCTCGCGTGCGCCATGCTGCTATACGCAAATGAGCGACTTGGACCAGTCATGTTTGCGGCGGTCGTAGCGATTTGCTCGAAGTGTCTTTTACGCGCTCCGATCGGAAACGGCACACGTCACTTCTTCAATCCTTCAAACTTTGGCATCACGATCACGCTACTCGCCTTCTCGTGGGTCAGCGTCGCGCCGCCGTATCAGTTCACGGAGAACATGATTGGTGTGGGTGATTGGATTTTGCCCGGAGTCATAGTTTGTACGGGGACGTTTCTGAACGCGCGGTTCACTCATCGCCTGCCGCTCATTGCAGCATGGCTCAGCGGCTTTGTCGCGCAAGCCTTTTTGCGGAGTTTGTTCTTTGATACTCCGCTCGACGCTGGGTTGGTACCGATGACCGGGGTCGCTTTCATCCTCTACACGTTCTACATGGTCACCGACCCAGCGACGACTCCGGAAGGTAAGCGTGAGCAGGTCACGTTCGGTTTGAGTGTGGCCGCCGTCTATGGACTGCTGATGGTGATGCATGTGGTGTTCGGACTTTTCTTTGCACTCACACTCGTCTGCACCGTGCGCGGACTATGCATGTACGCGATGCGATGGATCAAAGGACGTGAGCGCGAAGCCGCACTGAGTCCGGCGGCAATGATAAGGGAGGCGTGAGATGGCCCAGGCAATAGCCATCGTCGGCATGGCGTGTAGCTATCCCGACGCGCGTTCGCCGGATGAACTCTGGGAAAATGCGTTGGCCCAACGCCGCGCTTTCAGACGGATTCCGGCTGAACGACTCAATCTCAACGATTACTTGTCTGCCGATCGCCAGAGTCCCGATCGAACGTACTCGACAGAGGGAGCATTCATCGAGGGTTATGAGTTTGATCGCGTGCGCTTCCGTGTGCCGGGTGCGACGTTTCGCGCAGCCGACCCCGCGCACTGGCTGACGCTGGACGTCGCTGCTGCCGCGCTCGAAGACGCCGGCTTCGCAGAAGGCGAGGGACTGCCGCGCGAAACAACCGGCGTCTTCGTCGGCAACACACTGACGGGCGAGTTCTCTCGTGCGAACACGATGCGTCTGCGCTGGCCGTACGTGCGGCGAGTTGTGACGAAGGTACTTGAAGATGAAGCGTGTTCGCCGGAGCGCAGAGCTGAACTGCTCGCCCACATGGAGGCGCTTTACAAACAACCGTTCCCGCCGGTTGGCGCGGAGACGCTCGCAGGCGGACTGTCCAACACTATCGCCGGGCGCATCTGTAATCACTTCGATCTAAAAGGCGGCGGCTACACGGTTGACGGCGCGTGTGCTTCGTCACTTCTCGCCGTGATCAATGCGTGCTCGTCGCTCGTCGCCGGGGATCTTGAAGTGGCCATCGCGGGCGGAATTGACCTCAGCACCGATCCATTCGAACTCGTCGGGTTCGCGAAGACTGGTGCGCTCGCCGAAGACGCGATGCGTGTCTACGACACGCGCTCGGCAGGTTTCTGGCCCGGTGAAGGCTGCGGCCTCGTTGTTCTCATGCGTCATGAAGATGCGTTGCTGAAGCGACGACGAGTTTATGCGGTGATACGCGGCTGGGGTGTCTCCTCGGACGGCAGCGGCGGCATTACGCGTCCGGAAGTTGAAGGTCAACTCATCGCGTTGCGACGTGCTTATGCACGCGCGGGCTATGGCGCAGATACGGTCGCGTACTTCGAAGGGCATGGAACGGGTACAGCAGTCGGGGACGCAACAGAACTTCAAGCGCTCTCACGCGCTCGGCGCGAAGGAGCGAGCATGAAAAGCTCGCCAGCCGCGATTAGCTCCGTGAAAGCGATTATCGGTCATACGAAAGCCGCTGCCGGTGTCGCCGGACTGATCAAAGCAACGATGGCGCTCGGCGCACAGATCCTGCCGCCAACAGTCGGTTGTGATGATCCGCACGAAGAGCTCAACAACGATGAGTCAGTACTTCGCGCACTCAAACAAGGCGAGCTCTTCTCCGCCGGCGCGAATCTGCGAGCCGGAGTCAGTGCAATGGGTTTCGGTGGCATCAACACACACGTAACTCTCGAAGCGACAGACGACGATCGTCGCCAGTCCCTCACTTCGAAAGAGCGCGCTCTACTGACGTCAACACAGGATGCCGAATTATTTCTTTTCAGCGCGCGTGACGTCGATCAGCTCGAGAGTCAAATCGAGCGCGTGCTCGCGTATGCCGAACGACTTTCGCGAAGTGAGTTGACGGACCTTGCCGTACGGCTGTCGGAAACGCTTCGACCGCTTCCCTTCCGCGCAGCGGTAGTTGCTGCAAGTGCGTCGGAATTGTCGAACCGGCTTGAAACGTTGCGATCGCGTGTCCACAGCGGTGCAGCACGGTTGATCGATCCGCTTGGCGGCCTCTTTCTCGATAGCAACCCGTCGGCCGCACGTGTCGGGTTTCTGTTTCCGGGACAGGGGTCGCCATCCTACAAGGATGGCGGGCCGTGGGCACGTCGCTTCAATTTCCTCGACGATCTTTATGCCTACACGAAGCAGGTGTGGCACGGCGACGGCGTCTCGACTGACGTAGCTCAGCCTTCGATCGTCGCGTCGTCGGTCGCGGCTTTGCGCGTTCTTTCCAGGTTAGGGATCACAGCGGCAGTTGGTGTCGGCCACAGTCTCGGCGAGTTCACAGCGCTCCACTGGGCCGGATCGCTGGACGAGTCGTCACTATTGCGCATCGCACGCGCACGAGGACGCGCGATGGCGGAAGTCGATGGTCCCGCTGGCGCAATGTTGAGCGTTGCGGCAGGCAGACAAGCTGTCGAACAGATTTTGAACGGCGAAGGCGTTGTTATCGCGGGTCTCAATTCGCCGACGCAGACAGTCCTTTCGGGCAAGGCGGTCGAAATCGACACGGTTGCGCGTCGCGCTGAGTCGCGCGGAATGCGCACGACGTTGTTACGCGTCTCGCATGCGTTTCATTCGTCGCTGGTCGCTTCCGCCGGAACTCATTTGAACGCGCACCTCGAACGCGAAGAGTTCGAACCACTCCAACGCTCGGTCTTCTCGACCGTAACAGGCCAACATCTCGACACGAATGCCAACCTGCGTTCGTTGCTACGCGAACAGGTCACTTCGCCTGTCCGCTTTATGGAAGCCGTAGATGCAGCAGCCGGCACAGGTGTCGATCTGTGGCTCGAAGTTGGACCAGGCCAGACTCTCTGCGGGCTAATCGGCCAGTTTCGAAACGAGCCTGCTGTGGCACTTGATGCAGGCGGAAATTCAATTCGCGGACTCTTGAATGCCGTCGGCGCGTGCTTCTGTTTGGGCGCGCGCGTCGCGCACGACGAGTTGTTCGCCAGTCGCTTTGCGCGCCCGTTCGACCTCGACTGGAAACCGCGCTTCTTTGTTAACCCATGTGAGCTAGCCCCGATTGACGACGCTTCTGCGGCGGCGTCTTCAGAAGAGCCCAACGAAATGCACGAGGAAGTTCCAGCCGGCTCGGAAACAGACACGCCACTGGAAGTCGTGAGACGACTCGTCGCAGAGCGCCTTGAACTTCCCATCGCGACGGTTAAGGACGAAAGCAGGCTGCTTGACGATCTTCACTTGAATTCGATCAGCGTGGCCCAACTCGTCGCCGAAGCAGCGCGTCGTCTCAATCTTCCACCTCCACCAGCCCCGACTAACTACGCAAACGCAACCCTGTCTGAAATCGCAAACGCCCTGGAAGCCGCCGCGCACGCTGAAGGCGTCGACGACGACACGGACGCTGAAGCTAATCCGGCCGGCGTTGACGAATGGGTCAGAGAGTTTTCCATCGAATGGGTCGAACGCGCATTGCCTCGACGTGATGGACCAACTGAAGTCGGAGACTGGCGCATATTTGCCGCGCCGGATCATCCCCTCAAATTTGCCGTCGAAAGATCATTCGCGCACGTCGCGGGCCGTGGCGCCGTCGTTCTTCTTCCACACGTGGCTGACGAGAGCCATATCGATCTGCTGCTCGACAGCGCGCGTGCGGCACTGAAAGGTGGTGATGATTTCCGGTTCGTGCTTGTCGGTGGCGCTGCGAGCTTTGCGCGCACCTTGCATCTTGAAACGAAGAACCTCAACACATGCGTGGTTGACGTGCCGTTTGAACATCCTGAGGCAGCAGCGTGGGTGCTGGCCGAGGCGCTCGCCGCACGCGGCTATTCGGAAGCGCGTTACAGTTCCGACGGCAAACGGCACGAGCCAGTGCTGCGTCCGCTTGAGATTGAATCGGATGAATCCGAGTTGCCACTCGCCTCGAATGACGTGCTACTCGTCACCGGCGGCGCGCGCGGGATTACGGCCGAATGCGCCCTTCGACTTGCGCGTGAATCCGGTGTACGCCTGGCCATCTTCGGTCTTTCTCAAGCGGCTGCAGACGTCGAGATCGTCTCGAACATCGAACGAATGAAGGCGGCGGGCATTGATTTCCGTTACTACAGTGTTGACGTCACAGACGCCGCGGCAACGCGCGATGCTATCGATCAAGTTGAGAAAGATTTTGGTCCGGTCACAGCCATCTTGCACGGCGCGGCGCGAAACGCTCCGTGTCTAATTGAGAATCTCACCTCAGACGCAATCTCGAAGGCAGTAGCGCCGAAGATTCGAGGCGCGCAGAACCTACTCGCTGCGATCAATCCCGACAATCTGCGTCTCTTCATAACTTTCTCATCGATCATCGCGCGGACAGGACTGCCGGGCGAAGCGCACTACGGGCTCGCTAACGAATGGCTCACTCGCTTGACCGAGCACTGGCAGACCGAACACCCACACTGCCGTTGTCTCGCGATCGAGTGGTCTGTCTGGTCGGGTGTTGGCATGGGTGCGCGACTCGGCACCGTGGACGAGCTGGCTCGTCGCGGCATCACTCCGATACCGGTCGAGAAGGGTCTCGACACGCTGCGCAAATTACTCTGCCGCAAGTCAAGAAACGTCACAGCGGTGGTCATGGGACGCTTGCGCGACATGCCGACACTCAAAGTCGAACGGCCCGAACTTCCCTTCCTACGCTTCCTCGAAAAGTCGCGTGTTTATTACCCGGGAATCGAGTTAGTCGTCGATGCGGAGTTGTCTACTGCAACCGATCCTTATCTCGACGACCACATCTTCCGCAGCGAGCGACTGTTGCCCGCTGTGATGGGCATGGAAGCGATGGCCCAGGTCTTCATGGCGGTGACTGAAACAAACACGCCACCCGTCTTCGAGCAGGTGAAATTCGAGCGGCCCGTCGTCATCGGCGATGAAACAGCAACGACAATTCGCGTCGCCGCGCTCGTGCGCTCTCCAGGCTGCGTCGAAATCGTCTTGCGTAGCTCAGAAACAGCGTTTCAAGCCGACCATTTCCGCGCGGTGTGTCGAGTTGGAGTCGGTTCGTTGAATTCGACCGAACACACTCTAGATGTTGGCGCGCGCATCGACGTCGATCCGGAACACGATCTTTACGGTCGTGTGCTGTTTCACGAAGGGCGCTTTCGTCGTCTGCGCGAGTATCGCGCGCTCAAAGCCACCGAGTGCTCCGCGGAGATCATGCCCGATGGAACGACGACGTGGTTCGGACAATACTTACCGCGTGGCCTCGTGCTCGGAGATCCAGGCGCTCGTGACGCCGCCATTCACGCTGTGCAAGCGTGTGTGCCGCAGGTCGCGCTTCTTCCAGTCGGCGTCGAGAAAATCACGGGCAGTCTAAGCGGTCAGGCTGGTGGTCTATTTGTTCGCGCACACGAGCGAGAGCAGCTCGCGAATGGCTTCGTCTACGACGTCGAGTTGACCGACACTGAAGGCCGCGTGCAAGAGCGCTGGGAACGACTTCACCTGCGCGCTATCAGCGGCACAGATTTCAACGGTCCATGGCCGGAGGGTTTGTTGACGCCATACGTCGAATGGTGTGTGCTGGAGTTGATTCCTGGCGCGCATGTTTCAGTCGCATTCGAAAACGACCGGTCGTTGGATCGTCGCGAGCGGAGCACACGCGCAATCGAAAGAGCACTCGGCTCGAACGGCATCATCCGGCTAGCAAACGGAAAACCAGAAGCGCACGACGGACGCGACGTGTCTGCTTCTCACTGCGGCGATCTCACGATGGCTGTCGCCGGACACTCTCCCGTCGCGTGCGATCTAGAAATCGTAATCACACGCCCACACGCGATCTGGAGCGACATGCTCGGCGCTGAGCGATTCAAGCTTGCCGAGATCGTCTGTCGCGAAAAACGAGAGACGCTCGATGCGGCAGCGACACGTGTCTGGACGGCAGTTGAATGCCTGAAGAAAGCGGGCGCCGGCATGACTGCGCCTCTCGTATTCGTGAGCGTTGCGCCAAACGGATGGATCTTGCTCGCGTCGGGCGAGTTGAGAATCGCTTCGGGCGTGGTCCGGCGTGACGGCAAGCCAGACGAACTGGCGATCGCGTTGCTATCAGGAGGCAAAAATGCGCGCGTATGAATATCGACACGTCGTCGGCTTCGAGGAGACGAACCTGGTCGGCAATGTCTACTACGCCAATCACGTGCGCTGGCAGGGACGCTGCCGCGAGATGTTCCTGCGCGATCGTGCGCCCGACGTTATCGAAGCCCTCAAGCACGGTCTTGTCCTCGTGACCACACGCGTGTCTTGTGAGTTTGTGGCGGAGCTCGTTGCGTTCGACGAGGTCATTCTACGCATGCGACTTGGTGATTTGGGACAGAACCGCATCACGATGAAGTTCGACTACTGGCGGCATACTGCAGCTGGCGAAGAGTTAATAGCGCGCGGCGAGCAACAGGTCGCCTGCATGCAGCGCGAAGGCGAACAGGTTTTCCCCGTTCCGGTTCCCTCTCAATTGCGCGAGGCATTGAAAGAGTATGAGTGAAGATACGGTGGCATCTCATCGACGGGCAGTCGAGCGTGTGATCACCTCCGCGCGCGAGCGGCTGTGTGAACCCATCTCGTTGCAGGATATGTCGCGTGTCGCTTATCTCAGCACGTTCCACTTCAATCGCGTGTTTCACCAGATCACTGGTCTTCCGCCGGCGAAGTTCATTTCGGCGATGCGGTTGGACGAGGCGAAACGTCTGTTACTGAATACTAATCTCAGCATCACAGACATTTCCTTCGAGGTTGGCTACAACAGTCTCAGTACTTTTACCAGGCGTTTCAATCAAAGAGTTGGACTCGGGCCACGCGAGTTCCGTTATCTTGCTGAACGAATCAAGCCCTCTTCCGTTGAATCACTCTGCGCTCACTACGCGGAGCTAACAGGACGCCCGTCGCCACGCATTTCGGTTGAGGGTTTCGTTGATTTGCCAAAACCTGGTGGTGGACCAATATTCGTCGGACTGTTTCGCGCGCACATTCCGCAGAGTCGCCCGGTAGGTGGCGCGCTGCTCACGTCGCCCGGCGCGTTTCGCATCGGACCGGTACCTGACGGGATCTATTACCTGCTCGCCGCAGCCCTTCCACGTCTTGCCGACACGATTGGCTATTTACTTCCCGACAGTACGAACCTGTCAGTCGGCGCATGGAATGGACCAGTGATCGTACGAGACGGAAGAGCGAGTGGTCAATTCAATATCTCACTACGTCCGATGACGTTAACTGACCCACCCCTGCTCATCTCTCTTCCCTTCCTGCTTGCCGACACGCTGAAGTAAAGCCACAAAAAACACAAAAGTCACATAATGCACAAAATGAAGCACATAATGCACAAAATGAAGAAGGCCTAAAGTCAGAGATCCTTTTGTGCCTTTTGTGGCTTTTGTGCTTTTTGTGGCTTATCGTGGCGCCCCAACTTTCCAGAGCCTGAGCAGGCTGGGGATAAGCAACAGCGTCGTGACCGCGCAGGTGACGAGGCACAAACAGATCATGACGCCGAGTTGCACATTAGGCGCGATTTGAGAAAGCAGCAGCACTGAAAATCCCGCTGTGATCGACGCGGCGCTGACGCAGACCGCCGGCCCGGTGAGTTCGATCGTCTTCCGCAGCGCTTCTCCCGCCGGTATGCCCTGACTCAGCTTCTGTCGATAGGCCGTCGTCAAATGGATCGCAAAATCTAATCCAATGCCGAGCGCGATACCGGCGAACATCGAGTTGGCGATTCCGAGCGGCGTGCCTGCAAGCGCGAGCAGCGCGAGGACCAGGAGCAGGCTGAAAGCAACGGGCAGGACCGCAATGAATCCCATCCGCACCGAGCCAAGCAGAATAGTGATGAGAATCAGATCAGTCAGCAATGCCAACACGATCGACGACGCTTGACCTTGGACCAGCAGACGCACTGTCAGGTAACTGATCCACCCGTCGCCGAATGGCACGATCTTGTGGCCCAACCCCTGTTCTGACGTTTCGCGCTCAGCAGCTTTCAGTACGTTGTCGATGCGGTTGTAGTCAGCGTCACGGATAAAAACCGTAATCCGCGTCCAACGGTGATCGTCGTCAACTCGCTCGCGCAGCGACATCTGCGGCGAGTGCGAGAGCACTTTCAGCGCCGCCTCGACGTCTTCGTCTCTGAGAGGAACGCGACCAGTTCGCAGGGCCGCCCGGTAGGCACCGTAGTTCAAACCCGGAACAAGTGAGGAGTTGGTTCTCACCATGTCGTTGAAGAGACAGTTGACCGCGCCGACATGAGGAACCCTCGCCAGAACCCATTCCAGCGAGCCCAGCGCCGAGAGGCCTTCCCTGCTGTTGAACCACCCTCCGTGTGTTGCGTCCACCATCAGTTCGAGAGCCGTCGTCCCGGCCAGCTTTTCGTTGAAGAACCTGTCGCCTTGCACGATGTCGCTATGAGTTGGGAGGTTCCGAATCCAACTATCGTCGACCCGAAGACGCGTGGTGGCGAAGATGGCGCAAGCAGCGACCAGTACAGCGCACACGGCTACGCGTCGTGGGCTCATCGAGCCGGTCAGCAAATTGAGCGCCGACGTCGCGGGACGGCCGCCGAGTGAACCGTGATCGCCTTTCACGCGGACGTGCGGTTTAAAGAGTGCGAGCAGTGCCGGCAGCAGTGAGAACGTGAACAACGTCGAAAAGACGATCGCCGCTGAGCCGAACAGGCCAAAAACGCGCAACGGGTTAAGACTGACGGCCGCCATCGACAACAGTCCGACAACGGTTGAGACGGCCGTCGTGGCGACGGGGCGTGTGGCACTGCTGAATGCCGCGACGATCGTCTCTTCGACTGTTGAGTCGTTGGACTTTCCCACCTCGTTGAAGTAATGCCCGAGTGCGTAAACGTCGTCGGACACGCCGACGCAAATTAGGACCACCGGCAACACTAATGTCGTAACAAAAACTGACTGACCGGTCAGGCCCATCAGGCCAACCATCCAGATGAGGCTCACGCCAATTTCAGTGAGTGACAAAAGCGCTGGTGCGAGATGACGAAACGACAGAAACAGCATTACGCCGAGAACGGCGATCACGGCAGGTATCAAGCGAGCGAGGTCGCGAGCTGTCGCCTGGCCCAAAACGGCTTGCGCGAGGGCCGAGCCGCTCAGATAGATCGAGTCTTTGCCGGATGACTCGCTCGCGATCAGTGCGCGCGTCTGTTCAAGCAAGCGATATCGGTCGGCGCCCGGCTCCACCTTCGCGATGATGGCCGCTCCCTTTCCGTCGGCCGAGACCAGCATGCCGGTGCCATAACCGCGCCTGCCCACGTCGCGGCGGAGTTGTTGGATGGTTTCTGTGTTGAGCTCGTCTTCGGGTCGGTACAGCGGGTCTGTGTCAACCTTGCCGTCGACGAGAGCGATACGCGGTACAGTCGAGAGACTAACGACAGAGCCGGGTACGACTCCTTCGACCTTCGAGAGACCCTCGCTCAAGCGAGCGATGCGTTTCAACGTCTCCGGCGTGTACACGCCTGTCTCTTCGTTGCCAACGCCTATCAACACCAGGTCGCGTAATTCGAAACGCGCTGCGGCGCGGTCAGCTTCAGCAAACTGAGGCAAACTGGAAGGGATCAGTGACCGGCCGTCGAGTCGTAATTGAATTCGCGGGATGAAGAAGACGGCACAAACAGTGATCGCCCCGGCGAGTCCGACGACGACGCGCGGGTGCCTCACGGAAAACTTTAACAGGTGTGTTATCAGAAACACATAGCCGCCCTGGAGCTGGATTGATACGCACTAACATGTACCGTAAATGCGGGAATTTTTCTTGTTCAATCTTGCTAAAGAACGGTAGTAATGCAGTTTGAAAACGCCTTCGGCGCAGTTCAAAGTCAACTAGTACCCTAAAGAGAATTCCTATCGACTTTTGTTCGAAGCCGGCCAATATGCTGCAAAGCGATCCTTCTCTTCCTCTGTGCCACTCTGCTGCACCCAATTCGACAACTCCTCGAAGCTGACCAGATTCCCGTTTACGTAACTCAGCCGAACATCGTCTTCTGCTCCACGGTCACTCCTCTGGTTTCGGCCAAGGCTTTGGATCACAAAAGCACGCTCAGTTAGATGTAGGTACTGATAAGAATTGCCATCGGCGTCGCCACGATTCGGCAGCATATCGCCGGCCTCGACCGCTTCGTCAACGCTACTCGGTGGCCGATGATTCCTTTCACTGTAACGAATAACGATTCCGGCGAGTCTCGAAAGGTATTTCTCGTTCTTCAGTTTGTTGGCTGCCGCCGACTCATAAGAGAAGCTGCATAGAATTGCCACGACCATTGCGAAGGCAAGCGAATCTTTGTAAGTGTGGGGTCGTGTTCTCAACAGAGTCATCAGAACCGACGACGCAAGAATCGCGATTGAGATAGCGATGACTAATTTGAGCCCGTACTGTGCAAGGAAGTAATAATAGTAGCGGAGCGTTGCTCCAATGATTAAGAGCACGAAGGCTAACACCATGGTTGTTCTACTAACCATATTTGCCAACAACCAACCTCTCCATTCATTTCACGCAAGCCTTGCCGCAAGGTCTCAAAAATTTCTTCAAAAACTAATTTTCATCGCAATAGCTCGAGCACCTCCGCGTCCTCGCAATGTCGAGAACGGTGGATGGGTTAACCTCATTTTGCGCGCTTCTCTTGCTGAGGCTGCACTCTTGCACAATCTGCTACTCAATCTCATAATCGGACCATGACTGAGAAAGAAATCGTACTTGAAACGATTCGCGCCTTACCGGACGACTGTTCGCTCGAAGAGATCGCCGAACGCATCGAGTTTATGGCTGCCGTACACAGAGGTCTCGATCAACTCGATAAAGGCGAAGGCATTCCTCACGACGAAGTAAAGAAACAGCTAGCCTCATGGCTTACAAATTAATTTGGTCTCCCGCTGCTCGCGACGAGCGTAAGCTTTGCCAAATCGCGGGCGTCTGGCATTCAGCGCGAGGACGACCGCAGTTGTAGATCTGGTGGTCCGCGGCAGCGGCCCAGCCATTTTCCTCGCCTATTAATCTTCTATTAAGGTACTCCTGCATATACTCCAACCTTCACGGGCCGAGTATGTCAAAACAAGCGAGACCCAGGGCAGTTTCCCTCGCGGTACTTATTGCAGTAGTGTGCCTGCTCGCAACCTCCCGACTGCAGACACCTTCACCTTTTTCTAACGCCGCCAATCTCAGGACTCTGAAGAATAGGAGCTGACGATGAACTACTACTTTAAAACCCTGATGACAGTCTTAATAATCGGATTCGCACTTTCAGCAGCTCAAGCGCAGGAGAGAAAGATCAGGAGAGAACAACTCCCGCCTGCAGTCGAGACAACGGTGGTCAAAGAAAGCGCAGGCGCAACGATCAAAGGCTTTACTTCCGAGATCGAACATGGACAGAAGTTCTATGAAGTGTCTTTAAGTGCTAACGGCCACAACAAAGACATCCTGATTGACAAGAATGGCAATGTCGTTGAGGTCGAGGAAGAAGTGTCGCTCGACTCGCTTCCAGTACCAGTCCAGGATGCCCTGAAGAAAGCCGCGGGCGCAGGAACCATCGAGAATATTGAGTCGTTGACGAAGAACGGTACGCTCGTCGCTTACGAAGCACACATCAAGCGCGGCAAGAAACGATCAGAGATTCAGGTCGGTCCTAACGGTGAAAAGCTAAGGCGGCCCGAATAACTCAAACAGTGGACCTATAGTAGAAAGGAAAAGATCATGCCAGGCATCCGAACTTGCATCGTCGGCGTGTTGATTCTCTTCGCTGTGTGGCAGGGCAGTACAGGATATAAGGTCGAGACTCGCTATCCGGTTCCTGGTAACGGCGGATTCGACTATGTCACTATCGACAGCGTTGCGCGACGTCTGTATCTCTCTCACGGCACTCAGGTAGACGTAATCAACCCTGACAACGGCACGTTGATCGGGACCATTCCGGACACTCCCGGCGTTCACGGAATCGCGATCGCCTCCGAGTTCAAACACGGATTCACAAGCAACGGTCGCGAGAACAAAGTTTCAATGTTCGATCCGACGACGTTGCAGCTCATCAACAAGATCGACGTCGGCAAGGGACCGGATGGAATCTATTACGATCCGGCTACGATGCGCGTGTTCACCAACAATCACGGCTCGCACGACGTCACCGCCATCGATGCGAAGAACGGACAGGTCGTAGGCACGGTAAAAGTAGAAGGAGACGGAGAATCAGCGGTCGTTGCCGATGGGCTCGTATATCTAAACCTCGAAGATACGAACGAGGTGGTGGTCTTCGATCCAAAATCACTCGAAGTGAAGAAGCGCTTTCCGATTGGAGTCGCAAAAACGCCAACCGGTTTGGCCTACGACGCAAAGACGAAACGATTGTTCATCGGCTGCCGCAACGAGCCAAAGATGGTCGTCATGGACGCCGTGTCGGGACGAGTTATCAGCAGCTTCGCGATTGGGCGAGGCGTAGACTACGCGGCCTTTGATCCGCAAGCGAAGCTGGTTTTCTTTTCGTGTAGCGAAGGTGTCTTGAATATCTTTCACGAAAAGTCGGCCGACGATTATGAAGACGCTGGTCCGGTTAAGACCCAACTTGGCGCTCGCACGATGGCTTTCGACCCGAAAACGAAGAAGATATTTCTGAGTACGGCTGAATATATTGAGACGCCCGCGACAACACCCGGTGGCAGACCACAACGCAGCGTGAAACCCGGATCGTTTACGGTGCTGGTGGTCAGCAAGTAAACGTTGTCGGCTACGTCAATCGCACGAATGCCGCCTTTGAGGGCACACCCTTCGAATCCAGAATGAACACCATGTAATACCCTGGCGGTGCAAGGTTTCCATTAGCAGGTGCTTTCACATAGAGTTGGCCATTATTGTAAGTGAAGGTCATACCCACGAGTCGCTGCTCCATATCAAATGCGTGAGTGACTGCGCCGGGACGAATCAGCACGACTGATTTTATGTCGGCTGGATATGGCGTTCTGATGTAGAAGCTCCCACCATAATGAATGGCCTTATCGATCCCGCTTATGACAGGTCGTGTGGCCAAACTGCCGTCAGCGTTGAAGAGGTATGGCGGTGAATAGATCTCGATGTGCGGCTCGTACACAGTACGCATTGGATTTCCTCCGAGTGCTAATACGGTGGCATCCGGTAAGAGTAGCGTGTTGGAATGATAGAGCCGCGGAAACGCCATCGAGCTTCCGGCAGTGAAACTATTCGCATTAGGATCGTAAAGCTCAGTTTCCAAAGCTGCCGTTGACGTATCTTCGTCGTTAGTGGAACCGCCCGATACCAGCACTTTGCCGTTAGGCAAAATCGTCGCGTTCAACTGTATCCGAGCGTGAGCCATGGTGGGACCGTTCACCCACAGGGTTGGACTTACAGATAAGTCGATAAGCTCGGTTGTGTTAGTTGCAGGATTTGCTCCTCCCATAATCATCACCCGAGGCTTAAAACCATTTGCTGGAGTCAACGGCAACAGCACTGATGTTCCGTAATCTCGATTGGCTGTGAAGTTGGTTGTGGCCACCTCAAACCAGGTGTTTGTCGCCGGATCGAACATCTTCGAATCTCGATTTGCGCCGCACTCGAAGACCTGACCGTCAGGCAAGAGGTGCTGACGTGGATACAGCGGCACCCCTGCGAAAATAGTTCCGGCAGCGGTCCACGTTCCCGATACCCAGATCTGCACGCTGGTATTGACTGTGGAGCTTGTATTGGTCAGTCCTGAGACGACTAACACTGAACCGTTTCCTAGTACGGTTCCGGTAGGGTACCAACGACCGCCATTCATCTGGGCTGCGTCGGTAAACGTCTCGGTCGGTGGGTCGAAAAACGCGGTTCTGGGTTCACCTAAAAAATTGTCGTACTTGAGCGTGCCTCCCAGAACTAGTGGCCGGCCACTTGACAATATCACCATGCCGTTGCAAAACATGTCCCATCTAATTGGAAAAGTCCTCACAGTTCCGCTCGCAGGGTCCCAAACGCCGGCCTGAAAATCCTTATTGTTCGGGTCGTTCCCTGATCCTGATATGACCAGAACTTTAGAGTTGTACATAAGGGCTACGTGAACGGGATTGATGGGCATCAATTCGGGCGACGTATCCCATCGGCCACGTTGCGCAGGTTGAGTTTCCAACACCTTTAGCGCAGCTTTGTGCATTTCAGCCGGCTCAACAAATGGTTTTTCCTGCCCGGGCTGAGCGGGCTGTGCGCGGCGCCGTTGTTGATTCTGTTGCGCTGGTTGTTGAGGTGTTTGAGCAAACGGTTGAATGAAGGAGCCTGTAAAGATTATCAAGAGGCAAGCGCTCGCGTATTTGTTACGGATGAAAAGAGAGGAAAGCGTATTCATAGGGAGACCTCCTAAACGTAAGGGAAGGAACTAATTCCTAAGGAAAGCCGCCATTTCGGCAGCGGAGAGTTTGCTGCCCAGGTTCGTGATAGCCGTCTACTTATAATGACAGAAATCAACCAAACGTTTCATCCTGAATCGTCAGTTCGAACGTGTCGCCGAGGCTTGTCGACCCTCATCAATAACCGATGGCGAGTCCATCCTTGCGTGGATCGGAGGCGCCCATCAGCGTCTTGTTCACAGGGTCAATCATGATTGCCTGACCGCCACCCATTGATGAACGCAGTACACCGGGAGGTGAAGCGCGCCGGTGGCCCAGAGCGATTAGCTGGCTAATCACTGTCGCCGGAATTTCATCCTCAAGCAGGACGTCTCTTTCGCTCATAAAACGGTAGCGCGGCGCATCAATCGCCTGCTGCAAACCCATGCCGAGATCGATGAGGTTGACCAGCACCTGAACATGTCCCTGCGCCTGAATGCCGCCACCCATAACGCCGAACGACATGAACAGCTCTTTGTCTTTGAAGACCATCGCCGGAATGAGCGTGTGAAAAGGACGCTTGCCCGGTTCGAGATGATTAGGGTGAGCTCGATCCAGTGAAAACGAGCTGCCGCGATTCTGAAGTACGATTCCCGTATCGCCGGCGACAATCCCTGATCCAAACGAGTCGAAGAGACTATTAATAAACGACACCGCGTTGCCATCCTTATCGACGACGGTAAAGTAGGTAGTGTCGCTGCCGACGTTGATGTCGCCAGGCGGTGGTGAATCAAGTGCTTTGTTTGGGTTGATGAGAGCGCGTCGCCTGGCCGCGTAGTCTTTCGACAACAACTCGACTACCGGCACTCTGGAGAACGCCGGATCGGCGATGTAACGATTGCGATCGGCGAAAGCAAGTTTGGTAGCTTCGATCAGCGTGTGATAGTAGCGAACGGGTTGTTTACTCAACGCCGCAAGATCAAAGCCCTCAAGAATGTTAAGCGTGAGTAAGGCAGTCAAGCCCTGACTGTTCGGTGGAATTTCATAGACCGTGTAACCGCGATAAGTAGTCGAGATCGGTTCTACCCAATCTGATTTCTGCGCTGCCATGTCTGCGAGTGAAATGAAACCACCGTTCTTCGCGCAGTAGTCAGCTATTGCCCTTGCTACTTCACCTTTGTAAAAAGCATCGCGACCACCATGCGCGAGCGTGCGCAGGGTGCGAGCAAGGTTCGGTTGCCGGAAGATCTCACCGGGCCGTGGCGCTCTGCCGTCAACCAGGTAGTTAGCTGCAGCCGCCGGAGTCTTTTGCAACTTTGTCACTTCCGCGTTCCAGTCTTCGGCAGTCTTCTCCATGACCGGAAAGCCGTTCTCTGCACTCTCAATAGCCGGGCTCAGCAGATCCGCAAGCTTCATGGTCCCGTACTTTTCCAACAACGTTACCCAACCATCAAATGCACCAGGGACAGTGATGCTTTCCATGCCGAACTCCGGCATCTTCGTCGTCTTCCTCTTAGCAAAGTAGTCAAGACTCAAAGCACCTGGTGCTCGGCCACTGGCATTGAGACCCTTCAGCTCCTTTGTCTTGGACCAGTAAACGAGCATGAAGGCGTCGCCGCCGATGCCGGTCATCATTGGTTCGGTTACGTTGAGCATCGCCGCCATCGCGATCGCCGCATCGACTGCATTGCCACCGCGCTTGAGAACCTCAAGACCCACTTCCGACGCGAGCGGTTGGCTGCTCGCAACCATTGCATGTTGGCTTCGCACCACTGATCTCCCCGGTTTGACTCGGAAGGTTTGGCCCTTTTCCTGTGCTAAAGGCTGGATGTTTGTGATTAACATCAGCGCCAACAGCGCAGTTGCAATGTAGATACGAGCCACTGCTCGTGGCAATGGAATTGTCGTTCGGGACATAGGTGAACTTTTCCAACCGGCGACACGCCGGGTTGGTCGACTCCTGACTGTTTAGTTAGAGATGGAGTGTCTTAGCACGCATCAATATGCCGATTGCCGCAATCATGATACCAAGGTATCGATCGATACCTAAGTCTAATAGATTCCTCTTTACTCTCGTGGTGTACTGCGGAGCTGTTCAATTGGTCCAAGACGCCGCTACGAAAACAAAACCTTCATTACTGAAAGGAGACTATCATGACTCAACCGGCAACAGCGGCAGAAGATACATCCATTCGTCCTTTTCAATTCGAGGCTCCCGAAGAACAACTAGTTGATCTACGCCGTCGCATCGCGGCAACGCGTTGGCCCGAACAGGAAACGGTCAGTGATCAATCGCAAGGCGTGCAACTCGCCACGATGCAGAAGCTTGCGCGTTACTGGCAGACCGATTACGACTGGCGAAGGTTCGAAGCACGGCTGAATGCTTTGCCACAATTCATGACGAACATCGATGGAGTGGACATTCATTTCATTCATGTCCGTTCAAAACATCCCAATGCGTTGCCGCTCATCGTCACGCACGGGTGGCCCGGCTCGATCATCGAGCTTCTGAAGGTCATCGATCCGTTGACCGATCCAACTGCATATGGCGGGAGTGTCGCGGACGCTTTTGACCTCGTGATCCCATCGTTGCCGGGCTACGGGTTTTCTGGCACGCCAACCACGACGGGCTGGGATCCAACGCGCATAGCCAGTGCCTGGACCAGCCTCATGAAGCGCCTCGGGTACACACGATTTGTGGCGCAGGGCGGAGATTGGGGTGCGATGGTTACAGATGTGATGGGTACGCAGGCGCCTGAGGAATTGCTCGGCATTCATCTCAACTGGCCGTTCACGATTCCTCCAGACATCGATAAGGCGATCCAAATTGGCAACCCGTTGCCATCCGATCTCTCAGCCGACGAACGACGCGCGTGCGAGCAGCTGGACTACTTCTACAAGCACGAAGCGGGCTACGCACTGGAGATGGCGAATCGTCCGCAGACGATTTACGGGATCGGGGATTCGCCGGTTGGGCTTGCCGCCTGGATTCTGGACCACGACACGCGCAGTTACGAACTCATCGCGCGCGTCTTTGAAGGTCAGCAGGAAGGACTCACGCGAGACGAGGTGCTCGACAACATCACGCTTTACTGGCTGACAAACACGACAGTCTCTTCGGCGCGTATTTACTGGGAAAACAAGTTTGCATTCTTTGCACCAAAACACGTCGGCATCCCGGTCGCGTTTAGCGCCTTTCCTGACGAGGTCGTTCAAACTCCGCGGAGTTGGGCCGAGCAGGCGTATCCCAATCTGATCTATTACAACAAGCTCGACAAGGGCGGACACTTCGCAGCGTGGGAACAGCCACAAGTCTTTTCTGAGGAGGTCCGTGCCGCGTTTCGATCGTTGCGGTAAGCACGAACTGCCGGACCCCGTTTAAGAATTAATCGGCGGTAAGGCGCTTCGCATCCAGTGCTGAATCTGGGTTTGGACGGTGGGGTTCAAGAACACTGCCAATTTTCCATCCTGGTTGCCTAAGCCGACGTGGACACCAATGAGCGTTTTTTCCGAGGTTCCGTCGTCGATCCATAGTGGGCTTCCGCTTTGAGCCTTGGTGGTGTCGAGTGTATGGACAATGGTGCGAGCCGTTGCCGAGATCGGGCGAGGTATGACTTTGGGAACGCCATTCACACAGTGCTGGATATCGACCGCTCCGTTCACTTGTCCCTGGCTTTCATACATGTGTCGCGACCTTTCTTCGCGGTCGGCGGGGTAGCCGGCTAGCTGAACAGCGATGCTGGTGAGGATGGCGGGATCGACAGGCCGCAACGGCATGAAGCCATAGCGAGTCGGTGCAGCGAGGCGGATTACGCCATAATCTTCGCCGGCCGTACGACAATCATTTGCACGCCAAAAAGTGCTGATCGCCCAGCCGTTTGAGCGGAAGCGCGGAACGTCTTCATCGGGACCATTCTGCCCAGGGAACACCTCGATGCCACTGGTGCGTGGCGTTGCCGGAGGATAAATAACATGTCCGCACGTCAGAACGTGGTAGGGACTGACCAACACGCCGGTGCCAATGGACATTTGATCGTTATCGTAATTCCGAACAACGATCCGGCAGATATTTCTGTAAGGCAGAGCAAGCGCATTTGTCACCCGCGAAGACGGAAGCGTCGGCCTGGGTACGACGGGGATCTGCGGTAGCGTAATGCCCGACGAAGTCGCTTCTCCAAGAATGTACATGCCACACCTCTGTTTCTTTCAGACAGCGACCCGGTGAACGTTCATCAAGCCGGAGCCGAGTTGATGATAGCCGCCGACAGCGAACCGAGTTCAATTACGTTACCTGGTCCCAATACCCATGGACCAGTGGTATCTCCAGCAGGAGTCCGAATCAACCGGGTGACGCTGTGCCAATAGATGTGCGGCCGCGGCGTGCCATTCGCAAACGGTGGCAATTGCAGTCGAGTCCAGGGAACTCCTTCGGCGCGGTTTCTCGCGATTACCCATTCGGCGAAACTGAATCTAAAGACTAACTCTGTTGCGGCAACGTTACTGACGTTGGCGGGATTGACACCGGTAAAGAGCGTTACGGCTGAAACAGGCGGGGCAGCGTTCCGCCATCCAGGGCGATCTTCTGAGAATATTCGATTGCTCCCGCTAAGCCTTAAGCATTCATCGACGTCGGGAGGAGGGTCATCGCCTGTACCCATTGAGAAGGATTCGAGGCGCGTCCACACGCCGCCAACTCGCTGCCAGAGCGAGTTGCGCCGCGTTCGTGTGATGTCATACTCGACACCGGGTCGATGACCGGAAATTGTGAAAGCCAGTTCCATACCGTTAGCTGCCCGAACGGGCAAGGCACCATTACCTCTCAGTCCAACTCCCAGATTGAGGCGCCCGCCCGTGCGTGGATCAAGTGTCGTACAGTTAGTGCAGCAATTCTCGGGATCAGTGGTGCCGAAATTCCGAAATCTGAATGCAGAAACGGTCGGAAGCGGCAACCCAGCTTGACCAAACTGTCCAGCACCCCACCCGAAACGATTCCCGGGAGTGGTTGATTCCGCATATTGAGAGCCTGGCGCTTGGCGATCATATAGATACATCAGTTCACCTCCGACAGTGGATTGGGTTTGCACGTACCGACTACGGTAAACAAAGCGGTATCATCCGTGTGTATGGCATGCGGAAGAATCCTCTAACGTTTTTCTCTATCACGTCGTCTTTGATACGTACTGTCTCCTTGCATTGAACACGGTTTCGCCCGAGTAGCTCGCATCGGATCACAGCATCGTCAACCTTTGGATGGTTGGGGTCGTACACCCTGATGTTGGTAACTTTCGGCTCATCATCCGGTCTGTCGTACGCGTACGCCAGCACCTGATGGTTTCTCCATATATTGAAGATGCCAGGACCAACATAAATTAACCCGAGAACGACCGGACGGGCGGCACAGAGGCTCGTAATCGTTGCACGAAATTCCGGCACTGTAAGTTCCTGTAGTCCATCGAACAAGCGCGTAGTAGTATCGGGTCGGTTTGTCCAGGACAAGAACTTGCGAATGATGGCCTTGTCTGGAAGGCCAAGCGAATTGAGCAATCGGGCGAACAGGTATTCCCACAAGATGGTGCCCGACAAAGGTACCTTGTCTGTTGAGGGGATGGGACAGTTCGAAAGGAAGTAGTCGAGCGCTGCACTCGCCATTCCACCACAGAGACCATAAGTGAAGGAAGGAATTACCGGAAGTCCCGGCAGCTGAATTGTGTCGAAGCTGTTTTCGAACTTGAACCCGTGTAGTGATGGGAGAAAAGGTCCGCCCGGAGTGCAAATCTTAGGCTGATATGTTGCTTTGCACTTCGGCGCTTGCCAAAAGGTTGACGGTCTTTTGGTTGGTGTGATGTACATGATTACTTCTTGTTACATCATTCCTTCCTGGCTAGTGACCTACACTAACTCTCGTTCGCGCTTAGACTTTTCTTCCTCGCTACAACGATGATTCGCGGTGGACATTCCGTGACATGGTCCAGCGTGGCGGCATCATGTATTCCGCGAATTACAAAACCAGCGTCGAGCAAAGCTCGGCCGATTTCCCGGGCCGAATAGGCTCGCTCGCGATGTACTTCGGTGATCGCCTGCGGCGTATTCCTTGAACGAATCGACACGACGATTGACAAGAGTCTCTGCCTCGGCTGCCAACGGACGTGTTGCATCAACGTGCGCTGAGCTGAAGAAAACAGCCTCACATAATTTCTTGCTGAACCGAGCGGCTGGCATTGCATCACCATGTCGAAAACAAAGTGCCCGCCGGCATGCAAATTTTTTGCGACGCTCCTAAACGTTCTCACGAGATCGCCATCTCCAACGAGATGATTCAGAGTGTCGAAGTTGCAAGTTACCAAATCAACCGGGTGCGGTAAGCGCAACGCGCGAATGTCCTGACGCAACAGACAAATAGGCAAACCGCTACAATTTCGAGCCGCAACTCGCAGCATGTCTCGAGAAAGATCCACACCGATGACGGGAACGTTCCACGATCTGTTCAAATAGCGAGCGAATAGTCCCGTGCCGCACCCAATGTCGGCCACTGTTCGAAAACTGATTCCATAACGTCTGATCAGATTCTCAAACGCAAAGCGCGTGCGTCGAAAAAAAGGAATGCCAACGGTACCGTCATAGTTTGCAGCGAGATGACTATAAGGACGCGCTGAGCTTGGAGTGACTGGTGTAACCATTGTTTCGTGGTTCGTATCATCGAACTTGCAACTAAACGACTTTAGCGCGTTCTGTAAATTACGGAATCACGCTCCTACCAATATTGTAAGCAGCAATGAACGCTTGTAAGCCATGACTGCCGCCATTCACGAGTCTGCGTGCCAGCGCGAGATTGTTCGTGCTCAAGGCACTTCTAATTGCCGGCTCTTTACGCTTGAGAAAACTCGCTAATAGTTTCGCGGCAATTTCAGGCTGATTGGCCAGCGCCGGATTGGTTATCAGTTGGTCACCCAATCCGATGGCGGCGCCGTGAATCTGATAGTTGGAACGACCGGTTAACTGAATGTAGCCGCGCCCTCGGAAGTTGGCTCCGTCGGGAGGACCTTGATTACCCAGATCGCGGCGGTTGTCGTACAAGCTAAACGGCGGTCCGCCTGGCGGTGTGTTGAATCGGGATTGAAATTCGCTAAGAGGCGTGAAGTTACCGGTCTCGACACGAATGGTTGCGAGGGCCATAAGAATCATCGCTTTGTCGCCCAACCCGGCATCATTCAACGCGCGCAGGACGAATGGAAGGTTCGTCTGGATATTGGCGAGAGGCGTACCGGGAAACATGCGCGAGACCATAGCGGCAGTCACATTTGGCGGCGCCGTTTGGTTACTGATGGACGGTGCATTCGGGCTTGTGGACGCAGCCGGTGGCATAAAACCAACGTGCAGATGATTGTCATGTCCGGGATACACCCGTACGCCGCTGACTCCTGGATCATTAAATAGGATTACCCTTACTCGAAGAATTGGATTGCGATTAATTACGTCGACCAGTTCTTGTGTGAGGCTGCGAGAATAATTTGGATCGTTAAAAGTCGCAGGCAGTTCGCGGCCATCACTTCTCGGCAATCTAATGTCTACTTCGAGACCTCGCTGGTGAGCGCCATGACGAGGTGTTGGGCCACCACCGAGAAGACTGATGTCGCCGATTCCCAACCGCGGACCTTGCCCATGCCGGCGGTGCCACTCGCTCGCAATAGCTTCGATCGCCTGGATAACTTCTCTTAAACCATAGCGATGATAGCCGGGAGGATTATCGGGACGACCGCGACTGTCACTTGCGTAATAGGCGCCGTAACCTACACCCGCTGCGGGCAGTTGTGTATTAACCTGCGGGTAAACGAGACGCGCCGGAGCCACCGCCGGTGCCTGTGAGTAAAAGCCGAACCTTCCATAGCCGGAGAAACCCAAACCCATACCCCGCCGGTTCCAGCCGGCAAGTCCATTGAGATTCGGCGATGGGTTCACAGTACCGGGGGCCGCTGGCGCTGGAGGGGCGGCCGAAGACGGTGGCGGTGGCGGATCAGGCTCTTCTTTTTCGTACCACTCACTTAGACCACGCTGGTCCAACCTGCATGGTCCACAACTGCATTTCGGCCCGCAGCTCAAACCACTAAGCGTAGTATTTGGATCCGTGCTTGAAAAGTACGACATAGATTTCGACCTGCGTTTCAGCAATCAGCAGTTACTTCTTACCCGCTTTGCTTTTACCCTGCCTTCTTTTGGAGGGCTCACTTCTATTGTCTGTGGTAGTTATGGATGCCTGGGCGGTCGCCGTAACTACTGGCGTTACCCGCCCGCCGCGGAGGTATTTTTTGAGTTCGACGATCACTTTATCAATTGCACGGATCTCGCTCTCGATCGAGTCGTCTACCTCATTTCGTTGGCGCAGTTGCTCTTCTAACAGGGCGCGGCCTGCTTCCAACGCCTTGATCAATTCGGGGGCATTTTCTTGTTTGTAACTTTCAATTACCCTCGCCAACTCAGTCTCAAAGCTCGCCAGAGCCGATGAGCGACCTTTGAAGCGCTCGAGTTGTTGCGTCCAGTTGGCCGTAAAAGTCTCGATGTTAAAAGTTGCCGGCGTAGCTGTCGCAACATCTTTGGCGATAACCAGCACTTCGCGCCGAAAATCTTCAGATAACTTTTTTTGAATCTCATCAACCCTTAATTGGGAATTGAGAATGACGCCGACGTTGACAGCGATTTCGGGATCCGTTGCGCTTGTTGCTGCGAGAGCGGTTGTAGCTGTGGCCATAACATTCCTCCTTCCAGGAATCGAAAAATTATTCGATGGTTCAACGGCGCATTTCTAAAACTCGATCGCGTCAACCCTTTCGCCGCCAAAATATTTCCCATTCGAAGATCATTTTTTGAGAATCGTAACCAGCGAGCTCAAGCGTTTTCACCGCCCACTCGCGTACAAATGCAGGTGCAGGCATTTCTGTCGGAGGCCGCACAACCCAGAGTTGTTCGTCCGCATTTTTGCCGCTCATCAAAACCTGCCATTTGCGAACTTCTCTGCGTAGTCTGAATACTCGTAACCGGCGGAATATATTTCGAATCGCACTTCCCAGGCTGGGCCTGGCTTTCATGTCATACGCCGCTTCAGCGCGGCTGATCTTGAATTCCCACTCTTTTAGAAAGTCTGCGGGTATTGAGTCTTTGGCGGATGTCGCTTTGCTCAAAGATTCGGAAGTGGCCGATGCCGAAGCAGTCGCCGTTCCTGCCGTCTTATTCGGCGAGGCTACGTCTACAGTTGGATCGTTTGCGACGAGCAGGCTGAAAAGACGCTCATGGGGCAGCAGCGTGTTCGGCGGCCGGTCAATGTCGAGTTGTTGCAGCGACCTCGGCGGTAGCATCGAAATCAGATCCAACTTTGCGGCAATCTCGTCGGTCAGGTGATAGAGCTTCTTGTTTCGTTCGTTTTCTGAGGAGTAGGTTCGGGCTAGTTCGTCGACGCTGAGCACACGATCGGTTTCAATCACCTGGACATAACAGGGCAACCGGTATTGATCGCTCAGCCGGTGCGGATTCGCGAGCTGCTGCGAAAGAATTTCCTTAAAGTCTGACCAACGAACTACACGCCATTGGCCGGGATCCGGGAATAATTTTCGATGTCCGAGGGCACCCGGTTTCTCCTGAGAATGACCGAACGGTACAAACCTCTGCCGGTCCAAATTGATCACTGATTCCTTTCGCGCATGACCAGACTTGCCTGGTTCATTACTCTCAACGAATTTCGGCTCCGTCACTGGAGCAATCATCCGCAGGTGACGTTGACCAGTCGGGACCAGTTCTATGACATCACCGTAAGGACTGCTGGCGAGTTGTTGAATGAGGCGAACGTGCGAGCCAAGCTTTTCATAAAGTTGACCGTTTTCGTCACTCAGGATTTCGCCTCGCACCGTCCGTTGTTCAAAGTTAGATTGGCCGAGCCCACTCATTCCAGCGGCTTGAGTCACGGCTTGTAACAAGATGCGGGACACATCAAAACCTGCCTGGTCTAATCCATCGTGGGCCGAGGGGAAGCCGGGTTCGACCACGATTACCCGCATCGGCTGCAGGCTACTGCGACGATGCATAATAGGAGGCGAAAGTGCCCGCTCGATGGCCAGCACGAGCAGAGGGTTAAGACCGACGGATCCAGTATTCAGCTGCATTGTGATTTCGGGCTCCGGTTCGTTGTAAGGCTGGTGGGCCGCAAACTGTTGCATATCGTCACCTCGCGAAAATGTTTTGACTCTTCGATAAGTTCTGGTCTACTTCGCCACGTGAATGTGATCGCGGTGAGCGCGGAGCAGAAAGTCGCTAATAAACTTCCACGGTCCTTCACTTCTCGTCCATGGTCCAAATAGTTGAATCGGGTAGCCGTAGGGTTGTGACCACCGGCCATAATTCTGTAGGGCCTTGTAGAGGCGCCAGCCCAGGTTCTGATTTTGTTCGTTATCCAATAACGCGCTCCTTTTTTGCGCATCAGAAACTGCGCAGGCACAACGCTGCGTGCGATCCCATTGCTGCTTCCAACTATCAATACCGATTCCACCAACAGCATAAATATCGACAGCCCGCCCGACGCGATGATGACCAAAAATTCCAGGCTTGAAGAATATTCCGACCCTCTTCACTCTGCTATTGCCTGCCTCCAGAGCGAATCGTTCGAGCACGTTTTCAAGTTCCGCGGCTAACCGGGTCGTGACAATCGCATTCTCCGCCGGCGAGGTAACGCGAAAGTGCTGCCCCGACTTTACTGCTACGCGGATTGGCGATGAGCACTTCTCGTCGATCAGCGCTGAATCGTGCATTACGAGTCATCGAGCCTTTAGCTTCACAGATCAATCCGCTATCTCAACTCGCCGTAAGACGAGTTGTACCAAAAGCGCCCCACGATCCTGCCACCCACCGACTGGGTCGCCACTTTAGTTTCCGACGCCTCACCATCGAACACGCCACGAACGACTAGTTCAATCGTTGAGTTCTCAACCAGCCGTAAGTTGATAGGAAAACTTCCAAAGCCCCAGGGGTTTATGACCCGTTGGAAACCGAGGTAGGGAAACAGCGCATGATTATTCGACACCAGGCGCCACTCTAATCCTGGGGTGACGATCTGCGACGGATCCCGGGCGAAGGCATCGGTGTACTGGGAAAAGTATTCGAGAACGCCGCAGTACTGATTTGGCAATTCGAACCGCGCTAAAACGATCTCTTCGCCCAAACGCGGCGCATCCTTCACGCTTGAGTCGTCAAAGTATTGGGTGTCGAGGGGAATTCCACAGGCCGCGCATAAGCCGGTGGTGGTTTCTTTTTCTAAGGTTACTGATCCCATCATTTGCAATCCAACTTATCGATCGTTGTCAGCCCGTCCTTTTCGCGAAGCGAATGCATTAGATCAACGGCGCAGATTTCTGCTCGCTCTGCGTTGGGCTATGCCGGTCGGTGAATCCGGATCTCCTAACACCTTGTAACCGTGCAGCGATACGTGTAACTCTCCGACGAAATCCGACACTTCAGTTATTTCCATCCGAATGGTTGAGCGGGGCTTAAAAATAATCGGCCGGGCGAAGTACCGAAATGGGCGTTCGCCACTGGCAGAACCGAGACCGGCTATGTTCAGGATCGGCTCGCTCTGGAATTCCCTGCCCGACCCTTGATCCACGATCGCATACTTAAACTGCACCAGATCTGAGGGGGCGCCAACAACCTGGAACAACCTTCCCAAAATGTCGTCTGGTAAAGTGGCGGTACCTCCTCCTTGCAACGCGAATTCGGCAATTTCAGGATTAAGCTTGATACCGTTTTTCAGGACGGCTTCCGGACCACTTTCTTTGCTTAGCGATCGAGATGTCCCGACTAGTTGAGGTGTAAGCCCCTGAAGAATGTCACCAAGACGGATGGAGGCAAGATTTTGCGGCAAAATCAGAGCGAGCTGATTCACTATTGGCGGCGGCGCTGGCGGTGGTCCAAATACGATGGGTTGTACTTTCGGAACCACACCATAGCCAATTGACACGGCTGTGAAGGTAGCTTCGATACTAACTGTCACCACGCTATTGACGACATTTCCGGGCTGCCCTTTGAGATCGTATCGAAACGCGTAGTCAAACGGGATCGCCTTTCTCTCCGCTGCGGCGGGTGGTGGCATAGAGACTCCCCGCCGGGATCTCTGAGTGGTGGAAATCATCAGCGCCTTCCTCTTCGGGGCGGCGCTGAGACCGCGCCAGCGAGATTAGTGCTCAAGATTTTGTAGCCTTGAAACGTGATGTAGAGTTTTCCCTTACCAAAGACTTCCTCAACATTGACGCGAATAGTCGAACGCGGCAGAAACATCATCGGTCGCGACAGGCGTTTGAATGGACGATCGCCGTTCGCGATTCCGAGTCCGGCAACATTGTTAATGGGTTGATTCTGCAACTCGCGACCGGTTCCGGTGTCCAGAAATGAATAGCGGAATGAGACGTCGTCGGGTCTATTCAAGCTTTCAAAGATCCGCTGAACCAGGTCGACAGAAACTGTATTGAGATTGCCACCATTAAATGCGACTCTCAGGAAATTCGGCCGAATACGAATGCCGCCCTGCAAAGCGCCAGGAGAAAACTGACCGAGAGTGATTCCTCCCAACGGCACCGTAGGCAAGGGCGTTGTCACCGTTGGAGTCGGCAATCCTGTAAGTGGGACGTCAACACTCTCGACCGCCAACCCGTAACCGATGTTGGTAGCTACGAAACCTCCCTCAACGTTGATTGTGACTTCATCTTCGATCTGGTTACCCGGCGACCCTTGCAATTGAAACGAACTGACATAATCAAACGGAATCACGCGGTCTGAGGCACTGCCGGCTGCCTGTACAGGCAAACTCGAAGTTCCGCGCGCCATCGGCTCCGGGCAAGCAGCTCCCAGGATCTTGAATCCGTAAAAAACTATGAAGAGCGTTCCTTTAACGCCTTCCGACCGTTCGACGATTTGCAGCCGCATGGTAGAGCGAGGTTGAAAAGTCAACGGCTGAGCCAACATTCTGAATGGTCTTGCGCCATCGCTTTTTCCCAGCGAGGCGAGGTTGTGGGTAGGTGCATCCTGCAATTCACGCCCGGTGGCGGAATCGACGATGCTAAAGAGAAATGAGATCTCTTCCGCGGGTTTGATGCCTTGCAGGATATCTGCCTCGTAGCCGGCAAGCGTCCTGTTTGAAAATCTTCTTTCCCTGACGCCCGAAACACGACTCGCATTCGCCGCCGGATCCTCGGGTTCAAACACAACTTGTCCGAAACCCGGATTTAGTCTGAATCCCTCGATCAACGCTGCCGGCGGGATCTGGGCCAGGGTAATGTCCCGGACGACCGCTGTGGGTGGCAAGTTATTCGGGATCAGCGGCAACCGGCGCCCACGATCTTCTTCAAACCCGTACCCAATGGAATCCGCGACAAAAATTCCGTCGGTGCTGATGTTAATTACATCCTGAATTATGTTTCCGGGAATGCCTGTCAGCTCAAAGCTGGCGGCATGGTCGAAAGGGATCACAGACCCAGCCGAACTTCCCGGGGTAATCGGGCCCCGAGAAGTTCGTCGCATCGCACCGCGAGCACGTGCTTGTTGTGCCGGCATCATGTTGATTCATACCTCGAGTATTTCCTGACAAGGTCTTCGACGGCGTCACGCCTATTGCACGTCGCGAGTCATGTATCCATCCAGGACCACCCAGATACTGAGTGGGCCATAGATCTTCTGGATTTCTTTTTGTGTGTCGGCGTCGGGAATCTCAATCTCAACGCGGAAGTTCTGCTGCTTATCAATATAGATGGGTTCAGCAAAACGAAAAGTAGCGGTCGGAGACGGCTCGCCGTGTGTGGTGATGGCCGCCTTCTCCGAGTAAGGACCGGCGCCTGAGGGAAAGAACCAGGTTGGCATTTGAATCATGATCTTTTCGCCAACGTAGAGCGTAGTAACGGTGTTGTAGACCAACTTGCCGATGATTGTTCCCGCTCCGTCGTTCTGCCGAATCTGTTCCTTAGGCGGGGCTTTCCTGTCGAGGTCCTCGATAATCTTTTCCAGCTCAGAAGCCGTCACGGGAATGGCGCCGCTATTCAACACGGTCGTTTCATCTGCAGGCGACAAGTCGTCTCCATTGTCATAGCTCAGTGTTACTTTGTACTTGTTGTCGTCGTCGTCCTCGAGGGGAAAGTCGGCATCCTCGCCGGTGTCCCGCGCTTCCTTGAGTTTTTCCATAAGAAATTTCAGACCTGCCTCGACGGTGGCGATCACACCTTGCTTAACTGCTCCAGTCGACGGCGGAGTTAATTCGAAGGGATTCCCTTCATCGTCGTTGTTGACAACGATAAGGTCCTCAGCCTTGCCGATCGTTTCCTTCGGAAACTCCGGCGGCAGATCGCTGATGACCACTCTCATCGCACGGGCTTCGAAAGTGTTGTAGTGCGGCAGCAGCGAAGCCGATTGCAGGTTGGTTTCCAGCTTGGTTTTGCCTTGCACGTTTACGAAAAACTTCAAGATGCTAGAAGACTCAGTAGCCTTCAACTGCTCTTCAGGCTTGACCACGATTGAGTCGAAAACCGGTGCGTGAACTTTCTCTTTGATGCCCTGTACGATACTCATTGCGAATCCTCCTACGTTGCGCGTATCAGCATTCTTGCTGGAAACTTTTCAGTTTTTTCCAGAAGAATTTTTTCTACCAAAGCGGTTTAAAAGTTTCTGGTGGAGAGGGAGATGAACCGGGTTGCGGCGTGAGCTGGTCGCACGAGGGGTTGACGGTTGACGGGCTGGTGTAGCCATCGAATCCGCCAGCCTCATCGAAGCCGCTTAAGTTTGTTGGAAGCGGACAGCCGGCATTGAACGCTGGAGGCACGTCGCGAACATATCCGTCATAGCCACCTCCGAACGCAGGCTGACCGTAAGCTCCCGGATAACTACCGTAGCCAACCATCTCCGGAGCCTGCCCGTAATAACCAACAGGCTGATACGGGTTCTCACCGTAGTAACCCAGCGGGAGTTCTTCACCATAGGCGCCTACGGGAAACTCTTCGCCGTAATAACCAACGGGAAACTCTTCAGCGAAGTAGCCGACAGGCTCATACTCACCATAGCCGAGCGTCGGATCAACCTGACCGTAATAACCTGCTAAGGGATCGACCTGGCCGTAGTAGCCAGCCAAGGGATCAACCTGGCCGTAGTACCCTGCTAACGGATCGACCTCGCCGTAATAACCAGCTAACGGATCGGCCTCACCGTAGTAACCAGCCAAAGGATCAACCTCACCGTAGTAACCAGCTAACGGGTCGGCTTCGGCGTAATAGCCGGCCATCGGATCGACTTCGCCGTAATAACCCAGCGGATCGACTTCGCCGTAATAGCCCATATCAGATGGGTAAACGTTGTGAAATCTCATAAGCCTCACTCTCTGAGTTGTGTCGGATGTTGGGCCACTTGGATTGACGATCATCACCTCGTCGAATCCCCGTTTGCTTTTCATCAGTTCCTCATTTGCATTTCAATCACATCGATTGCTGTTTTAACCCTCAATCCCGTGTGCCGTGATTTTGTAGTTCCCGCCAATTATGTACAACTGTTTCCCTGCCGGATCGCACGCCAATCGCGGCGCATTTTCCATGAAGTGGATGTAGGTCTGAGGCCGTCCCTTTTGACCTTTGTCCGACCGGTAAATTAGTCCGCGCAACTCACCGACATGGACCAATACTTTTGGTATCACTCTGCGACAGGGTTCGTGAATTACCGACGGCGGCGGAAAACCATGGAACGTGTCAAACAGAATTCGCGCTGATTTGAAATCGCATCCGCTTCGTTCGCTTTCAATGGGAGCGCGATTCACGAAGAGGTAACCCACGGCTAACCTTTCCTCTCGCGCCGCCAGGCATGAGATTCACGCGGCTGTTCGAGCACTTATGGTTGCTAGCGCCGTCTGCGGCCTCTCCTTCGCCCACGGCCCATCTGCGCCGCGGTTTGCGCCGCAGCGGCGGCCGCGGCTGCGGCCGGCAGGGCTACTGCGGGCGGAGGCTGAGTTGCAAAAACGGGCACGAGTCCCGGAGGTCGTCGATAACTTCTGCATTTCATATAAACCAAGTGTGAAGGGTACCCGGGGTAGCCGGGTTGATTGGTCCACCCTGGAGGCATAGGACGCGGCATCATTGGCCCTGGCATCATTCCACCCGGCATCAAAGCCTGCGCAGGCGCACCACCACCGCCGGGCAATAATCCCCTGAGCATTCCGCCTACCTTGGGAAGGAACGACGCGGCCAGCGACGCGATCTTTGGAAGAAATGGAAGGAACCCCACCGGATTTCCCAGCCCGTCGTAAACGGGTTCGCCCATTTGATAGGGATACTCGCCAAACTCTGATTCGTAAACCTGGCCGTCAGGAACTTCGTGTAATGTTCCAGTCAACGTGTCTTGTACGATCATGTAGTCGTCTCCTTCTTAAGTTCACAAATGCGTTTCCAAATCGCTGGAGGAGCCCATCCAATTGGCTTGTCAACGGTGGCATCGATGGCGATCCATCGACCGCGAACGTTTACCTCCGGATAAATATGCGAGTAGGCGTGCGGTTTATCGGGCCTGAAACCGGTTAAGACGATTCGCACCGGATGCCCCGTAGACAGCAACATCGCCCCCAGCAGTATCGTCATGTCGTCGCAATCGCCCGCTCGCAATTCGAGCATGCGTCGGGCTGAGTGCAAAAGTTCAACCCGAAAAATATCTCGCGTGTAGCGGATGTTACGTTTGACAAAATCAAAGAGCGCGCATACCTCGCCCATTCTGTTTTTTGGGCGGATCCTGTAAGCCCGAAAGATTTCAATCGCTTTCTGTCTGACGTAAAAGTCTTTTGCGCCTGCCTGCATCAACCGGCCAATTATTCCTGCCGTGACCAGTGTCCCTTTGGGTCCTTTGGGCACACGCAGGACTTCAATTCGAGGAATAACATGGCGGTTGGACAGTTGAATCATTCACTAACGCCCAGAATCCTTTCGAGCGGTATGATCAAGTGTTCCGCAAGACCCTCTACCTGAACTTCAACAAATGAACTGTCAACCGCGCCACTTTCTGATAGATCAACTACCTGACCCTCTAAAACATCATTGCCGTGAAGCTGGAAGAGGATTTGTTGGCAGTCGGGATAGAAGATGTCGCAGATCCTGAAATTCACCGTGTGGTTCTTCAAATCCACGATTGTTCATCTCGCGCCTTATATTTCTTCAGCTTTCAAAAACTCGAAGGTCTCATCGCAATGGACATGCCATGATTTATCGGACCAGTCTGCTGGTCCAGCACATTGATTAGCTGAAGGTAATGGAGAGAATCGATTTCTAAACTATCGCAGCGGTGAGGAAGGCAGAAAACTGTTTCCGGAAAAACGTTTCCGACACGGAACTTGTTTTCTACCCGAGGAAAGGACAGGCTAACTAAAATGGAGTTTGTGTTTGTGCAGCTTGTTGTAGACGCTCCGCGGAGTTATCCCGATGAGGCGCGCGGCCTTTGACTGGTTGCCGCTAGCGGATTGAAGGACACATTGCAGCAATAGCTTTTCGCAATACTCCAACGACCGAGGAAGACTCCAACTATTTTCGTCGAGAATATTACGGAAGTAGGTTTGAGAATCGACATTGGATTGCTCTTCAGACGTTGATTCTGATTCGTCATTTGAAGATGCGGCAGTGAGCGGGGCTTCGTCGGAGATTTGCTGCCAAAGTGATGGTGTGAGATCGGATAAACCAAGTGGTGAATCGTCAACCTTATTCAGGATTGCGGTTCGCACTATGTTCTCCAACTGCCTCGCGTTCCCTGGAAGTTCCACCCGCTGAAGTGCTTCACCAAAATCCAGGTTCACTCGCGTCGTCAGGTTTTGGTTGAGAGACGAATACTTCTTCAGAAAATGCTCAATCAGCGGACATAGATCCTCAGTGCGAACGCGCAGAGGCGGAATATTTACCGACAACACGTTAAGCCTGTGATAAAGATCCTCACGAAAGCGTCCTGTGTTTACCATGTCCTCCAGGCTTCTATTGGTTGCCGCAATCACGCGCACGTCAATCGCAACTTCTTGATCGAACCCAACACCAAGTACACGTTTTTCCTGCAAGACGCGTAATAGTTTGGCTTGTAGCGATTCATTGAGTTCGCCAATCTCATCAAGAAAAAGAATCCCGCCTTTAGCCGATCGAAACAATCCCTTGCGTTCACTGTCAGCTCCTGTAAAAGCTCCACGGCGATGTCCGAAAAATTCACTTTCGGCCAATCCGGCACTGATAGCGCCACAGTTTGCCGCGATCAATGGTCCATTACGCCGCTTTGCATCCAACCGGTGCAGAGCATTCGCGATCAACTCTTTCCCGGTTCCCGTTTCGCCGGTGATGAGAACCGGAAAATCACTTAGCGCGCTGACGCGGAGAACCCAACGGAAAACCGACATCATTTTGCGGCTCTGGCCAACAACGCCGAGCTCCTTCATTTGCGTCTTGATTTGTTCTTCTTCTTGATGCTCGGCGACCTCGGTTTGCAAAATTTTATTCAACGCCTGCTGCAAGTCGTCAGTAAAACTGGGAGAGGTGCTATCAAATAACAGCGAAGCCCCACTCAATAGTGCTCGGCAGCGCAGCGCAATGGGCCATGAGAAAACGCCGGGTGCATACGAAATGACTTTGAATCCGTTGAGTTTGAACGGGCGAATTACTATCAGGCTATCGGCTGCCTGAAGCTGAGAGTCTCCAAGCGCTACCAGAACCACACTCTGTCGAGTTGAACGAACAAAGCGGCTAACCTCCGAGGCCTTTGTGAGTTCCTGCATTTTTGCCCCGCAAGACTTAACGACGCGCGCGATGGATCCCAAACGCTCGTAGTTCGAGTCCCAGCAAAGCACTGTGGTGTGCCGTAGCGGATCTAACATTCAACCACCGCCGGGTTAAATTTGACGCCGAGTATCTGGACTACCAGACTGGAATATCGCTGCCGCCAGGTGATTCAAGGCCGCATCGCTTTGACTTGTCGAAAGACATTTGATTTCCCTCTCGCAAACCTGACTACGCGTGATGGAGGTAAACGAGGAACGTCGAAATCGAGGTCAAGGAAGCCGAATAGTTATAGGCTAAATCTAGTTAAAGCAGTAAGTGAGAACTTAGCCCCTGTTTTATTGAGTCTCGGCAGGCGAGACAATATGCTCAACCAAACTTAAAGTCAATGGTTCAACTTGCCTTTGCGATTTGATTTTGTCGGCGGAAGACAGCCCGATACCGGAGCGCCGATACTCGCTGGAAACTTCCAGGTGAAAGGAACCAAAAAGCTTCCTGAGTAACGGGCGGCGCTTAACGACATCGAGTCTGAAAACAGAGTTGGTCGCTGAAGAACTTCAGCACATGATTCTGAAAACGATCGGCTACTTTGCTGGTGTGAGTTCCCTGGTACTGTTCAAAGCTATTCGCGATTCCATACTTATCAAGCACCTCATGCAGTTTGACTGTGTCCACTCTCAGACCATCCTGGTCACCAACGTCAAGAGCGATTCCACGATACTGACGAAGACTTGAGATGTATTGATCGACAAACGCCAGCGGCGCATTGGCAGCCCACCTCGCAAGAACGCCTGGCTGCGTCTCACCATCTTTGGTCGGCAGATCGAGATACAGCGGAGGATTGTTAGGATTCGGTGACCATGCCGCGGCGCTAGCGAGTGTGGCGCGCGCGCCAAAAGAGAGTTTCGCGGATTCTTCAGGCGTCTTCACTGCTTCGAGAGCCTTTGCCAGATCTGAGTTTTGCGGCAGCGACATTCTTGGTGACAAACAGCACGGACTCATGATGTACAAGCTACCGAAAACGTCTGAGTGCTTCATCCCAATTCGCGTCGCACCATAACCTCCCATGGAGTGACCAACCAAACCACGGCTCATTCTATTTGGAATCGTGCGATAGTGTTGGTCCACGTACGCGACAACATCGCGTGCGATGAAGTTTTCAAAATCACCCACCGTCGCCGAACTCGAGTACATCGAACCATTGTGTTTGTCTTCGAATCAGGCACGACAACGATCATCTCTTTAGCACCAAGCGCGAATGCACCTTCTATTGTTTGTGGAACGTGGATCTCTTTGGTCCATTGTTCAGCACCGATCGAGTAGCCGTGTAGTGCGTAGACGACCGGGTATCGTCGACGTTTGTCTTTGGCGTAGCTGGGCGGAAGAAACACGAATACATCACGATCGACACTGTTCTTTTCCAGGTTTCCTTCGAGTGCTGCACCGTGAATTTTGATCCGTTCGACTGTTACAGGCTTTGCGTTAGGTACGGCGGGAGGCACGTCGGTTTGAACCTGTGCGAAAAGTTGAGTGGACAGTACGACGACTATAGTTAGTACAGCCAGGCAAAGGTGATTTTGGGTCATAGTGCGTTTCATTGAAGGGAGGCCACAGAATGCTACGATATTGACACTACGCTTACAGATTTTGGATCGAGTTTGATGGTCAACTTGCCGTTTTGAGCTTTTGCTGAAATTGGTCTTGGTTTGACAGCATTAGGCGCGTCGAACGTGTTGACGCTGTCGACCTTGCTCGCGGTTAGTGTTTCACCCGTTGCCGAGTTTGCGTTGCTGCCCGTCACGCTTACTTCAATCTCAACAGCATTATTTGGGTCAACGTTAGTGAGCTCTAACCAAAGTTTGCCTGAACTGTCCTTTGCAGCGATGGCATCGACACGAGGAAGTGTGATGTCGCCGTTTGTGTAGGTGCCTGCGTTGAATGTCACGGGAATAGCCGTCGCATCCTGGAAGGGCAGGTACATCTTGAAGACATGATACGTTGGAGTTAGGACCATCTTCTCCTTATCGGTCATGATCATCGCCTGAAGTACATTGATCATCTGCGCGATGTTTGAGCCACGCACGCGTTCGGCATGTCGAGCGAAGATGTTCAGGTTCAACGCGGCAAGCATCGCATCGCGTATGCTGTTCTGTTGCACAAGAAATCCTGGATTGCTGCCCGGCAACGGCGCATACCAACTACCCCATTCGTCGACAACAAGTGCGATCTTCTTTTCCGGATCATATTTATCCATGATCGCGGCGTGGCGGGAAACGAGGTCTTCCATTTTGAGCGTTTCTTTGAGAATCTGGCTGTACTCCTTCTCGCCAAATCCTACTGACGCGAACTTCTTTTCCCAGTTGATGACTGTGTAGTTGTGCATTGAGAGGCCTTGCATGTCCCAACTCCACTGTCGTTTCTCCCAAGCCTTCATGATCGTCTCGGTCCAGTCAGTCCAACGTGCTTCACCGCCGCCTGGGCCAACAGCAATCTTCATCATCTGCTGGTTACCTTGTTGCGCAGGATTGAAGTTTCTAACGAAGCGACTGTAGATCGTGAGCTGTCGCAGATAGTACTCAGGTGTCATGTTGCCGCCGCAGTCCCAGCTCTCGTTGCCAATACCAAGCATGGGAATCTTGTACGGGGCGGGATGACCGTTGGCAGCACGTTCTTTTTGAAGTGTGGTTGGGAGTGGCGTTGTTAAATACTCAAGCCATTCAGCGGCCTCTTGCGGTGTGCCGGAACCAACGTTGACCGAGAGGTAAGCTTGAGAACCGATCTGATCGATGAAATCCATGAACTCATGTGTGCCAAACGTGTTTGGTTCAACTACCCCACCCCAGTTTGGATTCAACGTAACTGCTCGACTTCCGATGCCATTGCGCCAATGATACTCATCAGCGAAGCAGCCACCTGGCCAACGTACGTTTGGCACCTTGAGCGCTTTGAGGGCGGCAACAACGTCGTTACGAATTCCGCGCGTGTTTGGAATCTTCGAGTCAGGACCAACCCAGATGCCTTCGTACACACCGTAACCGAGGTGCTCTGCGAATTGACCAAAAATGTTGCGGTCGATCTTTGGGCCAGGTTTGGCAGTGTCGATTGAGAGTTGAATTTTATCCTGGGCCAAAACCTGTGGGCCAGGGAACAGAATTATCGAGCCGAGGATTACTATCGAGGCTAACTTCGTCAATAAGAAACTTGAGCGGGCCATGTGGTTCTCCACTACATGATTAGGCAGAGCTGTGCTGAGAATACCCGACTTCAGTTTCTAAGAGGAGCTTAGCGGGCCATGCTAGATGCAGTTTTCAGCCTGGATTAGTTTCCTTTGCTCGGTTTGATGATGATGACCGAATCCGTGCGACCGTTCCCGTCATCTTCAGTAGCGGGGTTGGCTGGATCGTTTAGACCTACACCATCGACGAGGAACTTATAGGTGTACTTGCCCGGCGTTAAATCAATTCGGCAAACCCATCCGTCACTCTCTTTCGCGCAGAAGTTCCTGGTCTGAATCCAATCGTTGAACGATCCATAGATCGCCACGGCCTCCGCGTCGGTGTGTCCTCGCAAAGTGAAAGTCGTGTTGCCGGTACTGGGCAGTGGCGGCGGCATCTTTTTGATCAGCATGTCTCCCTGTCCGGTATTCAAAGTGATACCCGTGACGTTGCCTCTTTCATCTTTGATGAAGGCGACGTGCAGGTCTGACTCGCTGTCATAGAATCTGGACTCGGATTCGGCCATGAGCTGGCGCAGTCTCAGGTATGAAGGCTTGACCCATAAAGAATCATCTCTAACAGTTACATAGAGGACAAAATCATGCGCAAACTTCGGATCGATTTCGTATCTGCCGGCGTATTGTCGCAGCAAAGCAGGAGCCACTTTGACTTGAGGTATCGTGGCTTTGTTCGGAATCGAGGATCGCTCCGTGGGCATTCTGTCCCGTAAGGAAATCCTGGGCGCCTGTTTGATACCGACAAGCG
Organism: Pyrinomonadaceae bacterium; assembly: GCA_036401595.1. GTDB lineage: Bacteria > Acidobacteriota > Blastocatellia > Pyrinomonadales > Pyrinomonadaceae > PSRF01. The sequence continues at coordinate 62,007 of DASWUM010000087.1, forward strand.
CGATGAGGTGGCTCGCCAGCGTCCCTCGCCAATTCAACATGCCGTGGTTGCCGTTAAATTCCGTGTAGTGAACCGAGTATCCTTTGCTCTGGAGCGTATCTCTCAAGTTACGGTTGGCCGCGAGCAGTGTGGGGTCTATCAGATTCGTAGGCGGCGCGTTAGGTCGCTTTGCCATCAGATCACGCCACCACCAGGTCCCCTCCAACAGTCCGGCTTCGAACGAGAAGTGCAAAGGAAGACGAGCGCTGGCGGCGAACTGGCGGTTCAGCCATTCCCACTCCTTTTCGCCATCGGGCTTCCACGGAAAAGAACCAGACTGGGAAAGCACGTTGCCGAAGACCTCTGAATGTTTGAGACCTACGAAAGCCGCCTGTAATCCACCCAAGCTCGCGCCGCCGATAATTGTCTGCTCGGGACTGTCCGTCGCGTGGTAGTTAGCGCGCGCCCAGGGCACAATCTCCTGCGCCAAAAAGTCGGCGTACGCTGAACTGCAGGACAACTCGCGCCAGCGATCAGGATTGTCTACCATCACCGCGACCATAGGGGGAATCAGGCCCGCGGCAATCAAGTTATCGAGAGTAGTTGCTACGCGCGCCGTATTCACGTAAACACCACCATCTGTTAGGACCAACAGAGCGTAAGGCTTCTTATCCGCAGCGTAGCCGTGCGGAGTATAAATCCAAACTGCACGTTCGTTGCCGAGGATTTTGCTCGTGAATTTGTCGCGCCGCACTCGGCCGGTAGGAACGTTCGGACGGACGACGATCCAACTTTGCGGCTCGGCGGAGGGCAGCTCGACCACCGAAAAAACTTGCCCTTCATAGGGATTGAACTCGTTAGGACGGTCGGCGAACTGGAGCGGATTGAGCGGGTCGTTCCGGACTGCGCCCGCAAACTGGGTGACGCCTCGCCACTCTTTTGGGTCGGGTAGGTTCGCCGCGAATTGATACGTGAAGCGCGCGCCCTTCTGAAGCCGAAATGTTTTGTACCACAAGTCAGTGTCGAGCAACCGCGCCATCGGCTTACTGACGTCCCCTACGCGAAAAACGAAAACGTTTCTCGTCTCTTCCCTGGCTCGCCAAATCATAGTGACGAGCATGTCCTGGTCGCTGCCCGCTGCCGGCTCAATTATCGGCGCACCTTCTTCGTTAATTTCCTTCCAGAACTTATCAAGCTCCGACCGATCACCCGAGGTAATCCGATCCCGCAGGACCAGCAAACGCGGGCTCGATGGCTGCTCATTGAGCGTTCCCGCTCTCTCCTGAAATACGCCACTCAATGTTGCAGATACACGCGCATTTGTTGCCAGACTCGCAGTCATAACCAGCAGCGTAAACACACGTGTAACGATCCGAGATGCATAGTGAATTCGCATAGTCGGCACCTTTCAGTAGTTAATTAGGGATAGTGCGGTCTTTTCTTTCGGGTATCGGCTTCTTCGGTCAGGTCGAATCAATTAGGATTTGAACACTCGCTCAACCGGTGTACGTCCCTGTTCGTCATAAGCCGGGATTTTTGCTGAGGGCGCGTTCGATATATCACTCGTCAAACTCTTATTGGCGCGGAACGTCTCGCTCGGGGCTACAACCACTCCGTTCACATGTTCACTCTCGGAAGGATGTTTTGAGCGGGCGCGCCGAACGACGATGAATAGATAAGTCAAAACCGCGATGGCGAATAACTGGCGCATGACACCCGTGAAGTCGTGATGTGGGACGTTCACCGCCCACAGCGCGGCCAGACCCGCCAGCACCGCGATGGTAATGTGCAACCCCATTCTCACAGGCCTGGAATAGAATGGAAGGCTCCGTCGGATTTCACAACAGCTATTTCTGACCTGTTCGAAGTCACCGAAGCTTTGCAACGCCGCACGTCGAGCGTCGTCTGGCCTCATTCCCTGCTCAACGTTGGCTCGTGTTCGCATTTCAATATGGAAGCGCAATTCAGTTTCAACCTCGCGCACCATCTCGTCGGGACGCCGCCAGGCACAAATGAACCTTTTCGTCACTTTGATCCAGAACATAATCAGAATCCTCTCTTAGACCGCGCGCAGCGCCTTGATTGTTGCGCTCGCAAGCCGCTCCCAATTCTGCTCTTCGATGATTAGCTGTTTCCGACCCGCGCGCGTCAGCTTGTAGAACTTCGCACGCTGGTTGTTTTCCGAAACATCCCACTCCGACTCGATCCACCCGCGCTGCTCGAGTCGGTAGAGTCCGGGATATAGCGATCCTTCCTCAATCTTAAGAGCGTCCCCCGAAATTTGTGCGATGCGTTGACCGACTCCGTAACCATGGAGAGCGCCAAGCGAAAGGGCTTTGAGGATCAACATGTCCAGCGTCCCCTGAAGCAGGCTGGCTTTAGATTTGGGCACCGGGATAACCTCCTAGATAATCTAGGGCCAGCATACCACGGACTACCCAGACTGTCTAGGGGCAGTATTGATAAATTATCTCTTGAATCTAGGCTGAATAATGATCGGACGAGACTAAGGGTTTCAGGCAGGCGGTGAAGTACAGGCGAGAAAAACGAACAGGCTTCAAAGCAGAGGAAAACTTGCGAAGTGACGCATGAAAGTAACTACTTACCCAAACGCGATCACTTCACGTACATTCAATTCAGATAAAAACTCTCTTTCTTTCCGAAGAGTCGTTCCGCGGTGATGCCCCTTGAGGAGCAGGTTTCCAACAACTTGTTCGAGGCGATGATTGGCTTTGATTCCTCAGTGTATTTGATGCTCAGCGCATAAGTTAGCCAGGGCTCCTGGCCCATGGCATAGACGTAAACTTCGCTGCAGTTGAACTGGTTAACGATAGCCAGCCCCTTCTCATAGTTCGAGCCGCAAAGCCTGCGCGACTGGTCCATACGGCGATCGAGATTGGTCAGCATTAGTGGACCATAGAGCCAGGACATCGGCGCGCCCTCGCACTCCATACCAAGGAACAGAACGTTTACCTCCCCCAGAACGTCGTAAATGTGCTTGTAGAGTGCGGGTTCAAGATTATTTGAATCAGCGGCGAACAGGAATGTCTTCTCTTTCAGCTTAATGAGATGGGCGATCTTACTGCCGATATTGAGATCGGCATGCTCTCCGAGAAACGGCAGTCCGGTAATACTTCCTCCAGCGATATCCAGTTGGTCCATTTCCCCAAGCTCAATTACATTTTTGAAACCCAGATGGTTGAGGATCAATTTTAACGAAGGATCCTCCAGCGAGCCGCCGCGGCTGCGCGGCACCACTACGTTGCCAATCTTATGTCGCAACTGCAACAACGACTCGAACATGATGTGGTCCTGGTGACTGTGAGTGATCAGCACGTAATCGATCCGCGGCGGTAAGTCCAGGAAGGTGTACCGATCGATGCCGGTTTGGTAGCGATAACTAATCGCCGGATCAGTCATGATGCTCACTTCACTCGTCTCGAGCAGAACACAAGCGTGACCGAAGTAACGCAGTCTGATTCCGTCACCTTCGTATCGACTCTGAGACGGTGGCACCTCTTCCGTGAGGAAGGTCTTGAAGATCTCTTCTTCGTTTGGTTCCAGACGCAAACGCTCGACAATCTGATGATAGGGTTGTGGTTCGTTCCGCAGTGCAAAAAGCACATCGATGCGCTCATCGGCGAATGGGATTTGCCAATGAAGCTTAGTCTCGTCAGGCAGCCGCGGCGTACTCAGGGCGAACGCTCGGCCGTCTTCCTCGATTAGCGACATGGAGATACTTTGCAACCTCGGATCGTAGTATTTACTTCTGTACAGCAGACCTTCGAGGTAGCGTATTGCGGGATTGTTGTTAAGGTCGTAAACCAGCTCGACGTATCCCTTCAGGTTCTCAGGGACAGTTGAATACAAAGATTCGAGACTGTAACCCTTCGCTTGCGATTTCAGTATCTGATCCAGACGTTTCACCGAGTCGGCAAACTCGATCAAGTGAGACTGTTCTTTGGTTGTCCTGGTAATGAGCGCATTAATGTCACTCACCCGATTACTGTCGTAGTCAATGAATGGACCACCGAGTAAAGACGGGTTCTTAACCGCATTCGCATGAATCTGCGGTGCTGAGACATACGACTGCATAATGGTCAGATGAAGGTTGGCAATATTCATTGCCGCAGTCTGAGGAGCGATCAGTAAAGGCCAGGCGTACCACTGGTTGAAGAGTGGTTCGAACATGACATTGGGCCTGAGATAATACTTGCTGTCGTTCATTGGCATACTCCTCTCAGGAATGAATCCAATCGACAGGGTCTTGGTGATTGATGTGACGTCAGGCAGGAATTATTGGTGCGTGAGATACCATCGTCGGATTTCGCCCTTTCAGGGCTTGTCGCTTTTTCGCGGCTGGATCCAGGGGCGACGCGCTTCGCTGCGCTCAGCGCTTGCCCCTGGCTTTCATATTGCGCGCCTTCGGCGCTCTGGAAACGGAATTACGTGACAGCGCAGATCATTGAGTTGTATTGCCTGCTGCCGCCGCTTCCATCTTTTTTCTGAGGCTGAGTGGACGCATATCCGTCCAGATTTCCTTGATGTGTGCGAGACATTCAGCCTTCGTGCCACTCTTGCCCTCGTCGTGCCAACCCGGGGCGTTTTCTTTGTGCGCCGGCCAGATTGAATACTGTTCTTCATGATTAACGACAACTCGATAGATTGTCTTGTCTTCTTCTTCGTCCTGGTACATGACTTGTCTCCTCGAAGTTCGGATCTAAGAAGCTGGGAAATTTATGCCATTTTGACGCGCGCATCTACATTGCCCGGGCCACACGCGGAATCGATGTTTGGTCAAGCTTTACTACGTAGTCTCTTTCGATAATGAGTCGGCCTTGCAGGGCAACAGTGGAAAGCAATAGCGAGACTCGTTCGCTGCCATTGAGCGTCCGATCGAAGACGCCTTCAAGACTTTCAAACGGCCCTCCGACAATCATCACGCGATCGCCATGATTGAGTTCATCGTTGAGTTGAACGAAACCGTCTTCCCCGATTCGAGTCTTGATGAGAAATATCACCGCATCGTCAATGGGAGCGGGTTTGTTTCCGAAGCTTACGACAGTCTGCACGCCTCTGGTAAAGGTGATCTTATGCAGATCTTCGCATGGGAAACGCGCAAAAAGATAGCGAGGGAACAATTGTTTTACTGCACGCGGTTTTTTTTCCGGCCGGTGGGACCTTTCTCTCACGCGAGGATTGAACGTTTCTACTCCCCACGCTTTTAAATTACTCTCCACCCTGAATTCCTGCTTGGAACGAGTATAGACCACATACCAACGGGGTAAACTTTCGGACCATGTATTGTTCTTCATTCCTACCTCCCACAGTTCAGAGCAACTGCACATAGAGATTTCCTGAGTTATCTGGGCGTCTCTGGGCGTTTAGGAGGAGAAAGGGAGGGAGAATCCATTGACGGCAGCTTGAGCGTGCCGGCACATCACAACAATCTCAATGTCAATGGCTTGCGATACGGAATGCTTCCAAATCGCTACTGGGCAGGGAGAGTTAATAGCTTGAAGGTTGCGACTCCTGGGTCTTGGGAGGCCATGAACAATCGCATCAAGCCAAGGTAGGCAGAGCTACCGCAGTTAAGAGTGTTTTTACGTCCACTCGACCAGTGAGGAACACTAAAAAAAGTTAACGACGATTTGATGAGATTCTCATCAAGCGCCGTTTTCAGAAACCCTTATTGGCACCTCAGGCACATTCTGCCAACCACTCAAGTGCAAAAAGATTGGCCGGGAAAAGCACCTGAAACATTATTAAAATGGAGGAATATCCTATGTTCAGGTTATTCTCCTGTCAATAGAAATCTTATCCACGGATTACACAGATTGATTAATCGAATCTGTGTAATTTCATCTGTCTCTGTTTAGCAGATCGTGTTGATACAGTTCGCCCGAAATCATGCGCAGCAGTGACGACTGGACCTTGTTTATGAAGAAATGGTCGCCGGGAAACAGTCGTAAGGTGCCGGCTTTCGTAGTCTGTTCCCGCCATCCCTCAAGAGAATCACGGCTTACTTCATTATCGTTCAGGCCACCGAATGCCGTGATGGAACACGTGAGCGGCGGTTGGTCCACGTAGGCGTAGGTTTGTATGACCTCGAAGTCGGCTCGTAACAGGGGTAACATGAACTCCCTTAACTCGGGATCTTGCAGCACCTCTTCAGGGGTTCCATTCATTTGGCGTAATTCTTCCACGAATTCCTGCTCGGGCAAGTCGTAGGTATGCCGACGTTCGGGTGGTGTTTGCGGTGCGGAACGACCCGAGACAAACAGGTGCACGGGCTCAGGGCCGCCTTCTTCTCGCAGAAGACGCGCCAACTCGAAACCAATAATCGCGCCCATGCTGTGACCGAAAAAAGCAAATGGTTTATCCAGATACGTTTTCAAATCCTTCGCAACGTTGGCGACCAGATCCGGCATCTGCGTAAAAAGAGGTTCCCTGATGCGACTCCCTCGTCCTGGTAGTTGAACAGGACAAACCTCAACTTGCCACGGCAGACTCTCCGACCAACTACGATAGATTGCCGCACTGCCTCCCGCATACGGAAAACAGAAAAGCCGTAAGCTTGCACGCGGCGAGGGCCGGTGGTGAGCAAGCCACGAAACCGTTTTGGTGTTGGTACTCAAAGAATCACTCCTCTTTGCGCACGATCGTGAGTACAGTTTTTGTTTCTCTACGCAGGAGACCGTTCTATAGTCGAGCGGCTGAGCTTATCAATCAAATCCACTACCACCATCCGCAATTCGCTGGTGTAATGCTGGCCGGCCGCGTCCGGCAGCCAGCACTTATCAGGTGTTGGGAGCATTTCTGAGATGGTTATCTTTGGATTCGGAGGAAGAGAAACGAGCGGGTCTGAATGTTTACCGGTAAGAGTACGGTGGACCATCTTCGCAAAAATATTGATCAAAACAGGGCTATCGAAATCTACGAAGAAAGGTTTCACTTCGGCCGGCGTCTTCACGAATACAAACCGCGGCAACCCGTGCTGTTGCGCCCAGCGACGCGCGTTGATGAAACGGTAAGCTTCATCCTGTTCATCTACGAAGGTAATCTCCGACGGCGGAAATCGCCACGCTTCGCGGGCAACAACAAAGCGGTCGATCGTTATCCGCGGTGTATGCCGTGCGGGAGGAACAACCTTCAGGTCTGCTCCACCGATGGACGTAAGAGCACTGCCCATGAAATGCATAACATCAAAAGCCAACCGCCTGTCTCGAGTTCTGGCAATCAGTCCCGCGCCGTTTTTCTCGAAGACGATGTTACCCAAAGATAGAGTCCGTTGCGGCGCAATGTGCGCCGAATCGAGAGAGTAATCCAGAAAATAGTCTCTCGAGGTCAACAACAAGAGGCTGGTCCGGGCATTCCCTCCGGGTTGAGTTCGGGAAGCAATCGGCAACACGCGCGATTCCGGAAGATCAATCTCGAGAGCTTGAAACAATTCTTCCGGAGACGGGTGCTGCCCGACAAAAATCCCATTTGATATTGTAATTTCTCCGGGATGTAACTCGCCGAGCACAAGCTGATAATCTCCGCGCCTGATCGCCTCCTGATCAGTTGCCTCGATCATCACATCCGGACTATGAAAACGGGCATTGGGCCAACCGGCTCGCGGTGCGGGAAACGCTGAGAGCACCCGCGGCTTCAACTCCTCGCTTGAATATTGAAGGCGGTGTGCTTGTGGATCGAGCTTAAGGATCTCCGCCCAACGTTTGTGGAAGAGGGCCAGGACGGAATGGTAAATAGGTGATTCAGGGGTGAAAATTAATGGTCTAACTTTGTCGTAGAATGCGGCCGCCTCAACCACCGGAGAGCCGGCCTTGCGCGCCAGGTCGGCATAAATCTTATCGACAACTTGTCTTACATGGCCCGCGAGTTCGAACGAGAACCAGCGCGCTCCCTCCAATAACAGAGTTAACGGTGCGCCAAGAGAGTGAATCAACTTCTCACCGATATCCACCTCAATATCCCGGCGACAGTCTTCGTAAACGAGTGTTCGCGCAGCGTACATCCGGCCGTGTGAACGGGTTGGAGCCGCGCCGGTCAAGCGGCTGAAAGTTGTCTCCAGGTTCTCCAAAGCCTGGGCCAGCTGCTCCGGATTACCGGCCGCGCGCGCCACTGACTGGCGGTTCTCGTCAAGTTCGTTGAGCTTACTCAGCGAAGTCTGGCGCAGAGTCTCCTCTTCAATACCGGCGAACATCTCGGCGAGGACTTTCTCCGGATGCACTTGATGCGGGATCGGGCTACTCCATTCCCACGAGATCAGCCGGCGGTTACGAAGTTCTGCGAGCTTGCGGAAAACGTCAGCCTCAGTCTTGAACCCGAGGTTGGGCATTTCGAGCAAATCCCGGGCGACCTGCTTTGCGTTTTTCGATCCGTCGCACGCAAGAAGCAGGGTAGCCTGTTCTACGCTTATGTTGATTGGTGCCTGGAGCGGTAAGTGAAGCAGCGTGTTGTCGATGTCGATTAACGACAAGCGGCGCGGTATCAGCCAGTGAGCAAAAGTCGACTCGCGCATAAGTGATCGAATCAGAGCATCTATCCCCCAACCTTCAAACCGGACATTTCGCGTCGCCACCAGATCCGATCCGGGACGAACGTTAATCACCTCATCGCCCGGTACCACCCTGGCCCAACCTACCGGACCGAAGAATCCTATGGTGTCATTCTTGACGCAGTAGCGTTGCCAGTAGTTCGCAATCAACTCCTCTCGCTGGCGCTGCTTGGAACTTCGAGTAGACGTTGACTCACGTTCGAGAAACGGTTGAATGGCGGTCTGGTAGACGTGACGGTTCTGCCAAATTACAGCCTCACGAAAACGTTCCTGTGAAGCAATCTCGGAAATTGCGATCGTGTTTTGTTGCAAGGCCGCAGCGAAACTTTCGTCGAACTTTGCTTTAGCACTCTCTATCTGCTCACGAGCTGAGCGCAATCTTTCGACTGCCATGCGCACCGCGTCATCAGCGATCTCGGTCGCAGGCACCTTTCCCTTTTGCAGTTTTTTGAGGACCCTTTCCATCGCTGCGCGTTGCTCGTCAACCGTGAGGCGATCCACACAATGGTGCGCAAGATCAACAGCCGTAGTTTGGGCGAGTCTTGCTTGCTGCTCAGCCTCTTCGATTTGAGCGAAATGATTGTCGATCGCGGCGGCGTGCTCAGGAACGGCAAGCTTGAAGACCTGCGCCGCCGGAAAACCGGCGCCACGTAGCGCAATGCTTCGCCAAACACCCCAACGCCCGTCCGGCATTGCGGTCAAATGCGGCGCCTGGCTCAGTAGGTGCGCGGTTCCGTTGTTTGGAGAATGGGAGGGCTGTAGACGTGCGGGGGCTTCTGTCGTCATTAACTGACTCCTTGCCTCAAAATCGGCAATGCAGGTGTGGTTCGTTACCGGTTGGAGACTATCTGAGCTCGAATCAGATGGGACTTTGAAAGAGAAGACTCAGGCATGAGAGCCCTCCCTCGGCTTTCAGGAACTCGGAGATGTTCAGTACTTCCAGGTCGTCGTGAAGCTCATGGACCAGCTCGACAGTCTTTGGAAAACTCGCCTCCATACAAACGGTCTCCCCGATCCTGAAAGTATTTGCACCCCACGGTTCATCTTCCGGAGTATTCAGGATTCTGAAATCGCCAAAGGCCTGAGTATCGGCCCAACGCGGATTGATCAGAACGGTTTCGTCGTCGATGAGGCTGCAAGCGGTTGTAAGATGAAGACTGCCCCTGACTGGTACCGGAAAGATGCGGTAGTCCAACGATTTCAGGATTCGAACTACCTCTTCAATGCCCCGAAGGTTGGTGCGAGTGGAGAGACCAACGAAAATATTCTTTCCGGCCTGGAGAACATCTCCTCCTTCAAGCGTCGACGGATAACTAACGCAAACAAGGTCGCGATACTTGGCTAATTCCGACGCGATGGCTGTCGTTTCGCTGCGGCGAGAGACGACGCCCATGCTGGCGATAATGGCGAGCTCGTCAACGATGAGCGCCGTGTCTTCAACGAAACAACAATCGGCGCAGGAAAGGTTGTCGTAGAGGGTCGTGACTGCGACACCACGACGAGCAAGCATTCCGCAATACTCTTCATGCTGGCGAACAGCGAGACCGTAGTCGATGGGCACGCGCTCCATGAACGTGAGTTCACAACGCCCGATGTTTGGAGATACTGCGTGGGTAATACCTCGTATCAGGTTGTTGGCGACTCTGGCTGATTCGAATCGCTGTTCGACGGTTTTCAAAGCTGTCATTGGCCCAGACATATTTCAATTAAAGATGAGTAACGATTTGGGTGGAATGAAGAGTGATGGAAGCTGAAATCAGACGCTGCCTTGCAAAGAGTCAGTAATCCCACCGACGGGAGTCGGTGGATTGTTCAAGTCCCTTCTAAAACAACCGCAAACCCCGGATTTGAATCCCGCCCACGGTAGTGGGCGGATGGTTCAAGTCCTTTCTAAAACAACAGCAAACACCACGAATTCGAATCCCACCAACGGCAGTTGGTGGATTGTTCAAGTTCGTTCTATTCATCTAGTTTGTGAAATACTCAATGGACGAGTAAACAGGTCTCACTTGAAAGCATCCGCCCACTACCGTGGGCGGG
>DASWUM010000088.1:0-141061 GCA_036401595.1 Pyrinomonadaceae bacterium
CCGCCCCTACAGTACGTTCCGAGGGCAAAGCAAAGCTATGAGTAATACATCGCGTCGCGCCTTTGTTCGCAAATTGATGCTCGGACCTGAAGCTACCGGTGAACGCACCCTCGTTTGCGTTTTCCTGCGTGGCGCCGCGGACACACTCAACATGGTCATCCCGCACGGAGATGACGAGTATTTCAAGCTGCGTCCGACAATCGCGATCCCAAAGTCGGCCGGATTGCGACTCGACAGTTTCTATGCTTTTCATCCAAACCTCGCGCCGTTGTTGTCGGCGTTCAATGAAGGTCGACTCGGCGTGGTGCAGGCAGTCGGCACCGACAACCCAAGTGGTTCTCACTTTGAAGCGCAGGACCAGATGGAGCACGGTGAAGGGTACGGTCGCACTGTCGGTGGGGGCTGGTTGGGCCGGTACTTGCGCATGCGCGACGCCAATCTCACACCGCTTTCTGCCGTAGCTATTGGATCTACGATTCCCGAGTCACTACGAGGCGCTCCGACGGCGAGCGCGATTGAATCTCTGGAAGAAGTTCAGATCAAAACACCCAGTAACGATGCGACTGGGGTGTCGTCGGTGTTATCAGCGCTTTACGGCGCAGAGGTCGGAACGGTTGGACTGGCGGGTACGGTAACGCTGGATCTGTTGGAGCGCATGGAGTCGCTGCGCGGCGCTACATACACGCCCGAGAACGGCGCCACTTATCTCGACGACAACTTCTCACACGGACTCAAAGAGATTGCACGACTGATCAAAGCGCACGTGGGTTTGGAAGTGGCGTGTTTGGATCTGGGTAATTGGGACACGCATTTCTTTCAGGGCAGCACGACCGGATTGCAAGCGGATCTGATTAGCCAGCTTGCGGGAGGACTGGCGGCGTTCGATAAGGATCTCGGCAAAGAACGCGATCGAGTGACGACGCTCGTGATTACGGAATTTGGCAGACGCACTTACGAGAACAGTTCGTTGGGAACGGATCACGGTCGCGGCTTCGCGTGTTTTGCGCTCGGTGGACTGGTGAAGGGTGGTAAGGTTCACGGCCGCTGGCCCGGATTGATCGATGAGTCGTCCTCAGAGACTGACGCGCTGAATCCGGTTGGACCAAGTGGGCTCAAAGTGCTGATTGACTATCGCTCGGTGCTCGCGGAAGTGTTGACAAAATTCCTCCGTCACAGCGAAGCGAATCAGGTGTTTCCAAAGTTCCAACCCGAAGCTGTGGGCCTGTTTGGCTAGCGAACTATTCACGAACCCAACCAATAAGAGCTGTGAGATGCCGGTTGTTAATCGTCGTCCACTTTCCAGTCGCGCGACTCCACACCTTGATGCCCTTTGGGTAGCCGAGATTTGAGCCGACATCGCCGTATTCAAACGCCACGTATCCGTCGGTTGCCGGCGCGTGCCACACCTTGGCCCATAACCTTCCGATCTCCTTGCCTTCATGCCGAATAATGGACCCGTACGACTTGTTTGCGTTGTTCTCAGCATCAAACCCGAAGCCGAGCGCTACCCACTCGTACGGCGCGAATGACTTATTCGCAACATCAATCACAAACGATCCGCCACCGCACGAATAAACGATCTGGCCATCGCGATTGCGGAAGAAGTAGGGCTGAGAATAATTCGGCTCCTTGACAGGAATCTTGACGATCGGCGTTACACTTCCACTGAGACGAACAACGACGATCTCGCCATCATACGTTTGCGTCAACACGCGATAGTCGTCGAGCCAGAAGAGCGGTGGCTTCGGTAAGAACGATGCTTCGACGGCTTGGCTAATCTCAAAACCCGTCCCCAGCAGTTTCCGTTTCTCACCTTCTCGATGCAGCCAGATGCGATCGTTTTCACCTTCAACACTCTTGGTCTGATCCGGAGAAAGCTCGCCGGGCAAGGCCCACTTGGTCGGCTCGACGAAGCGCCGGTACTGATTCCGAGCCAGGTCAAAATAGAAGTATCCACCGTCATTAGTTCTGTCGATCCGCTCAACGATCCGTTCGCCTTCGGTTGCGACGTAGTTACCCTGGCCATCGTGAAGCACTCGTCTTTCCTGAATATCGACGACGTCGCCCCAGTTTGTGACTACATAGCGATTGCGAAGAATGCGATTGAGACCCAAGTCATAACGAACGCGAGCGATATCGGTAGTGACGACGTGCTCCTTCGACACTAACACCCCATCGCGGAAATGGAAGCGGACCAGATGATGAATTCCGCAACCACGGCGGCCCGCGTCACACTCCGCCGCCAGCAACGAGACATTCTGTCCCGCGACTACTAGTGGCGCGACGATGAGCAGTAAGCAAATGATTGCGATCTTCATCAGTGGATCAGGTAGAACGCAGTTTGCCGTGGGCGAAACCACTTCATTCCTTCCTTGGTTAGATAAGCGTCGTCTTCCATCATGATCGTGACTTTTTGTCCGCCCCATTCCGGAACCGGCGTGCTGGTGTTCAGCTCAATCGACGTGTAGGACCACTCGCGAAACGGCGGTTCGGCTGGAGCTCCTGCTGCCGGTCGTCGAAAGTCGATGCTGGCTCCGAGCGCGTGACCCTGGTTGCCGACCGAATGCGAATAGATCATTGCTTCGATGCCGGCAGTCTTCATGTCGGCCATCGTCGCATCATAAACTTCAAAGCCTTTCGCACCGGGTTTGATGTGCGTGAACAAAGCGTCCTGAAGACGATTCGTGTTCGTCAGGGCTTTCTTCAATCCTTCGGGCGCGTCTTTCTCGCCGGGACGCAGGATGTAGCCCATCTTTTGCCAGTCAGTGCTCAATCCCATGTAATTCAAACCACAATCGATATGAATCACGTCGCCGCGCTGGATCACCATTGATTCTTCCGCAACGCTGAGAAATTGTTGCGTCTTGCCCGGATCCTGATTCTGTCGCTGTACGCGCAAATCGGGTTGGAACCAGGTGCCCAGGCCGAGCTTGTTTATCTGTTGTAGAAACCACCAGCGCACATCGCCGACCGTGGTCTTGCCGGGCGTGATCACTTCGTTCGAGAAAGCACGCTGGGTCAGTATGTCTGTCAACGCGACGGCGGTGCGGTAGGTTTCAAGTTCTTCGGGCAGACGCGTGTCCATGTATTCCACGATCAGTGGCGCAGCGGAGACGAATCGCGAGGCATAGTCACTACCGAGAGTGTCGCTCAAGAACTTGTAGGCATCCTGAGTGATGCCGTTGGTCGCGCCGCGCGTGCCGCCCATGTTGAGCGCGATGGTTTTGGGTTTCCGTTCTTCGACGATGCGCTTCAATGTTGGTGCGATATCGCGGCCGGGAGGATTCAGGATCTCGTAAAAGAATTTCAGGTGCTCTTCGGAATAACGGACGAGCGCTATACGATCGAGTTTATCGCCGCCGCGGTCCGCAAAAATGAAGAAGTCGCGCCGGCCGACGTAGGGAAGCGGTGGCGCGATGTATTCCGTCACCGGATCGGCATGAAACTCTTCATTGGTAACGATCCACATGTCGATCTTTTGCTGGCGCATCAGCGGGAGCAACATCGTGTCGAGACGTTTCTTCAGCCAGGCCTCACGCAGCGTTTGTTGTTCCCGCACGGTGAGGAGCTTCGGCAGCGGCTCAACACCCTTTCGCGTCTGTGACAGGGCCGGCGCAAAGGAAAGCAAAATAACTCCGGTAAGGATCAAGAGACGTCTCATTTTAATCCCTCTCTGCGTAATCTGTGGATTAGGCTTGGAAACCATGATCGTGCGCGAACACCATCGCTTGTGCACGCGACCACACGCCGAGTTTATCGAAGACATTCGAAACGTGATTGCGCACCGTCTTTTCACTGATCGAAAGACGCGCCGCAATCTCTGCATTACCCAAACCCTCGGTTATCAACGCCAGCACTTCTCGCTCGCGCGCGGTCAATGAGTTGAACGCCGGATCTTCGCCACTCGACGCATCCGTGATCTCCATGAAGTTCAACACTTCCTCGCAGAAGCGTTCCCATGCCGGTTCGTTTTCGAGAAGAATGTGGTTCTTCGAATCCAGCTCGACAAACTGAGCGCCGGGAATTCCGCCGGCGAGAATATGGCCCTCGGCAATCGGAATCACGTCGTCGTCACGCGAGTGCAGAATCAGCGTTGGCGCGTTCACCTTGCCGAGAAGATCGACGACGTTGATGGTGGCGCGCGTCTCGAGCAGCCGGGCAGCGATCTCGGGCGAAGTCGTTTTCCGGCAAAGCTCGTTGAACCAGCCAACCTGCTCGTCAGTGGCGCCGGGAATAAATCGTGAAGTGAACACCTGGCGAAACGCGGGATTGTCTTTGCCCCAACCGAGCTGAGTCATGTCGATTAGCGCGCGATACAAACGCTCTTTGTCCGCGTCACCGCGCTCAAATGTTCCACGAGCATAAGCGCCGTAGAGCACGAGTCGTGAGACCCGTTCGGGATGTTTCACTGCATACGCTAGACAGGTAGCGGCGCCTTGAGAAATGCCGAGGAGCGCGAAAGGTTCGGGTGGATCGACCACGCCGACAAGCGCTTCTAAATCTTCAACCCAGCGATCGAACGAGAGGTCGCCGACATTCCAGTCAGTCATGCCGCAGCCGCGTTCATCGTGACGAATGAAACGGAAGTGATCGCTGAAGAAGCGCATCCAGTGTCGCCAAACCGGGCTCTCCCACTCGAATTCAAGGTGAGTCATCCAGTTTGCGGCCTTGATCAGAGTGGGACCTGTGCCCGCTTCGGCCCACGCGAGTTGAACACCGTCGGCGGTGCGGAGATAACGAATTCGCTGTGTCGCCCTCTTGATCATCACGCGTCACTACCGAGACAAAAGTCCCATGCGAAGGTGTCGGAGTATATCCAAACCGGGACTAAACTCCCATAGCCTAAGCGCGCCAAAAGCGCGAATCTCTACGCTTATACAAGTAGATGGAGGCAAAGCAATGATCAAGCGAGTTTTGTTCTTTGGCTACGGACTTTTGAGTTATGTGATCTTCCTGGGAACGTTCTTATATGCGATTGGATTCATTGGCAACTTCGGTGTGCCGACGGCGCTCGACGGTCCGGCGTCGGGACCGCTCGCGATCAGTCTTGCGGTTGACGTTGGCCTGCTCACGCTTTTCGCACTGCAGCATAGTTTGATGGCGCGCAAATGGTTCAAGGAGTGGTGGACGAAGATTGTGCCGAAGCCGGTCGAACGCGCGACCTATGTGTTGTTTTCGAGTCTCGCCCTGATTTTGTTGTTTGTGTTATGGCGACCGTTGGGTGGTGTGGTTTGGTCGGTCGAGGATCCGATTGGACGATCTGTGCTGCGAGGGTTGTTTGCGTTTGGCTGGGGACTGATTCTTTACTCGACGTTCCTGATCAATCATTTCGACTTATTCGGGCTGCGACAGGTTTGGCGCAATCTTGTTGGACAGCCGGAGAGTGAATTGCGATTCGTGACGCCTGGTCCGTACCGGCTGGTCCGACATCCGCTCTACGTTGGCTGGCTGTTCGCATTCTGGATGACGCCGCAGATGACGTTCGCGCATTTGTTGTTTTCGATCGCGACGACGGCCTACATTCTGTTGGCGATTCAATTCGAGGAACGCGACCTGGTTCGTGAGTTCGGCGATACGTACAAAGATTATCGCCGCACGGTACCCATGTTGGTTCCCTCACTAAAAGGTTCGCGCGAACCATCGAATATCAAAGTCCGATCGTAGCTACTGTAGGGGCGGCCCTCCGTGGCCGCCCTTGGTTTGAACGACGTGCTTTTCGAATACATGTATTTCAAACCGAGGGCGGCCACGGAGGGCCGCCCCTACAGTACGTTCCGAGAAGACCCTTCTTGCCGGGACAATTGAGAAACTGTCATAGCAGAGCGCTGCGATTCGTCGCTGCAAGCGCAATACTTTGTCGTTATGAGAAGACAAGTATCCCGCGCAGCGCTGGCATCGATCTGCTTGTTGTTTTGTTCGGTTGTGGCTTCGGCACAGTCCGAGGCGGTTGTAGCACTCAAACAAGCAAAGTCTATTTACGTGAAGTCTTCTTCAATCCTGGTTGGCAGTTCGGTAGTCGAAGAAAAGCTGCAAAAACGAACCGAGTTCTCACAACTTGGTTTAGTAATCACTCGCAATGAAGCGGATGCCGACATCATCCTCGAACTTCACCACGATCGCCTCACCAAATACGTCTACACCGCGATCGATTCACGAAAGAAAATCGTTGTCGCAAGTGGAAAACTGAGCTCACTTGGCGGAACGGTCGCGGGCAAGGTCGCGAAGAGGTTCTTGAAGCAGGTGATGCAGGCTCGGGTTTAGACGGGGTATTATCGCCATCGCATGCTTACCCCGCGCTCCACGGAGATCACCACGCTTCTACTTCTGGTTCTTGCCTTGTGCTCGATCGTCATCTTTGCACAAGCGCAGAACACACAAAAGCAATTGCTCACCGATAGCGAGCGCCGCGGAAAGGAGATCTATCTCAGAGGAACGAGTGCTTCCGGGCGCGAAATCATGGCGCGCATCGGCGAACTCGATCTCCCGGCCTCGGGATTCGCTTGCACTGGTTGTCACGGCATCAGAGGCGAAGGCAAAACGGAAGGTGGAGTCACTGCCGGAAACGTTACCTGGTCCAACCTGATAAAGCCTTACGGACACACACATACAACCGGTCGCAAGCACGCAGCGTTTACCGAATCGGCTCTCATTCGCGCCGTCGTGAACGGCGTCGATCCGGATGGCAATGAACTGCTCGTAGCCATGCCGCGCTACAAACTGTCGCCGGAAGACATGGCGGATCTGATCGCGTATCTGAAGCGCATCGACACGGATCTCGATCCGGGTTTGACGGAGACAACGATCACTGTTGGCGTGGTGTTGCCATCGAGCGGCGGGCTTGCAGAAACCGGCGCCGCGATGAAAGACATTCTCACTGCTTATTTCGACAGTATCAACAGCCGCGGCGGAATTTTTAGTCGCAAGATTGAGCTGCGCGTCGCTGACGCCGGTGCCGGAGGAGCTGCCACATCGATGGCTGCGCAAAACTTTGCGCACAGGGAACAGGTCTTCGCTTTCGTCGGCGGCTTGAGTGCGGGATCTGATCCGCAGATCGCGGCGCTGGCGCGCACGGAAGAAATCCCGTTTATCGGTCCCTCGACGTTGCTGCCGCACTTGGAAAATCCAGCCAACAAATATCTGTTCTACCTGCTGCCGGGAATCTCCGAGCAAGCAATGGCCCTCGTAAACTTTGCCGCATTGCGACCGGAACTAAAACAAGCGAAGACAGCGCTCGTCTACAGTGACTCGACTCTGACTAACGCCGCCGGAACCGCAGCCACAGAACAAGCGCAGAAGTCCCAACTGGCGATCACGAAAAAGATTGTCTTTAAGTCTGACAGTTTCGATGCGCGAGCGATCGTTAAGGAATTGAAGAGCAGCAATATCGAGTCGCTGTTTTACTTCGGAGAAGCAAAGGAACAATCGGCGCTTTTGAACGAGGCTGCGGCGGCAGGCTGGTCTCCCAATCTCTTGCTCATTGGGACGCTGAGCGGGACCGACACCTCGACACTCGTCCGACCGGGATCGAGCAATGAAGTCTTCCTGGCGTTTCCTACGGTCCCGTCGGACATCAGCAACGAGGCGGGCGCGGAGTTTCGTGCATTGCAGGAGAAATACAAGTTTCCACCGCGCCACTTGGCAGCGCAGCTTTCAGCATTTGCAGCCGCGAAAGTTTTGGTTGAAGGATTGACGCGCGCGGGCAGAGATCTGAATCGCGAGAAGTTTATTACTTCACTCGACACTCTTTACGAATACGAAACGGGTCTGACGCCACGTCTTACTTTTGGTCCAAACCGGCGCGTCGGAGCCGCCGGCGCACACATCGTGACTTTCGACACCGCAAAGAAAGAACTCACACCACTCGGTTGGTTCAACGCATATTGAATCCACAGATTACGCAGATTCTTTAAAACAATCTGTGTAATCTGTGGATATTGATCTCTCAGCGCGCGGTTACCTGGATCGCTGCGGTCGCGGAGTTTCCTGCCTGGTCGAACCCACGCGCCTGTAGTTGATAAGTCTTGTTCATTGCGCCAGGCACTTTCCAGTTACAGCTATACGGCGCGGTTGTATCCGAACACTGCAATGAGCCGTTGACCAGGAAATCAACTCGCGTGACGCCGACGTTATCGCTGGCAGTCGCCGTGATCGCGATCGTTGCTTTACGTGCCACAAGCGCACCGTCCGCCGGATTTGTGATTGAAACTGTCGGAGGAATGTTATCTCCAGCCTGCGTGAAACCGATTCGGCCTACCGCACCCGCGCCGCGCGCGAGGTAGTAGAGAAAACCATCACCAGAAACTTTCAAGTCCACCGGATTCGCAATGCCGGTCGCGAAGTCTGAAACAGCATTTCCATTTGCCGGGTCGAGACGTCTGATCCAACCACCGCAGAAATCAGCGAAGAAATAGTTGCCCACAAAGTTCGCCGGAAACTGATTGATCTGCGGGTTGTAAAAGGCGCCGCCAGTGATGGCGCATGTCTGTGCGTCATTTTGATAAGCAAAGATCGGATCGCGGAAATTCGGATTCGGCGGATTGCAGAATCCTTCGCAGGTGGGCCAGCCGTAGTTCGATCCGGCGATGCCGTCGTTGATCTCTTCCCACGTATTCTCGCCGACGTCGTTAACAAACATTCTGCCGCTGCCCTCCTGAAAGGAGAACGTAAATGGGTTGCGCACGCCGAGTGCCCAGATCGCGCGATTGTCGCCGGTTGCCTGATTGAAGAACGGATTGTTTGTCGGGATACCGCCGCTTGAAGTGATACGCAGCAGTTTGCCGAGTCGTGTTGCGAGCGTTTGTGCGTTTGCGCTGTTCGCATTATCGCCGACCGCGACGAAGAGCGTGCCGTCTGGTCCAAAGTGAAGCGCGCCGCCGTTGTGATTTGTCGCTCCGCTCAGGTTCGGCAAGTCCATCAGTACTACTTCACTGCCGGCAAGTGCGACGTCGCCCGACGCAGTGAAACGGCTGATGCGGTTGTGCAATGTCGGAGTGGTTGCGGTGTAGTAAATGTAGACCAGTTGATTGGAAACGAAATTTGGATCGAAGGCGATGCCGAGCAGTCCACGTTCGCCCTGCGAATCTACCGTTACCGTCAGAAAAGGAGTCGGCAGCAAGGCACCGTTCTTAATGACGCGTAGCGCGCCACCTTGTTGGCAGACAAAGATTCGACCATCAGGAGCGAGCGCCATGGCAGTCGGGTTCGTAAGACCAGCGGCCACCACCGAGTCCGTAAACCCCGCCGGCACCGTAGCCGCCATCGCCACCGAAGCAGTAAAAACAGCAATCGACAAAACCAGACAGACTCTTAAACTCAAAGATTTCATGGGTTCCTCCAAAGCTCTTTAGGGGTCGGGGCGAGTTATAGCTGGGCGACGGGAGGACGCGACTCTGCCACCATTGTTTGTGCTTTTTGTGCCTTTTTGTGGCCATATATTTGTCCGACACGAAAACTCAACAACTTTAAACATTGAACCCTGTTAGACTTTCTTCCCCCGACATAGGTCCCGAAAGGCGGTTGAATTGCCCCAGGATTTTCCTCCTTCATTCGCGGAGAGACTTTGAGCCGAGAGTGAAACTTCCCTCACAAGTTCCCGGAGTACTAAATGAAGCGTTTTGTTTTCCCGATACTGTGGAGTTGTTTCGTCTCATTACTGCTGCTACCTCTCTTTGTCTTTGAGCGGCGGACTCACGCAGAATCCAACACCGGCAATCAACAGAAACGGAAAGTCTCGAAAGACATCCTGCAAAAGGTTTCCGAAGGCAGGGGCGGCGACTTCGTGCGCGTCATCATTCAGCCCGCCAGCCAGCAAGATCTTTCGATTGACTCGACGATTGAATACTCGGGCGGCAGCAATATCCGAAAGTTCAAGAACTTCGCCGTGAGAGTCGCAACTTTGCCCGCGAGCGCCGCGGCAAATCTGGCGAATCGCAGCGACGTCGCATACGTGTCGCTCAACCGCGAAGTCAGACCAATGGGCCACCTTTCGAGCACCACCGGAACTGATCAGATCCGGCACAGCGGTGCCGAAACGAACGGTGGGCGTATAGATGGGACCGGGATCGGAATCGCGATCCTGGATTCAGGCATCGACACCGATCACAAATCTTTCCTGAATAAATCGAACGACGTTCGTGTTGTTTATAGCGAGGACTTTACCGGCGAGGATCGCGTCGACGATCCGTACGGCCACGGCACTCACGTCGCTTCGCTCGCTGCAGGCAATGGCCGAATTTCCAACGGCGAATTCGTCGGCATCGCGCCGAATGCAAATCTGATAAATCTGCGCGTGCTGAACGCGGACGGCGTCGGCACTACTGCCTGGGTGTTGCGAGCGCTCGATTGGGTCGCTTCGAATCGAACGACTTACAACATTCGAGTCGTCAATATGAGTTTGGGAATGCCTGCCGTCGATTCGTATCGGAACGATCCCATTTGTCGGGCAGCGCGCAGACTGGTTGATGCGGGCGTGGTAGTCTTCGCAGCAGCGGGTAACAACGGCAAAGACAGCGAAGGAAACAAGCTTTACGGTCACGTTCATTCGCCCGGCAACGAGCCTTCAGTGATCACGGTGGGAGCTTCAAACACATTCGGCACCGACGAACGTAGCGATGACGGAGTCGCTTCGTTCAGCTCGCGTGGACCAACACGCAGCTTCACGATCGACGACGACGGCGTCAAACATTATGACAACTTAGTCAAACCGGATCTCATTGCTCCAGGAAACAAACTCATCGAAGCAGAAGCTATCGACAACCATCTCGTGACGCAGAATCCGTCGCTCGATGCCGGCGTTAGTGGCGCTGCAGATCGCAGGATGATGTACCTCAGTGGAACGTCGATGGCCACGCCCGTCGCAGCCGGGACAGCGGCGTTGATGCTGCAAGCTAATCCGAGTCTGACACCGAATCTCGTGAAGGCGTTGTTGATGTATTCGGCGCAACCGCTGGCGGGCTACAACATGTTCGAACAAGGCGCCGGCCAGTTGAACACTGCGGGTGCGGTGCAGTTGGCCCAATTGGTGAGAACCGATCTGAGTGGCTCGACAACTGTGGGCGCGCCGTTGCTAACAGTCGACACGCCGCCCGCTGCGGAAACCACGATTGCGAATCAGACTTTCACGTGGTCGCGCGGCATCATTCTCAATCACACGTACGCCACCAGTATCGATCTGATCACGAAATATCAGCAGGTCTATGCGCTCGGAAATCTGCTCAACAGCGGTGTCATCACGGGCGACGGCGTAATCACCGGCGATTCTTCATACTTTTCCGACGGCGTTATCACGGGCGGTCAAATTCTTACGAGTTACGGCGTTATCACGGGAGACGGCTCTGCCTTTCTGGCCGTCAATCTGTTGTTTCAGGATCTCTTGCCCGAGGGTAGTTTTTTGAGCGATGGAGTGATCACGGGGGATGGAGTCATTACTGGCGATGGCGTAATCACAGGCGACCTCGTGGCCAGCGCCCAGTCAGCAATGCTCAACGGCGAAGGCAGTTCGATGATGGCGGCACCATCAGACGACGGCACCGACTGCTTGGATTATTAGTCCACAGCTAACACGTTACACACCAAGGGAGAGCAATGAGCGCGACGCAAGTGAACGTCGATCGACCTCAGTTTGGACAGGTGTACATGTGGTCGTTGGTAATTGCGGGAGCCGCGATCGCGCTTGGTTCACTTGTTTTATTTCCTTTTCACAAGCTCGACCCTCCCTTCGTCTTTCTCGGCTTGATGGTGGTGGCGAGTTCACTCATCGCCATTCCCATTCCGCGCGTTAGTGGTCGCATTACCGTTGCGGACACGTTTGTTTTTCTGACGATGCTGCTTTACGGCGGCGCTGCGGCAATCCTGATGTCGGCGCTCGAAGGGGTTGCTGCAACGCTGAGTATCAGTAAACGTCCGCGTACGATTCTTTTCAATTCAGCGATCCTCGCGACCTCGACCTTTTTTACGTCGATAGCCCTCAACCTGATTGTTGGTCCACCCGCAGATGTCGCGAAGGATGGCAAGTTTTCAGATAAGTTCCTGATCGCGATCTGCATCATGGCGCTGGTGCAATACGTTGCCAACACCACGCTTATAGCGATCGAAAAAGCCAGCAAAATCAAAGAATCAACCTGGCATACGTGGCGGACGTATTACCTTTGGACCTCGGTGACGTATTTTGCCGGCGCCTCTGCCGCGGGCATCATCGCGATTCTGATCAAGATTTACGGTTTCTATGCGGTGGTAGCGACAGTTCCGATCATCCTCATCATCTTTTTCACTTACCAGACATACCTCAAGAATCTCGAAGCTTCGCTCGAACAAACAGAAGCAGCACGACTGCACGTTCAGGAACTATCGAAGTACGTCTCTGAACTGCAACGGTCCGAAGAAGCTCGCGAACAGTTGTTGTTGCGTGCCGAACGAGCGCGCACCGAAGCCGAAGCGGCAAACAGGATCAAGGACGAATTCCTCGCGACGCTCTCGCACGAGTTGAGAACGCCGCTGACTTCGCTGCTCGGTTGGTCGAGCGTGCTCCGTGAAGCAAAACGCGATGAGAAAGTGTTGCACCAGGGACTTGAAGCCATCGATCGCAACGCTCGTGTTCAGGCTCAGCTCATCGACGACCTGCTCGACGTTTCGCGCATCGTTTCGGGCAAACTAAATCTGGACGTCAGGCCCTTGGACCTGGCTTCAGTCGCGCGAGCGGCGATCAACGTCGTGCGACCGGCGGCAGACGCGAAAGGCATTTCTCTTTACTATTCCGATGAACCCGGTCTCGGAGCCATCTCTGCTGATTCGGCACGCATGCACCAGATCATCTGGAACTTGTTATCGAACGCGGTGAAGTTCACGCCACACGGCGGCAAGATCTTTGTGCGCGTCGAGCGCGACGGCGCAGACGCACGTATAACGGTGAGCGATACAGGGCAGGGAATCGAGCCGGAGTTTTTACCGCGTGTATTCGATCGTTTTCGCCAGGCGGATAGCTCCACGACGCGAAGTTTTGGCGGCTTAGGGCTCGGGCTCGCGATTGTTCGGCACCTCGTCGAGCTTCACGGCGGTACAGTTTCGGCGCAGAGTGAGGGTCTAAAGAAAGGCGCAACGTTCACCGCGACGTTTCCCCTCCTCGCCGATCGAACTGAGGCGGTGGCTGTCGCTCACAGTGAACCGCCGCTGGCGGAGCTTCATTCACTCGATGGTTTGAGAGTGTTGCTTGTTGACGACGAAGCGGAAGCTCGACAGATCATCAGCACGGTGATTACGCGTACCGGCGCGGAAGTGGAGGCCTGCACGTCAGCTCATGAGGCGCTCGCGAAGCTATTAGAGTGGAAGCCCGATGTGATTCTGAGCGATATCGCGATGCCCGACGAAGACGGTTACAGCTTTATTGGTAAGGTGCGCTCGTTGCCGCGTGAAAAGGGTGGCGAAACGCCCGCCGCCGCGCTCACTGCGTATGCGAGAGACGTCGATCGACGTCAGGCACTCGCCGCGGGCTACCAGATGCACATCGCAAAACCGATCGGCGCCAGCCAACTCATCACCATGATCGCCCGCCTCGCCGGCCGCGACACATGATTCTTAAATATTTGGCCTTGCAATCTGTGTAATCTGTGGCTAAATAACATTGCCATGAAGAAGTCGCCCGTAGGTATCGGAATTATTGGGACGGGGTTTGCGCGCACGACACAGATCCCCGGTTTTCGAGATTGCATGGGAGCGAAGGTGGTGGCGATTGCCAGCCGCAATCGCGACCGCGCCGAAACAATCGCTAAAGAATTCGGCATCGAACACGTCGCCACCGATTGGCACGAGCTGATTGCCCATCGCGATGTCGATCTCGTCAGTGTCGTCACACCTCCATCCACGCACATGGAGATCACGCTCGCTGCGCTCGCCCAACGGAAAGCCGTTCTTTGCGAAAAACCGATGGCGCTGAATGCCGGCGAAGCCGCGCGGATGGTCGAAAAAGCCAATGCCGCGGGCGTGCTGGCGTTGATCGATCACGAGCTGCGCTTTCTCAACAGCCGGCGCGTCATGCGCGGCATGTTGGAGTCGGGCGCGATTGGCACGGTGCGTCACTGCAATTACGTCTTTCGTTCTGATTATCGTGGGATCGCGGATCGTGCGTGGGATTGGTGGTCGGACGAAAAGATGGGCGGCGGCGCTCTCGGCGCGATCGGATCGCACGTGGTCGATTCCTTCCACTGGATGGTGGGTGCCGAAGTGTCCAGAGCACTCGGCATGCTGACGACCCACATCAAACAACGTCCCGACAAAGATAATGGCGGCTTGCGTCCCGTTACCACGGACGATGAAGCAAAGCTCCTGTTCAAGTTCAACGATGGTCCGCACACAGAGAACGCCACGGGAGCGGCATCGATCTCCGTACTTGAATCCGGCAAATACGAAAACCGCCTCGAGATTTACGGTACCAAAGGCGCGTTGATGGTTGAAGAGACCGGTGAACTGTGGCGCTCGCCGACGGGCTCGGGAACATGGCGTCCGGTGCAGGTGGACCAGGATCACATGGCCCAGGGAATGCGCGAAGGAAGCTGGTCGCGCGGCTTTACCGCATTCTCGATCGCGATCTGCGAAGCGTTGCGCGCCGGCAGAACGACGGTGAAAGACGCCGCAACTTTTGCAGACGGTTATCGAGTGCAGCTTGTGCTCGACGCGTTGCGCGCTTCGAATGAAAGTGGGTGCTGGGTAACGGTTGGCCAGTAAACGACTCATCCGCGTCGGCGTCGATACCGGAGGCACGTTTACAGATTTCGTCTTCGAACAAGACGGCCGTCTTCAACTTTTCAAACTTCCCTCGACACCTTCCGATCCGTCACTCGCGATCCAGCAGGGACTCACGCGTATCTGTGCTGACACCGCGTCGCGGTTGGAGCAAATCGAAGTCGTTCATGGAACGACTGTCGGAACCAACGCGCTACTGCAACGCCGCGGCGCTCGCACGGCGCTGATCACTACGAAAGGTTTCGAAGACGTGCTTGTAATCGGGCGTCAGGCCCGGCCGGAACTCTACAATCTCAACGCCATCAAGCCTCCGGCACTCGTAACGGACGAACTGCGTTTCGGGGTCAAAGAGCGTGTGGTCGCTTCGAGTGAGGTGATCGAGCCGCTTGATGAACGCGATCTGCGGAAAATAGTTCGTCAGTTGAAGCGGTCAAAGGTGGAAGCGATTGCGATCTCGTTGCTGTTTTCGTTTCTGCATCCGGAGCACGAGGAACGAATCGCGGCGGCGTTGTCGGAACTCGATGTGCCGTTATCGATCTCGAGTCGCATTCATCCTGAGTATCGCGAATACGAACGCACCTCGACGGTAGTCATCAATGCGTACTTACAGCCGTTGATGGGCCGTTACCTGCGAAAGCTTAGCCACGGATTAACACGGAAAAAGACGGATCTTAATCTGCGTGTGATGCAGTCGTCGGGAGGCAGTATTTCGGCGGACGTGGCCGCAGTGGAACCGGTGCGGACGATTCTTTCCGGACCATCAGGCGGAGTGGTCGGCGCACTTCGGGCGGCGCGATTGTCGGGATTGCAAAACATCATCACGTTTGACATGGGCGGCACGTCGACCGACGTTGCGCTCTGTGACAGCGGCGCTATTCGCACGACGAATGAAGCGACTGTTGCCGGGTTGCCGGTCGCGGTTTCAGTGATGGACATTCACACCGTTGGGGCCGGCGGCGGTTCGATTGCACGTGTTGACGAAGGCGGTTCGTTACGTGTCGGGCCGGAATCGGCGGGCGCCGATCCTGGTCCAGCGTGCTACGGTCGTTCGTTGCTGCCGACTGTCACCGACGCGCATGTCGTATTGGGTCACTTTGGTGGCGTAGGACTGTTAGGCGGCGAGTTCAAGCTCGACGAAAAGCGCGCTTACGAAGCAATGGCGAACCTCGCGAGTGATTTGAGTCGAGTCTCAGGCAAACGAATCAGCGTTATGACTGCCGCAGAAGGAGTCATTTCAGTCGCAAACACAAACATGGAACGCGCGCTGCGGCATATCTCAGTCGAACGCGGTCACGATCCACGACAGTTCGCGCTCCTGCCGTTCGGCGGCGCCGGTGGTTTGCATGCCGTCGATCTTGCGAAGGCGCTGCGAATTCCGACAATCATCGCACCGACTGCGCCGGGCGCATTGTCAGCCGTTGGCGTGCTCGTCGCCGACGTGATCAAGGACCAGAGTCGAACAGTGATGTTGACTCATGGGACGAAAGAGACGTCGAAACTTGAGAAGGTTTTCAGGGAAATGGAAAAAGGAGCGGGCGCGGTGCTGCGTGCCGAAGGATTTCCCGCGGCGCGCCAGCGACACGAACGCTCGCTCGCGATGCGTTATCGCGGGCAGTCGTTTGAGTTGGAGATCAGAAATATCACGGGTGACGTCGGCGCTGAATTTCATCGAGTGCATCGCGAACGTTACGGTTACGCGCAGGAACAGAGTGAGATCGAAATCGTCAGCGCACGGCTGCGATCGTTTGGTGTAGTTGAGAAGTTGCCGCAACGACGAATTAAATCGGGCAAACCAAAACCGCACGAAAGAGTGGCCATGCATCTCGGTGGTCGAAAGACTTCGGTTGCGTTATACCGGCGAGAAGATCTGCCGGCGAACGCCAAACTGGAAACACCATGCATCGTGACTGAATACTCGGCCACAACACTGATTCAAGCGGATACAAAAGCACGGATTGACGACTTCGGCAATTTACTGATCGAGTTCAAATGAGGTTTGATCCTACTACGTTAGAAATCTATCGCGCGCTCTTCACTTCGGTGGCTGAAGAGATGGGTGTCGCGCTGCGGCGCACGGCGTTCTCACCAAACATCAAAGAGCGTCGTGATTATTCGTGCGCCGTTTTCGATGCGTCGGGCCGTGTCATCGCGCAGGGCGATCACATGCCGGTGCATCTCGGGTCGATGCCGATGGCTGTGGCGGCGGCACTCAACGAGATCGATCTCGTCGATGGCGACGTAGTGGCACTAAACGATCCGTTCGCCGGTGGCACGCATCTGCCCGATGTCACGTTAGTAATGCCCGTCGCGATTCGGAAACGGATTCTCTTCTACGTCGCTAACCGCGCTCATCACGCCGACATCGGCGGCGCAACACCCGGATCGATGGGTCTAGCCACAGACATTTACGGCGAAGGAATTCGCATTCCGCCGATACGCCTCGTCCGCGCCGGCAAGCTCGACACCGACACGATGCGCCTGTTGCTGGCGAACGTTCGCGGAAACGTCGAGCGGCGCGGCGACTTCGATGCGCAAATCGGTTCCCTCAAAACCGGCGCTGCGCGTCTACAGGAGATCATCGATCGTCGCGGTGAAAAGGAAGCCACCGAGTATGCGTCGCAATTGATCGACTATTCCGCACGTTTGATGCGACACACGATCGCTTCAATCCCTGACGGTTCGTACGAAGCGGAAGATGCACTGGACGACGACGGCGTCGACGACCGCGAAGTGCCGATCAGAGTGCGTATCGCAATCAAGGGCGAACGCGCACTCGTCGATTTCACCGGTAGCTCGCCACAAGTTACGGGAGCAATCAACGCAGTTGAGGCGATCACCGTGTCTGCTGTTTCCTACGTCTTTCGTTGTCTGATTGATGGGGAGGTGCCGGCGAGTGCGGGACTGATGGAGCCGATTGATGTGATCGCGCCGAGTGGAACCGTGGTCAACGCAAATCCGCCCGCGTCAGTTGCCGGCGGCAACGTCGAAACTTCGCAGCGTATCGTTGACGTCCTTTTCAAAGCTTTATCTCAGGCGATACCGGAGCGCATCCCCGCTGCGAGCCAGGGCACGATGAATAATCTCACCATCGGCGGCATCGATTCGCGCACCGGCCTCGAGTTTTCATATTACGAAACCGTGGCCGGCGGTATGGGCGCGCGCCCCACTGCCGATGGCATGAGCGGCGTGCACACGCACATGACGAACAGCTTAAACACACCCGCGGAAGCGCTCGAGTATGCGTATCCACTGCGCGTGCGCGAGTATCGATTGCGTAAAGGTTCGGGCGGTGCAGGAAAACGGCGTGGCGGCGACGGCGTCATCCGTGAAATTGAGACAATCGTGCCTGCACGTATGTCGTTGTTATGCGATCGCCGCAAGCGTGGTCCATACGGGTTGTTTGGTGGGAAAGACGGAGCGCCCGGAAAGAATGGGAAACTCCCGTCGAAAGGATCTCACGATCTGAAGGCGGGTGATCGAATCCGAATCGAGACGCCAGGTGGCGGTGGCTGGGGATCCCCGTAATCCGTGGCTAAGTTGTAAGCCGGCGGTATATGCCCGGTAGTCGTTCAGGCAAGCTCAGAACATCGTCGATGATCGTGTAACCGATCTCGCCGTAAAGATCGCGGAGCTCAGCTTCTGACTCGCGATCGATCGTGATGCAGAAAGGCGTGATGCCTTCATTCTTCGCCTGCCGCAAAGCCTCACGCGTATCCTCGCGCGCATAACGCGCATCGCCGTAATCGTGGTCGTACGGTCGGCCATCCGAAAGAACGATCAACAACCGCGTGCGTGCATCCTGTTTACCTAGGCGCGCGGTGGCATGACGGATCGCAGCCCCGAGTCGCGTGTTGTTCTGATAAGTAATGCCACCGATGCGTCGTTTTACTTCGTCGTTATACTTCTCATCAAAATCCTTCACGACGTAGAACTTCACGTTGCGTCGTCCTTCCGAGGTAAACCCGTTGATCGAGTAAACATCGCCGACAGCTTCGAGCGCCTCGCTCATCAGCACCAGACCTTCTTTCTCGATCTCGATAATTCGCCGTCCGGGGCGTGTGTACGGTTGCAGCGGGTGACGGCCAATCGTGCGCGCTGTCGAAGACGATTGGTCCAGAAGGAACGAGACAGCCACATCCCGCCGACGCCTCAAGCGTTTGGTGTAAATACGCTCTGACTGCTGACCATCGGCACGTCGATCGATCACGTAATCGATCACGGCATTCAGATCGAACTCTTCGCCGTCGACCTCATTGGCAACGCGGATCAGGTTCTCGGGCTTCATCAGTTGAAACTGATGTCGTATCGACGAGATGACGCCTTTGTGTCGTTCCTTCGTGTGTTCGACGAAGTTGCGATCGCCATGCTTCACTTTCTTTTCGACGACGCGACACCAACCAAGACGATGATCCGTCAGCTCGCGATCCCACTCATCGTAGTTGTAGGCAACTTCACCTTCGGCGAGCACTTGCTCCGGCATTTCGTTTTCAGACCATGCTTCACCGCCCATTAAGTCCTCCGGCTCGCCTTCGGCAGAAGGATCGTTCCAGGCGTTGAAGAGTTCGCGCGCATCGCGGCGTTCAGGCGCGCGCTCGGCCTGCCGTTGCTTCATTTGCTGCGCGGCTGATTCGTCGTCAGATTCGGTTTGATCTTCCGGCGTCTCGACTTGCTGAACAGAATCGTCGACGGGTATCACGGTTTGAAACAGATCGTAAACGCGACTCGTCGCCATCAACGTGTCGGCGACCGTCGTTTGTTCGCGTACCAGATAGTCGCTGACGATCATCTCGAGTTCAGAAACGATCTGTCCGTAAGCCAGGCGCGCGTCTTCGCGTGCGCCGCCGAGCATCGTGATCTGAAATAGCAATTCAAACGGAACAAGCGAGGCGGGTAATTCCATCATCAGCGGCCGGCTGCGACTGAGATGCTGGCGAATCAGATCGAGATCGCGATTGAGTCCGCGATAAGTGCGTCGCAGACGGCGATCGATGCGACCGTTTTCGAGAGTTCCGAATACACGTCGCGCGAGCTGCGGCATCGGAAACAACTTCAAAACATCGCGATACCCAACTTCACCGATATCCTCTGATTCTTTTTGTGCTTCTTCGTGGCCAGCTTTCCGTAGTTGCACGATTTCATCTGCGATAGCGAACGCATCGAGCGCCTCGACATTTTCTTCCGAATAGCGTGCAGCGATCGCGGCATATCCGACGCGCAAAATGCCACCGCGTTCGTAAGTGCCAAACTCGATCTGTCCCGCCGCATGCGCGGCGAGCACTTTGTAGAGTCTGAAATCGAGCTCTTCGTCGCCAAACTCGTTCACGATGGAAGGCAAGTGAATCGTCCGGCCATCGTCGATGCGCGCCTCGTCGGGCACCGCCGCGAGCGGCGCAATCTCAACTTCGCGACCCGTGAGCGCCTCTACATACAAACGCAGCAGATGCTGAACTGCATCGAGCGCGAGACCTTCGCTGCCGCTATGCAGTGCTTCGTAACTTCCGCGCGTCTCGAGTGAAAAATAGCTGCGACGGGCGCGCGAATCAGCCCGACCAGACGTCAGTCCGCGACGTGCCCATGCCTCAAATTGTTCGATAGAAACAGTGCGCAACGCGCGCGACGCAGAACGAAAACAGGCGAGCGCCGCTTCACCATCAACTGCCGCAATCTCTTTTGTGAGCGCGAGGACACGATGCGAGAGCTCGATTGCAGCGGCGCGATTCGGATCTGCATTCAGCAGTCGAATGAATCGGGGACTGCTGCGGACAAAAGCCACGAGGCTCGCGTTGCCATGGGCCGCGACCACCCACAGCAACGAGATCCATTCGTCAAAAATCTCAGGCGCACGTCGCGCGATCTCACCGCCGGCGATCAAGATGTGGAGCGCTGCACCGCCACCGCGTTCGAGAAAGTCGTTCGTGGCTGCGAGTAGACGCCGCGCATCAGACGCTGACAGTGCTGCGAGGCTTTCCGGAAGAACGATCCACGCATCGGCGGCAATGCCTCCGGCGCGAGATGCAAACGCGCCGGCAAGCGCGATGCCAACCGCAGTCAGATCGGCGTCGTTGAAACGCTTGAGTTCGGATATGACGATGTCGCTGGCGCTGAGAAACTCGGCACTATGTTTCGCCGAACGACGTGCAATCTCGATTGCGACTTCGATTATCGAGCGCAGCAGGTTGTCGTCGTCGATCTCTGTCGCGAGGTCTGGCAGCGAGTGGAGAGTTTCGCGACCGATGACAGTCGAGAGAACCATCTGTCGGGCAGTTAGGACGAAGACGTCGGGACGAAGCTCGGCTGAGATTGCTCTGAGTGATTCGACGCCTTCGTCGAAGAAAGCTACCGCTGACTCGTAGTCGGCCATCGCGAGACGCCGTCCCATCTCTCCCCACGAACGCAACTCTGCAGGTTGTAGAATCTGAGCCGCAGCCGGTGCGGTGCGTAAGAATTCGATGCCGGCGCGAAGCGAGATGG
Organism: Pyrinomonadaceae bacterium; assembly: GCA_036401595.1. GTDB lineage: Bacteria > Acidobacteriota > Blastocatellia > Pyrinomonadales > Pyrinomonadaceae > PSRF01. The sequence continues at coordinate 21,205 of DASWUM010000088.1, forward strand.
CGCCAATCGACGCACTCGTCTCGAGCACTGCGGCCGCCTGGTCCAACGGCAGACCCGTTAGACTACGCGTGAGCTCAAGAAACGATTGTCGCTCGGCAGATTGATGTTGATCGTCAGACATCCACAGATTACACAGATGATCAGATCACAGTGGTCACGATCTCGCGGATAGAGCGTTGCAGTTCGCGGTCGTCGGTGATGGGGGAGCACATGGCGACGTCCGCGGCATCGATTGGAGGGATGCCGAGTGCGATTAGTTGTGCGGCGTAGATCAGGAGTCGCGTCGAAACACCTTCTTCCAAACCGTGGCCCCGCAGATTGCGCACCTTCTGCCCAATCAAAACGAGGTCGCGTGCGGTGCCTTCATCAACACCGCCTTCGCGCGCCACAATCTCCGCTTCCATGTCCGGCGGTGGATAGTCAAACTCGATCGCAACAAACCGCTGGCGCGTCGATTGTTTCAAGTCTTTCAGGATCGACTGGTAACCGGGGTTGTAAGAAACCACCAGCATGAAATCGGTCGGCGCTTCGACGATCGTGCCGAGCTTTTCAATGGGCAGACGGCGTCGATGATCCGTCAACGGATGAATGATCACGACCGTGTCTTTGCGCGCTTCAACCACTTCGTCGAGATAGCAGATTGCGCCGTTGCGCACGGCTGACGTCAACGGCCCGTCGTGCCAGATCGTCTCCTCACCCTCCAACAGAAAACGACCGACCAGGTCCGTGGACGACAAGTCTTCGTGACACGCAACAGTGATCAACGGTCGCTCCAGACGCCACGCCATGTGTTCGACGAAGCGTGTCTTGCCGCAACCGGTCGGACCCTTGAGGATCACTGGAAGTCGTGCAGAGTGAGCAGCTTCGAACAGTTCGACCTCGCGGCCGACGGGCAGATAAAAAGGTTCAGTGGCAACTCGATAGTCTTGGATTGCGCTTTCCGACATTTACGGGCATCTTAACATTCGAGTAGAAAGGGACCAAATTCGGTAATTGGCAGTATGAAGATCGCAGTAGCAATGAGTGGTGGCGTGGATTCCTCCGCGGCCGCGGCAATTCTCAAAGAGCAAGGGCACGAGCTCGTCGGCTTCACGATGCAGTTGTGGGATCAGCGACGAGGTATCAATGTTGACGAGAACGGCGATCCGTTGCCGTCTCGTTGTTGTTCACTCGACGATGTTTACGACGCGCGGCGTGTCGCGGAAGAGCTCGGCTTTCCGTTTTATGTTTTGAATCTCGAACGCGACTTCGAGCGCGACGTGATCCAGCCTTTTGTTTCGAGTTACCTCAGCGGCGAGACTCCGATTCCGTGTGTGTCGTGCAACAGCCGTTTGAAGTTTGCTTCACTCGACCGGCTCGCCGTCAGCTTGGGTTGTGAAAAAGTAGCGACCGGTCATTACGCGCGCGTTGAATTCGACCCCGCCTCCAATCGTTACAAACTCCTGCGCGGCACAAACCAACAAAAAGATCAGTCGTACTTTCTCTGGGAACTGACGCAGCCGCAGTTATCGCGCGCACTGTTTCCACTCGGCGAGATGTCGAAACCCGAAGCGCGCGACGCCGCACGTCAACACGGGTTGAACGGAGTTTCCGAGAAGAAGGAATCGCAGGAAATCTGTTTTGTGCCTGACGGTAATTACTCCGGTTTTATCGATCGATATCTCGAAGCAGAGAATGCGACTGAGCGTTTACCGGGCGAAGGTGAAATCGTCGATACGAATGGGCGTGTAATCGGCCGGCATGATGGCATTCATCGTTACACAATTGGACAGCGTCGCGGCATGGGTATCGCCAACGAACGCGCGTTGTACGTGATCTCAATCGATGCCGAGAAGAATCGTGTAACCGCCGGTTCAGCCGAAGAGCTGTTGAGCAGCGAGTTCACCGTGGCCCAAGTCAACTGGATTGCGTTTGACGATCCGAAAGAGCCAGTGCGTGCAGACGTGCGAGTTCGCTATCGCCACACGGCAGCGCCAGCCACGATCACTCCACTCGCGAACAATCGTGCGCGCATCGTCTTCGACGAGCCGCAGCGGGCCATCACACCCGGGCAAGCTTCGGTCTTTTACCGCGGTGACGAAGTCATCGGCGGCGGCTGGATAGTAAAAACTGCGTAATTTCTGCGGCAAAAACCTTTTCCGCAGCCCCTGCGTACTCACATATTGTATGAATAGCTAAACCCAACAACACTGAGGATTTAATGATGTCAGGAACACGTAAGGCAATTTTGATCATCGTCGGAATTTTGGGAGCCGTGGTTTTAGTGGCTTTCATCGGAGTCGCGCTCATCTGGGCCGCGTTCCGCAAAAGCGAGCCACCGATTCGCGATAACAGCGTGCTCACACTTCGCGTCGCCGGCTCACTTCCGGATTACAGTCCCGACGATCCGTTTAAGAAATATTTTGGCGGACCAGACCAGTCGCTGACCGGTCTCGTGATGCAGTTTAAGAAGGCGAAGGTCGACACACGGATCAAAGGCATCCTGCTCGACATAAACCTTTCGGGTGTTGGTTGGGGCAAAGCTGAAGAGCTTCGCGACGCGATCACCGATTTCCGTTCGTCCGGCAAACCAGTTTACGCGTACATCGAGTTTGGCCTGAACAAGGAGTATTACATCGCAACTGCGTGCGACAAGATCGTCGTGCCGCCGCCAGGTGAGTTGTTCATCAACGGGCTTGCCGCCGACGTGATGTTCTTCCGCGGCTCGCTCGACAAGCTCGGCATCTATCCAGACATTTTCCAGATTGGAAAGTACAAGAGCGCCGGCGATATGTTCACGCAGAAACAGATGACCGAAGCTCATCGCCAGTACATTAACGAGTTGCTCGACGATCTTTACGGTCGTTACGTGACAAAGATCGCAGAGGCGCGTCATAAGACACCGGACGAAGTAAAAGCGCTGATCGACAACGCACCGTACAGCGCGGCGAAAGCAAAAGAAGCTGGTCTGATTGACGAAGCGCTTTACCGCGATGACGTCGAAAAGGAGTTTAAGAAACGGCTGGGTTACAAAGACACGGATCAGTTTGTGCCCGTTCGTGGCGCTGATTACCGAGACGTGTCGCCTGAGTCGCTGGGTCTGAACAAGGGTGAACGCATCGCGGTGATTTACGCGAGCGGCGACATCGGTTCCGGCAGTTCAGCAAACAGTCCGTCAGGCGAACAGTCGATTGGATCAGACACGCTTGTGAAAGCGCTGAACGACGCGGCCGCCGATAAGACACTCAAAGCGATCGTGTTGCGCGTCGATAGTCCGGGCGGCTCCGGTCTCGCGTCCGACGTCATCTGGCATGCAGTTGAAGCGGCGAACAAGCAGAAGCCGGTGGTTGTTTCGATGAGCGACGTTGCTGCGTCGGGTGGTTACTACATCTCTGCGAGTGCGGCGAAGATTATCGCGCAGCCGTCGACGATCACGGGTTCGATTGGTGTGGTTGCGGGCAAGCCCGTGATGCGCGGGTTTTACGATTGGCTGGGCATCTCGAACGAATACGTCCTGCGTGGCAAGACCGCAGGCATGTTTCGTGAGACGGAAAAGTTTTCTGACGAAGAGCGAGCCAAGTTTGAAGACTGGATCAAGACTACTTACTACCAGGATTTCGTGCCGAAGGTAGCAGCGGGCCGTCACAAAGACGCGCAGTTTATCGATTCGGTGGGCCAGGGCCGTGTGTGGACTGGTGCACAGGCGAAGGACCACGGACTGGTCGATGACTTCGGCGGTCTCGATAAGGCGATTGAAGTTGCGAAAGAGCTCGCGAAGATTCCCGCGGACAAGGGTGTCGAACGCGTAATTCTTCCATATCCGACTACGTTCCTGCAGGAGTTGTTGAGTGGCGGCACTGATAACTCAAACACTCAGGTCGCACAGCAGCGCGCCGTTTACGCGGCGCTGCCCGAGGATGCGCGCAGAGCGCTGAGATACATGCAGTTGATGGACAAGATGAAGAATGGCGAATCGATGCTGTTGATGCCTTACGATCTGCGCATTAAGTAAGAAAAAATCCATCCACAGATTACGCAGATAATCTGTGTAATCTGTGGATGGTTTTAATCGATCCGATCAATCCCCATGTAAGGTCGCAGCACCTCGGGAATAATCACCGATCCATCTTCCTGCTGGTAATTCTCCAAGACAGCAATCCACGTGCGTCCGATCGCGAGACCGGAGCCGTTGAGCGTGTGCACAAACTCCGGTTTCGCTCCGCCCGCACGACGGAAGCGAATCTGCGCGCGTCGCGCCTGGAATGCCTCGTAGTTTGAACAGGAAGAAATCTCACGAAACGTATTCTGCGACGGCAACCACACTTCAATGTCGTACGTCTTTGCCGATCCAAAGCCGAGATCGCCGGTCGCGAGTGTGACGACACGATAGTGCAGTCCGAGCTTTTGCAGGATCGTCTCTGCATCGCGCGTCAGCGCCTCAAGCTCTTCGTAAGAATTTTCCGGCAACGAGTATTTCACCAGCTCGACTTTCTCAAACTGGTGTTGCCTGATCACTCCGCGCGTGTCGCGACCGTAGCTTCCCGCCTCGGAACGAAAACACGGCGTGTACGCGGCCCATCGCAACGGCAAGTCCGAGGCATCGAGTATTTCTTCGCGGTGATAGTTCGTTACCGGCACTTCGGCCGTCGGCACGAGATAGAGCTCGCGCGGATCTTCGAGTTTGAAAAGATCAGTCTCAAACTTTGGCAACTGCCCAGTGCCGAAAAGCGACGCACGATTAACGATGAACGGCGGCAGCGTTTCGAGATAACCGTGCTCGCGCGTCTGCACGTCGATCATGAAATTGATCAAGGCTCGTTCGAGGTGTGCGCCGGCGCCGTTCAGGATCGCGAAACGTGCCGCAGCGATCTTCGTGGCGCGCTCGAGATCGAGTATGCCGAGTGACGTGCCCAGATCGACGTGATCCTTCGGTTCGAAACTAAACTGCGGGACGGTGCCCCAGCGACGTACTTCGATATTCGCCGATTCATCTGAGCCGACCGGCACTGATTCGTGCGGGATGTTGGGAAGCGTCGAGAGCAGATCGTGCATGCGCGTCTCGGTCTGCGCGCGCAATTGATCGAGTTCTGCTATTCGATCCTTCAGACGGCCGACTTCAGCGCGTCGCGCTTCTGCTTCGTCCTTCTTGCCTTCTTTCATCAACGCGCCGATCTCTCGACTCGACGCATTGCGTTCGGCGTTCAGTTGGTCCGACTCGCTGATAACGCGTCGTCGTTCTTCATCGGCGCGCGTGAAATCATCGAGCGCTGTTGTGTCTGCGCGCCGCGCATCGAGCGCCGCGCGCACCTTATCGATATTTTCTCTGACGTAATTAAGATCCAGCATTTGGAAAAGTTTGCCACAAAAAGGCACAAAAGGCACAAAAAGCACAAAAGGTTGCTGTGTATTCCGATTTCGTTTTGTGCCTTTTGTGCTTTATGTGCCTTTTGTGGCTATTCTTGTGCCTCTTTGTGGCTAATTTCAAAGCGGCATTTGGGGCGGCCGCTACGATCACATTGTTCGTGGACCGGAGTTTTGACAATTTCCTGGATGAGCGATTCTGCAAGACGACAGACCTCCGGATGGACCGTTACTGCTGCTGCCAAAGGACACCCGTTAGCTTCGATCACGAATTTGTCTCCATCCTTCACGACCTCAACGGAGCCTCCGATCGCCTCCAATACTTTCAACGCGGTCCGCACGCGGTTCTCGAGAGTGGTACTGTTTCCTGCCGGCGCGGTGGCTGCCATTGCGCGCCCCACTTCACGAAGCGTCGACTCAATCTCCGGCGGACTCAGACGAGTTTTCAGTACCGCGATCAGTTGATTGAGCAGCGCATCGTAGGCTTTGGGAAATAGTTTGTCTGCTTCGTCAGTGAGGACGTAAGTGAAGTGCGGCTTCCGCGGACCGCGCCGAAGACCACTCTGGCGCACGAGTCCATCACGCTCGAGCGTCGCGAGATGCGCACGAACAGCGTTATCAGTGAGGCTGAGCTTCACCGCCAACTCGTCAACTGTGCACGGCGCAGCGCGCAGAAGAGTCACAATTTGACCGCGCGTACTCTCGAAAAACCGCTTGTCGAACGTGATCGTCTCCATTGCTCAACCCCTCCAGGTGGTGATTCTAGCCTGTTTTTGAAGAAAACACAAAAAGTCAATTAAGTCCTTGACTTATTAGACAAGGAGAGTATTTTAATAGATCTCACAGGGTTCAAAGCGAAATTTAAGTTAGGAGACAAGGACTATGGCACAGGCAATTAATAGTTCAATGGGAATAGCTTCCATCGAAACTCAAACCGTATCGAATCCCGCCTACCAGGCATTTCTGATCTTGCGCACCGGCTTCACGGTCGCGCCAATCGTGGCCGGACTCGATAAGTTCTTTCACCTGCTGGTGAACTGGGATCAGTACCTGCCGGCGTTCGTCAACAACATGACCGGCGGTCACGGACACGAACTGATGCTCGCGGTCGGCGTGATCGAAATCGTGGCCGGACTCGGGGTCGCATTCAAGCCGCGTATCTTCGCTTACGTCGTCTCAGCGTGGTTGCTGTTGATCGTCGCCAACCTCCTCATGATCCCCGGCTATTTCGATGTGGCGCTCAGAGATTTTGGTCTCGCACTCAGCGCCCTCGCATTAGCGCGGCTAAGTCAGCAGGATGGTCAGGAACATGACAGAAGCTAACGAGATCTCTCGCATCTTGGAGAAGACTTAACGCAAGGAGGGAGAGATGATGAACACAAACCGACTTACAAAACTATCGTTATTGCTGCTGGCCGTCGCCATCACGGTTGTGATGGACCGGCGCAGCGACGCGAACTGGCCGGAAGATCAGAATCGTGGCAAATCGACTGAAAGCGAACGGCGGACAGACTCGAACGCAGAGCGGATGCTCGCGGAAGGGAAACAGACTTTCCGCTTCGACACTTTCGGCGACGAAGCTTTCTGGAGTGATGCCCTCCAACTTCATCGTGCGATCGCGGGGGCGAATCTCGGCGGTGTTGGTCCAGGTGTGAGTCCGAAGACGGCGCTCGCAGTCGGACTGAAGGTTGACACAGATGCGCTGCCCGGATCGCTGGTTTCACAGTTGAAGCATGGTCGCGTAAATCTCGACGACCCGGCCACGACACTCGCGCTACTCAAGCTCAATGCGGTCGTCGGCGTGAAAGGCAGCTTCAACGTTGATGGCAGTCTCAAATCTGTCGGTATCACTTGCGCGCTTTGTCACTCGACAGTCGACGATTCGTTCGCGCCCGGCATTGGTCAACGTCTCGACGGCTGGGCCAATCGCGATCTCAACGTCGGCGCGATCGCAGCGTTGAGTCCCAATCTGCAACCGGTTGCACAACTACTCGGCGTTGACGAAGCGACCGTGCGAATGGTCTTGCAGAGTTGGGGGCCGGGCAAGTTCGACGCCGAGTTGTTTCTTGACGGCAAGGCGTTCAGGCCTGATGGCAAGTCGGCAGCGACGTTGCTGCCGCCGGCCTTCGGCTTGGTGGGCGTGAATCTTCACACGTGGACCGGGTGGGGCTCCGTGACGCATTGGAATGCGTTCGTCGCGAATCTCGAGATGCACGGGCAGGGAACGTTTTACGATCCGCGTCTGAACGATCCGGTCAAGTTTCCGATTGCGGCGCGTGCAGGTTTCGGCAACGTCCGTAGCAATCCCGATCTGATCACTGCAAAACTTCCGGCGTTACAGTTCTATCAACTCGCGATTCCGGCGCCGGCTGCGCCTGCAGGAAGTTTCGATCCGGTGGCTGCGGCGCGCGGCGCTGTTGTGTTCAATAACCAGGCGAAGTGCTCGACGTGTCACGTGCCGCCGATTTACACCGAGCCGGGTTGGAACATGCACACACCGGCAGAGATCGGCATCGACGACTTTCAGGCCAAGCGTTCGCCCGACGAGCGTTATCGAACTGCGCCGTTGAAAGGACTCTGGACACACCAGAAAGGCGGGTTCTATCACGATGGACGATTCGGCACGCTGCGCGATGTGGTCGATCACTACAACACTTTTCTCGGCACTAATCTGACCGAACAACAGAAGGCCGACCTGGTTGAATATCTAAAGTCGCTCTAGAACAGGGCCACAAAAAGGCACATAAAGCACTTTTGTGCTTGTGTGCTTTTTTGTGTTATTAGACTTGTTATGTCGGATCAAAAACCATTTGCTGGTCGCGCGGCGATCGTTACCGGAGGAACGCGCGGCATCGGACGAGCGATTGCCCTCGAACTCGCGAGACGTGGAGCTGACGTTGCTTTCAATTACGCGAAGAGCGCCGAGGCGGCGGAGAGTTTGAAAGCTGAACTCGAGGCACTCGGGGTTCGCAGTTTGGCAGTGCAATGTGACGTCGGTAACACGGAAGCCGCGGCCGCGATGGTCCAACAGGTCAAGGACGCATTTGGACGCATTGATTTTCTCGTCAACAACGCCGGCGTGACACGCGACAATCTCATTCTGCGGATGAAGGAAGACGATTGGGATGAGGTGATCGATACGAACTTGAAAGGCGCCTGGAACTTTGCCAAGGCTGCTTTGCGGAGCATGTTGCGGCAGGAAGGCGGCGGATCCATTCTGAATATTTCGTCGATTAGCGGCGAGGTCGGAATGCCTGGGCAGTCGAACTATTCAGCATCGAAAGCCGGGATGGTTGGTCTGACGAAAGCGTTAGCGAAGGAAGTCGCGTCGCGGAAAGTCACCGTTAACGCTCTCGCGCTCGGTATGGTCGCGACGGAGATGGCCGGTAAGCTAGATGAGACTTATCAGGAAAAGATTCGCGCGCAAATTCCGCTGGGACGGTTTGCCGAGCCTGATGAGGTAGCGCGGATCGCAGCGTTTCTGCTGTCGGATGATGCTCGCTATATCACTGGACAGGTGATTCAGGTTGATGGTGGCTTAGCTATTTAAACCACAGATTACAGGGATCAAGAGCGCGGATTTATTTGATTGCTTTGATGTCGGCGGGTTTAGCGAAGATGTTTTCTGGGAATCTTTGATTGTATTGGACTGATTCGTAGTTGATCCGCGAGGTTTGCTTGGCGTTGACGAAGTGATCGACGACCCACGGTGCGGTCACGCCATCAATCGTAATGAACTTTAAGAGTTGATCTTCTTCGGTCACTTCGACCATATCTCCCGAGTCCATATCTTTGCGCTGTCGTTTGTAAATGATCTTGGCCGGCAGATAATCCTTCGCGCCAAACTCATACTCGATCCACCAACCGTCCGGATAGGTTAGGCGAATCGTCTCGTTGCGCTTGGCGAGTCCGGCTTCGCGACGGCCCACGTAAGTGATCTTCCCGCCTTCTTTTTTCCAGTAACCCTTCAGCAGATATTCGAGACTCGTCTTTATCGCTTGTTTGAAGTCCGCGACCTGGGCTGGAGACTGATCCGAGATCTTCTTCACGGCGCCGTCGAACGTCCAACCGGTGTTGCCGAAGTTTGTTTGAATCGTCTTGATACCGGCGCCGGTAAACTCGGTACGTTCGCTATCTGGATAAGAAATGTAATCGAGAAACCGCGCGGGAAGCTGCGACATGCCATCCTTAAAGGTCGTGTAGAAACCTTTGCCGATGACTGTCTGGACACCCAGATACTTCTGACCGCCCAACACTTCGATAGCGTGATCGATTATTTGCTGTGACTTCTCGTCAACTGATGTTGCCGGTGGCGCAGGTGTTTGCGCCACTAGCAGCGATAAGATTAACAGGAGGATCATTTAACGCGAATTTTAGTTGAACTCGGGTTTATATCCGTCGGTAGGTTTTACCGTAACTTCGCCGTCCTCAACATCGACTTTGAAGCTCGACGCCGTCTTCCACAAACCGGTGATCGGAAGTTTTACCTTCTCGTCGATGTGCCGTTTCAGGAAGCGTGCGCCGTAAGCCGTGTTGTAACCGCTCTCAGTCAACTGATTAACCGCGGCTTCAGTAACGTCAACCGACTTACCTTGTCGTTCCATCTGCCGTCGGAGTTTTTCCAGATACAGTCTCGCGATTTGGCGAACTTCATCCATCGTCAAAGGCGAGAACACGACGATCTCATCGATACGGTTACGAAACTCCGGTGAGAACCGTTGCTCCGAAGCCTTCATCACTTCATTCTTCACGGCGCGGAAATCAGACGCCGTCTTGGTGCCAAATCCCAGCGGCTTCTCATACTTCTTAAAGCTCTCCGAACCGAGATTCGAAGTCATGATGATGATCGCGTCAGAGAGATAAACCTTCTTGCCGCGTCCATCCGTTAACCAACCCTCGTCGAAAGCCTGGAGGAAGAGGTTCATCAAGTAAGGCGAAGCCTTCTCGACTTCATCCAGCAGCAACACCGTGTACGGATTCTCGCGTAGCTGCTCGGTGAGAATGCCACCTCTTTCAGAACCAACGATGCCGCGCGGCATACCGATCAGTTTCTCAATACTTACAGTGCCGTCGCTGTACTCCGACATGTCGATGCGAACCATCTTCTCTTCGTCACCAAACATGAACTCGGCAACAGCTTTCGCGAGCTCAGTCTTGCCGACGCCCGTCGGACCAAGGAACAGCAACACGCCGTCAGGCTTGTAATGCGACTCTTTCAAAGGACCTTTGTTGAGTCGCAGTCGTTGCGCCACCGCTTTGATCGCTTCCTTCTGACCGATGACCCGACGGCTCAACATTGCTTCCGTCATCGCAAAACGATCGCTCGTGTCGCGGAAGATCATGTCGCGCGGAATGCGCGACTCCTGCGAGATCACTTCGATGACGTGTTCGGGCCCGACCACCATCTTCTGCGGTTCGTTGATTTCAACCTTTACCGCCGCAGTGTCGAGCCAACCGATCGCTTTATCCGGCAGGTGCAGATTGCGAATGTATTTCGGCGCCATCTCCAAAGCAGTGTTGATAGCAGCGTCCGAAATCTTTACAGAATAATTTTTCTCGAGTCGGGGACGAAGTCCGAGCAGGATCTCTCTCGTCTCGGTGATCGTGGGTTCGACGACTTTCACCATCCGGAAACGACGTGCGAGTGCTTCGTCGTCGGCGATGTACTCCTTGTATTCCGAAAGAGTAGTGGCGCCGATGATCCGCATCTCACCACGCGCGAGCGCCGATTTGAACATATTAGCGGCGTCAGACGATGTGCCGAGTGCCGCGCCGGCGCCGATGATGGTGTGCGCTTCGTCGATGAAGAGGATCAGGTTGTCACGTTCTTTGACTTCGTCGATGATTCCCTTGATTCGTTCCTCAAACATGCCGCGCAACATTGTGCCGGCAACGATGCCGCCCATTTGCAGTTGCACGATGTGCGATCCACGCAGACGTGCCGGAACCTTCTCTGGTTCCAACTCGACCAGTCGTGCCAGACCTTCGATGACGGCAGTTTTACCGACACCAGGTTCGCCAACGAGCATCGGTGAATTGGCCCGTTCACGATGGCAGAGGATCTCGATGATTTGTTGGATTTCTTTTTCGCGTCCGATGGTGGGCGGAATCTTGTCCGCACGAGCAAGCCGGTTGAGTGAAACGCCGAAGTGCTTCAGATAAGGAGGAAGCTCAAACTTCTTCCGATTCTGTTCTTCTTCCTGTTCTCGTTTTGCCACCTGTGCTCGCACATTTTCCTGGACCGCTTCAGGGCTGGCGCCCATATTTCTCAAGACATCAATAAACAGACTATCGTTACTGTTGCTTAGAGCTTCAAAAATGTCAGTTGCTTCAATTGTTTTGCGACCCTGTGTTCTGGCTCGCTCCATGGCCCGTTTGAAAAGGTCAGTCGTGTCAGGCCCGATGCGAAATCCTTTGCCGACGTGTTGCTGCCGGCTGTGGCTCAGGCGTTTTTCAATCGCCATTTTGACCACCACAGGATCAAGCGATAACTCCCGCATCGCAGAGTTGAACATATCAGGCTCTTCCATAGTCAAAGCCTGCAAGATGTGCTCTACGGATACAAAATTTTGGTCGCGACGACGCGATTCATTCAACGCATGCTCAAGAATGCGCTGGCCGCTATCGCCAAACTTGTCTTTATATGAACCTAAATCAACCATATTTCTTTTACGACCGTCGGGCTCGATCTGATCAGCATTTCAGCACGACGATTCTCTCGACTTTCAAACAACTCGTGTCAATCCAAGTTGCTGCACTTGGATGTTGTCAGAATAAGCGCCGTTGCGTTTCAATGCAATAACTATCGCCGGCAACGCGTCTCCTGCAAATTTCCTGCCGCAAAACTGCACAAAGACCTAAAATTAAGAACGAGTCTGTCAGGTTTTTGTGCGTTTTTGTCATTAATAATCGTAGTCGTCGCCACCCGGCATTGGCGGACCCGACTTCTTCGGTGGTTCGGGCAGGTCAGTGACCGCGGCTTCAGTCGTCAACAGCAATCCTGAGATGGACGCGGCGTTTTGCAACGCTGTGCGCACCACTTTCGTCGGATCGATGATTCCGGCGGCGGATAGATCTTCGTAATCGCCGGTGACCGCATTGAATCCTTTGCTCCCCTTTAACTGCTCCACTTCTCCAACAACGACCGCGCCTTCAGTGCCCGCGTTCTCAGCAATACGACGAAGCGGTTCCTGCAACGCTCGGCGAACGATATTTATGCCCGTGCGAACGTCGGGATCGTCCTCGGCGTGATTGTCGAGAACTTTCGACGCTCGCAGGAGTGCGACTCCGCCTCCGACGACGATTCCTTCCTGCGCGGCAGCCCTCGTCGCATTCAACGCGTCTTCAACACGCATCTTCACTTCTTTCATCGCCGTTTCAGTCGGCGCGCCGACTCTGACGACCGCCACGCCGCCCGCGAGTTTCGCCAGTCGTTCCTGAAGTTTCTCGCGATCATAGTCTGACGTTGATTCTTCTATTTGCTTACGGATCGTAGCAACTCGACCCTGAATGGCTTTGCTGTCGCCGCCACCTTCGACAATCGTCGTGTTCTCTTTGTCGACGATGACTCGTTTTGCAGTTCCCAGATCTCCGAGTTGGACGCTGTCCAGCTTGATGCCGAGATCTTCGGAGATGACTTGTCCACCGGTCAGGATCGCAAGGTCTTCGAGGATCGCCTTACGACGATCGCCAAACGCCGGTGCTTTCACGGCGCAGACTTTGATAGTTCCACGCAGACGATTTACTACGAGCGTCGCCATTGCATCGCCTTCGATGTCTTCGGCGATGATCAGTAATGCACGTCCGGCTCCCGCAGTTTGTTCGAGCAGCGGCAGCAGATCGCGCATCGCGGAAATCTTTTTCTCGTAGAGCAGGATGAACGGCTCCTCGAGAATCGCTTCCATGCGATCCGGGTTCGTCACAAAGTACGGCGACGAGTAACCACGATCGAATTGCATGCCTTCGACGATTTCGAGCTCAGTTTGCAGAGTCTTCGATTCTTCAACCGTGACAACGCCGTCTTGTCCAACGCGATCCATCGCTTCGGAAATGAGCTGTCCGATTTCGCGATCGTTGTTCGCGGAAACTGTGGCAACGTTAGTCAGCTCTTCCTTGCTCTTGATCTTCTTTGACATGCGTTCGAGCTCGGCGACAACTTTTTCGGTCGCGATCTGAATACCGCGCTGAAGAGCCATCGGATTAGCGCCGGCCGTGACGTTCTTTACGCCTTCGCGAAAAATAGCCTGGGCCAAAACGGTTGCGGTGGTCGTGCCATCGCCGGCTTTGTCGTTAGTCTTGACGGCCACTTCACGGACCATCTGCGCGCCCATGTTTTGATACTTGTTCTTGAGCTCGATCTCTTTGGCGACGGTGACACCGTCTTTAGTGATTACGGGCGAGCCAAACTTCTTTCCCAGAACAACGTTGCGGCCCTTTGGTCCTAACGTCACGCGCACTGCATTCGCCAGAACATCCACACCCTGAAGCATCGCATTCCGCGCTTCTTCTCTAAACTTCAACTCTTTTGCCGGCACTCTCGTTCTCCTTAGTCCACAGATTACACAGATTCTTGTTTTGCCTGCCCTGCGGCGCGACCGACTTTCACACGCGCTGGACGCAGCAGACGATCTCCCATTCGGAAACCGCGACTATATTCCGCAATCACTTTTCCGTCCATCTCTCGGCCTGTTTCTTGTGTGTCAACGGCTTCATGCAATTCCGGATCGAAGTCTTCACCAACAGACGAGATCGGTTCGACACCGGCATTGGTCAACGCGGCTTGAATACTCGTGGCAATGCTGCGGATCCCATCCAGAATCGTTTCGCGCGGCGCGTTCTCCGCTTCAATTGCGCGGTTCAAATTGTCCAACGCTGGCAGTAACGATGAAATGAACTTCGCCTTCTCACCTGCGGCTCGCTCGTCGGCGGAACGATTCAAACGCTGGCGTGTTTCGTCAGTCTCGCGTTGCAGTTGCTGACGTAGTTGTTCAAAACGTGCCTGGACTTCCTGAACCTTGTTTTCAGCCGCCTTCGTCCGCGCCTCGAGCTCCTCAACATACTTCGGCTTCAGGTTTGGTTCTTCCGCCCCAGCCTTTACTTGCTCCGTCCCTTCATCGTCGAGATAAACCCGACGACGATCCGTCACCCTCAGCTCATTTGCATCTCGTTCCATAATCCGTCCCCAATCCGTGTTCATCCGCGTTACCGAATCTTGATATCGATCTTCTTTGTCTTTTGCTCGCCGCGTTTCGGAAGTTGAATCTGCAAGACGCCGTCTTTGTATTCCGCCGCGATCTTGCTTTGATCGACCGACGCCGGAACACTGAAAGTGCGCAGAAACTTTCCTCTCGGTCTTTCAGTTCGATGCTGCTTTGACTCGCTGGTTGCGCGCGTTCCTCTCACTACCAAACGGTTTTCGTCAATGTCGATCTCCAGCGCGTTGCGATCGATTCCGGGGAGATCCATCGCGATCAGATACGCTGACTCTGTTTCATAAATATCCGCGGCCGGAGTCCAATCGGCGCGCTCAAACTCATCGCCCGCAGCTTCAGTCTGGTTGCGCCGTTGCGTGGCGTCTTCAAAGAGCCTGTTCATTCGATCTTGCAGGACCATCAGATCCTGCAAGGGGTTCCACTGTTGTGACATCTCTCAATCTCCAATTATGCGGTCGCAAATGCCGCACCAGTTTTAAACTCCATCGCGTCGCCGTTGGCCATGACGTGCACAGTTTGGCCCGGCTGAATCTCGCCCTGCAGCAGTTTTACCGCGAGCGGATTCTGAATCAACGACTGGATCGCACGCTTCAACGGTCGTGCACCATAAGTCGGATCGTATCCTTCTCGCATCAGGAGCTCTCTCGCCGAAGGTTCGAGCACGAGCTTGACGTTGCGCTCGTTCAGCATCGCTATCAGTCGCTCCAGTTGCACGTCGATGATCTTCCCGATCTGGTCGCGCGAGAGTTGATGAAAGACCACGATGTCGTCGATGCGATTCAGAAACTCCGGTTTGAAGTGCAGCCGCAACTCCTGCAGCACCGCTTCACGAACCTGCTTTTCGTCACCTTCAGCCGCCTGAATCTCACGCGAGCCGAGGTTCGAAGTCATAATCAACACAGTGTTCTTGAAATCGACTGTGCGACCTTTTGAATCCGTCAGCCTGCCGTCGTCGAGTATCTGAAGCAGCACGTTGAAAACATCCGAGTGCGCTTTCTCGATCTCGTCGAAGAGAATCACTGAATACGGGCGCCGGCGCACTGCTTCCGTAAGCTGTCCACCCTCCTCGTAGCCGACGTATCCCGGCGGAGCTCCGATCATTCGCGCGACTGCGTGCTTCTCCATGTACTCGGACATGTCGAGCCGTATCATCGCGCGCTCGTCGTCAAACAAAAACTCCGCGAGCGCACGAGCAGTCTCGGTTTTACCGACGCCAGTTGGTCCAAGAAAGATAAACGAGCCGATCGGACGATTCGGATCCTGAAGTCCGGCGCGTGCGCGTCTGACTGCATTTGAAACCGCGGCCAGCGCCTCTTCCTGACCGATAACGCGATTGCCCAGCCGGTTTTCCATCGTCACCAGCTTCTGCATTTCGCCTTCGAGCATTCGCGAAACCGGAATGCCGGTCCACTTGGCGACAATCGTGGCGACGTCCTCTTCGTCAACCTCCTCTTTCAACATCACGCCGTCCTGTTGAAAGTTGCTGAGCTTGTCCTGCTCGACTTTGAGTTTCTGTTCGAGAGCAGGAATCTTGCCGTACTGAATTTCCGAAGCGCGTCCCAGCTCGCCGGCGTTACGCGCCTGGTCTAGCTGGAAGCGAAGCTGCTCGAGCTCGGCTTTCGCAGTGCGAATGTGGTCGATGGCTTCCTTTTCAGACTGCCACTTCGCCTTCATGCCGGCGGACGTTTCCTTCAGGTTCGCGATGCGTTGATCGATCTCTTTCAAGCGTGCTTTCGACCTGTCGTCTTCCTCTCTTTGCAACGCCTGTCGCTCGATCTCGAGCTGCATGATCTCGCGTTCCAACTGATCGATCTCCTGGGGCAGGGAATCGATCTCGATTCGCAGCCGCGAAGCCGCTTCGTCGATCAGGTCGATTGCCTTGTCAGGCAGAAAACGATCGGTAATGTAACGATTTGAAAGTGTGGCAGCAGCGACGATTGCCGAATCCTTAATGCGAACGCCGTGATGCACTTCGTAACGCTCTTTCAAGCCACGCAGGATCGCGATCGTGTCTTCCACCGACGGTTCGCCAACGTAGACCTGCTGGAAGCGACGTTCGAGAGCCGCGTCTTTCTCGATGTGTTTCTTGTATTCGTTGAGCGTCGTTGCGCCCACACAGCGAAGTTCGCCGCGAGCCAACGCCGGCTTCAACATGTTCGACGCATCAATGGCGCCTTCGGCAGCGCCGGCGCCGACGAGTGTATGCAGCTCGTCAATGAAGAGAATGATTTGACCCTGCGCGTTCTCAATCTCTTTCAAAACCGATTTGAGTCGATCTTCAAATTCCCCGCGGTACTTCGCGCCCGCGAGCATCGCGCCGAGATCGAGCGCGACGAGTCGCTTGTTGCGCAGCGTCTCGGGCACGTCACCGGAAACGATTCGTTGGGCCAGGCCCTCGACGATGGCCGTCTTACCGACACCGGGTTCGCCGATTAATACGGGATTGTTCTTTGTTCGGCGTGAGAGTACTTGAATCGTTCGCCGAATCTCATCGTCACGGCCGATAACCGGATCCAATTTTCCTTTGCGCGCCTGTTCCGTTAGATCGCGCGCGTACTTCGAAAGCGCCTGGTAGTTTTGTTCGGCGTTTTGATCGGTGATGCGCGCGCCGCCTCGCATCTGTTCGATGACTTTGAACAGATCGTCACGGTTGACTCCGTGCTGGCGCAGAATCTTTCCGGCGTCGCCGTCTTTCTCATCGGCAATGGCAAGCAACAGGTGTTCGGTCGAGATAAACTCGTCCTGCATCTTGTCTGCCTGAGTTTGCGACGCGGTGAATATCTGCGTGGTACGCGTGCTGAAATATTGCTGGCCGCCCTGAACTCGTGGAAAGCGCGCCACCGCCGCCTGTGTATCGTTAAGGATGACGGCGACGTTCGCGCCAAGCTTGCCGAGAATTGGTCTAACGATCCCTTCCGGCTGCTCGAGCATCGCGACGAGCAAGTGCTCCGGCTCAACCTGTTGGTGTTGATTTTTCTCCGCCAGTTCAATCGCGGACTGAATCGCTTCCTGGCCTCTTAATGTGAACTTATCTAAACGCATGGTGATAACTCAAAAATAAATCGAACGGGCTCGATATTCGTATCCCAAACTACGACGAGCCCGCTCGTGTTTACCGATCCATCAAAGCTGTATTAGCGCCCGCCAGTGGCTTCCTTCGCTTTTCCTGTTTCGGCAGTTGTGTCGATCGTGGTGGCGGTGTTCGTACCGGTCACCTGAATGCGACGAGATTTGGTCTCTTCTCGTTTCGGCAATGTCACTCGCAACACACCGTTGTTGTATTCAGCGCTTGCTCCCTCTGCGGAAACTGACTGCGGCAAAGTGAAAGAACGGGTGAAGGAACCATACGAACGCTCAACGCGATGGTAGTTATCCGTCTCTTCCGTCTTTTCAAATTTTCGCTCACCGCGGAGGGTTATGACATTGTTCTCGATCGAGAGATCGAAGTCTTCCTGTTTCATTCCGGGCAGCTCGGCCTCGAGGACGATCTGGTCCTTGTTCTCGTAAATATCCACGCTGGGCGCCCATGCGCCTCGGCCAATACCTTCGTCGCCGAAGGCTCTGGTCAGGTTGGTCGAGAACAGGCGGTTTACTTCTTCCTGCAGAGTCCGCAGGTCACGGAATGGATCGTAGCGAACAATCGTCATGGTCTTTCTCCTCTTAATATTCCTTGTTAGCTCGGTAAATCCTAGCTGAGCGTGCGACCATAATAAAGATTGAGTCTCTCTTTGTCAACCACGGCCACATAAAGCACAAAAACCACAAAAAGCACAAAAGGAGTGCATTTTACTTAGAGGTTCGTTTTGTGCCTTTTGTGGTTTTGTGCCTTTTGTGGCCGTGGCTATAGGCCGAAGAATCTCTTAATAGAGGACAGAATGCCGGCGGAGGAGTTTGTGTTGGCGGCCTCGAGGTCAGCTTGAGAAGCGAGACCCTGGCGACGTTCGGCCATTATGAAGCTGAGGGATTCAACCAGGTCCGGGTTGGTGTCGAAGACTCGCTTCATCGCGGCGTGGCCGATTTCAAGGACTTCGGTTTCTTCGAGAGCGACGACGTTCGCCGTACGCGGTTCACCCGTGAAGAGAGCCATCTCACCGAAGAAATCGCCTTCGTTGAGGTTGGCGATATTTCTCGGGCGGCCGTTTTCTGTGATCTGAACGCTGACTCGCCCATTGTGAACCACAAACATCGACGAGCCCGGATCGCCCGCTCTGATGACCAACTCGCCCGGTGCAAATACGTGCCTGACCGCGGCCTGAGCCAGCATCGTCGTTTCGTCTGCCGATAACGGCGCGAAAATATCGACCGCCGAGAGTCTCTCGGCAATCGCGCCACCGTCGCCGTCGCGTAACTCGGAGCGCTTGGTGCGCTCGACGTACAACGTGCGTGTTGGGAAAGCGAAATTTAGCCCGGCGCGGCGGAAGGCGTACCAGATTCGCTGCCGGATCAGGGCATCCGTGTCGTTGTACTTGGCATAATCAACCAGCCAGTACTTCACTTCGTAATCGACGCCATCCTCCCCAAGATTCCTGATTCGGACGATCGGCGCGACTTTCTCCGAAACGTTATCCGCTTCACGGACTGCTTCACGCACCACGTGGATCGTCTTCGCAGGCGAGTCGGTGTAGAGCGTGTTGAAGAAGACGAGACGCGCGTTGAGGTTATCGCGCGGGCAGACTTCAATCGGCTCCTTGGCGGCGTTGCTGTTGGCAATCAGGACCACGTGATTCGTAAAAGTCCTGATCTTGATGGCACGCCAGCTTATCTCTTCGACCACGCCCGTGTGCCTCTGCGCGCCCACTGTAATCACGTCGCCCACCTGAAACGGCCGATCTGCCTGGAGCGAGATTCCCGCAAAGAAATTGCCGAGAGTGTCCTGTAGCGCAAGACCGAGGATGACGCCGAATATCGCAGACGTGGTGAAGAGTGCGCCGAGATTTACGTCCGGAAAGAGGAACGTGAAAGCAATCAGAAAGAAGACGGTAAAAGCGACGATCGTGAAGATGTTTCTGATGAGCGTGGGCGCATCGATCTTCTTGAGCCAGAACGCGAGACCAAAGACGAGTGCGTTGAGTGCGCGGACAAAGAAGTAGCCGACAATCCCGACCAGAAGCAGCTTGATTGCATTGACTATCGTTTCAGCCGACGGAGATGGGCTGTTGCCCATCCGGTGCTCGAGCAGCGTTTTGACGTCATCTGAGAAAGACCAAAACAGATAGGTGGCCAGCAACGCGATTGCCGACGCGAACAGGAGGAGCGCTATGCGGTTAGTGAAACGGGGTCGACTCACGATTTTTCGAGGCACGTTTTATCACAGATTCGGTCTTATCTGTGGCCAAATATTGTAGGGAACAGAGTGAGCAGTATATAAAGGAGCGACAGGACGGTGACGACAATCGCGGTCAGCCAGGCCGCAAAATTGTAGATTGGACCATTCACGTACCGGCCCATCACCTCACGATCGTTCACCAGACGTAACACCGCGAACAAGACTATCGGCAGCAACAATCCATTAATCACCTGTGTGACCAGCAGCACGCGGATCAGCGGCAGGTTCGGAACGATCGCGATGGCCGCGCCGACAGCAACGAGAAAAGTAAAGATGCCGAGGAATATCGGTGCCTCTCGAAAACTTCTCGATACGCCCTTCTCAAATCCGAGTGCTTCGCTGATCGAATAGGCGGTTGCCAGCGGCAACACGCCGGCGGCCAGCATTGAAGCGCCGAATAGTCCCAGGCCAAACAGCGTTTGTGCATATCGTCCAGCGAGTGGTCGCAGGGCGTGGGCGGCGTCTGCAGCTGATGTTATCTGGATGCCGGATTTGTGCAGCGTGGCCGCAGTGGAGACGACGATGAAAAAGACGATCAGAATAGCGAAGATTGTTCCGACCCACACGTCGAGTTTGGTCTTCGAGTAATCGTCAGGAGTAACTCCCTTTTCCACTACTGAAGATTGGACGTAGACCTGCATGTACGGCGAAATCGTAGTTCCGATGACGGCCACGAACGTGAAGAGAAACGCGTGTTCGAGCTTGAACTCCGGACGCACCAAACCAACTGCGATTGAGCTCCAGTCAGGTCGCGCAAGAAATGCGGAGACGATGTAGCCGAGGAAGACGAGCGACATTAATAAGAAGACTCGTTCGACTTTTTTGTATGAACCTTTCACGACGAGAAACCATATGACGATGGCCGCCAGCGGCACGGAAACATAATGGGAAACGCCGAAGAGCTCTGACGCTGCGGCAATGCCGACAAACTCGGAAACGGTCACACCCGCATTTGCGATTAACAACGCGAGCATAATGAAGGCGGTCCAGCGAACTCCGAAGCGTTCGCGAATAAGGTCCGCCAAGCCTTTGCCGGTGACTGCGCCCATGCGTGCGCACATCTCCTGGACGATACCTAAACTGATCGTGATGGGAATGAGAATCCAGAGGAGGGAATAACCAAAGTCTGCACCGACCGACGCAAACGTCGCGATGCCGCCGGCGTCATTGCCGGCGTTGGCAGTGATCATGCCGGGGCCAAGGATGGCGATGTAGGCGAGCAGGCGTTTCCGGCGCGCGACGGTGCGTCGCACACCTTGAGCGCCACGCCGCATTAAGCGACGTCCGGCAGCTCGAACTGCTGCTCGCGGTTCTGCCACTTTGGTCACCGTCTTTCATGTTTACCAGAATTTCTTAGCCACGGATTTCACGGATTTATCAGCAGATTTTATTCGTCAAATCCGTGGTTAATATACTTCCTACCCAAACAGACGTGGCAAGCGTTGGCGCCAGTCTTTCGGTAAAAGAATCTCCATCGCGTCGTCGACCGTGATAATGCCGAGTATATCTCCTGACTCGTCGATCACGGGAAGCGCCAGAAGATTGTATTCCGCGATCCTTTGTGCCACCTCTTTTGCGGACTCCTCCGGATCGGCCCGCTGAAACTCGGTGCGCATCACATGTTCGAGTGGCATTGACGGATCGGCGAGGATCAAACTTCGCAGTGCAATCACGCCGAGCAGTTTCCATGAATCTTCCGTCTCCACCACGTAGAGGTAGTAGATCATGTTTGGCGTTTCAGCCATCTCACGGAGTCGCGCGAGGGCTTCGCCGACGGTGAGCGCGCGCGGCAGAGTGACAAACTCAGTGGTCATCAATCCGCCCGCAGTGTCGTCTTCATAAGGAAGCAACTCGACGACGTCAGCCTGTTCGTCGTGCTCCATCAAACCGAGCAGTTCTTCGGCCTTCTCTTCGGGTAGATCGCCGAGCACGTCCGCGGCTTCGTCCGGCGACATCCATTCGAGAATGTCGGCGGCGCGTTCCTGATCCATGTCGCTGAGGATGCGTGCCTGGCTCTCGGCGGGCATTTCTTCGA
Source organism: Pyrinomonadaceae bacterium (assembly GCA_036401595.1). Taxonomy (GTDB): domain Bacteria; phylum Acidobacteriota; class Blastocatellia; order Pyrinomonadales; family Pyrinomonadaceae; genus PSRF01. The sequence goes on from DASWUM010000088.1 coordinate 43,118, forward strand.
GTGTCTCGGCCGCAGTCTCATCGTCGAGTGCCTCGACGACTTCGGAGCCGTGATGGTAGGAGAGCGCTTCGGCGAGACGCGCGATCTCCACAGGATGCAAGCGCGCGAGCTTGTCGCTTGATGATTTCAACTGAACCGTGGCTGCGTCAGTGGCGAGATAGCCGACGTCGGCCCAGTCGAGAACTTCAACTGGTCTTCTGCTGCCGGCGAAACCGGCGGGTGCGAGACGCCGCCAGAGTCCTTGCAGACTGACGTCGGCGCCAGTCACACGCCAATCGCCCGCGGCTTCAATAATCTGAACATCGTTGACGCGAACTACTCGTTTACCATCGACGTCGATCAGTTGTTTATCGAGCACGTCGCGCGCCAGCAGCACTTCGCTTTCACGACGCCCGAAAGGTCGCAAATCGAGAATGTCGGAATTCAGGCGTACGCCGTGTTCATTCAACTCGGACATGCGCCAGCGCGGCAAAAAGAAATCGCGGCGTCGATAACGTGCGACAAGACCCGTCACAGGCGGATGATCGTCGGCGCCGAGACGCACGATGATGTCCTTCACGGTGGCGACACGTTCTCCTTCGAGATCGCGTATGGGCCGACCTAAAATTTGCGACAGGTACAGCATGATGTGAGGAGCATGATAGCAGGATTAGCTTCCGCTCAGCATGCGTTTGGCCATTTCGAGTGCGCGGTCGTAGCGTGAGTAGATGTCGTCGCGCGAATTGACAACTAACTGATCGGGCTTGATGCCAGCCCCTTCGAGTCGCTGGCCGCTGGCAGTTCTATAATCAAACTCGCTGACGTCCAACACACCACCATCCGGCAGCGCATGTCGGCTGCGAATCGCAAGCACGCAACCGCATGTGCCGGTTCCGATGACCTGAGCTCGACGCTTAGCCTGCAACGCAGCGACCATGATCTCCGCGGCGCTCGAGGTGTTTTCACTGGTAAGTACGACGAGTGGGAGCTTGATTTGCGACTGTGCGGGTGTGTGCCAGAGTCGTTTCGAGAATGTTTCCAGTTCGAAAGAGGCGCCCGAACGATCCGCAAAGCGTCCGAGGTTTGTGCCATCGTCAAGAAACAGCGATGACACATCAGCCATCGCTTCAGCATCGCCACCGCCATTCGCGCGCAGATCCAGAATTATGCCTTCGGCGCCCTCCAGCACCGACGGCAGCATCTTCGTAAACTCCGCGGCGACGCTTTGCGTGAACGCGTCAATTCTAAGAATCGCGAGGTTTCCTTTGCGCTGGTTGCTGAATCCAAGCTCGCGCTGGTTCCAGTAACGTTGCAGGACTGCAGACTTTTGTTTTCCTTTGCGATTGGCCCAGGTGACTTTCACCGAAGTTCCCGCCGGTCCTTCAAACAATGCGCCGACGGAACGATAGCGAGCGTTGCTTTCGTCAGCGAGACCCGAGTAGCGCATGCGCTGCTTGATCGAATCAGTCACTGGTTGATCGTCGATGCTGACGATCACGTCTCCGACTTTGACGTCGGTGCGCGCTGCTGCTGAACCGGATTCAATCTGGACGACGGTAGGTAAACCTTCAATCTCGCGAATCGTCAATCCGACAGTGATGAAACGCGGATTCCACCAATCAAACTTTTCATCAGGTGAGTAAACTCGCGTGTGAGCATCTTTCAGCGACGCGATCATCTGGCGCAGGACATCGTAGAACTCGTGCGGCTTGCCGGCGCGTCCGGCTGCAGGGCGAAACGTCGTTCGTTGAGCCTGCCAATCGATGCCGTGAAACTTCGGATCGTAATAACGCTCCTGAATCGTTTCCCACGCGTCGTCGAAAACAGCGAGCCGGCCTTCGACGGTGCTGGTTGAAACGAGCGAGGAATCATCATCACCAACTGCACGTACGAGCGAAGCCGTCGCGAGTTGTGAAACCAGCAGCGCACAAAGCACAAAGTACAAACTACGAGAGACAATCCCGTGCCGCATGCCTGACTTGGTTTTGTTACTTCCCATTATTACCTCGGTGGCTTACGAAAGTTGTAGCGCAGTAACACGCGCATCGGAATGGGCGCTCCGTTCTTCATTGCCGGGAAGAAGTGCAATTGACGAACAGTGGCGACCGTTGCTTCGTCGAGCCCGAACCCAGCCCAACGAACAATTTGTATCTCACTTACTTCGCCATCGGCTCCCACATCGACTGCGACGTCGACCGTAGCTTCAGCCTCAGCCCTAGCGGCGCTTGGCGGATATTCGGGTCGTAACCGACGGTACGGACGTGGTGCTCTTACGCCCTGCACCTCTGCAGTTTTCTCGTCGTCCGGTGCTTCCTCGATCACTGCTACGGGTGTCACCGCCAAAACAGCACGTTGCATTCGGTCGTCTTCATGGCTTTTCTTCATCACGGCAACGAGACGTCGCGAAAAAGAATCGTCCGAGAGGTATTGTGACAACGCAACTTCCGCTCTGGTTGCCTCAGCATTCTCAAAACTTGGCCGTTCCCAAAAAAGCAAACGACCGGTTCGGGCACTAACCAAAAATATCGAGCAATACGCCTCGTAGTAAACCGGTTTTTCAAACGAGGAGCGGCGTAGAGTTTGCGCATCTCCGACGAAATAAAACTCTGTCGCGAGGGCGGCGCCTAAATCGCGGGCCTGGTTGACTGCGAGATTTAGTGAGCCGTCATAGCCGATACCTTTTGCAGCGGCACGGCTCAGGTCAGCATCCGCAACGACGACTTCCTGCGTTGCGCGAAGACGATTGCTGAGCGTCTCAGTAGCCTGTTTGGCAACCGGCATCGTTCCAAAGTCCAACACACTGACAATCGGTTTCGTTTGCGCCGGCGATTTAGTCGCGGCAAACGCAAGCAAAGCAAGAACGCAAAAGATCCTACACTTGCGCTTTTTGTGCTTCTTTGTGGCCACCACTGTGATATAGCTTGTAGACTTCGTTCTTCACTTCTGGCGGAAAACAGACTCGATGAAGCTCGTACGCGTGCTGTAATCCTCGCACCACGTTACTGACCTCGCTAATCTCTCGAATCTGCGGCGACGCATAACCGCTCTCCACGTAGATGTGACTTTTAGGTTCCGATTTCTCGGTCTCGTAATAACTGTAATACGGAACATCGCTGGCGTGGTCTTCGATGAAGTAATAGTCCGGATCGAAACCGGCGCGTGCGACTGTTTGTCGTGCGGTCTCCAGAAACTCAACCTTCTGATCGACGGGCATATCAAGATCGATCGCTTTGAACATACGACGGCCAACGAACCTTCGGCTGAGATCACTCAGGATTGCATCACTGGAGTTTCGCCACTGCTTGATATGAAAAACAAAATCCGAATCGTCGACTTCCATGTGTTCGGTGCTGGTCAACGTCTTCCGGCGCAGTATTTTTTCGAAAGCCGTTCCGGCTGCGTACCAGATCTCTTTACCTTCGTCGAGTAACGCGAGCGCACGACGAATGATCGATCGAAGCACAGCTTCTGCCGATCGCAACGTGCGATGAAAGTAAACCTGACGGAACATGTAGTAGCGAGCTTGCAGGTACTCTTCGACTGCGTAGATGCCACGCGCCTGAACGTAGACGCGATCGGCGGCCTCGTCGATCGCAAGTGCGTTGATGATCCACTCCAGATCGTAGATGCCATACTTTGCGCCGGTCATGAGCGAGTCGCGCAGCAGGTAGTCCATGCGATCGACGTCGAGTTGTGACGAAACGAGTTGGGCCAGTGCAGCCGGTTGAAATTTTCCCTCGATGATCGATGCGACTTTGAACGGCAAATCGCCCGAGTGCGAACGCAACAGTTCTCCGATTTCAGATTGTTCGTCGAGAATGACTTGCACGGTCCATCGTTCGTGATGAAAGTTCAGCACCTTCTCCATCACATGTGAGAAAGAACCGTGACCGACATCGTGAAGTAGCGCAGCCGCGCGTGCGGCGATCCGATCTTCGGGCGCGATCGCGTAAGTCTCACTCAAACGATCGAGCACGCGTGTCATTAAATGAAAGGCGCCGAGTGAGTGAGTGAAGCGCGAATGCTCGGCTCCCTGGTAAGTGTAAAGACCAAGACCGAGTTGTTTGATCCGACGCAGCCGCTGAAATTCCGCGGCGTCGATCAAGCGCATCATCAACTCGCCTTCATCGGAGTCAGTTTGCAGACGAATGATGTTGTGAACTGGATCGCGATAGATGCGTTCAGGCATTGCGCGAATCTTAACAGAAGACTTGCAAAGCGACTTACAAACTCAAGCAGGATTCACTTGTTAATCCCTCTTAATCTTGTAAATCCTGTTAAAAACGACCTCGTGTTTTTGGACTCGAAACCCGTAATTTGGAGCCGCTGGCCCGCCCGTCCCACGGTTGGGATTTCTGGATTTTCCCATTTTTTTGGATTTGAAGGGTAGTGCCAGCCTCGGGCCAGACGCGGGGAAGTCTACGAATCTTTAAAGAATCCTCCAAAACGGTATGTGGGCATGGCATTTGCCAAAATACTGCCCTGACGATGGCCTCTTTCTAAGCCGCTCGTTTGGAATTCTTTCGATGCTGCCAATAAAAAAGGGTAATTCTGCACAGGAGGGGGCAGCATCTTTGTCTAGTTCAAGAAAGGAAAGCAGAAAATGAAGAATGTCTTTAAGTTCATTGCCTTGTCTGCGTTGCTGATGAGCTTTGCGCTATTTGCTGGTAGCGTGTTTGCTCAGACGTCGACGACAGGGTCAATAGAAGGAACGGTTACAGACCAAGCCGGCGCTGCCGTGCCGGGAATCTCTGTGAAGGTCACCAGCCCGAATTTGATTTCGGCGCAGACGGCGACCACAGATCAGGGTGGTCGGTACAGAATCCTGAACCTTCCTCCAGGAAAATATGCGATTACAGTAGAAGCTGATAAAGGATTTGCTAAGTTTGAAAGATCAGATGTCGAAGTAAATCTTTCCCGTAGTTCACAAGTCGAAGTTCAGCTTCAACCGGCAGGCGCTTCTGCAAGCGTCACGATTACCGATACGGCCGGCGCAGCAGTTGACGTAAGCGGCACGACCACTGGGTCGAACGTTTCGTCTGATCAGTTTTCAAACTTCCCGACACAGCGTACTGTCCAGGGTCTTTACACGATCGCTCCGACCGTGACTCGTTCAGGTCTGCGCGACGCCACTGGCCGCGACCGAGATCCTTCGGTGGCTGGTGCATCGGGTCCTGAGAACAACTACATCCTCGACGGTGTGAACACGACCGACCCCGCATTCGGTGGTTCGGGTGCAAACCTGCCGTTCGAGTTTGTGCAGGAAGTTGAAATCAAAACCGGTGCGTATGGTCCGGAATACGGAAAATCGACCGGCGGTATTTTCAACGTTATCACCAAGAGCGGTGGCAACGAATTTCACGGCGACGTTTATGGCTATGGCACGACCAAAGGCCTGGTTCGCGGCGTGAAGAATTTCCCGTTCACCGGTTCGGCGTTCAATGGCTTCTCAGAAGTCGACGTCGGTGGTGATATCGGTGGCCCAATCATCAAAGACAAACTTTGGTTCTTTGGCGCCTTCAACCCACAGAAACGTAAGAACTACTACCTGACGCAGACGTTCCACGTGCCCGCGTCCAACGACGTAACGATTCCGTTCTACGCCGGCAAGGTCACCTGGGCAGTTAATCCGCGTCACACCTTCACGGCCTCGACATTCGGTGACTTCACCAAGATCGACGGGTTCCTGGCGGTTGCCGCCCTGAACAACGTCAACGGTTTCGGTGACGACATCACGGCCTTCGAGGGACGTCAGGAAACCGGCGGTCACAACTACGTGTTCCGCATGAACTCAACGTTCACGAACACTTTCATTGCGGAGATTTCGGGCGGTCTGCACTTCCAGCGCGCGAACATCATCCCGCGGGCGATTGACAAGCCACTTATTCTCGATAACTTCGCGGTTTTGAAGAATAATGCGGTGTTAACGCCAGTCTCAACTGGAGTCAACTTTGGTGGAGGCACCGGATTCCTCGACTTCGTCGATGGACGTGGTGGCTCATTGCAGCGTAACTTCTCGCGTGGTCCCGGCTTTGGTCTGTTTACCAATCAAGACCGTAACCGCTACGAGTTCAACGCTCACATGCAGAACATCATTGGTGGCAGCCACACTGTGAAGTGGGGCTTTGAGTTCAACCAGAACAAGTACAACATCAACACTCTTTCGAGTGGTCCGGCCGTCACCTATGGGTTTACGCCGGGCGCCGTAAACGCGGATGGAACGCCTTTGAGAAATACCAATGGCAACTCCAACGCAACCAACGGTTCACGCATCACCAACAACTGGCTGGTTTGCACGGTCATTACCAACCAGATTACCTGTCCGACTGCGGCAGGTGTTGCTCGCGCGCAGGCTCTTCCAGGAGCAACGCTCGCTGCTTTGGGACTGACGGTCAACCCCGCAGTCACCACAATCAGCACAGCGCAAGCTTTTGGCACTCCGTTCCTGCTTCGCAACACGACTCGCGTCCGTGACTTCGAACTCGTTGGTGGGACCTACACGAACGTCGAGAGTTTCTATGTTGGCGACGACTGGAAATTCGCCAAGAACTTCCAGCTCAGCTATGGTATTCGCTGGGATTATCAACAGTCGTACGGCAACGGCAACGACACCTACCTGAAGTTCAATAACTTCGACGACAACGCTGCGCCGCGTTTCGGCTTTATCTGGGATTTCACCGGTAAAGGCCGTGGCAAGATCTTCGCCAACTACGCGCAGTTCATCGAAGCTCCGATTCCGCTAGACGTCAACGTTCGCGCAGGCGGCGGCGACGTGCAGACGGACAAGAACTTCAACGTCAACAGACTGAACGCACCGGCAGGCTCTTTGATCGTTCCGGGCGTCAGCACTGGCGCTACAAACCTGGGTTCTGATGCCACTCCGGCAGACCTGGGTCTGAAGCCCCAGAGCATCCGCGAGTTCACGTTCGGCGCCGAGTATGAAGTTGGCGGCGACATCACTCTCGGAACGCGTGGTGTTTATCGTGCAATGGTCAACGTCATTGAAGACGGTTCATTCGATGACGGCGACACCTACTTCATCTTCAACCCGGGACGTATTGGTCCTGGCACGACCGAAGAAAACGCTTGCGCCGGCGATCCAGCTACTGGCCGCGCCCCGCAGTGTTTCGGTCGCGCACAGCGTTTCTACCGCGGTATCGAGTTCACCGCTACCAAGCGATTTACGAATAACTTCCAGTTCATCGCTTCGTACGTGTTCTCGAGCTTGATTGGTAACTACGAAGGCCTCTTCCGTAACGACAATGGGCAGTCTGACCCGAACATCACTTCGTTGTTCGACCTCCAGAGCTTGCTCACTAACACTTACGGACGTTTGCCCAACGATCGGCCGCATCAGTTCAAGTTTAATGGCAGCTATCGCACTCCATGGAAACTCCTCCTTAGCGGAAACTTCTATGCGCAGTCCGGCGTGCCGTTCAACCAACTGATTCCGCATCCGATCTATGGAAACAACGAAGGCTTCGCAGTACAGCGCGGTACGGCCATCATTCCGACGGTTAGTGCTACACAGGCTGGATTCCCGAATAAGGTCGAGAGCATCGGTACAAACCGTACGCCGACGACAATGAATCTGGACCTAGGTGTTTACTATCCGATTAAGGTTGGTGAAGGTAAAGAGTTGCGGTTGACCGGAGACTGGTTCAACGTCTTCAACAGTCAACGTGCCGTAACTTTGGACCAGACCTTCTCGATCAATAGTGGCGTAACAGGAGTTCCTGCAGTACCGAATCCGTTCTTCGGTTCGGCCTTGCTGGTTCAGCCACCTTCATCGTTCAGGTTTGGCGCCAAGTTCACCTTCTAAAGAACAAACTTCCGCTGGTGTAAAAGCCTTCGCGGGTGATGGGGAGAGGCGCCGTTCGGCCCTCTCCCCAATTTCTTTTTTAGCAGTCGTATTGAGGGCTTGATCTAAAGCCGTTTCAGGAGTTAAATCTCCATATTCAACTCAGTTGCACGGAGGTCTCCATGCCAGGTATTAAGTCCCTCCCCGTCATTTGTTCGCAACGTTCCCTCTTAATTATTCTTGGCATGCTCCTCTTACCTCTCGCTGTGAACGCACAGGGAGGCAGTAAATCGTCAACCGGTACCGGCGGAATTCATACGATTCAGGGGTATGTGTTTTTTCCTTCGGGAAGAAGTGCGGTGGGCTCGATCGTCGTTAAGCTGCAGTCGTTGCAATATAGTGAGTTGCAGGCCATACCGGATTCGAGTGGCACTTTTACTTTTTCTGGCTTGGCGCCTGGCAGCTACACAGTTGTTATTAACGCAGGTGCTGAGTATGAGGTTAGTAGCGAGGGCGTGTTTATCGATTCCGATTTGGACCTTTCAAGAATGGGAGTTCGTCTTCCTCCGAATCCGAGAAGATACACCGTGATGGTGCATCTCCAACCGAAGATCAGAACCACTAGCAATAAACCTGGCGTGGTGAATGCCGCGCTTGCTGAAGTGCCAGAAAAGGCACGCAAGCTTTATGAAAAGGGTGTAGCGGAAGCGCGTGCGGAAGATACGGTTAAAGCTGTCGAGAGTTTGAAGGAAGCCGTTTCGCTTTATCCCAACTTCCCGCTGGCGCTGAACGAGCTTGGAGTCCAGTATCTGAAGCTCCGACAGGTCAATAAGGCCACTGACGTCCTCAGAGAGGCTTGCAAGCTCAATCCCGAAGTCTATACCTCGCGGCTGAATCTGGGCATTGCTTTGCTCGAGGCTAAGAAGGAGAAAGAAGCGGAAGAGCAGTTGCGTGAGGCGTTGAAACGGAACAGCAACGTGCCGTCGGCGCACATGTACCTCGGCATCGCCCTGCTCCGCCTCAACAAGCTTGACGAAGCTGAAAAGGAGCTCGTCATCGCCACCGCAGTCAATGCGAGTCATCTGGGAATGGCAAACTACTACCTCGGCGGCATCTATTGGCGAAAGCAGGATTATCCCCGCGCTGCCGAACAGCTGGAAAAGTATTTACAATTTAGTCCGAACGCTCCCGATGCAGAGCGTGTGCGTGCGACAATCAAGGATCTCCGCAGCCGCACAACTCCCAGTAATTGAAATACGAAAGGAAAGCTATTCTTCTATGAGAGCAAACAAATCTCCCATCATGAAACTGATCTTATCGGCAGGTTTGATCCTGTCGGCGGTCTTTGTGTCCCAGGCCCAGCAGGGAATAACGCCAGGCAGTTCGCGAGGTGCAGCGAGCGGTGACGGAAACAACATGATTCAGGGCCACATTTATTTCCCATCCGGACAATCAGTCAGTGGCAAGACGGTAAAAATCACTCTCGAAAGCGTTAGCGATTTTGGAAACGCGTCGACGGTTATGGAGCAGGATGGCAGCTTTCGTTTCCGCAATCTGCAAAATGTCTCCTATACGGTGGTTGTCGATGCCGGATCTGAATATGAGAAGGCACGGGAGCCCGTACGCTTCGATCCCGGATCGGGCAGTAGTCGCAGTATTCAAGTTAATATCCAACTGCAACCGCGAGTGGATTCGTCAAATCCGCTTTTCGCAGGTGTTCCTGATAACGCCCTCAAGCTTTATCAAAAAGGTTCCGCAGCAGCGAAGAAAGGCGACGCTAAAGCTGCCGCCGAATCACTCAGCGGCGCCGTTGCGGCTCATCCAAACTTTCCCATAGCCCTCAGTGAACTTGGTTCGCAGTACTTGCTGCTCAAGGATCTCGACAAAGCGAACGAAACTTTTGAAGCTCTGGTGAAACTAAAACCCAACGACGCGTCCGCACACCTCAATCTCGGGATTATCGCCTTCAACAAGAAGAAGTTTGATGAAGCCGAGTCGCACTTGAAAAAGGCCGTAGAGTTGAAGAGCGGTGGACCTTCCGCACACTATTATCTAGGCCTGACGTTCATCAGCACCAAGCACTATCCGGATGCGGTGACCGAGTTTCAGGCGGCCATCACAAATGGTGGTGAGAACCTCGCGAACGCACACAAGTATTTAGGTGGTCTCCTGATGAACAATCCGGACAAGAAGCAGGAAGCCGCCAACGAGCTGGAGAAGTATGTGACCCTCGATCCGAAAGCCGGCGACGCTGAACGCATCAAGGAGACGATCAAGAGCTTGCGAAGTAAGCAGTAAACATTTAGCCGCGGATTTCCAGCATGAACGCTGATCGGCGTTTATTCGCGTCAATCCGCGGCTAAATTTATTTCTTGAGATCGAGCAGGTGTCCGAGTTTTTCTTTCTTGGTGCGGAGGTAGTCAGCGGCGTCTTCAGTTGAGTCGACTTCAATCGAAACTCTCTCGACGATTTTTAGTCCCGCATCTTCCAGTGCCTGAAGTTTCAGCGGATTGTTTGAAATGACTTTTACGCGGCAGAGGCCGAGGTCAAAGAGGATTTCGGCACACTGCCGGTAGTCTCGCAAGTCGACCGCAAGACCCAGCTTCACATTCGCTTCAACCGTATCAGCGCCGAGATCCTGAAGTGCATAAGCGCGAATCTTGTTGACGATGCCGATACCGCGCCCTTCCTGTTGCTGGTAGACAATCGCGCCACGACCTTCCTTTTGAATCATCTGCATCGTCTGATGAAGCTGGCGTCCGCAGTCACACTTGGTTGAACCGAAGACATCGCCGGTCAGACATTGTGAGTGGATGCGAACCAGGGTTGGCACGTCGCGCTTCATCTCGCCTTTAAAGAGGACTACAAACTCCTCGTCAGTCGTGAGTGAGCGATAAGCCGCAATCTGGAAATCACCCCATTCGGTCGGCAAGTTGGCCACTGCAACCCGCTCGACCGTTCCGGTTTGAACGGACTCGCCACAGGCTCCGAGGGCCGGTTTGTCCGATGATTGAACTTCCATAGGGTCTGTGATTATAGGTGGATGCGGGACGACCCTCAAGCGCGTGCGCCGACACACGCGTAAATCTGCGAGTTTCTGAAACCGATAGGGCCCGCGGGCGTTTAATCTTTCGGCGTTTGCGATTGGTTCCTCAGGCCGTGTATCCTTTTCCAGAAGTTTGGCCTGCCGGTAGGCTCGCGACGAGGATTTTCTTCCAGTGAATAATAGTCTTAACCTGGCCTCAAAACCGTTCAGTAACCGCATTCTTCCGTGGGCGCTCACGGCGATCATTCTATTTGTGTCGCTGATCGGGCTCGTCCTGGTCGTCAGGCTCACAACCAACGCGAGGGCGGAAGCCGGGGTTCTCGAGGCCGAAATCAACGAGTTGAAACAGCGCGAACATGCTGCGCTCGAACAGGCCAAGAAGATGCAGCAGTCCATGAGCGCCGAGCAGCAACAGGCGTTGCCCGCTGCTCACCAACTGGTCGATCGCAAGGCGTTTTCATGGTCGGGATTGCTGGCCGATCTCGAGTCGTCACTGCCGTCGAACGTGAGAGTTTCGCGCATCGCAGTTCGCGAAGTTACGAGACAAGGCGATCAGACTGTGGCGCAACTCGATCTCGCCGTCTTCTCGAAAGATCCGGCAACGATCAACTCAATGATTTCGTCGATGCACGACGCCGGAATCTTCGAGGCGCAAATCCGAGTTCAGAATCTACAAAAAGGCCGCGGTGAAGTTGGTACCGAGTATGAGTTGAATGTGACCTACCGAGCCCGCTCCAGCTATTCATCCGAGAATGTCGCCGAGGTTAATCAGTCGCGGAAAGGAGGCGATGCTCCGAGATGAACCCCGAAGCAAAAATCGAAACCACCAGTAGTCCCAGGCGTGGATATTCCCTGCGTATGAAAGAATTTGTCGAATCTCGTCGCGGGAAAATGTTTGGTATCGCGGAAGTCATCGCACTCGTCGGAAGCTGTTTCGTCCTCGCGCTGGTCTTGTTGAGTTATCTCTATTTCCTCGTGCCGGCTCGGTCGCATGTCAGCTCCTTGAAGAGCGATAAGCAGCAGACGCTGACTAACCTCGAAACGCTCCAAAAGCTCGTTGGTAAAGAAACAGACACCAAGCAGAACGTCGATCGCATTACTACGAGCCTGATCGACTTCGAAAGCAAACATCTGTTGCGCGAGGACCGTGGACGTCTCGATTTGTATGACGAGCTCAATCAGCTGATTCTAAAGAACGGGCTTCGCAATACCTCTGGTCCATCCTACACAGCGCTCGATCCCGCCGGCACCAAGGCGACTGCCGGAAAGACTGTCTCGACGAAGTGGCAGAGCTTCTATCCCGGAATCGCCGTCATGGTCACGGTTGAAGGTGAGTATCAAAACGTCCGCCGGTTTATTCGCGACGTCGAGCGCAGCCGGCAGTTTGTAGTCATAAATGAAGTCGAGCTGCAGCGTGCATCTCAGAACAATGCACCAGCGTCTTTAGAAGGCGGCGGCGGTGATACCGGCGCGGGTTCGGGTACTCGCGGCTCGCTGGTGACGCTCCAGCTAAACATGGCGACTTACTTTCAGCGCCCCGGCGTGGTTCAGGAATAACGACGATGCAATTGGTCGATCTAAACAAACCAGGCGAGAAGAAGAAACTAATTATGGCCGGTGCGCTCGGCCTGGGGGCCATTCTGGTTCTTTGGTGGGCCTTATTTGGTTTTGGCAGCAGCACGCCGCGGCCGACGAGGACCAGTGCGACCACACCCGCTCAACCGCGCGCTACACAAACTACGCCACGTCAGCCGGCAGTAGCGTCAGACGTGCAAAGCTACGAAAACCTGACTCCAGTTGTTTACGTGCCGTCGTCATACCCCGCTCCAGAGGCGAAGCGAAACATCTTTGCTTACTATGATCCGCCGAAGACGCCAATTACGGAGAAGGCCACGCCGACTCCGACGCCAACGCCTCCGCCGCCAATGCTGCTCGCGTCAGTTTCGCCTTCAAACGTCTACGCACGCACGGCAGATTTCAGACTCGAAGCGGCTGGAGATAAGTTCACTCCCGCGGTGCGTATCTTTGTGGACGGTCGCGAGATGCCTACGACGTACAAAGGCCCGCAGCAGCTCTCGACCACGATCAGTGCCTCGTTGATTGCCGCTCCGGGCACACGTTCGGTGGTTGTGAGAACGCCTGACAACAGTCTCTACTCTAATGCTGTCTCGATCCAGGTGGCTGCACCGCCGGTTCCCAATTACAACTACAACGGTATAATCAGCCCGGTGAATCGTCTCACCGATGCGGCCCTCGTGGAGGATAAGAACAACAAGAGCCTGCTGACGGTTTATCGTGGCGACATCCTGAGCGGACGATTTCGTGTGACCAGCATCTCCGATAAGGAGCTGGTGCTCACCGATACCAGTTTGAAGATCAAACACACTATCGTGAAGACCGAAGCTGAGAAGGGCGCAGGTCCTTTGTCGCGTCCGACACCGCGTGTTGATGCTGAAGATGACGAACCGTAATCGAGTTGGCGACCACAATATATGTGGTTTTAGATCGAGCGCCGCGGCGTCGCTCTCCCACACTGTTCCGGTCGCATCGAGACGATCCGAGGGCGGCTACACGCTCGTGGCGCTCCTTGCCATGATGACTGTTCTCGCTCTTTTCGCGATGGCAGTCGCGCCCAGTGTGCAGCAGCAGGCACAACGTGAGCGAGAGCAGGAAGCGATCTTTCGCGGCGAACAAGTCGCCGACGCGATACGCGATTACTATCGTTATCGTACCGGAACTTTTCGCACGGTCGGCGATCAAGCGTTGCCGAGATCGATGGACGATCTGTTAGAGGGAATTCCGATTCCCGGCGGATCGAAGAATCGACAAATTCTTCGTCCTTCAGCGGCGCGCGATCCGTTGACGCTGGATGGCGAATGGCGTTTCGTTCTTCCTCGCAGCGAATCGCTGATCGATTTTCAGCAGTCGTTGATGTTCTATGCGAACAACGTCCTTCCGCCCGCCCGTGATCCGCAAATGGCGCAGTTACAACAGTTTGCAGTTCCTCAAATCGTCAGCGTCAGTAATCTCGGTTCGCTTTCAGCAACGCGCAGCAGTTCATCTACAGACGATAGTGCGAGTGGTCCATTCGTCGGAGTTGCGAGTCGCAACAAGCGCGATTCAGTGCTGACGTACTACGGCATCGAACGTGAAGAGCAGTGGATCTTCACACCGCTGTTTCGTTAATCAGAGTTGGACCACCTTCATCTCCTGCAACAACTCGACAGCCCTCTCGCAGTTGCGCATACCTGATCGCATCTCTTTCATCATTACAGTCCTTCACTTGTCGCTGCATCGATCGTCAACGACATGGACCACAAGCGTCTGGTTGAGGTCGCAGCACTCGAACACGAGGCGATCAGCGCGATCAGAGGTGTGAAAAATATTTCCACAATCGAGTAATAAGTTATTGACATCCGACATAATTGCGTTTATATAGCAAGATGTTGTGCGCCGTTTACTCTAGCCCACAAGAAGGAAGCAAGCACATTATCTTGTGGTCACGAAGAAACAAAAACTAAACTCGAAAGAAGGAGCACATAGAAGCTATGGCAACTAAAAAAGGTGGAAAGAAGGCCGCGAAGAAAGGCGGCACCAAGAAGGCCGCGAAGAAGGCGGGAACCAAGAAAGCCGCAAAGAAGAGATAACTCGAACCAGCAGGTTACAGTACTTACCTTCTACCGGCGCACACAAACATCTGAGGCCGACGAGGCCTTACAAAAGAAACGGCGAGTCCTTCATGCGAAGCTCGTCGTTTCTTTTTGTCCTATACTTCCTTCATGCCGTCAGTCGCTCTTGTAGAACCTGAGATCCCTCCCAACACCGGAAACATCGCGCGTCTCTGCGCCGCCACTAACGTGCCGCTGCACATTGTTGGTGTGACCGGATTCCGTTTGGACGATCGCGCGGTGCGACGGGCCGGTCTCGACTACTGGCCTGAAGTGCAGCTCACGCGGCACAAGGATCTCGAGTCGCTGTACCAGCATCTACCACAGGCTCGCTTCGTCTATCTCACCACCAAAGCCGATCGGTACTACACGGACTGGACGTTCGAGGCCGAAGACTGTCTCGTATTTGGTCGCGAGACCCGCGGACTTCCCGAAGACCTGCTGCGTGCGAACTGGAGCAACTGCCTGAAAATTCCGATCCTGAATCCACGCGTGCGCAGCCTAAACCTGGCCACTGCGGTCGGCATTGTGCTCTTCGAAGCGCTGAGGCAATTAGGCAAACCGTGAAAGTCCGTGGCTAAATAGCCCCAATGGTTGAAAGAAAAGACATCCGAAATATTGCCATCATCGCGCACGTTGACCATGGCAAAACAACGCTCGTAGACGCGATGCTGCGGCAATCAGGCACTTTCCGTGAAAACGAACAGGTCCGCGAACGCGTGATGGATTCGATGGATCTCGAGCGCGAGCGCGGCATCACCATCATGGCGAAGAACACCGCGGTGCGTTATCACGACGTGAAGATCAACATCGTCGACACGCCGGGACACGCTGACTTCGGTGGCGAAGTCGAGCGCGTCCTCAAGATGGTTGACGGCGTCATGTTGCTCGTCGATGCCGCCGAAGGTTGTTTGCCGCAAACAAGGTTCGTCCTGCGCAAGGCCCTCGAAGCGCGTTTGCCGGCGATCGCTGTCGTCAACAAGATCGATCGCAGTGATGCGCGGCCGGCAGAGGTCGTCGATGAGATCTACGAGTTGTTTCTGGATCTTGATGCCACCGACGAGCAGATCGAGTTTCCGATTCTGTATGCCGTGTCTCGTGAGGGTATCGCGAAACGAAAACTTGAAGACGCATCTGAGAACCTGAAGCCGCTGTTCGAACAGATCGTACAGTCGATTCCGGCGCCGAGAGAGTTACGCAACGACTCGCTGCAACTGCTCGTCGCCAATCTCGATTACAACGATTACGTCGGACGCCTGGCAATCGGTCGCATCTTCTCCGGCGAGATCAAGCTCGGCGACCAGATCGCAGTCGTCAAACCCGATCGCTCGATACAGAAGACGCGTGTCTCACAGCTCTACGTTTTCGAGGGTCTGAAACGAGAGTCGGTCGACCGAGCCGGCTGCGGCGAGATCGTGGCGCTCGCCGGCATCGAGAACATCAACATCGGCGATACGATCACCACGGTCGACAATCCGCAGCCGTTGCCGTCGATCGCCGTTGACGAACCAACCATCGCGATGATCTTCGGCGTCAACAACTCCCCCTTCGCCGGCAAGGAAGGCAAATACGTCACGTCGCGCCAGGTTAAAGAACGACTCGACAAAGAGATCCTTGGCAACGTCGCGATCAGAGTCGAAGACACCGATTCACCCGATCAGTTCAAAGTTTCCGGACGCGGCGAGTTGCAGCTCGCGATTCTCATCGAGATGATGCGGCGTGAAGGTTATGAGCTTCAGGTGTCAAAGCCCGAGGCGATCACGAGGAAGGTCGAAGGCAAGACACTCGAACCGATCGAGGCGGTGGTGGTTGATTGTCCGGACGAGTTTATCGGCGTCATCACTGAAGCTCTCGGGCGTCGCAAGGGACAGATGACGAAGATGATCAATCACGGCACGGGCCGCGTGCGTCTGGAGTTTGAGACGCCATCGCGCGGATTGATCGGATTTCGCAACGAGTTCCTGACGGAAACGAAAGGCACTGGGCTGCTGAATACGATGTTTCTTCGTTGGGGCGAGTGGCAGGGGACGATGCGCGGCCGTGCCACGGGCTCGCTCGTCGCCGATCGGACGGGCGAGACGACGACGTATGCGCTCTACAATTTGCAGGAACGAGGCACGTTGTTCGTCAGATCGGGCACGCGTGTTTACGAAGGGATGATCATTGGCGAGAACGCGCGCGCAGTCGATCTCGATGTAAATGCGGTCAAGGAGAAGAAGCTGACAAACATGCGCGCCTCGACGGCCGATGAGGCGCTGCGACTCGTGCCACCGAAGGAGTTGTCGTTGGAACAGGCGCTGGAGTTCATTGCGGATGATGAGTTGGTTGAGGTGACGCCGCAAACGATTCGTCTACGCAAGCGTGTGTTGCCCGCGAACATGCGTCCCAAGCGTAAAGAGTCAGAAGAGTAGTGGCCACAAAAAGGCACAACAAGCATAAAAGTGAAGATGGATGGATTTCGGCTGCCCAAAGTCTACGCGTTGACCAACGTTGAGTTATCCGGGCATTCGCATGCAGAACAAGTTGAATTGCTGACGCAAGGTGGTGCGTCGTTAATTCAACTCCGCGAAAAAAAGATGTCGGCTTTGGAGTTTTATGAACATGCGAAAGCCGCTGTCGCTGTTGGTGTACCGTTAATAATCAACGATCGTGTTGATGTTGCGATAGTCGTGGGCGCACGTGGAGTTCATCTCGGGCAGGACGATTTACCGCCTGAGGCAGCGCGAAGACTGTTGGGCCCGGACGCGATCGTCGGGTATTCAACTCACAACATCGACCAGGCGCTCGCGGCCGTAAAACTTCCCATCGACTATCTCGCCGTCGGGCCGATTTTTCAGACCACAACCAAGACTGACACCTTTCCTGTGCTTGGTCTCGAAGGGCTGCGGGCAGTTCGCGCAGCGATTGGAGAGTTTCCACTTGTTGCCATCGGCGGCATCACACAGGCCAACGCACCCGAAGCCGTTGCAGCCGGCGCGGACTCGGTGGCTGTGATAAATGCGCTGCTTTCTGACCCGAATCGCATCACCGAGATGACCCGCAGCCTAATTCAATCCCTCTCAAGCCGCTGAAAAACATTATTTTCTTGCGTTTATCATCGTTATGCGCGAGAATCTGACGCGGATTCGGAGGCGTAAGTGGCTTTCGAGCGGCCCACCTACCACCAGTTAAAGCACAAAACCCCTGCGGAGTTCGGAACATAGATGAGTTTCTTTGATTTACCGCCCATTATTGAGCGAATGTTGCTGGTTTCCGACAAGATCAGCGACTTGAATTTCTCAGTCGGCCAGCTTCCTCAGGTGGAGATCAACGGCAAGCTCACGCCCGTTCAGCCTCTCGGGATGCAGAAGCTGACGCCGTATCAGACCGAAATCATTGCCCTCACCCTCATGCACGGCCATCCGGATGCCGCCGAGCGTCTCTCGCGTACGGGAACCGCCGATCTCAGTTACTCACTTCCCTCGCGCGCGCGTTTTCGCGTCAACATTTTTCAGCAGCGTGGCGTCTACTCGATCGTCATGCGAGTGATCCCGACTGACATTCCTACGCTCAAGACACTGGGTTTGCCGGCGCAGCTAAGTGACATTTCCGAGCTCCGCAACGGCCTGGTGCTCGTAACCGGTCCAACCGGCTCGGGCAAGAGCTCGACTCAGGCGGCGATCATCGACATCATCAACGAGAAGAAGTACTACCACGTCGTCACCATCGAAGATCCGATCGAATACCTGCACTCGCACAAACGTTCGACGATCAACCAGCGCGAAGTCGGGCACGATACGCGCGACTTTCCGTCTGCGCTGCGCGCGACTTTGCGCCAGGCGCCGAAAGTGATCCTCATCGGCGAGATGCGTGATTTTGAAACTACCGAGATTGCTCTCGAAGCAGCAGAGACCGGTCACCTTGTGCTTTCGACGCTGCACACGATCGACGCGGCAAAGACGGTCGATCGCATCATCGGCCTCTATCCCAAGAACGAAGAACCGGTGATCCGAACACGCCTGGCCCAGACGTTCCGCTACATCGTTTCGCAGCGTTTGATACCGCGTGCGGATGGTGGTGGTCGTGTGGCGGCGGTGGAGATTCTCAGATCGAGTCCCCGTACGCGCGAGTACATCGAAGCGGGTGAGGTCGAAGGCAAGTCGCTTCTGGATGCGATGCGCGATGGAAAACTCGATGGCATGCAGGACTTCGACACCGTCATTAAGAACCTAATCGAGTCGAATGTCATTTCGCTCGAGGATGGGCTTGCTTTTGCCACTAATCAAAACAACTTGTTGCTTTCGTTGAAAGGCATGACGGCCGCTGAAGATTTTATCCGCCGCGAAGTCGATCGCATGCCCGCGAATGCTTTTTCCGACTCTGGTTCAATGCTCGGCCTGATTGAGTAGTTATGATTATTGTTTGTCCAAAGTGTTCGACCCGTCTTCAGATCGACGATGAGAAGTCGCCCAGTCGCCCGTTCAACGTTCGCTGTCCGAAGTGCAGCAACACGATAAATGCCGGTCCGGTCAATCCGGCGACTGAGCAGAGCGCGCTTGCGATTGGAGGATCTCCAGCGACCGATCATCCGCGTTATGAGCAAACGACAGCACGCGCTTACGAGCCTGCTACGGCGGGTGTCGCCGGTGGACCAGCGACAAGCGACGATACAGTTCGCATGCTGTTTGAACTACTGGCAAAAGGCACGAATCAGAATTCCGACAATCCGGGTGCGCGCCCGGCCTGGGACAAGCGCAAAGCGCTGGTTTGCACGACTGAGCCTTATCGCGAGCTGGTTGCGCGCAAGCTGACGCAGTGTGGTTGCACTGTATTTGTAGCTGAAGACACGCGCCAGGCGGTTGAAACGATGCGCGCAAACAAGATGGACCTGGTGCTGCTCGAACCGCAGTTTGATCCCACCGAGCAGGGCTCGGCGTTCGTGATCAGAGAAATCAACATACTCCGTCCGCCACAGCGCCGCCGCCTGTTCTTTGTGCTTCTGTCGCCTTCGCTGCGCACGATGGATGCGCATGCGGCGTTTCTCAACAACGTTAACGCGATCGTGAACATGACCGACATCGAGCAGTTGGAACGGATCATGGAAGTGGCGTTGCGTGAATTCAACGAACTCTATCGTGACTACTACACCGCCTCCGGTCTCACCGCTCTTTAGCCACAAAAAGGCACAAAAACCACTTAAAGAAGAACCTTCTATCAGCAGCGCTTTTGTGCTTTTTGTGGCTAAAAGATTTTTTGACCTTTGCGGCTTTGCGGGCTAATCTAACCCCGCGTGGAGAACCACAAACACCAGCACAGCAATGAGAGTTGGCGGCGACTGAGTCTCGTTCTGGTTCTCACTGCGTTCTACATGGTCGCTGAAATTGTCGGCGCGTGGTGGACCGGCTCACTCGCACTGCTTGCCGACGCAGGCCACATGTTCACAGACGTCGGCGCGCTGATCCTGGCGCTGACAGCAGTTTGGTTTGGCTCTCGTCCTGCGACCTCACGAAAAACTTTCGGCTATTACCGGCTCGAGATCATTGCCGCACTCGTCAACGGCGTGGCTCTCGTCGTGATTTCGCTGTTCATATTTTATGGCGCGTATGAACGCTGGCTTTCGCCTCCAATCGTCAAGAGTGGGCCGATGATCGTGGTGGCAGTTGGCGGTCTCGTCGTAAATCTCGTGTGTGCCTGGATACTTCACGCGCGTCACGAAGTGGATCTCAACCTTCGTGGAGCGTGGATGCACGTGATGGGCGACGCCCTCGGATCGGTCGCGGCAATTCTGGCAGGCGTGTGCATGTCCTTGTTTGGCTGGTACGCGGCGGATGCAGTTTTCAGCGTTGTCATCAGTCTGCTGATCATCTGGGGCTCGGTGCGTTTGATCAAAGAGTCGACGAACGTGCTGTTGGAAGGTACGCCCGCACACATCAATCTGGCTGCAGTTGAGAATGCGATTCTCGACACGCGCGGCGTTGCCGACGTGCACGACCTCCATGTTTGGACGATTACTTCAGGACGCGAGGCGCTGAGTGCGCATGTAATTCATGCCGAAAGCATTTCGCAGCCTGATTTGTTGCGGGAGTTGCGGCTGAAACTTCACGAACGCTTCGGCGTGGATCACCTCACGATCCAGATGGAAACCCCCGATTTTGAAGACGAGACATTTCATTTTTGTCATGCCGGCACGGCGTGTTTTAGGTCGGAAAGAAATTAAATCTCGGAACTCCAGTGGAACTCAATCTCCTATTGACTCTGGATCTGCGCGAGCAGGCTGCATTGCAAGCGGCGCTCGTTACTCATGGCGCTCCTGATGCCCTCGTGACACTGGCTCTCACGGGTGCGTGTCGTCTCGGATCGGTTGATGAAGCGCGCCAGTTGCGCAAATGGCTGGCAGAAGCGCGCACTGCCGGCGACACAGATCTCGCCTCTCTTCACGTAATCGAACGAGCATTGATCGACTTCGGTATATAACCCACAGATTGAGCGGATGAAGACGGATCGAATTCAACTTGGTTACGGACGTGGAGCCATTGAGTTTGATTTTGATTGCCAGCGGTTTCATCTGGTCAATGCTGCTGGTGGTGACGAAGCAGCATTAAGTGATTTTGAAGTCGGTGCTGCGTTTGATAATCCGATTGCTTCACCTCCGATAGATGAGATCGTCAGCAGCGATGATTCGGTGCTGATCGTCGTCTCCGATGCGACTCGTGCCACCGCGAGTGCGCAAGTCGTGAATTTACTTGTGCGACGTCTGGTTTCGGCTGGTGTCTCGCCGGCTCAGATGGCAGTGATCTTTGCGACCGGCATTCATCGCCCAGTCACTGAAAAAGAAAAAGTTGAACTGCTGACGCCTTTCATCGTCCAGCGGCTGCGGATACTTCAGCACGACGCATACGATCCCGCCAAACTCATCACGCTCGGAACTACCGAAGCTGGAGTGACGATCGAGGTGAACAGCGCGCTGAAAGAGTTTTCGCGTGTGTTCCTCACGGGCGGCATTACGTTTCACTACTTTGCAGGATTCACCGGTGGTCGTAAATCAATCTGTCCTGGTCTCGCGTCGGCGAAGACTATCGAGGCCACACACATGCTCGCACTCGACTTCGACACCGGAGGTCGCAGGGCCGGTGTGCAAACAGGACGATTAGATGGGAATGCGGTCCACGAAGAATGTGAACGAGTTGCGTCTCACGTGGCGCCCGCATTCAGCGTTAACACGATCGTTGACGAACAGAAGAACGCGCTCAAAGTATTCTGCGGCGACTGGCGCCAGGCACACCGCGCAGCGTGTGATTACTACCTCGAACAGTTCTCAGTGGCGGTTCCTGCGAAACGCGATATCGTGGTCGTCAGTTGCGGAGGCTTTCCGCACGACATCAACCTGATCCAGGCACACAAAGCCCTCGACATGGCGGCACTTGCCTGCAAGGATGGAGGAACTATCGTCCTGCTCGCGGAGTGTAGCGACGGGCTGGGCCGGCCGGATTTTCTGAAATGGTTTGAAGAGAACGATTCGCGCGCGCTTGCGGCGCGTTTGGTCAACGGTTATGAGGTCAACGGACAAACTGCGTGGGCGCTATTGAGCAAGGCCGAGCGTTATCGAGTTTGTCTGGTTTCAGAGCTCGCGCCGGAGGACGTGAAGCGAATGCGAATGATTCCTGTGCGAAGTATTTCTGATGCGCTTTCTGATGCTGGCAATGGTGACGGATTCATTTTGCCGCGTGGCGCCGCAGTCTTGCCGCGAGTAGAAGAGCAGTGAAACTCATTTTGAAGACATGCAGTGTGCGGAGCTGGGAGTGGCGCGACCGCGACTCGATTGTGCGTCACGCAAACAACCGGAAGGTGTCGATCAACTTGCGCGATCGCTTTCCTTATCCCTATACCATGCGCGATGCTCGCGGTTGGCTCGAAGGCGTTATCGATCAGAAACCGGAAACTAATTTCGCGATTGATGTGGCGGACGAGGCAGTTGGTGGTATAGGCTTCATCCCGCAATACGACGTGGGCCGTCGCTCGGCTGAAATTGGTTACTGGCTGGGCGAGGAGTTTTGGGGACGAGGAATCGCCACCGAGGCTTTGATTGCAGTTACTCAATACGCGTTTGCGAATTTCGATTTGTGCCGGTTGTACGCGCATGTATTTGATTGGAATGGCGCCTCGTCGCGCGTGTTGGAAAAAGCGGGATATGCGTACGAAGGACGAATGCGAAAGAGCGTCACCAAAGAAGGTCAAACGATCGATCAGCTCATGTATGCAATGATTCGTGAGTGAAGCCACAAAAAAGCACAAAAGGCACAAAAAGCACAAAAGGAGATAATGATGAAAATTATTCGCGCCAGTTTTGTACTGTTTATTTGCGTGTTTTGTGTGAGTGCTCAAGAGAAGATGGCGGATGTGAGCAGCTTGAATGAGAAGCGCGTGGCGCTAACTGAGCCTGCCGTCGCGTTGGACGCGAGCGGAGCCACCGCGCTTGAAGCGACGTTGCGTACTACCGCACTGAACGGCGCTCCGGAAACGCCGGTTACGAACATTCGTATGCTGGTTCGCAATCGCAGTGCACTCGCGTACTCGTTTGTTTCCGGTTCGGTGACTTTCTACGACGCGGGCGGTGTACGTTGCGGCGAAGGAACATTCAAGGCTGACTCGCTTGCAGTTGACGAGTCGTTTGAGACTGACACGCCTGGGATTCGAATCCGTTGTGAAGTTGCAACCTGGCGGCTCGTGGCGACGAACTTGATCCCGCGTATGCCTCCGAATGCACCGATTGGTGGGTTAACTCGCGCACCAGCGAACCTCGTCATCAGCATCGACGGCGAAACGCATCCGATTCAGTTGGATAAGCCACTAATGCTCACGCTTGGCGAGCGGCGCCGGACGATCATTGTTCGAGCAGCACAATAGATCCGTAGATGCTCTCAACCCTAATCGAGCTCCAACGCCTCAAACGCCTCGATCGCACCGGTTGGACCTTGCGTGGTCTTCCAAACGGTACCGAATCCGTGGCCTCGCACTCCTTCGGCGTCAGCGTGACTGCGATGTTACTCGCCGACAGATTCGTCGCGGCAGGAATAGCAGTTGATCTCGAAAGAGTTCTGCGCATGGCATTGCTTCACGACTGGGCTGAGGTTCGTGTAGGAGACATGCCGCGCACTGCGACTTTGTATTTTGGTTCAGAAGCACGAAAGCAGGCGGAGACTGCTGCGTTTTTGGATGTGGTTGATTCAGTCGACCCCGACGGCGCTTACGCTAAGCTTTATCACGACTATGAGCGTCGCGAGAGTCTCGAAGCGCGACTGGTGAAGGCTGCCGACGTTCTCGATCTATTGATTCAAGTCTATGCTCTCGAACGTGCCGGAGCACGTGGATTGGATGAATTCTGGGAAGTGGCAGAAAAGCCGGACTTTAATCTTGACGGCGTCGCGGAACAGATTGTGCAAGAACTTCTCCAATCGATCCTGAAGGCGCGCAGCGAACTGCATAATTAATGTTTGATCTTTTATCGGACTTTGTTTTGGCGCTGACGTGGCGCAAGGTGCTTGTCGGTGCACTGATTTTTGTTGTCAGTTTCCTGGTCAATCTCGGTATTGTCTCCATAATTCTGGTCAAACTGCCTGCCGACCATTTCAGCACGCGTCGAGAAACGAAGTTCTGGCACGGGCCACGGCCTGCGATTCATGCGGTCAAAGTCATTGGCAAGAACATCGCCGGAGTATTACTGGTTGCACTCGGCATCGTGTTGTCGTTCCCGGGAGTGCCCGGACAGGGCTTGCTGACAATTCTTCTCGGTATAATGTTGCTCGATTTTCCAGGGCGACATCGATTGGAACAGAAGTTGTTAAGCAAACCGAGTATCGTGAATACGATCAACCGGTTACGCGGGCGATTTGACAAACCGCCACTGCAATTAAATTGAGTTCTATCCACAGATTGCGCAGATTCTACGAACAATCGGCGTAATCTGTGGATGCGCCTTTGCGCCTTTGACGGAAACTCAATACAATTTCTCGATTCTTCGGCGTTTGATATGATTGGCGCCCAAAGCTTGATGCTCAAATATTTCAACGCCTCCAGAATTGTGCCCACCCGTTTACTGCTATCAGTCTTCGCTGTCTCAGTGCTGTTGCTTAATACGGGGTGTGGTCTATTCGGCGCCAAAAGAAAGATTTCAGTGCCACAGCTTCTGACACCGATAGTCAAAGCTGAAAAGAATCAATTGATACAGGAAGTGAACCGGCTCTCAACAGTGAAGTCGATACACGGCAAGGTCGAGATTCAGTTTGAAGATACGTCGTTCGCTTCCGCAGGTATCGCCGATCAATATCGATTGGTGGACGGCAATATCACTTTGCAACGACCCGGTCAGATCTATCTCGTGATTCAATTCACGTTTGTTGACATCGCGCAAATGGCTTCTGATGGAGAGCACTTCAGCGTAGCGGTGTTGAAAGGCGACGATAAGTACCGGCGCTTCGTGAAGGGAACTAACAGCGCGAACTATCAACGGCTCGACACGCAAGCCAACGGTACGACCGCGAAGACCGACAAAGAAAAGACCGAGAAACAGACTGTCAGTGCGCTTTCGAATCTGCGTCCACAGCATTTTACGGAAGCATTCATGATTCGGCCGATCGAGCAGAATAATTCAACGATTTACGTGCAAAGCGAGTTTTTCAACGAAGAACCTGATACACGTGCACAAGCGAAGAAGAACTCACGGGTGATGCGTGGTTATTATCTGCTCGAGGAGTTTTCTAATACCGGCGGCGAGGCTAGACTGCAAAGACGATTCTGGTTCGATCGCGTCGGCGCGATTCGTCTCGCGCGCGTGCAGACGTACGACGATAAAGGCGTGCTGATTACGGATGTGTCTTATTACAACGAGAAGGTTCTGGGCAGTGACTCGACTGCATCGCTCCCAAGCCGTATAGAGATGACGCGACCGCAGGATCAATATAAGTTGAGTATCAGTTATCAGGATTCCGCTTCGGTGGAGTTGAATCGTGATTGGCCATCGAAGGCATTTGTGTTGGAGAATAAGTGGGGGCTGAAGGAACTTGATCTCGACGCTCAGGATAAGAAGGTCACGGCTAACCAGTAAACGATGAGAACGATTCTAAACGCCGAAGATCTAGTGAAGGTCTACCGCATCGGAAAGGTGGACGTGCCGGCGCTGCGTGGCGTTTCGCTCGAGGTAGAGGAGGGCGAGTTCGTGGCGATCATGGGCCCGTCCGGTTGCGGCAAGTCGACGATGCTTCACCTGTTGGGAGGATTATTGACTCCAACCTCGGGTCGCATCGTGATCGACGGCGAGGACATTACTGCCGCCACAGACGCAAAACGCACTTCTGTGCGTCGCAAAAAAATCGGATTTGTTTTTCAACGGTTCAACCTTTTTCCGACACTAACGGCTGAAGGAAATCTCCGACTAGCGGAGCGAATTCATGGCAACGGCGGTGGAGATCCGCAGCTTCGACGCGACGTGCTCCGGCTGCTGGGGCTGGAAAATAAATTGCACCACAAACCACTCGAGTTGTCGGGCGGTGAACAACAGCGTGTAGCTCTTGCGCGCGCAGTGGTGACGCGTCCCGCCATCGTCCTCGCGGATGAGCCAACCGGCAATCTCGATTCTGAAAACTCAGCTCTTGTCCTTAACATGTTCCAGGAGTTGAATTACCGTTTTAATCAAACCATCATCATGATCACTCACAACCCGGAAGCCGCAGCAATGTGTAAACGTATCGTACAGATGCGCGACGGTCACATTGTTGAACAAGCGCCAACGGTAAGGTTGTGAACCGCAGACATCCGTATAAATTTGTGGCTTGATCTTGTGTTAGAATCCCTTTGACCCGCCAGCCACGATTCACGTGGCTGCCAACTTGCTAGCTTGAGAACGTGCGAGGCCTGTTCACCACACTTAAGAAGATCTTCTTCTGGAATTACGCAAGAAACACCTGGCAATGGGACCTTCTGTGTGTGGTTATTTTGGTCTTCATCTTTTTGACACCAAAAAGCTGGTTTTCGAGTGGCGAACGAGCCCAGAGCATGGTGCATCAAAGCCCAGTCGTAGCGACTGTAGTATTAAGTCCCGAAGTTATTGCTAATGAAGAAGATAAGGGTCAAATCGCAGAACGCGTGAAGGCGTTGACGGGACGGTCCACGGTAGAGGTGCTGGCAGTGCGAAGAGTGCTTGACCCGCAGGGGCGAACGCGAAGTTTCGAGGTTGACATACGTTGACCTTTCCCTATAATTGCGAGGTTTTTGCCGAGCCACGCGAAAGGAGAACCAAGTTAAGGAGTATTTATGAAGAGATTGATTACATCGGGCCTGACGTTGGCTTTCATATTATCTACGCTCGTCATTGTTAACCCGACCACGACGAACGGTCAGGGAGCAGGCCTGGTTAGTTCTGTGCTGAATCGCCTGGAAAAGAATCGTCAGAGTTTGAAGTCACTGCGCGCGGGGATCAGTGTTAGTAAGATCAATTCCCAACTGGGCTACGAAGATAAGTATCAAGGTGTTGTGATCTATCTGCCCGGTGATGGTCGTCAGGCTTCGGTCAGGATCGACTGGAGCAAACCGCGTCAGGAAGTGCTGGCGGTAAAAGACAACAAATACACGATCTACCGTCCGAACCAGAAGATCGCCTACGTCGGGTCTGCAAATCGAATGAGCGACAAGTCCGCTGGCGGTTTGATGGAAATGATGAATATGTCGCGCGGACAGCTTGAAGCGCGCTTTCAGCCGGTCAAGGACGTTCGTGAAGAAACACTTTGGGGCGGGGTGAGCACGATTCACCTGACGCTCGTTCCGAAAGGAAATGCCGGTTACAAGTACGCTGAGGTTTGGATCGACTCAGGCGGCATGCCGGTGCAGACCAAGATCGTTGAGAAGAACGACGACTCCACAACGATGCGTCTGACAGGTTTGGAAAAGAATCAGAATAACGTTAACAAGAACGACTTCGATATCAAGCTCGATTCGAGCGTGAAGATCGTCAAGAGCTAAGACCTAGCCACAACAAGGCACAAAAAGCACAAATGATTTAAGAGCTGGTTTGTGCTTTTTGTGCCTTTTTGTGGCATATTCTTCGACATCAATGCGGAAGACTACGTTTCTAAGAAGGAAAGTGCGCGAGTTTAGTTTTATCGGCCGCGCTTTAGCGTCCAGTCGGCATCCGGTCCTGGCCCACCTGATCCCGATGCGTCGTTGTAATCTGGCTTGCGGTTACTGCAACGAGTACGATCACAATTCCAAGCCAATCGATCTCGATGTCGTCAAGAGTCGCCTGAATAAACTGGCAGATCTCGGAACTTCGATCGTCACGATTTCCGGCGGCGAACCGATGATGCATCCGGAGCTCGATGAGATCATTCATCACATTCGCCTCCGTGGCATGATCGCCGGGCTGATCTCGAATGGTTATTACTTCACTCCCGATCGCATCAGGCGACTGAACAAAGCCGGTCTGGAGTATTTGCAGATCAGTATCGACAACGTTGACCCTGATGAAGTTTCACGCAAGAGCCTGCGCGTGCTCGACAAGAAGCTGCGCTACCTCTCGGAGCACGCCGACTTTCACGTCAACATCAATTCCGTAATCGGTGGCGGGATCAAGAATCCTGACGATGCTTTGACCGTGGCGAAGCGTGCGGTTGAACTGGGATTCTCAACTACGGTTGGCGTTATCCACGACGTCGATGGAACGTTGAAGCCGTTGTCCGTCAAAGAGAAGGATATCTTCCAGCAGGTTAAGAAACTCGGAAACAAGGACCACGCGCGTTTGAACTGGTTTCAGGACAGCATCGCCGAAGGCAAGCCCTACAACTGGCGCTGTCGTGCTGGCGCTCGTTATCTCTACATCTGTGAAGAGGGGTTGGTCCACTGGTGCTCGCAGCAGCGTGGGTATCCGGGAATTCCGCTCGAACAGTACACGATGGATGATTTCGATCGCGAGTACAAGACCGAGAAATGGTGTGCACCGACTTGCACTTTACAGTGCGTCCATCAGGTCGGCATTCTCGACAACTGGCGTGACCCGCAAAAGACACCGGCGCAGATGGCCCAGGAACAGAAAAGTGGCGTGGGCCAAATGATCGGCGCCGACTGAGCCACAGATGACGCGGATTTTAAATCCGGATTTTGATCCGTATCATCCGCGGCTAAGATTTCCAAATGATTTACTACGTCAGACTCCTCCTAATTCTGTTTGTCACATTGTCCTTTTCAAGTGCGGCGGTTGCTCAAGCTTCAGAACCGCTCGTTCTCAACGTCACCGTTACGACTAAAGACGGAGCCGTAATTCGCGGGCTCACACTTGATAATTTCGCGGTCAGCGTTGAAAAAACACCGCAGCAGATCCTGTCGCTCAGCGAGCGCGAAGTGCCGGCTAGTGTTGGCATTTTGATCGACACTTCAGGTAGTCAGGATACCGGCCGTTCAAAGAACGCGCTTGATATTCAAAAGCAGTTCAGGCAAGGGCTGGAAGGTTTCTTCAACAAAAGCAATCCAGCCAACGACTACTTTGCCGTGGCCTTCAATTCCAAAGCAGAGGTCTTTCAGGATTGGACTTCTGATTACCAATCAATCCTCAAGAAGCTCGACTCGCTAAAATTCGGCAAGCCGACATCGATGTACGACGCGCTGGACCTGGCCCTCGAGAAGATGAAGACGAGCCGGAATTCGAAACAGGTGCTGATCCTGATTAGTGATGGAAGTGACAATCAGTCCAAAAAGACTTTCAAGCAAGTGCGAGACAAGCTGAAGTCATCGGATGTCGCGCTTTACTGCGTCGCACTTACTAATGCTTTCAGACTCGGTGATGTCGAGAGTGTTCCGAATCTGGAGGGTCAAAGTGTGCTGGATCAGTTGACCTTCATGTCCGGCGGCCGGGCACTCTTCATGAATAATTCACAGGGACCCAAAGCATTTAGCGAAGTGTTTGAGTTGATAGCGCTCGAACTGCGTAGTCAGTATCAAATTGTAATCGCACGTCCGGCGTCTCTTGCAGGCAAAGAATCGCGCAAGCTGAAGATAACGGCGAGCCGAGCCGGAACAACTGGTCGCACCGAACAACTTCTCGCCCGAACGCGACAGAGTTATTAAGAGAAGTCACTTAACCACAGATGAAACGGATAGAAATCGGATTTTTTATCGGCGTTATCCGTGGTTAATAAGTTCCTTGATGCAGGCGGTTACGTGCGCTCTCACACCGTTGATCTGCTTGTGAACAGGTTTGAGTGAGTAGAAATTTCTGAAACTCGAGCCGTGCTTGATCGGCTTGATTCAACCGCTCGAACAGCAGTCCGATCCGATAATGAATTAAGTCGTCAGGCTCACCGCCTTGTTGCGCAATCCGAAACTCTGAAATCGCTTCCTCAATGTGACCCGCATTCGCGAGCTCGATAGCGAGGAGCTTGTGCGTGTGTGGGTCGTCCTCGACAGCGAGTGCTTTTCGATACTCGCGAATCGCGGTGTTTGTGTCGTCAACCAGTTTTGCCTGCGTCGCTCGCGAGAGGTGTGCATCGACGCTGCGAGTGTCGAGATAAAAGAAAACGCCAATCGCCGCAAGCGACACAGCCGCGTACAACAACGGCAACGTGTAACGCCACTTCGGTAATGGACCAGCCTTTTTCCGCCACACCATTGTTGCGAGGTAGATTGGTAAAACGATCAGTGGAAGAAAGAGGGTCCCGATCGCGAGGGCCAAGGCGTACAGGAGTTGAAATCGTCTGCGGGCTGAGGCGAACACCCAGGAGGACAATAAAGCAGAGAGCGCAAAGGC
The DNA here is from genome assembly GCA_036401595.1 of Pyrinomonadaceae bacterium. Lineage (GTDB taxonomy): Bacteria > Acidobacteriota > Blastocatellia > Pyrinomonadales > Pyrinomonadaceae > PSRF01. The sequence continues at coordinate 73,378 of DASWUM010000088.1, forward strand.
GGCGGGCATGATGAGGTCAAACAACTGACCCGCCGACATGTTTGTTCTAAGACTCACGACCTCGTTGGCCCAAGGTCTCCACCGACTGTCGAAACCGACACTGAGCTAGAGAGACCAAGTCCGGACAGCCGGCCGGCCATGATCACAATCACATCGCCCTTTTCAACCACGCCTTCTTCAAGCAGTCGCTGTTCGCCAATCTTCAGCATCTCTTCAGTCGTGTTGGCCTTATTGACGAGCAACGGTTCGACTGCCCAGATGAGCGCGAGCTCTGAGAGCGATTGTGGGCGGTGAGTGAGCGCGATGATTCGTTGATCATGACGCAAAGCCGAGAGTCTTCGCGCCATCAGACCCGATGCAGTGAACACTGCCGTTACCCTTGTGCCCATTTCGTCGGCGGCAAATGCAGCGGCTTCACAAAGTGCGCGACTGACACGTCCTGACTGCTTACCCATCCACATCAACGCCTGGTTCGGTGGAGTCTCTTTGCCGCTTTCTGCCGACTCAATGATGCGCGCCATCGTCGCTACTGCCTCGAGCGGATGTGCGCCCGCGGCGGTTTCGTTTGAAAGCATGACGCAGTCGGTTCCATCCCAAACAGCGTTTGCGACGTCTGATGCTTCCGCGCGTGTGGGTCGCGGATTGGTGACCATCGACTGCAGCATCTGGGTCGCAGTGATCACCATCTTTCCCGCCTTGATCGAGCGCTCGATGATTCGCTTCTGGTAGACGGGCACGAGCTCGACGCTTGTCTCGACGCCGAGATCGCCTCGCGCGACCATGATTCCGTCAGCGGCGGCGATGATTTCATCGAGGTGATCAATGGCTTCGGCCTTTTCGATCTTGGCGATCAGCGGCGCGTGGCCGCCTGCTTCGGCAATCAACTTCTTTGCGTTCTCGCAATCGCTGGCTCGTCTCACGAATGAGAGCGCGATGTAATCGGCGTTCTGTTCGACGGCCCATTTGAGATCGACAAGGTCTTTCTCCGTGAGCGAGTCGATCGGCAAAGCCACGCCGGGCAGGTTGATTCCTTTACGTTCACCCAGCATCCCACCGTCGATCACGCGAGCGACCACATCTGTGTCGGTTGTACTCTCGACGATCAACGACAGCGCGCCATCGTCCAGCAGCATTCGCGTCCCTCGTTCAACGACGCGTGGTAGGTCGTGGTAGTTAGTGGAAACCTGATTCTCATCGCCTACAACAGTCCTGGTGGTAATCGTGAAAGCAGCTCCCGGTGTCAGTTTTACCGGCAGGTCGTCTTTCAGCTCGCCAGTGCGAATCTTTGGACCGGAAAGATCCACAAGCACGGCGATCGGACGTCCGATCTTCGCTGCCGCGGCGCGTGCGCGTTCGATGTCGACGGCTTTTTCTTCGTGTGTGCCGTGCGACATATTGATGCGCACGCCGTTCGCGCCGGCGGCGATCAACTGTTCCACTATTTCCGGCTCCCGCGAAGCTGGACCAAGAGTGATTAGAATTTTTGCTTTTCTCAACGTTTGAACCCGTCTGATAGTTTAGGGAGTCTTTAATGCAGTCTCGACTGCGCCGTCCAGGTAGATGCCCGTGTCTGAGCCGTAGCCGACGAAGCGTTGGACCAGTTGCCCCTGCCGGTCGAAGACAAATGTTTGCGGAATCGCGTCACTATCCGAAAGCAGGAAGCTGACGAGATCGTCGTCGGGCTTCGCGAGCGGATATTGAATGCCAAACTCTTTCGCGAAGGCCGGCACTTCCTGTTCGTCACCTGGTCCACCGACGTTTAGACCGATGACTTGGAGGCCCTGGCCTTCATATTTTTTCTGTAGACCGATTAAGTGCGGAACGCTGTCGCGACACGGGACACACCACGTCGCGTAAAAATCGAGTATCAGCACCTTTCCTTTGTATTCGGAAAAGACCGAGTGCTTGCCTTCAGATGTTTGCCATCCCATGTTGGCGAGTGACGCGGTTTTCGTCGGCGGCATGGGATAAGTTGTGCCGGTTGGGGGATTCGAGATCACAGGCGTTTTGTTGGTGTTAGTGTCGGGTCTGTTGCAGGCCGCCAGGAATACGACGGCGCCAAGCACTAGAGAAAGAGTACTCACGCAACGGCGCAACGACGCAACGGAAAACCAAATTGGGAACGTTGCGCCGTTGCGCCGTTGCGTGAGTACTCTTTTCTTAGATCTCATCTTCGACAGTTGTACTCTCACTCTGGTCCTGTGGAATCGGTTCACCGGGCACACGATACTCACCCTCAACCCACCGGCCGAGGTCTACGAGCTGGCACCGTTCTGAACAGAAGGGACGGAAAGAGTTGTCTTTCCATTCGACTTGCTTACCGCAGGTTGGACACTTCATGAATCTTGAAAGCCACTAAACGCCCCGCAACGCATCAAAGAGATGCCGGTCGTTTGATCAATATTCGTCGTTTGACGAATGCGATCGTACCTTCGCGGCGCATGGCATTCAAGCGTACCGTGACGCTTTCACGGGTTGAGCCAACAATGGAGGCTATTTCGCGGTGGGGAAGTGGAATATCAATCAGGACGCCTTCCGGTTCAGAAACCCCATAACGCACTGAAAAATCAGCTAACAGGCTGTCTAAACGGGCCGGAATGGCGTTCAAGGCAAAATCAGCAAGGCGGCGTTCAGCATGATCAAGACGTTGACCGATCAAACGGAAAGTGTAATCATGAAGGCGGTCATCCTCAGCCATCCCCCGTTTGAAATCCCCGACCTGGATTCGCAGGAGCCTGGAGTTTTCATAGGCAATTGCTGAGTTCGCCCGTTGCCCCGCAGCAGAATAGAGAGCTGACTCCCCGAATAAGGATCCCTCAGGAAGGATATCAATTACGGCCTCGCGGCCGGACTCAGATTCGATTCGGCAGAGTTTTATTCGGCCATGAATAATCGCATACAGGCAATCGGCCGGCTCGCCGGCTCGATATACGAAACGGCGGCGACGAAAGTCCAGGACCACCGAACTGCGAGCCATATCGCTTACGAGGGCATCGTCCAGTGTTGAGCCAAATTCCAAACCGCGGATTATCTCAGCGCGATCTTCCGCACTCAGGTCTCGCGCACGCTTTTGTTCCTGCAGGGCATTCATCTCCATGTCCTTTTGGGCATCGAGCTATAGGTTCCAGTTTAATTCGGTATTCGCCGCGTGTTGCACTTATTCAAAGTGGTCCTGTGCAGGTTTGTAACTACTACGCTTGTAAGGAAACCCGCGCGATGTTCCCAGGCTTGTTACTCTCGATTGAATCTTTTGACGCGATGCTAGGGCGAGTACAGGCACGGCCGTTTAACCGAGGCCCGAACTGTAGCATGAAGCTTACGAGCGTGCAAGAACAATAAGAAATAATACAAATTCGTTTATGGAGTCAAAATCCAACATCCTCGTCGTAGACGACAATCCCGATAAACTTAGCCTGATTGAGGCGGCTTTAAGCCTCGCTGGCTATCATGTAACCACTGCCACAGACGGCGACGAAGCGCTCGCCGCGATCGAGTCATACCAGCCGGACCTGATCATTACGGACGTGATGATGCCCCGGATGAATGGTTATGAATTGGCCCAGCGCATCAGGGCTAACCCGTTGACCAAGTTTATCCCCGTCATCATGCAAACTGCCGCCGGCCGCCGCGCGGAAGATCTGCGCCGGGCCAGTGAAGTCGGCGCCCTGGGCTATATCACTGACCCGACCGACCTCGATCTGCTCCTGGCCCGGACCAGGACGCTGCTCGAATTCAAGGCCTACCTCGACGTTTGTGAAGAAGCTGCCTTTACGGACCATCTCACGGGCCTCGCCAATCGCCGGCGCTTTGAACGGCAGCTCGAACGAGAAGTCGGGCGTGTGCAACGCTTTGGCCACCCGTTCACTTTGTTGATGATCGACATCGACAAGTTTAAGAATCTCAACGATAGCTACGGGCACGACGTAGGTGACGAGGCCATTCGTCGCATCGGCAAGGTCTTGTCTGAGGGAACCCGAGGTATCGACCTCGCTGCTAGAATCGGCGGCGAAGAGTTTGCTGTGCTGCTGGTTGAGACGAGTAAGGAGGGCGGTTACGAAGTTGCCGAACGACTTCGGAACGCCATCAAGGTGATGGAGATTCCAAACGCAAGCCAGATCACAGCCAGTTTTGGGGTTGCAGAATGTCCTACCGACGCGCAAACTGCTGTCGATATCCTGAAGGCGGCGGATGTCGCGTTGTATCAAGCCAAGAGAAGTGGCCGCGACCGGGTAGTGAACTCGGGGCCGCTGAAGTCGAACTCAGTGGCGGCGGGCGACGTACAAAGCGATGGAAATCTGGGAGTTGCATCGCGAGGATAGGACAGGATGGCTGACTACAAAGACAAGCTGGACGAGTGGCAACAGGCGGCGCTCCGGAAAGCCCGCGAGCTCGACGAAAAGTTTGCGATCTCGGATCTGGTTGGTGAAGGCGCGCGCGCGGCCAGTGAAGCGGCAAAGCGTGGCGCTGAGACAATGGCGAATGGCGCTGAACGTCTGAAGGCTGAAGCGGAACGGCTGACTGACGAGGACGAAGTCGGCGATGCGGCGAAGCGCGCGGCGTCCGAAACCGTGAAAAACGTGAAACGCGCCGGCAAGGTAGTTCGCGACGTGGCGGGCGATACGGGCAAGAAAGTTTTTGACGACGCGAAGACCTACTACGGACGAGCCTCGCAAATCTACGACACAGGCGCACGTTTCACACGTGCTTCGACCGCCGCGACCAGCGGTTTGTTGAAGGCGCGTGATTGGATCAAAGAGAATCCCGGCAAGGCTGCTGTCGTTTCGGTGTCGCTCGTGTTGGGTATTCGGGCGGGCGCTGCGTTTCCCGGGTTGGATGCGGTGCTGCTTGGCTCTCATCCGCACTGGCTAACACACTCAGCCCTCCCGGTTTGGGGATTACAGAAAGCCGGCGAGAAGTTTGATGATTATTTGAAGAAGCAGGAAGACCTGATCTCGCGTGGTGAGCTGGATGATGCGGCACAACAGCGCGTGGAGTTTGAGCGCAAGATTGTGAAGTACGTTGGTGCGCCGCTGCTGGGAGCGTTTAGCTGTGCGGCAGGCGCGGCGATGTGGGCGCAGATCTTCCAACCCGGCGCGATCACGGGTGCGCCAATTAGTTGGTTACTCGGCGGCAATCCGTTTCTTGATGGCGTGTGGTTGTTCGCAAACGGCGTGATCTGTTTCCACCAGGGCTACAAGTTCTTCATGATCGCATTGGCAAATCAGGATGAAGTCGCGCGTGTCGTGAGGGAGATTAAAGGTCTTCTACCTGCGGCGGTTTAGTATCCACAGATTACACAGATTTTATTAACCATCTGCGTAATCTGCGGATACTAACTGATCGTAATCGGAAACGGTAGGAAGCACAGCGCGAAGACGATTAGCGTCACGATGGCGATCACGATTCGCTTAGTCCCCAGCGGCTCCATCGACGCGGGCTGTGGATGCGGGACTTTCATCATCACTGCCAGCAACACCGTGTACAGAAACCCACTCGGACTGCCGTGTAGCCAGTAACCCAACACCGCCAGCACCGCCACACTAACAAACACCACCCGACCGATAACTTTGTGCGCCCGGGCGCCGAAGACGGCGAACGTTCCGTGACCACCGTCAAGCTGTCCCACCGGCATCAGGTTCAAACTCGTCACCAATAACCCGATCCACGCCGCGAGGTAGTAAGGATTCGCGGGGGCGTTGGGATCGAGCGTAACCCCGGCCAGCTTGCCGATCAATCGGAACAGCAGCGGGTCGTTGAAGTACATCAAGTTTCCGGACGCATCCACCGGCGGACCAACCGTCAAAACCCCAATCACCGCAATCGGAACAGCGACTATGAAGCCCGCTATCGGACCAGCGAGGCCGATGTCGAAGAGTGAACGGCGTGTCGGGATCGCCGATTTGATCTTAATGAACGCGCCAAACGTGCCCGCCAGAAACAGTGGCGGTGCGGGAATGAAAAACGGCAGTGTCGCGTTGACTCGGTAGTAACGGCACGCGAGATAGTGTCCCATCTCATGTGAGAAGAGAATTGCGAGTAAACAAGCTGAAAACGTTACCCCTTCGCCAAGCAGCCACGGATGCGAGAACGCGTATTTCACCACCTCGACAAGCGAGTGGTAATACACGAGCGGAAGATAAAGCAGATAATCAAGCGGCGTAGACAGTGGTGGTTCTGGAGTCGGGAGGTCGGCTGGTGCACCCCAGATAATTCCCGCCAGAGTTGTCGTGATGATGGTGAGGATAAAGAGCGCGCCGTGAATTCGCCAATCACGCGCCGAAATCTTTGGCGTCCGCTGTTCGACGAAATCAAAACCCGGCGGCACTGTTCTAATCGATTCAGCCATTCGTCTAAAAACCTTTGATGCCGAAAAGGGGCGGCCACGGAGTGCCGCCCCTACAAACTTGAATCCTTATTTTACCTTCGGCTAAAACTCGTCGTCGTCGTTTGAATCGTCAAGCTCGGTTTCACCGTCGTCATGAGCCTGTAGCTCTTTGCCGGGCTTGAAGCGAATAGTTTTGCCGGATGGAATCGCGACCTCTTCTCCCGTTCGCGGATTCCGTCCGACGCCTCGTTTCCGTGGCTTTACCACAAAGACGCCGAATCCACGGAGCTCGATTCGCTCGCCTCTGGTCAATGCCTCTTTCATCGAATGGAAAAGGGCTTCGACCGCCTGTTCGGCTTTCATCTTTGGCACGCCGGTCTTGTCAGCCACGCGATTGATGATGTCTAACTTGATCACGTCTAGGGGCCTCTTTCCTGCCGCTCATGCGGACATTGTCCGCGGGCTGCAAAAATGCAGGCGAGGATGATAGGAAGCGCCGCTAAAGCCTGTCAAGGTAATAGGAAAAGCATATTCGCAGATTGCACAGATACTTCGATTAAGCTAACCTCCAGACCGTTAGCATTAGAGTGGTTGAATTATGTTTGGAATACGAAAGCGCAGACCGCCCCCATTCGGCGGCGTTCACGTCGACGACGACAAAGACATCCAGGAACATAAGCCTGAAGATGCGTCGCGAAACGATTTGTGGTCGGAAGCGCGGCTGTTACTTCGCGATCTTGTTTTCGCACTCATGATTGCGGTGCTCGTCGTCGTCTTCATCGTGCAGCCCGTCAAGGTTGAAGGCACGTCAATGTTGCCTCGTTTGCACGACGGCGAACGCATCTTTGTCAACAAGTTGATCTACTACGACGAGTTTCGCTGGGCGCCCAAGATCGAACGCGGCGACATCGTGGTTTTCTGGTTTCCCGACGATCCCTCAAAGAGTTACATCAAACGCGTTATCGGTCTGCCAGGCGATATCATCGAGGTTCACGAAGGAGTCCTGCGCGTTAACGGGAATGATATCGAAGAGGATTACCTCGATCCACGCTTGAATCTGTCACACCGTAGCCAGGCGCCGACCATCGTGAGGGCTAATTATTACTTCGTGATGGGTGATAACCGCGACAACTCGAGCGACTCCAGAATCTGGGGGCAAGTTCCCAAGAAATACATCTACGGCAAAGCGTTGTTTCGCTACTGGCCGTTGACCGAAGCGAGCGTGATACATCACGAGAACCTGAATCCCGTGCCTGGCTCGGACAATCCGCTGTACACGATTCCCGAGGATCAGGACAATCCGACGGGTGAATCCTCGCCGCAACCCTCGGTGCCGGGTGGAGGTTCTCCTCAGCCTTGATGCTCTTATGATTGATTGGCTGCGTTACCTCCTGATGATGTTTTATGCACCGGTGCGCGGTATGCGAGGAATGCGCGACCGCGGTTCACTCGCGCCGGTGGCAGTTATCGCCTTCCTTGGACAGCTTGCCTATGCAGTTGTAACGAAGAAGTTTGCCGGACTGCCGACGATTGGATCGGGCGGCAGCACATACACGGAGCTGTTCGACGCCGCGAAGTATGTGGTCTTGATTGCTATTGTCCTCGTCCCGATCCTGACTCTGATTGCGAACCTGTTTGAGCGACGCGGAAGTTTCCGCGTCGTGATTACACAGGAGTACGCGTCGGTGGCGGCCACGATGTTTTATGTCCTCACAGCCGCAAACGTCTTCAGCCTTCTGATTGCCGCGCTGCTGCACTACACAGGCGCGCAGGCGCAGCAGGTTGCGAGCATGATCCAGCACGCGGATCAAACACGCGCCATGTTGCCTTCGGATCCTCAATTTCAGGAGGCCGCAGATCAGTTATTCAGTAACCCAGCGTTGCTCGCACTACAACTCTTCGCGCTGCCTCGACTCTTGTTCCTTGGTATCGGCATTGAGTTGGGTGTGAAAGACGCATTCAGAATGTCAGGCATTCGAGCATTCGCCGTGACGTTCTTTGGCTCGCTCGCGGCCGTTTTCGTCATACCGATTTTTGAAGTTCTGATCTCCAGCCTTCCACGGTCGCCGTTTCTGCTGTTCATACTGTTTATCCTGTTACGTGGTTATTTCAGCGACATTCTCGGCAGTCATCGTGCTAAGGCGGCATTCAAGCAGAATCTGGAGTCAGCGACTTTGAATCCCGCGGACGCCTCCGCGCATTACAATCTCGGGTTGATTCATCAGAGCCGCGGTGAGTTCGATCAGGCGCGCCAACGTTTTGAGCGTGCGTTAGAGATCGATCCCGAGGAGATCGACGCGAGCTATCAGTTAGGACGGATTGCTCGGCAGCAGAAGAGGTACGCAGACGCGATTCAAAACTTCGAGCACGTCGTGATGCGAAACCAGACTCACTCGCAGCATGAAGTTTGGCGCGAAGTTGCGGCGACGTATATCGCGGCGGGCCAGTTTGAAGACGCGCGCACGGCTTTGGATCAGTTTCTCGAACATCGGCCTTCGGATCCCGAAGGTTTGTACCTGATGGGCCGGGCGCATGCGGGACTGGGACACAAACGAGAAGCGACGAGCCTGATGCAGGCGTGTATTGAAGCGGTGAAGACCGCGCCGGCTTATAAATATCGCGCCAGCAAACGCTGGCTAAACGAGGCGCAGCAGTTTATTAAGAGCAGTCAGTAGCTTTTTTCATGATGAACAAAAAGCCTGCACTTTTAGCCCTTGAGGATGGTCGTACGTTTCGTGGTCGGTCGTGGGCGGCCGAAGGCGAAGCGTGCGGCGAGATAGTTTTCAACACGTCGATGACGGGTTATCAGGAAGTGCTCACCGATCCGTCTTACGCCGGCCAGATCGTCTGCATGACGTATCCGCTGATTGGCAATTACGGCGTCAACGAGGCCGACTCCGAGTCAGCACGACCGTGGGTCGAAGGTTTTGTCGTACGTGAAGCGAGTCGCATCAAGTCAAACTGGCGCGCGGAAGAGACTCTCGATTCTTATTTGAAACGCTGGAACATCGTCGCGATCGAAGGCATCGACACGCGCGCTCTAGTGCGCCACATTCGCGACAAAGGCGCGATGCGTTCTTGTCTCTCCACGATCGATCTCGACGAAAAGAGTCTTGTTGAAAAAGCGCTGCAGTCGCCGCCGATGGAAAACCGCGAACTGGCGAGCGTCGTCACCACAAGCAAGCCTTACGACTTTCCTGCCGCAGGCGAAGAGCGTTTTCACGTCGTTTGCTACGACTTCGGGGTGAAGAGAAATTCACTACGCGAACTGGCACAGCTAGGCGTGCGTACGACCGTCGTTCCGGCATCGACTTCAGCGGCAGAGGCCCTCGCTCTCAATCCCGACGGTATCTTCCTGTCGAATGGTCCCGGCGATCCGGCGTCCATGAACAAAGAGGTCGCAGAGATTCGCGAGTTACTGAAAGCGAAAGTGCCGACGTTTGGGATCTGCTTTGGACATCAGTTGCTCGGGCGGGCGTTCGGAGCAGACACTTTCAAGCTCGTATTCGGACATCGCGGCGGCAATCAACCGGTGAAAGAGTTGTCGGGCCGGAGCGTTGAGATAACTTCACACAATCACGGCTTCGCAGTCAGTGCGGAGAGTTTGCCGCCCGAAGTTGAAGTCACTCACATCAACCTTAACGATCAATGCGTCGAGGGAATGCGTCACCGCACGTTGCCGGTGATTTCGGTGCAGTACCATCCTGAAGCCGCTCCCGGACCGCATGACGCAGAACATCACTTTCATCGATTTGTGAATCTGATGGAAGAAGTACCGCGGATCTAACGGATCGTTAGCCGATTTAGGCAGATCCGAATAAATCCGATTCTTAAAATCCGTTTTATCTGTGGCTACAAACCTTCGGGCAGCTTCAACTCGCCCGTCGTCAGGTCGGGACGTGCGCGTGTCATTTCTTCAGGCGTTGATTCGGCGGTAAGCTCGTCGACGTTTTTCGAGGCGAGTTCCGCGACCTTCACAGGATCAGAAGTGCTGCTCGGCTCGAGCAGATCCGCAATCCCTTCACTACCGCGATGCTCCATCCAGTGTCGATAACTGACCGTCAGGATTGCCACCACTGGAATCGCGAGAAAAATCCCCGCCACGCCTGCTAGTTTCTCACCAGCAAGAATCGCAAAAATCACCGCGAGTGGATGAAGATGAATACCCTGACCGATGAGTCGCGGGTAAATCACATAGTCCTGAACAATTCTCAAAACGCCGAGAAACAATAGCACCAAGAATGCATTGAACGGACCCGCATGAAACAAGGCGAGCAGCGCCGCCATGATTGCGATCGCGACGGGCCCAACCAGCGGCACGAACTCGAAAAATCCGGCCAGCACTCCCATTACCAAACCGCCCGGCAATCCCAGCACTGTGAAGCCGAGCGAGCAAACGAAGCCGATGATCAAACATGCAGTTAACTGAGCGCGAATGTAAGCCGCAAGCGTGCTGTTGACGTCCTGGAAAAACTCATCACCGCGCCAGCGCCAGCGTCCACGTGGAAGCATCAACAACGCCGAACGCCGAAAGCTCTCCGCGTCTTTCAAAAGGAAGAACGCAAGAATCGGAATCAATATCAGCCAGGGGATGTAAACAACATAACCCAGTGCTGCGGTCGCGAATTCGGTAACAGTGGCGCTAACCTTCTCCACCACTTTCGGCACCGCATTGTTTACAGCTTCTAGCACTGGCGGCGGCATGCGTCGCAGCCGTGAGTACTCGATGAACTGCTGTACCTTTGTGCCGAAGGTCGCCCAATATTCTTTGGCCTGAGTCGCAAACACCGGAAACTGATTGCTGAGGGTTGGCAGAATGAAGAGGATCACAAACACGATCACTGCCAAAATGATCACATACGACAATGCAATCGCAGCAGCCCTGGGAATGGCGATCGTCTGTTTGCCGATCGTTTTTGGTCGCCGTAAGAATTCGACAAGTGGCGACACGAAGTAAGCGAAGAAAATAGATAGCACCAGCAGCAGGATGATGCCGGTTAGTTTTGACAGAATCCAAAGAACGGCAATCAATGAAAGTAGAACGATGGCTATGCGCAGCACGACACGAGTCGAGGGCCCATAAGCCTCTACTGCTGCCCTGGCCGCTGTTGCCGCAGTATCTTTGGTTGTTTGTCGATTCACCGAAACTATAGTCGCGCGTGCAGGCGCCCGATCAAATTGCCCACCGCTTTTTGATCCTGGACACTCAGCTCATGAAATTCAACCCCAAACGTGTCGGCGGTGGAATGATGGACTACTTCGCCTGAAAGCGAAAGTGCATCGTCACCGTCAAGCAACAACATTCCGAGTTGATCTCCAATCTTTACGTTCGGACATGAGGGAAGGTTCGTCACTCGCAAGCCGCCAAGACTGATGTCCTGTGGTTCGCCGATACCGATCGACTCTTTCAAACTCTCGTCTTCGATGGCAAGAGTCAATCGCGCGGTGACGTAGTATCGGGGAAAGCGTCTGCGATCGTGAGAGGGCAACGAATTATCGTCGGGGGTTGTCATCGTTTTCGATCCTCAGTGAGCGATTTCGTTATCGTCGTCTTCGTCTTCCGCTTCTTCGCCGTCAATTTCGGGTGGTGGAGGCGGCGTCACACGCGGAGCTGCCGGCTCCCAGACGAGACCGCGCCATTCGTCGGTTTCGCCAAGTAGCTGGAGCGCTGCGAGCGGATGACCGGGATGCCGCTCGATGCGCAGCACTTCCGCAATCACCTGGAGCTTCTCGCCGGTTTCGCCGAGCACTTCGAGACGAACGGTGCTGCCGACGTCAGGTAATTGTCGCGGCAAATGGACGAGCGTTCCTTCGGGGCCGACATTTTCTGTGGTCCCTTCGGCTACGATGTGCGTCCCGCTCGGTTCGTCCCACTCAGCTTTGATTTCGAGGCTGGCGAGATAACGTGGTCCAGAGCGGCTCTCTGTTTCCATTGTTCTGGGCATATGCGCGGGCCCTCCTCTTTAGAACTATTCTTCTTCAGTTCTCAACTTCTCTAACACTGAAAAATCTTCGAGCGTGGTGACGTCTCCAGCCACCGAGCCGCTCGTCGCGATTTCACGCAAAAGCCTTCGCATGATCTTTCCTGACCGAGTCTTTGGCAGCGCATCTGTGAAGCGAAGGTCGTCGGGTCGCGCTAGGGCGCCAATCTCTTTCACAACGTGCGCTTTCAGCTCCTGATTAAGCTCGTCTGACGGACTGTGCGACCCTTCAAGTGTGACAAACGCCACAATCGAGGAGCCTTTGATGTCGTCCGGTCGCGCCACGACTGCGGCCTCGGCAACGGCGCCGTGTGACACCAGTGCACTCTCGATCTCCGCAGTTCCAAGTCTATGTCCGCTTACATTAATAACATCATCGATGCGGCCCATTATCCAGAAATAGCCGTCACTGTCGCGTCGCGCTCCATCGCCGGCAAAGTAAATACCGTCAATTTGCGACCAATACTGCTGCCGGTAGCGCTCGTCGTCGCCCCAGATGGTTCGCAGCATCGACGGCCAGGGCCGCTTAATAACAAGATAACCGCCCTCATTTGCGCCGACAGGCTTGCCCTCACGCGTCATGATGTCAGCCTCGATGCCGGGAAACGGTTTTGTCGCTGAACCGGGCTTCGTAGAAGTCGCTCCGGGTATTGGAGTGATCATGATGGCGCCGGTTTCGGTTTGCCACCATGTGTCGACAATCGGACAGCGGTCGTGGCCGATGATCTCGCGATACCACATCCACGCTTCAGGATTGATCGGTTCGCCGACCGTGCCGAGCAGTCGCAGGCTGGAAAGGTCGTGCTTCTGTGGCCAGTGTTCGCCCCACTTGATGAATGCCCTGATAGCTGTCGGCGCCGTGTAGAAGATGTTAACGCGATGGCGTTCGATCATGGACCAGAAGCGATCGGGCTCCGGAAAGTTTGGTGCTCCTTCGTACATCAACACGGAAGCGCCATTCGAGAGCGGACCATAAACAACGTAACTGTGACCCGTCACCCAGCCGATGTCGGCGGTGCACCAATACAGATCTTCATCTTTGAGATCGAAGATCCACTTGGTTGTCAGATGAGTTTGCAAGAGGTAACCGGCAGTGGTGTGCAGAATGCCTTTTGGTTTACCGGTCGTGCCCGAGGTGTAAAGAATGTAAAGCGGATGTTCGCTGTCCAACTCTTCCGCAGGACACTCAGCGTCCACGGTTTCCATCAGTTCGTGCCACCAGAAATCACGACCCGGCTCCATCTGCTGCGGTGAACCGGTGCGTCGGACCACGATACAAGCGTTAACCGAAGGCGTTGACTTGAGCGCTTCGTCAACGGCTGTTTTGAGTTTGACTTCGCTGCCGCGTCGCCAACCACCATCTGCTGTCACGACGAGTTTGCAACTGGCGTCGTTAATGCGATCGACGAGAGCAGAACTGGAGAACCCACCAAAGACGACGGAGTGTGTCGCGCCGATGCGGGCGCAGGCAAGCATTGCGATCGCCAGCTCGGGAATGAGCGGCATGTAGAGCGCGACGCGATCGCCACGTTGAATGTTGGCGTGCTTCAGCACGTTCGCAAACTTGCAGACTTCCGTGTGCAGTTGTTGATAAGTGAAGGTGCGAGTCTCGCCTGGCTCACCTTCCCAGATCAGCGCTGCTTTGTTGCGTCGCCACGTTCGAAGATGACGGTCGAGACAGTTGTACGAGACGTTGATTCGGGCGCCGCCAAACCACTCTGCGTGCGGCGGATTCCACTTCAGCACCGTGTCCCACGTTTTAAACCAGTGCAGCTCTTCGGCCATGCGCGCCCAGAAAGCTTCCGGGTCAGCCGCAGCCTCGGCGCGCAGCTTTTCGAGTTCATCCATCGACTTGATGTGCGCCTGCGCAGAAAAATTCTCTGGCGGTGGAAACAGTCGCTCCTCGTGAAGGACTGATTCGATATTAGTAACCGTGGACATGCGTTGCTGTGTACCATACTTTTTACCCACAAAAAAGCGCAAACAGCACTAAATGAGTTATTCTTCAATGCAAATTCGCTATGAGTCTTTACGTCGGCACGAGCGGTTACAGTTATAAGGAATGGAAGGGAAAGTTTTATCCGGAGAAACTTCCAGCTACAGAAATGCTTCGTTATTACTCGGAGCACTTCCATGCGGTCGAACTGAACAATACTTTTTACCGGACGCCACAACCGAGCATGGTGGAGAGTTGGAAGTCGCAGGTGCCCGATAATTTCCGCTTCTCAGTAAAAGCTTCGCAGGGAATCACTCACTTCAGACGGCTCGGAAACGCCGGCGACGCAACGCGCCGCATGCTTGAGGCAATTTCCGGACTCGAGAATCGTTTGGGCGTCGTGATCTTTCGACTACCCTCCGACATGAAGAAGGATTTGCCGCGACTGAAAACCTTCTTAACGCAATTGCCGCGGGATACGCCTGTCGCTTTCGACTTTCGTCACCCGACCTGGTTTGACGAAGATGTCTTTACACTCTTGCGCGGCGAGAATCACGCGCTCGTCGTTTCAGACACTGAAGACCTGCCAACTGTTTACAAAGAGAAGACTGCCGACTGGGGTTACCTGCGTTTGCGGCGAATGAAGTATTCGGAATCGGAACTGAAGAAGTGGATCAAGTGGATGCGAGCGCAGCAGTGGAAAGATTCTTACGTGTTCTTCAGGCATGAAGACGAAGGAACTGGGCCCAAGCTCGCGACCCAGTTCCTCAATCTAGCATCCACAGATTAGAAATTGCCTCCACACGTGTCATGACCGCAGTCGCAATCGAGCTCAATCGTATCGCCTGTGCCTTCACATGAAGCACTGCAATACTTGCCACCCGGTTGCGGTGGGCAGGTGCAGGGTGGATTTTTACACTTGTTATCGTCCGCCATGGGATCCTCCTCGTAGCTATCAGTATGTAGGGGGTTGCATTGAAGAGAGTAGCAACTAACCGACTGCTCTCGCAATCGCGGCTGCAACGCGCGCGTTGTTCTCAAGCAGTGCGATGTTTGCTCGCAACGTCTTGCCGCCACTTCGTTCAGCCATCTGACTCAACAAAAACGGTGTCAGCGCGGCGCCTGTGATTCCTTTCCATTCTGCGTCCTCCAAAGCTGTCGCGAGGACTTGTTGGAGCGCCTCGGCAGGAACTTCAAACTTTACCGGAACAGGCACTGTCACAAGCAGCGCCGAATCGAGGCCTAGCACTCGCTGAGCCTGAAAAATCCTGGCCACGTCTTCTGGCGAGTCGGCCCGCACATCGATCGGCAGTCCACTCTGTCGTGAATAGAAAGCAGGCAGTTCGTCGCATTGATATCCGACGACTGTGACGCCGTGTGTTTCGAGCCACTCGCGTGTTGCCGGTAGGTCGAGAACGATCTTCGCGCCCGAGCAGACGACGATGATCGGCGTTCGTGCGAGTTCGGGAAGATCCGCGGAGACGTCTGGTAGTGAGCCGCGATGAACACCGCCGATGCCACCGGTTGAGAAGACTTTGATTCCCGCACGATGTGCAATCCAGGTCGTCGAAGCGACTGTCGTAGCACCATTCCAACCTCGTGCGACGGCGATCGCGATGTCGCGTGTGCTGATCTTTCGGATGTCGTTGGCATCGGCGAGCAGACGGATCTGATCGTCGTTCAATCCAGCCGATAATTTGCCGTCAAGAATCGCGATCGTTGCCGGCGTTGCGCCGCTGTCACGAACAACTGTTTCGAGAAGATTTGCAGTCTCGAGGTTTTGCGGACGCGGCAAGCCATGCGCGATCACTGTCGACTCAAGCGCCACCACTGCACGCTGCTCGCTGAGGGCGTTTGCTACTTCCGGAGCGATGTTAAGAAGGTCGCGCATTTACAGTCGCCGCTTTCGTCAAAGTAAAAATCGTCCCGCCAGATTCGCGCGGCTCCCATGCGATGCGCGCATCGATCAGGCCCGCGCGCGCGCGCATGTTGGCGAGTCCGCGTCCCTCGGAATTTGTGTGCTGCGATTTGAACGGCCGCCCGTTGTCTTCGATGCGCAAAGAAAAATCACCTTCCTTTGAACTGGTCACAAACATCTTCACTTCCGTCGCCTCGGCATGACGCCAGATATTGTTCACTGCTTCCTGCACGATGCGATAGATCTGCATCTGCACACTCGGCGACAGCTCGCTTCGTTCCTCAATCGCATCGTCACAGTGAAATTCATAGACGAAGCGTTTCTCCGCGGGGGCGTCCTGAACGGCGTGCGAGAGCGCGAACTCGAGCGCTGCGGCGAAGCCGACGTTTTGCAATACCGACGGACTAAGATCTTCACAAATACGACGCACTTCCTGCGAAATCGTTTCGATCTCGCTTCGTAGCGCGACGGTCGGGTTACTGCCGGTTGGTTCGCCATTCACCTTGATCTGATCCGTCAACAACGCGAGGTGTCGGAGATCGGCGAGCGTTTGATCGTGCAGGTCGCGAGAAATTCGGCGTCGTTCGCGCTCGGCTTCGTTGGCGAGGTTGAGACGTGCGTCGGCGAGTTCACGATTCGCGTCGACGAGTTTTGCACTCGTAGCCACGATGCGACGTCGTTCAAGGATGGCCCACAAGAGCGCGAGCAACGCGAGCGCCAGGAGAATCGCGAGCGCTGTCGACGTCCACGGGAAAGGAGCCTTAGCCACCGTGAATGAAAAACTCAGCGGCGCTGAAGCGGTGAGGTCTTTGGTGAACGCGCGCGCGGTGACGGTGTACGTGCCGGGTTTCAAACCTTCCATCGTGAACTGCGGATCACGCGACAGTTTCTGTTTGATCGACTGCCCATGGCTGTCCACGAGTGTGAACGCGTATTGAAACTGCTCCGGAAACGTACGGCTGCTGATCGCCGTTACCTCGAGCAGCAAACTGTTCTGGGGATACTCCAGATTCAAACCGGCCTGTAACTCCGACGGCGCATGCACGCGTTTACTCAAAATTCGCGTTGCCGATAGCGACGGTTCCAGTCGTCCGGGTTCGTAGCGCGCGACGCCGCGATTCGTTCCAATCAGAAGAACGTCGGTTCCGTCGGCTTTGCGTTGTGGTTGGACCGCAAAAACATTCTGCGACGGCAAACCCTGCTCGGAATCTAGCTCCGATACAACTGGCCCAACAACAGGATCGAGCAGAATCCGCAACAACGCGTTACCGCGAGTGCCACACCAGACTTCATTTGTCTTCTCGGATTGGATTGGAAACAGGTAACGTGCGTCGATGTTGGGCAGCGTCAGATTGCACGCGGCTCCCGAACGGCAGAGAAAAATTCCCGACGCGGTTCCAAACCAGAGTGTGCCGTCATTGGTTCGCACCATCGATCTGACTGCCGTGCCCTTCATGGGCGCAAACGCAGGTTCGTCGCGAACTGTTTTCCCGTCCGACACGAACACGCCGTCTTTGGTAGTGCCTGCGAGAATGCGTTCTTCGCCTTCTGCAAGCAGGCTCAGCACTTCACGAGCAGTGGTGATATTGGACCAGGTGAGACTGGTGCGCCCGCCGTCTAAACGATCGATGCCACGACCGTAAATAGCAAAATAGGTCGCACCGCGAAACTGAATAATCGCGCGCACGCTTCCGGTTGTGTCCGGACCACCCGAACCGGTTTCGACGCGCGTGAATGTCTGCTCTTCCAAACGAGTGGATTGTTTGGGCGCTACGTAGAGACCACTGGCTGAAGCCACCAGCAGCCGCTGTGATTTATCTTCGGCGATTGCGTAGATGACGTTGCGCCCGAGACCGGGAACCGGGTTCCACGTCGCCGTTTCCGCGTCGTAAGCGAACAGCCCGCGGTTTGTGCCGGCAATACTTCGACCGCTGCTCGATTGAAAAAGCGCGCGGATGAAGTTTGTATCGGCGTTGTCGCCAACCGTTTCCACACGCGGTGCGTGCGGATCGTAACGACAAACACCACGATCGGTTCCAAACCAGATCACACCCTCGCGATCCGCAAAGATCGCGTAGACATGATCCGAACGGAGTCCACCGGCAGTTCCATCGAAGGTGAAACGCTGGACCTTCGTCTTCGAAATACGAAAGACGCCGCGGCCGTCGCTGCCAACCCACATCTCGTCTTCGATCCGCTTCAACGCCATCACTGGACCAGTCGGCGCTTCGTTGCGTTTCAGAGCGGAAACCTCGTCGCCCGAGAGGGCTCCCGGCTCTTCTTTTTTGGCGCGCGCGCCGACCCAGAGATTGCCGTCCTGATCGCGTTCGAGGGCGTTGACAAAGTAAACCGGCGGCTTCATCTGGCTTTCTTTGGCGACGCCGTTTGCGATTTCCAGTACGCCACGACTGAGTGTGCCGACAAAGATGCGACCGTTTGCGGCGCTGATGCTGGTGATCGGGAGTGGTCCAGATCGGTCTCGATCGCTGCTTTCCAGCGGTTGGTTCAAGAGTTCCTTAGTGTCGATAACAGTTCGGCTGACGGTCGTGGTTTCACTGTCTGTGAGGCCGGTGTTTACTGGGGTGACGACGACGCGCGCGTGACTCTCAAAAACGCGGCCTTGTTCGGAGGTCATGATCGCCGAGCCGGAGGGATCGGTAGCGATTGCGGTAATTGGCTGGCCCGAAGTTTCGTTTACTTTCAAGAACTGTCCGTCGTGGAATCGGGCAGCGCCGGAGTCAGTGCCGATCCAGAGCGCGCCGTCTTTATCTGCTTGCAGTGCGAGTATGCGTCCAGTGGGCAATGCGAGATCGTTTATTGTTTGTGTTCTGCGCCCATCGAATTTCGCGAGCCCTGTCTCGGTACCAAACCACATTGCACCATCTTGTGTCTGCGCAATCGCGCGCACTCGATCCGAAGGCAAACCATGAAACAACGTCACCGCGCCCCACTGATGCAAACCAGTTATCGGAGTTGGCGAAGGTGACGGAGAAGGCGATGGCGAGGGTGACGGCGACGCCTGCGGTTGCGCTTCCGTCTGCGCGGAGCCAGGAAAACGCGAACTCAACCACAAAGAGGCACAGAAAGCACAAAACAATACAAGAAGTATTTTTGTGCCTTTTTGTGGCCTCATTTCTTCTTCGAGGCGAGTTCTCGTTTTTGCTCTTCGTTAAAGCGCTTCAGATCTTTCTCGAGCCAGCCTTCGAGATCCTTTGAGGCTTTCTCGAGTTCGTCGCTGTTCAAGAGTCCGCGACGAAGCGCTTCAAAAAATGCTCGAGTGCGAATGTTGTAGGCGAGTTTTTCGTACGCTTCCTGGTCGGTGCCTTCCGGCAGGGACACGAAGAGTTTTTCATAAAGCGTGGCCAAACGACTTTCGACGCCGCGCAAACTCAGCGAACACTTGCGCGCGATGGCCCAGTTCGAAAGTCCGAGCGCGAGATAGTAAAGTGCTTCAGCTTCAAACTCAGTCAGGAGCGGTCGCTTAAAAGAATCCTTGAACGCGGGATCGATCATGTCGGCGCCGTCTTCGAGCACGGCGGCGACGAAACGGAGAAAGCGCGACTCCGGATTGTTCTTGTGGATGAAGCCGTAGGCCGGCGGCGGGTCGACCGACTTCACGATCTTGCGAATTTCGTTGATATAAATCTCGTGTGGAAACTGGGTCCAGAAAATGATGCGCGCGGTCGGGAAGTCGCGCCAGATGGCGCGCGCAGCCTTAACGCCCGAGAGTTTTGGCATCTGGATGTCGAGAATGCAGACGTCCGGTCGCTCGTCGAGGGCGAGTTTGACGGTCTCCTCGCCGTCGCCGGCTTCGAACACAGGCACGTGCGACGGAAACTCCTTTTCGAGAATCTCGCGGAGGTAATGGCGCTGGGCCATGTTATCTTCAGCAATCAGGATTGACATTACGGTTGATGATAACCGCGGATGACACGGATTGAAAATCCGATCTGCGCTGAAAGGTGACCTATGAGACTGAAAAAATATGCCGGCTTAATTCTTGTGTGTTTGACTGCGTTTTCATCGATCACCGCCCAGACGCGTGACGAAAGACTCTGGCAGCGGGCGCTGCAAATCCACCGGCGCGCCATCGTCATCGATACTCACAACGATGTCACGACCCCGATGACGAACGACGATTTCGACCTGAGTGGAACGCCGCCGGCGCCATATCGCACCAACATCGAACGCATGAAAAAAGGCGGATTGACCGCAGAATTCTTTTCGCTCTACGTCAAACCGTGGTACGTCGAACACGGCGGCTCGGCGCGTCGCACCCTGGACATGATCGATTCTGTGTATCGCGCAGTCGAACGACATCCGCGCGATCTCATGATCGCGACTTCAGTCGCCGACATCCGGCGCGCGAAGAGGCAAGGGAAGATCGCGGCGTTGATGGGAATCGAAGGCGGACATGCAATCGAAGATTCGCTCGCGACGTTACGCGAGTTTTACCGGCTCGGCGTTCGTTACATGACGCTGACCTGGAACAACACGAACAATTGGGCCGATGCCGGACGCGGCGAGAAGAAATTCAACGGTTTGAGTGACTTTGGCAAAGAAGTCGTGCGCGAGATGAATCGCCTCGGGATGCTCGTCGACGTTTCACACGTCTCAGACGACACGATGAGCGACGCGCTTGACGTTTCGAAAGCACCGATCATTGCTTCTCACTCCTCGGCACGCGCGCTAAGCAATGTCCCGCGAAACGTCCCGGACGATTTGCTGCGTCGGATCGCGAAGAACGGCGGCGTGGTGCAGGTGAACTTCTACAGCGTGTTTGTTGACACCGCGACCGTCTCGCCGCAGAGCGCCGAACGCGATCAAAAAATCATGGCACAGCAGAGGGCTATCGACGAGAAGTACAAAGACGATCCGGAACGACGTTCAGAAGAGAGCGACAAGCTCGAAGCGGCAAATCCGTTACCTCCACTTCCGATCTCGAAGTTGATCGATCACATCGATCACATCGTGAAGATCGCTGGTATCGATCACGTCGGTATTGGCGCTGATTTTGACGGCGCGAACGACATGCCCGAAGGTGCGCAGGATGTTTCAATGTTGCCAAACATTACGTACGAACTACTGAAGCGTGGCTACAGCGAGCGAGATATTCGAAAGATCCTCGGCGAGAATCTGTTGCGTGTGATGGCGGAAGCCGAGCGAGTCGCTCGTAGTTCCAGTAAGAGTCTTAGCGGCGACGGTAGTGTTCAAAGAATAAAAAAATGAGCACGGCGCATTAGCCACCGTGCTCCAAGCAGAAAAGAAGAGAGTCTTATTAATTAACGATCCTGTCCGCCGCGATTCTGTCCACCGGATTTACCGGTGTCGAGATCTTCATCGTCGTCCAGATTTCGCGCTCCTTTTTGGCCACCCTGCTGACCGGGAGCCTGTCGGCCACCTTCGTGACCCATTTGACCACCACGTCCAGGTGATTGACGAGCAAAGTCCTGATCATCCTTCGTACCCATGTTTCTCTGCTCGTCATCTTTCTTCATTCTGTCATCTGCCATGCTATTGATCCCTCCCATGCTCGTTGGTTTTTAGTCCGCATTCGATAAATCAACCTCCGTGCCATTTGGGATCGCAGCGGAAATCGCAGATTTCGCTAAACGCTGTAATGAGAGAGTTTTGAAAACGATACGCACGGAAATGAAATCATACACACGCGTGTTATTATGCGATGCAATAAATGACAGCCGCAGGTCTCTACTTACATATTCCGTTTTGTAGTTCGCGTTGTTCGTATTGCGACTTCGCCACGGGACTGTACAAACAGGAACTTGCCGAGCGTTACGTGCAAGCTCTGGTTGCTGAGATCCGAACTTCGCGATATGCCGGCGAGAGCGTTGATACGATCTATTTTGGCGGTGGGACGCCATCGCTACTGACGCCGGCGCAGCTCGATCTGATACTCACAACTGTCCACGACTGCTTCGAGATCGATCCGAAGTCGGAAGTAACGTTGGAGATAAATCCCGGCAGCGTCAACGATGAGAAACTGCGCGCGTTTCGCGATCTGGGTGTTAACCGTGCCAGCTTTGGTGCACAGACTTTCGACGACGCTGAGCTCGCAAAACTCGGCCGCTCGCATACGTCAGCAGATACGCTGAACACTTTCGCATCTCTGCGTCGTGCCGGTTTCGAGAATGTCAGTTTCGACTTGATTGCGGGTTTGCCCGGGCAAACACTGGCCGGCTGGCAGAGAAATATCGAGCAGGCGCTCGAGCTCGGTCCCGAACATCTTTCTTTTTACCTGCTCGAGGTACATTCCGGCACGCCGCTCGCAGAACATATTCAACGCGGAATTCAGCCCGAGCCTGACGACGATTTAGCAGGCGTGATGTACCAGTGGATGCTTGAAGCCGCAGCGGCCGCGGGTTACGAACATTATGAGATTTCGAATCTGAGCCGGCCCTCGTTTCACTCCAGACACAACGTCAAATACTGGACTGCCGAGCCTTACTACGGTTTTGGTTGTTCGGCGCACTCTTACGATGGCGTCACGCGGCGCTGGTCAAATCATCGTGACGTCTTGAAATACGTAACGACGGTTGAGACGGGTGAATCGCCGGTGGTTGAAGAGCAGCAGCTAAGCCAGACGGACGTGCGCGCCGAGGCCTTGTTTCTCGGGATGCGACTCATGCAGGGCGTCGATCTGCAACGCTATCGCGAATCGTTTGGCGTTGATTTGCGCGACGAACATCGCGAAGATTTGGATCGCTTCTGCAAAGCCGGCCTGCTCGAGCTTGACGGCGACTTGATTAGACTGACTCGCACGGGCGCTTTGTTATCAAACGAAGTGTTCGCCGCGTTTGTGTAAACTATCCAATGATCATCGCAATCGACGGTCCTTCAGGCTCTGGCAAGTCGACGCTGGGCCGGTTGTTGGCACGCGCGCTGAACTTGCTATACATCGACACCGGTTCGATGTACCGGGCGGTTGCGCTTGCCGTCATTGAAGCGAACGTCGATCCGGCGGACAAAGATACGGTTACGGCTCTGGCGAACGAGATCGAGATCGATCTCGAAGGCGATCCGGATTCGTTGAAGGTCCTGCTCAACGGACGCGACGTTACGGATCAAATTCGCACTGAAAGCGTGACTGCAATGTCGTCAGTCGTCTCAACGATTCCCGGTGTGCGACGTGCGATGGTCGAACGACAGCGAGCGATTGGCAGACGTGGTGCGGTGCTGAACGGACGCGACATCGGCACGGTTGTTTTTCCTGATGCTGATTTCAAATTCTTTCTCACTGCCCAACCGGAAGAACGGGCAGAGCGCCGTTACAAAGAAGATCAGTTGACGGCACATTCGTCGGCGACACTGGCCGAGACGCTTGCCGAGATGGTTGAACGTGACCGGCGTGATTCGAGCCGCGTTGACTCACCTTTGAAAGCTGCTGACGATGCCGTGATTATCGACTCGACTGGCAAAGGTATAGATGAAGTCTTTTCAGAGATGATGTCTAAGATCAAATCTGTGTAATCTGTGGATAAGAATGTTCACCGGAATCATTGAAGAACTCGGCAGCGTGCGCAGCATCGAAGAGCGTGGTGAAAACGCGCGCCTCGTCATTGCTGCCAACATCGTAACCGAAGGCACAAACCACGGCGATTCGATCGCAGTGAATGGCGTCTGCCTGACTGCGCTCGACATTCAACCCGACTCGTTTGCCGCGGACGTCTCGCGAGAGACACTACAGCGCTCGACGCTAGGTCGTTTGCGGCCCGGCGTGCCGGTTAACCTCGAACGCGCCGTCACACCCGCAACCCGCCTCGGCGGTCACATCGTGCAGGGACACGTCGATGCTCGCGGGCAGTTCACCGGCGTCGAGGATCTCGGCGAGTCGTGGACTGTCCGGATTGCCTATCCAAAGGAAATCGGCCGTTACCTCGTTTTTAAAGGCTCCGTGGCCGTGGAAGGAATCAGTTTGACGATTGCCGCCCTCACCGACGATTACTTCGAAATCGCGATTATCCCGAAGACGTGGGAAGTCACAAATCTCTCCCAACTCAAGCCCGGCGACGACGTCAACCTCGAAGTCGACGTCATTGGGAAGTACGTCGAAAAACTCCTTGCTTACAAGCCTTAGACGCGCCGCGCTTAAGCTCATACGAAATAAGCCTTTGTGCACTTTCGTGGCCATTTACTTTCAGGTAACATGAGCCCGTGCCTATTGCGACTATTGAAGAGGCCGTTGCCGATATCCGCGACGGCAAGATGATCATCATCGTGGACGACGAAGATCGCGAGAATGAAGGCGATTTGGTCTGTGCCGCCGAGAAGGTCACCCCAGAAATAATCAATTTCATGGCCCGGCATGCCCGTGGTCTGATCTGCCTCCCGCTCACGGAAGACCGCTGTGACGACCTCCACCTGACCACGCAGGTTGCGGATAACACCTCTTATCTCGGCACCGCTTTCACGGTTTCCATCGACGCCCGCCGCGGGATCACGACCGGAATCTCAGCCGCGGATCGCGCTACGACAATTCTCGTCGCAGTAGATCCAAATGCACGCCCGCAGGATCTTGCTCGTCCCGGTCATATCTTTCCCCTGCGCGCAAAGAACGGCGGCGTCCTTGTTCGCCCTGGACAGACCGAAGCAAGTGTCGACATTGCGCGCATTGCTGGTCTATATCCCGCCGGCGTGATCTGCGAGATCATGAACGAGGATGGGACAATGTCGCGCCTGCCACAGCTCGAGGAATTTGCAGCGGAACACAAACTTAAAATGATCAGCGTTGCCGAGCTGGTGCGTTACCGTATTCGTAAGGAGACGCTGGTCCGGCGTGTCGTCGAAACGGATCTGCCGACCGTCTACGGCCGGTTTCGCGCTCTAGCATACGAGAACGTAATCAACGGCGACGTGCACCTCGCGATGGTGATGGGCGAAGTGAATACGGACGAACCGGTGCTGGTGCGTGTCCACACCGAGAATGTAACTTGCGACATGTTTGGCTCCCTCATCGACGACACCGGTTTCCAACTCCACACGGCCCTCGAGAAGATCGCGGCTGAGGCGCGTGGTGTGGTGTTGTATCTGCGCCAGCGCGAGCATAGTCTGGATTTGGTCAACCAATTGCGTACCTACGACGTCATGCAGCAGAGAGGGATTAGTAAACGGGACGCAAGTTTGGAGACAGGTTACGGAATCGATCGCGATTATGGCGTGGGGGCGCAGATTCTCCACGATCTCGGGTTGCGTAAAATTTTACTGCTTTCGAATCATCCCCCCAAAGTAGCAGCTCTTGAAGGTTTTGAGCTCTCAGTGGTCGGCAATGTTCCGCTGGGCCAACCTGCATCACTGAAGGACCAGCAGGGCGTTGCCGATGAACCTAAATGAGGTTGGCCACCAATTGGCACCAAAGCCACAGGCGATCTTTTTGTGACTTTTGGTGCTTCTTAGCGGCACTAAAGTTCTCTCCCTCTAGCAGTCAAACTTTCCCCTGAGTCGCGCGTCGACTGTAGGTTATGAGTGTAGAAAATAAGCCCACGATAGCGAGACGTTGGCGTCGTTTCACCAAACGTCATGCTTATATCGCCGCCGGCATCGTCGGCGCCGGGGCAATTTTGCTCATCCTGGTGATCCTGTTCCTGTTTCGACTGGGTTATGTGGATCGCTACGTCGCCGGCCAGATCAAAGAGACCTTCGCAAACTACGGCATTCGCGCAGAGATTCGCGACTTTCACGCCAGCTTCCCGCCGCGCACCGTCGAGATGGACGACGTCGAGCTCTATGATGCCGTGACCGGAGATCGGCTCGGCAAAATCAATCGTCTGCTGGCAACTATCAAGATCGAAGATCTCTACGCACTCAACCTTCAGCGCAATATCAATCTTCAGGATCTGAAGATGGAGGACGTCGAATTTTGGGTCAATTTCGATAACGAAGGACGCTCCAACTTCCGTAACATCCACATTCCGCCGCCCGAACCAAACCGGACGATCCTCTTCGCTTACTCGGCTGCCACGATCGAAATCAAGAATGGCGTGGTCCATTATGGCGATGTGCGTCACGAGATCTCCGGCGAAGGCCGAAATCTGAGCGTCATGGTTCGACCCGATGATCCGAACGTTCCTATCGGCACACGTATGACGTCGATTAATGTGACGCTCTCGAATTCAACCTTTGCCTACGACGATCGGCCCATCAATAACATCGATATATCGGCACGCGGGCGTTTCAACCAGGAGCGGGCCGAGATTCATGAGTTGGTGCTGAAATCGCCGGTTGCGGAAGCGAAGCTGGACGGCGTCATGGACGACTGGCGCGCGCTTCGCTACCAGTTGAACGTCACTTCGAACGTCGATCTCACCCAGTTATCGGACATTTTACGGACCGGCACGACTCTTCGTGGCGCGGGTAATTTCAGCGGCAACATCGCAGGCGAAGGCGATCAGTTCAAGCTCAACGGCCAAATCAAGTCAGACGTTTTAGCGGCAGACAATGTACGTCTTCAGGGTTTGAATGTGAGCGCGAGTGGCTCGGTGCAGGGCAGGAGTTACGAGATCAACGGGAAGGCCGTTGCTGATTTACTGAATGCCGGAGATTTTCAGATTGACTCGCTGCAACTTGCCGGCAACGTGATGGGAACCGGCACGAACTTCCGATGGATCGGCGAGTTACGCGCTGTCGCTGAAAAGAGTTATGGAACGACTCTGACCGGTCTGATCCTTCGCGATGCGCGTGCGGAAGTGAACGAGGGCGTGTTGACCGCTTCGTCGTCTCAGTTCACAGCAAATGGACTCACTGCTTCAGGCGCCAAAGTTGACGGCATCACCGCGTCGAATCTGCAACTGCGAAACCAAAACGACGTGACTACAGCGACAGTCGCAAACGTCAAAGCAGGAACGGTTTCGGCTTCGGGTGCGCAGATCAAGGGCGTCACCGCAAACAATATCGACATCAACGCTCGCGGTGGCGTCACGAGCGTTGTTGTCAAAGACGTGCAAGTTGGAGCGACGAGTGCGGCGGGTGCGGAAATCGGGACTCTTAACATCGCTGGTGTTCGATTGTCCGTGCGTAACAGACGAATCGAAGGCTCGACGGCTGACATTGACGCCGGAACAGTGAAATTCGCAGACGGCCAGGCTGAAAACGTCAAGCTCACGAAACCAGTATTTATCGTCGAACCTTCGGGCAGCTATCGCGCGACGGCGGATTTGAGTATCGGTGGCGGTGTGATGGGCCAGATGAACCTGGGCCAGGCGCGTGCGAATGTCGTCGCAACAAATCGGGAAGTTCAGTTCAACAACTTTACCGCCGATGTCTTCAAGGGTCGCGCCACCGGAAACGCTCGTGTAGCAATTGCTAAGGGTGGTAGCTCGCAGGTTAGTGCCGACTTCAGCAATCTCGACATTGCTGGACCATTGACTGCACTCGCCGGAAGCGCGGTTCCGCTCACCGGACGCGCGACGGGCCGAGTCGATCTCACGTTTCCAGGCACGGAATTCAAGCTTGCGTCAGGAACGATAACGACTCATTTAACAGCGGAAACCGGCGAGACGAGCGCGGATCGCATTCCGATCACGGGCGAAGTAGCGATGCGAGCTAATCGCGGCACGTTCGACATTCAACAGGTAAACCTGCAAACGCCTGCGACGAGGCTAACTGCGACCGGCCAATTCTCATTTGATAACGACTCCAATCTTACCGTCGATCTGAACTCCTCTGACGCCGCTGAATTGCAAACTGTTTTGATTTCGTCGGGGCTTCTGCCCGAAGCTGAAAAGCAGATGACCAGCTACGGCATCGAGCTTGGCGGTCAGCTCGCATTCAACGGAAATATCCGCGGCCGTCTGAGTTCGCCAAATCTGAACGGCAAGGTTTCGGTCGGCACGCTGATAGTTAACGGCTCTGAAGTTGGTTCGTTGTCCGCGTCGATTGCGATGAACGACGCTGAGATCCGAATTCCGGACGGCGCTCTCGCGGAACGCGACGGAGGTGGCGTGCAGTTTTCGTTGATTGCTCCGCGCAACGGCGAGAACAACACTTCGTTGAATGCCACGCTCGATCGTTTCAGTGCGCGCACGTTGCTGGCACTTTCAAACTTCAGCGGCAATAAGCAGTTGACCTCCGACACGCAGTCAGACATTTCCGGTCAGGTAACTGTCACTGGTATTCCGAACGCGATGAGTGGCAGCGCGGATTTGCGTTTTGGACCAGGGAAGCTTGCCGGCGAACCCCTGCAAAGCATGCTTGCGAAGGCGACATTCAATGGTCCCAACGTCAACATCGAGAGTATTGACGTGCAGCTCGTTGCCGGTCACATCGTCGCCAGCGGCAATTTCAACACGAAGAGCCAGCTCTTCGATTTCCAGGGTAAGGCCGAAGGAATTCAACTGGCTCGACTAGCGGCGCTCGCAAACCGACCCGGATTTCCGGTAGTCACAGGCATCGCAGACTTCACCGCGCACGTCTCCGGCAATCTTGCGGATGAAACTTTGTCTGCCTATCAGATTACGTTCAATGGTGAAGGCCGCGACGTGACGATCAATGGCCGTTCGGCAGGAACCGTCGCCCTCGTCGGCAAGACAGAGAACCAGCAACTGAATATCACGTTCACGACCGGTGTGCTTGGACCACCGCAAGTAGTCGCCGCACAAGTCAATCTTGCCAGTCCAAATCTCGCTGCGAACATCGAAACGACGTTCACCAACGCCGATCTGACGAACCTGTTTCAGATCGCGATGCCGGGCAGTGCTGTGCGTGTCACCGGACGCGCAAACGGAACGGTTAAAGCCACGGGCAATCTGCTCGACGACGATCAGAATTTTTCACTTGCAGGCTTGTCAGGGACCGCGAACTTCACGGAGCTAAGCTTCCGGGTGGAAGACGTTCAACTCAGTGCGACGACTCCGCTGACGGTGCATTTTACGCCCAGCGAGATCACATTCGATCAATCGAGGTTTACCGGACCGGGCACAAACATCGTTCTCGACGGCACTCTGGCGACGGCCAGCGGCGGTCGCCAGAATCTCAACGTCAACGGCGATCTGAACCTGCGCGTGCTCAACGGTGTCTCGCCTGACTTCTTCTCGTCGGGTTCCGCGGCAGTTGCGGTGCGCATCAACGGCAGTTTCGAAGACCCGCGCATGATCGGAACCGCGTCACTCAACAATGCCTCAGTCTCAGTGTTGATTGGAAACGATCGCTGGACTGTCGCGAACCTCAAAGCGGCGCTCCGATTTACTGCGAATCAAGCCCAGATCGATTCACTGGACGGCACAATTGGCGGCGGTCATGTATCGGCTACCGGTGGCGCATTGCTCGATGGATTTACCGTCTCTGCGTTTCGCGTCAACCTGCACGGCAAAGACGTCACGGTTCCATTCCCGCCTGACTTCCGTTCCACACTCGACGCTGATGTCGAGATCCGAGGCTCATCGCGCGAGCAGTTGATTGGCGGTGTCGTGAATTTGCGGCGCACGGAATATACCCAGGACATCGAACTCGCCGATCTCATCAACACGCGACGCGAGTCGATCGAAGAAGGTACTGAAATTGAGCTCACCCGTACCGCTGTGTTTGCCGCGCTGCGAGTCGAAGGACGAAACGCACTCGTGGTGCGCAACAACCTGGCGGACCTCGTCGGATCGGTTTCGCTTCAGTTGGATGGACCAGTCAACGATCCGACAATTTCCGGACGAATAACTGCGACCAGCGGGACGTTGAACTTCCGCAACGATCGGTACGACATCACGCGCGCTCTCGTCGATCTGCCGCCAAGTCGCAACGCGGATCCGATTCTGAACATTCAAGGTGAGTCACAGATTCGAGGCTATCGCGTCATCGTCGGCTTGACCGGTCCACTGTCGCAGCCGTCTGCGATTGTTCGTTCTGAGCCTGCGTTGCCGCAGGCAGACGTAGTTTCCCTGATCACGACCGGACAGCTTTCTTCCGGTGACACAAGCTCGTCGGTTCTTTCGCAATCCGAAGTCGGAGCGGCGACGAGCCTTTTGACCGACGCGCTCATCAACGCTCCGGCGCAGCGAGCTACGAGCAAGCTCTTCGGTCTCACGCGATTTGAGATCAATCCGGTGATTGGCGGGACCACGGGCTCGACACCCGCCGCTCGACTGACACTGGGCCGGCGAATCAGCAAGGAAGTGACTGTCACCTATTCAACTAACGTCACTTCGGATCCGAACCAGATTTTGGCGCTCGAATATCGTGTTTCCGATCGGCTCTCATTCATCGCGCAGTACGAGCAGGCTTCGACCCGCCGGCTGAGCGCGCGCACAAATAACTTCAGCTTTGAGATCCGTTTCCGGAAGAGATTCTGAGCAAGGGGTAAAGTCAGGATTGACCGCAAAAAGGCAAAAAACGCACAGACTGTTGTTTGTGGTCATGCTCAGCTTCGCTCTTCTGACAGTGGCGCGCGCGAGTAAAGATGCGCGTATTGAAGACTACGAAGGGCGCCAAATTTCTGCTGTCGAACTCGTCTTCGAAGGAACTGAAAACGTACCCGCTGCGCAGGCCGAGTTCATCGCCTTACTCAAAGTTGCACCCAATACGCAGTTTTCCGCCGTGCACGTGCGAGAGTCGCTGCAGTCTTTGTTCGACTCGGGACGTGTTGCCAATGCGCGCGTCGAAGTAGTCGAAGAAGGCGCGAATCGAACTGGTCCAGTCAAACTGCGGTTTGTCGTTCTGCGGCAAGTGCAGATTGGCGACGTGCGGATCGAGTTGGGAACGGTTACGGGTTCGCCGATCTCTACCGACGAACTGCGCAGTCGATTGAACTTTGTGCAGTCAGGGAACCGTCTCACCAAACAAATCATTGCCAAGAACGCCGATGAGATTCAGGTCTACCTTCGCGATCGTGGTTATTTCAACGCGACTGTTGAGCCAGTCGAGCAGCTCGGTCCGCGTGGTCTGCGCGCGAATGTCACTTACAAAGTGACGCCCGGTCCACAGGCAAAAGTAGAATCGTTTGACATCAAGATCGGAGGCTTCGACGCCTCCACCGTTCGCAGCGCATTAACGCTCCAACCCGGCGTCCCGTTCACGCGCGACACGCTGACTGCCGACGTCGGTAAGATTCGCGAAGCGCTTGTTAATGCGGCTTTTCTTGCGCCAATACTCGAGGATGCGCGCGTCGAAAGAGATGCGGAGAAGAATACGGTCAAGATCCTGGTCGAGGGATCGGTCGGGCCGAAAGTAACTGTAAGCATCAAGAACTATGAAATAAATGAAAAGACGCAGCGCGAGTTGTTGCCGGTCAAGCGCGAGGGCAACGTGGATTACTCGGCGATTGTCGAAGGCGCGCGTCGCATCCGAAACAAGTTGCAGGAAGACGGTTTCTTTTTTGCTGAAGTAACGCAAATCTGCACAGTCACCAATCCACCGTCCGACCTTGGGCCGAATGGAACGCAGGAGACTTGCGAGAACCTCAATCCGACGCAGTTAACCGGCAACAACGTCACGATTGAGTATGACGTGGAGCGCGGCCGGCGTTTTCGTCTCAACGACATTCGCATCACCGGCACCAACAGACTGGCTTTCGAAGATGTCGAAGCAGATCTGAAGAGCCAGAAAGCAAACGCGATCGGTTTGATTCCGTTTCTTGGTTACGGGCGCGGCTACACGAGCCTGACGCTGCTCGAGCAGGACCGCCGCACCATCGAGGCTTTTATGCGCGACCTCGGCTATCGCAAAGCGAGCGCGCAGGTGTTGCAGGGCGTTTCAATTAACGGCGACAACCTGATCATCACGTTCCAGGTCGACGAAGGTCCACTCACACGCATTGCCGGTGTCGAAGTAAAGGGAAACAAGATCTACACCGACGAACGAGTTCGCCAGGAATTGCGGACGGTGATCGGCGCTCCTTATTCGCGTTCACAGGCGCGCACCGACGGCGATCGCGTCGCCGCGCTCTATTCGCGCGAGGGTTACGTGAACGCCAGAGTCGACTTTTCGATCGTCGAGCTGCCGAAGAAGGGTGACGAAGAACAGGTCAGGCTCGTCTATTCCATCGTCGATGAAGGCGACAAGGTTTTCATCAATCAGATCGTCATTAACGGTGTAACGGGAGACACAAATACTCGCCGCACTAAACGCCAGGCGATCAGGCGCGCGATTCCGATTGCGGAGGGCGATGTGCTCCGTGCGGATCGCATTTCTGACGCGGAGCGGGAGCTCTATCTCACGGATGCGTATCGACAGGTCGTCATTCACACCGTGCCTGCAGGCGACACGGCTACCGGTTACAAACAGCGCGACGTGATCATCGACGTCGAAGAAAAGAAGCCGCGCGTGATGGATTACGGCGGCGGTTTCTCGACCGATGCAGGCGCGCTCGGGTTGTTTGAGATCAGCAACGTGAATCTGATGAACCGCTTGCGTCAGGGCGCAATGCGGCTGCGTGCAAGTCGTCGTCAGCAACTCGTGCGTTTTGAGTATTTCGATCCGCGCTTTGCACGTTACAACAAAACCCAGTTTGCACCGATCGCGGCATCGGTTGAGTATCAACGCGACTCGACAATCACGCGGTTTTTCCGTTCGGCGATCGACCGCGGCACGTTGGGCATTGTGCAACGTCTTGATGAAGATGGAAAACCGATCGATATCTTCGGCGATCGGGTAAACGAACCCACGATCAATCGTTTCACTGCTGCCGTTGAAACTCAGCGCGTGCTCGACAGGAAATCGCGCACCATCGTCTTCGGGCGGTTCAGCTACGAAGATGTGCGGCTTTTCAATCTCGAGAGTCTCGTCGTGAGGCCGATTCTCGAGCCCGACAGAAAGATCCGGCTCGTTCGCATCGGTGCGTCGTTGGTGAGAGATACGCGCGAGCGATGCGAAAAAGGACTGTTGGGAAGAAGTGTTGACGATGACGACGAGCCGGGTGCCCCGGGTGAGATTTGCCGTTACAACCAGGTAGACGCGACGCGGGGCGGTTTTCTCAGCGTTGACTATGCCGTGGCGCTGCGGCAGCTCGGCGGGAACGTTTCGTTCAATCGATTTCAGGCGACTTACAGGCGCTACTACAAAGTCTCAGCACTGCGAGACACGGTGCTGGCCGGTAACATGACGTTGGGTCTCGCAAACCTCTTCAATCCGCGCGACCGAGATGGGAATGGAGTAATCGATGAGATCGATCAAACGTTGCCGATCAGCGAGCGTTTCTTCTCGGGTGGTTCGACGACTTTGCGCGGGTTCAGTTTTGAAGAGGCTGGACCACGCCAAGTGGTGATTCCCGAAGGACCGTTTCGAGATTCCAAGAAAAACATCGTGTTTCTCAATCCGTTCACGGTGCCGGTGGGTGGCAATGCTTTGGCAGTCGTGAATCTTGAAGCACGTGTTCCGCTCACGCGCTCCGTGCAGGTGGTGCCGTTTTACGATGGCGGCAACGTGTTCCGGCGAGTTGGCGATCTGTTTGGCAAGGAAGACACGACGCCAGTGCCGTCAGGCGACATCATCGCGGCAATCAATAAAGCGAACCTGCGGGCGCATTGGACGAACACCGTGGGACTGGGATTCAGGCTGCAAACGCCGTTCGGCGGCGCGCTGGCGGTGGATTATGGGTTCTTGTTGAATCCGCCGGAATTTCTGATTCCGCAGCGTGGTCCGGGAGGTTTCGATGGCACGCCGGCCATCTTTCGTCTCCATCGCGGAAACTTACACTTCCGCATCACGCAGACGTTCTAGGTGACACAGATGACACGGATATCAAAACCGATTTTTATTGTATTGCTTGCTACGTTCTTTTGCGTCTTCGCGCCTTTATGCACGGCGCAGCAGGTGGTCGATAAGATGGTGGCAACGGTGAATGCCGGCGTGAAGACAGATCTGATCACATACTCCGACCTACTTTGGCAGCTTGCGCTTCAGCCCAACTCTCAACTGGATAACCCAACTTCGGCCGATCTCAATCGCGCGCTCCGGCTGCTGATCGACCAGCGGCTGATTCTTCAGGAAGCTGAAAAGATCCCGACGATCGTCCCTACGCAGAAAGAGATCA
Source organism: Pyrinomonadaceae bacterium (assembly GCA_036401595.1). Lineage (GTDB taxonomy): Bacteria > Acidobacteriota > Blastocatellia > Pyrinomonadales > Pyrinomonadaceae > PSRF01. The sequence goes on from DASWUM010000088.1 coordinate 107,506, forward strand.
GCGACGCGCGTGACGAGCTGGCGCGCAACTTCCCGTCCCAACCCGAATTCCAACAGCGATTACTGCGCGTCGGCTTGACGAGTGAAAAGTTGGACGAGATCGTCGAGCAGCGACTCAAAATGGAAAAATATCTGGATTTTCGGTTCAGAAATTTCGTAGTAATAAGCCAGAAGGAGGTTGCGGATTATTACGCGCAGGTTTACACGCCTCGTTTCCGTGAGCGTTTTCCGGGTCGAATTGTCCCGACGCTCGAACAAGTCCGCGGCGAGATTGAACAGAATTTGAAGGAAGCGAAGATAGAATCCGATACCGACGCTTTCCTCGACACCGCCCGCGAACGTGCGGAAATAGTGATATTGAATGCCGTATAGCAGACGATCTTGTTTATCTTGCAAATCCTGTAATCATGTCTAAGAATGAGACAGGATTAACAAGATTTTCATGATTACCCAGATGACCTCATCACCCCCAAAGATCGGGCTCGCCCTCTCCGGTGGCGCAGTGCGTGGAATGGCTCATGTCGGTGTGTTACGCGCCCTGGCCGAGAACGGTATTCCCATCGATTGCATTGCAGGAACGTCGTCTGGATCTATCGTGGGGGGCGCTTACGCCTCCGGACTGTCGATCGAGGAAATCGCCGAGTTTGGCCGGAACCTTCGTTGGCGACACATCGGACGTATAACGATGTCGCGGCTCGGCGTTCAAAGCAACGAGCGTCTCGAACAATATCTGAGAGACCGTTTACCGGTCACAAAGTTTGAAGACCTGCCGATTCCATTTGCCGCCGTTGCAACTGACCTCAACACACACGCGGCAGTGGTGTTGAAAGGTCAGGGTGATATTTGTCGCGCGATCCGTGCGAGCTGCACGATTCCTGGATGGTACGTGCCGGTAATTGACGATCAGGGAAGACAACTCGTCGATGGTGGTTTGGTTGCGGTTGTTCCTACTGCTGTAACGCGTTCCCTGGGTGCAGACATTGTGATTTCAGTTGATGTCAACTCAGAAGGTCTTTCATTTGTCGGGTCCTCGACTTCGATGATAGGTATTTTGTTGCAGTCGATGATGGTGGTCCAGCACACGTCGTCAGCCTACCAACTAGCAATGTCCGACATTGTGGTTAGTCCAAAGATAGGACACATCGGCTACCACAAGATGGGTCGTGCTGATGAAGTCATTGCCGCCGGTTACGAAGCCGGACTTGAGAGTATTCCCAAAATCCGCGAAGTCATTGATTCTGCACGCAGTAAAGAAGCGCAACGCGAAGAAATGCTGGCCTGACCGCTTTCTTGAATTCCCGCCTCGATTAAACATTTATACCAGTTACAAGAAACTGAGAAGCACTGAAGGACTCGGAGGTCAGACTCCGGCAGGCAGAAGTTTGCCGTTTCGCCTATGGTCATCGAGGCTACATCTCTGCCCGATCCGCTCCGGATCGTTTTCAAGCGTCGGATTGTCCGATTGGGCCTCGTCTTTTTACTGATGGCTGCGGCGATCGCTGCTGACGCGGTGGCCAGTTCCTACCGGTATTACTCGCAAATCATCGATGCTCGACTCGCGACTGGTTACTTAACCAGCCGCCCCGGACTTTACGCCGCGCCGCGCGTGCTCGAAGCCGGACAAAAGTTAACTCCAGCGAAACTGATCGCGATCTTGCAGCGGGCTGGTTACGTTGAATCATGCGCATGCGCGAGCGACGTGTGGAGTGGAAGCTTTTCCGTTTCGGATTCGGCGATTGAGATTCGACCGGGTCATTCGAAACAGCCGCAATTGCTACGCGTTGCATTTAACGGAGATGGGATTGCTGAACTTCGGGATGACGTGGGCGGATTGGTCGAATCGTTCACGCTTGAACCGGAGATTTTGTCCACCGACCTTTCGGCGAAGGCAGGGAAGCGGGAAATACTGAGCTATGGCGAGATTCCGGAAATAATGGTTCACGCCGTTCTCGCAATCGAGGACCGCCGGTTTTTTGATCACTCGGGAGTTGACCTACGCGGTCTGGGACGCGCGTTCCTTCGAAACGTCGGCGACGAAGAGATGGCCCAGGGCGGGTCAACCATCACGCAGCAGCTTGTTAAGAATACCTACCTCAGTCCGGAAAAAACTCTACAACGGAAATACTCCGAAGCGATGCTGGCCGTCGCGCTCGAGCGTCGACTGTCGAAGAACGACATCTTTGCGCTTTACAGCAACGAGATCTATTTGGGCCAACGTGGTGCTGTCGCGGTTCGCGGCATCAGGGAAGCCGCCGAAGTTTTCTATGGCAAAGAGCTTCGCGATTTATCGTTATCCGAAGCTGCGACGCTCGCGGGAATGATTCAGAGTCCCGCACGTTATTCTCCGTTGCGACACCCTGACGAAGCGCGCGCCAGACGAAACGTTGTTTTGGCGGCGATGCAGCAGAACGGTTGGATTACGTCAGAGCAAAATGCGAAGGCGAGCACCGAACCGGTAATGGTTGCGCCCGCTCCGGCTGTCGACAATTCCCTTGCGCCGTATTTTGTCGACTACGTAAATCGCCTTGCGGAGTCACAGTTTGAAACGTCCGGAAACAACCAGCGCATTTACACGACGATCGATCTCGAGCTACAGCAGGCTGCCGAACAGGCTCTGAAACGACAGCTCGATCGCCTCGACGCTTTGTATTCAAAGCGCGATTTGAAACCGCAGGCTTCGCTAGTCGCCCTCGATCCGCATACTGGAAACATTCTCGCGATGGTTGGCGGACGAAATTACGCCGAGTCGCAATTGAATCGTGCTACGGACGCGTTGCGACAGCCTGGATCGACATTCAAGCCGTTCGTGTATGCGGCGGCGCTCGAAGATGGAATGTCTCAGGTGCAGATGTTTATGGATGCGCCGAGAGAGTTTGTTTACGACCGCAACAAGATTTATCAGCCGGCAAACTACGGTGGCGGGTATTCGATGCGTGAAGTCACGATGCGCACGGGGCTTGTGCGATCGCTCAACGTGGTCACAGTCGACGTGGCGTTGCAAACTGGTCTGGCGCGGATTGCCAATCTCGCGAATCGCTTTGGTTTGCCGAAGCCCGAGCGTTATCCCGCGCTCGCATTGGGTACGGAGGAAGTTACACCACTCCAGCTCGCGAGCGCTTACGCGGCTTTCGTAAATGATGGCCGGCGTGTTGAAGCTAAAGCGATCAGAAGTGTTGGTGAACCGCCCGCCACACACGCCGCGCCGGTTAATGTAGACCAGGTTGTTAGTCCTACGACTGCTTACATGATTACTAACATGCTTGCGGGCGTGATTGATCGGGGCACGGCTCGCAAAGCGCGCGGCGCCGTTCGCGGTACCGCGATCGCCGGCAAAACGGGCACGTCGCGAGATGGTTGGTTTGTCGGCTATTCGCCGAATCTTGTGTGTGTGGTGTGGATCGGCTTCGACGACAACAAACAGCTTGGGTTAACTGGAGCAGAGGCTGCATTGCCTGGCTGGGTTGATTTCATGAACGACGCGATTGCGTTGCGGCCCGATCTCGGCGGCGAGAATTTTGAGTGTCCGGAAGGGATTAAGTTTGTCGAGATTGATTCAGCGACGGGATTGATTTCGACGGTGACTTGTCCGGTGCGGGAGTTGATTGCCGTTACCGATCGAACCGCGCCGAGTATGGAGTGCTACCTGCACGGAAATCTGCCGCCGCAGAGCAGTCCTTTTGCTGAAGAGAGTGAAACGACGAGGGAAGAGATCGCGATGAAGCGAGCGCCGCCGGAGCCGTTGAAGGATTATCGGACTACTAGAACGGAGGTAGATTCAAAGGGTCGGCGTGCGCTCGTGAATGATATGCGCTAGTTTTGTCTCAGTATCTTTCCAGTATCACTTGCGCGATGGCGTGCTCGCTCGTGTGTGAGATCGTGAGATGGGTCGCCGTTGCTCTGAAATCTTTGAATACCTCCAGCACCTGTCCGGTAAAGATTAAATAAGGCGCGCCATTCTCTTTTGACGCCACTTCCACGTCCTGCCAACTGATTCCACCACGCCAACCGGTTTGTAATGCTTTTAGCGTCGCTTCTTTTGCCGCGAAGCGAGCTGCATAATGTTGTGCGGCGACTGCGCCACGCGAGTCGCAATATGCACGTTCCGCTGCTGTAAAGACGCGTTCAGCAAAACGCGGCGTGCGCACGAGCACTTCGCGAATACGCGCAACTTCGATAATGTCTATACCAATGGAAATGATCACAACTGATGACCAACTGAGCGAAGCAGGATTCTACTGGCGCGAGCTTGACGGCGTGCGCGCACTGATCTGTGCTCCACTCGAAGAAGATGGTTTTGTAAACGGTTTCTCAACACGTCTGGGCGGCGTCAGCGAAATGCCCGCAAAGGCGTTGAGCCTCGCGGGCTTCAACGACGACGCAGCGGAGAACATTTTGGAGAATCGCCGCCGCTTTCTCAAGCTTTTTCCGGGGGATTGGGCTCTCGCGGGTTGCTGGCAGGTGCACGGCGCCGATGTTCGCGTGGTCCAAACACGCGAAGAAGCGAAGCCGGCGGAGAACGAGCGGGGCGACACGATTTTCTGTGATGTGATCGTGAGCGATGCGAAGGGAGTGCTGGCTGGCGTTAAGACTGCGGACTGCGTTCCTATTTTGTTGGGCGATCCTGTTACCGGTGCGTTTGCTGCAGTTCACGCCGGCTGGCGTGGAACGTTAGCGACGGCAGTTGTAGCGGCAGTTGAGCGTCTCGCAAAAGAGTTTGACGCGAGGCCGGAAAATCTGCGCGCGGCTATTGGCGCATCTGCTGGTCCATGTTGTTACGAAGTCGGCAGTGATGTGATCGACGCGTTTACCAGCAAGTTTGTTAATGGAGAAAAACTGTTCACGACGACACGTCCGGGCCATGCAAAAGTGGATTTGTTCACGGCTAATCGCGATCAGTTGATTTCAACCGGAATGAAGCCGGAACGAATTCACGTCGCGCCGATCTGTACCATGTGTCGGACGGATCTCTTCTTCTCTTACCGCAAAGAGAAGAGCCTGCATGGAAAAGTCGGACGGTTGATGGCTGTGGTTGGAAGACACTAGACAGCTCACTCAACATTGAGCCACATCTTCACCTCGCGCGTGATTGGCGGGAAACACGACTCATCATTGCACGCCTGGAACCGGAGCTTTCCTTTGATCTCGCCCGAGCCGCCGGAATAGTTTGCCGGTACCGTGACATTGAAACGGATAGTTGCGTGCCCTTCGTAGACCGCCACGTTCGCCTTTGAGAACTTCAGCTTCCGCATCACCGCACGCGGATAAGAAACTGGACCAACCTGCATCCCTGACGGCGTCTCCACGCTGAGTTTTGTGGCGACGAGAAACTTGTCGAGCGGTTGGCTGGACTGCACATGCAGACCTGCGGGAATGTCCATCACGACAGTCGCTCGCACGACACGGCCCTTCTTAGTTTTGTCTGGAGCTATTGAGCCGCTCACGTTCACGTCGGCCGCCGACTGTGGCGGTACTGGGTTTGAATAAAAACTGACAGGAATCAGAAGGATGACGAGTAACGAGAAAATCGAACGAAATTTGGTCATTTAGTTAGCTCCGACAAGAGTAGTTTCGACGCGAGTATTAAGTGTTGTTTGGCGCGCCGCCAGTTGCCCGCAGGCGGCAAAAATGTCTCTCCCGCGCGGTCGTCGCACGTAGGTGTGAACACCCTTCGACTCAAGAATATTCTTGAAGCGCTCCACCACGACGTCGCTCGATGGTCGATAGGGAAGCGGATCGGCGGGATTGTGCGGGATCAAGTTCACTTTGGATCTGATGTTGTGGCGGTTGAGTAGATTCGCGAGTTGTCGTGCCTGCTCGTCTGAATCGTTCACACCGTCGAGCATCACGTATTCGAACGTCAGACGCTCGCCTGGCTTCAAAGTCTTTTCGAATACTTTACAGGCGGCAAGTAGATCTTCAAGCGGCCACTTCTTATTGATGGGCATGAGCACATCGCGCAACTCGTCGGTCGGCGCGGCAAGCGAAATCGCGAGATGCGGTCTGTCGGAAGTGTTCGCCAGATCCAGAATGCGCGGCACCACACCGGCAGTTGAAACGGTGACGCGATTCGGAACGATGTGCAGGCCCTGCGGATCGGCCATCACACGAAGCGCCTTCAGGAGTTGGTCCAGGTTCAGCAACGGCTCACCAGCGCCCATCGCTACGAGGTTTGTGCCGCGCGGTGGTTTGACGCCGATGCCGTAAGCATCGTTGAGCGCGATCTGGATCTGCTCGACGATCTCGCCGGCAGTGAGCGAACGCAACAGACCGAGTTGGGCCGTCAGGCAGAAAGTGCACTGTAACGGACAGCCGGACTGGGATGAAAAACAGATCGTGTCGCGACGTTCCTCTGGAATGAAGACTGTTTCGACCGGAAGACCATCGTGCGTTTTCATCAAATACCGCCGCGTGCCGTCGCTTGAAAGGTAATGTGATTCGACCTTTAAGGTTGCGGCTGTTGCTACGCCGGCCAGGCGCGATCGTAAGTCTTTTGGCAGATCAGTTATATCGTCGAAATTGCGCAGACGGCGATGTTGGAGCGCCGCAAAGAGCTGGCGGCCGCGATACATCGGCTCGCCCATAGTCTCCAGAAATGAAACCAGTTCCGGCTGAGTCAGCCCGGTTAACTGAACTGCGTTAGTCATACGGAACTAATCTTAGCATTTGAGCCGGACGCGTCCGAATCGAGCTTTGGAGTGCGGCGGCCAGGCGCCGCTTTGGCCTCGATCTTTTGTGATCGATAACAAAGCGGCGCCAGGCCGCCGCACTCCAAATGATACCTAATCAATCTTGTCGGACCTGACCATTTGCTTTACCAATCGCAGTCTTATTAATTACCACGAACTCGTCCTGTATCGCCGGCGCGCCTAAATCTACTCCATCAACCTCCACAATCCAGCGCGCCTTTCGCTTCGTCTGCTCCATCCGCACGAGATACGACCAACGCGACGTCGCGTCATGCACCTCATACATCAAGAACAAGTCGTGCTGGTGGTCGAGATAATAAACACGATCGATGCGTGCCTTTGCGGCGACCTTCAACATGAAAACGCGTCGCATCCCGGCCGGCGAGGTGAACTCACCCATGCCATCGTGCCTGATGATGTAGTTCCCTGCCGACGTCGATAACAAAAAGAAACTGCGTTCGTTCCCTTCCCCAACACGCTCAGCCAAACCAAAAGCCTCGGACGAAGCCGAAGCCCCTAAAGCCAGAGACCAGAACACCGCTACGCCGAGACATACCGCGACAATCTTTCTCATGAAATTTCTCCTTTGGCGGGGCGATGAGGTATAGCCAGTTTACTACAATTAGGAGCATAATTACCCCCCAAAAGCGCCCGAAGCTCGTTCTGAGTAGTCCTGGAAGTATGAAAGTCTTAACCCCCATCCTGCTTCTAATAGCTCTCTCTTTATCTGCCACGGCCCAGGCGCCGGTCGGCGATCACAACTCGCTCTCCGAGGTGCGCGACAAGCACAGCGCCTTGCTGGTCGTGTTCAAGTCGCGCGTTCTTGACGCCGCTGACCGTGAGCGGGCCATCATCGACGACGTTCTCAAAGCCGATCCCAATCCAAAGGGCCGCTATCGTTGGGTCTACTCGCAGCTCGCAAGGAAGCTCAACAAGTACATCCACAAGTACAAAAGCCTGACTGCTGCCAGTGAGTTGTCAGACGCGGACTACGTGATTTTTTTCAACGTGGTCGAGTTTCGCAGTATTCTGAATACGGCTTATCCTTACGGCGAGCTTTTCGTGATCGTGAAAGGTTCACCTGAGACGCTGAAACCTCCGCGCGTCGTCTGGAAGGCGCGCAAAGTTTTGTTTGCCGAAGACGCCATCGGCGATCTGATAAAAGACCTCAAAGCCATTCGCGGCGAAGGTTAAGCCGCAAACTTTGCAACTCTTGATCGACCTTAACGTTTAATTACGTGCAACTTTTTGGTTGTTTCGTTCACTAACGTGGATGAATTGGTTCTTTTGCCACAGATAACACGGATTTGATCTGTGGCTCACCTCTATAAATAAGGGGATCGTCCCGATGCTCGTCAGGTTTCTGTTTGGAGCAGTCCTGCTTTTCAGCATTTCAGTGTCCGCACTCGGCCAGCAAAACACGGGTGCGTTGAAGGGCACGGTTACCGATCAGCTTGGTAGTCTCGTCGTCGGCGCCAAGGTAACGCTGCGCAACACGCGTGGCGTCAGCACGACTGCCAACACAAATTCATCCGGCGCTTATGAGTTTCGCCGGCTGGAGCCCGGAACCTACACGCTTAGAATCGACTCGCCGGGATTCAGCGTGTTTGAAGACAAGACTGTCGAGATTCGAGCGCACGATCTCAAAACGCTCAACGCGGAACTGGAAGTCGCGCCTGCAGATGAACAGGTAACCGTTGACGACCGCAACATGAGCACTGACTCTGACAACAACGCCAATGCCATCGTGCTGCGTGGTAAAGAGCTCGAAGCGCTCCCCAACGATCCGCAGGCGCTCGCGTCGGCGTTACAGGCATTGGCTGGCCCAACCGATCCAGAATCGGGCGGACAAGCAGGGATTAAAGTCGATGGGTTTTCAAACGGACAGATTCCTCCGAAAGAAGCGATTCGCGAAGTTCGCATCAACAACAATCCGTTTTCTGCCGAGAATGAGTTTCCGGGTTGGAACGGCATCGAGATCTTCACACAACCGGGCGCCGACAAGTGGCATGGCGGATTCTCGTTCGACTTCAACGATGAGAGTTTGAACTCGCGCAACCCGTTCACGACGCGCCGAGCTCCGTATCAGCAGCGTGCTTACAACTTCAATCTCAGCGGTCCGGTAATTCCGAAACGCGCGTCGTTTTCGTTTTATTTCGGACGTTATCTGAGCGATGCGAATTCAGTGGTCAACGCGACGATCCTCGATCCAGTAACACTGAAACCAGTAACAATAAACGAGTCGTTCGTCACTCCCGACGTCAACAACTACGGCAACGCTCGTTTTGATTTCAAGATCAATAAGATCCACACCATCGTCGGTCGCTTTAACTACAATCAATCTCATCAGGATCTACAGGGTGTCGGCGGTTTCTCGCTCCCTTCGCGTGCTTACAAAGGAAAACGCAGCTACTTCATCATGCAGCTCACCGAAACGGCGCTGCTGAACGAAAAGACTGTCAACGAAACGCGCTTTCAGTGGAGCCGGCAGCGTTTTTATCAGACGAGTGTTTCGAATGAGTTTGCTTTGAGCGTGCTCGACTCGTTTCAGGGCGGTGGAGCGCAGGTTGGTTCGTCGTCAAACTCGCAGGATCGAATCGAACTTCAAAACTTCACTTCATGGACTTCCGGTAATCACTTTCTGAAGATAGGCGGTCGCTTGCGTCACGCGAAGATCGACAGTGTTTCACCGGGAAACTTCGGCGGCAGTTACACCTTCGGCGGTGGTCCTGGGCCACAACTCGATGCTAACGATCAGGTAGTGCTGGTCAATAATCAACCGGTGATCGTCGAGCTGAGCAGTCTCGAGCGTTATCGACGTACGCTCGCGTTTACGCGTGCGGGCCTGACGCCTACAGCGATTCGACTGTTGGGTGGCGGCGCTACGCAGTTTTCCATCGCCGGCGGCAATCCCCAAGCGATTGTGAAGCAGACTGACATTGCGGTTTACGCGCAGGACGAATGGAAGGTGCGGCCCAACTTCACATTGTCGCCGGGGTTCCGTTACGAGAACCAGAACAACATCGACAGTAATTTCAACTTCGCCCCACGCCTCGCATTCGCATGGTCGCCGGTTTTCAAACACAAGAAGCCAGTGACTACCACGCCGCCACCCAAACCAGCGCCAACACCTGCCGCGGGAACAACTACATCGACAACTGCATCGACACCTGCTCCGGCGCCCTTTCCTGCCGCCGGCGCGGCTCCGGCTGGTCCACCGAAGACTGTCTTTCGCGGTGGTCTCGGATACTTCTACAACCGCGCTTCAGAAGACCTCACGTTGCAAGCCACACGTTTCAATGGCACGAACCAGCAGCAGTTTCTGGTCACCAATCCTGTCGTGTTGGATCTGTTTCCGATTGTGCCGCCTGTATCAGCCCTCGCTGCTTTTGCTCAGCCGCAAATACGCCGTGTGGTCTCGGATGATTTCCAGACCTGGCGTTCACTGCGCTTCATGTTTACGGCTGAGCGATCGCTACCCGCGAACGTGAAGCTGTCGATCACGTACATGCATGCACGCACCGGTCGTACACAGCGTCTGGTCAACATCAACGCGCCGCTCGGCGGTACGTTTATTCCGGGTGTGCCCAACAGCGGCGTGCGTCCACTCGGCGCCGATGCGGGCAACGTCTTCCAGTACCAGTCAACCGGGCATTCAGTCTCCAACACTCTGAGCGTCAACATAAACGGAACCATCAAGAAGGCGCAGTTCTGGGGTGGGTACAATCTCAACAAGAGCAGGAGCACTGACAGTGGACAGAGCGGCTCGCCGTTCGACGCTTACGATTTCAGCAACGAGTTCGCGCGTGGTCCATTCAACAGCTTGAGTTTCATGTATGCCGGCAGTAGTTACACGGCGCCGGGTGGAATCAATCTGAACATGTTTATGATTGCCAACTCCGGTTATCCCTTCAACATCACCACCGGACGCGACACCAACGGCGACACATTCTTCAGCGAGCGACCCGCGTTCGCCACCGATTTGAACGAGCCCGGTGTGATCGTCACGCCGCTCGGAGCGTTTGATCCGACGCCTTCACCCGGACAAACGATCATTCCGCGGAACTTTGCACGTGGACCAGGCTTCGTTTCAGTGAACATGAACGTTGGCAAGACGTTCAAGTTTGGTAAGGCGATCGAACCCAAAGCACCGCCGCCGGGTGCGCCAAAGACGACTGACGCCAATAAAGATTCAAGCAAAGATCAAAAGCCTCCGGCAAAGGCCCCAGTCCAGCGACCTTACTCGCTGACCTTCTCAATAAACGCCACCAACGTCCTCAACCGCACGAACAGAGGCACACCCGTCGGAAACATGACCTCGCCGTTCTTCTTGAAATCTCCTTCGGGTTCAAATACCTTCTTCTTCGGTCCTGGCGGCGGATCAGGCGGCAATCGCGTGATCAACTTGAGAATCCGCTTTAGCTTTTAATACTGGCTGCGCCTCTTTGTGGCAAAAATGCTTACACACATTGTGATCTGGAAGTATCGTGACGACGTGGAACAATTCGCGCGCGAGGAGCACGTGAATCTGTTACGCAACCTGAAAAACGTGATTCCCGAAATTCAGAGTTTGGCGGTCGGCTCTGACACGCTTTTCTTGCCGCGCTCGTACGACACGGGCCTCGTCGCCGTCTTTGCGGATCGAGCCGCGCTCGACACATACACCGTTCATCCTGAACACGTCAAAGTTGCTGAATTCGGCCGAAGTATCAGCGCACACGTCGCCTCTGTGGACTTCGTCGACTAATGCGCTCGAAGAAGTTCATTCTTCTGATCGTCCTCGTCCTGCTGATTCTTTCGCAGATACCCTTCGCATATCGCCGGTTCAAACTCCGCCGGCTAAGCAGCGCCATCCAACAGCTCAACTCGCAGCGCGTGCCCGTGCAGTCTAACGGCTTCAAAGAATACAGAGGTGTGGTCCATGTCCACTCGTTTCTTGGCGGTCATAGTGCCGGAACGTTCAGCGAGATCATTTCTGCGGCGCTGGCGAACCAGTTGCAGTTCGTGATCATGACCGAGCACACGGAAAAAGACTTCGACACCGCCGCGATGACGTTGCAGGGCACACACGGCGGCGTGCTCTTCATCAACGGGAATGAAACGAGTGCTGAGAATGGCGATCGTCTACTCGTGTTGCCGGGCGACGTGTCGATCGTTGCCTATCCGGAACAGTTCAAGAACTGGGATTCTGCTCGCGTCAACGGTGTCGAGGTCTACAACGTCTATACGAATGCGAAACAGGCCAATCCGGTGATCGCATTCTTCGACACACTTTGGTCGCAGCGCAGTTATCCTGACTTGATCTTTGCGCTGTATTTCAAGAGACCGGATGAGAGTTTGAAAAAGTGGGATCAGGCTTTAATGCGCTCGCGACTGACGGCAACAGGCGGCAACGATGCTCACGCAAACATCGGCGTCAGTTTGCGAGACAGCGCGGGTAAGAAACTGCTCGGCATCCAGCTCGATCCTTACGCAGTGAGCTTTCGCCTCGTGAGGCTGCACGTTTTGATCGAAGAGAACAAACCTCTTGATCAGACGACATTAATCGAGGCGATACGAGCAGGCCACTGCTTTATTGGATTTGATTTTCTCAGTGATCCGTCAGGGTTCGCGTTCGAAGCCGCAGGGAAAATTCAGGGCGATGAGATTAAGACGAACGGAGAGGCGGAGTTGAAGGTTCGGACTCCGGTTCCGAGCAGGGTCGTAATTTACAAGGACGGCTCTGTGATTCTGGATGAAAGTGGAATTACCAGCAGAGACTTTACAGTGGTCGAACCCGGCGTTTATCGAACTGAGGTTTATTTGCCACAGCTTGGGAACCTGCCGTGGATAATCTCGAACCCCATTTATATAAGGTAAAACCTAGCCACGGATGACACGGATAAAAGAGCCGATCAGCGCTGATCGGGTTTCAAAAATCCGTCCAATCCGCAAATACGGTTTCGCCCCACCGGGTGCCCTGCTAGCTACCCTGTGGGGCGACGAACCTTCGCCGGAAAGCTCCGGCTTTACTTGTCTTCGGAAGCGGTGCGTACGACACCGGAGTACTGCTGGAAGTCTAGTTGTTTGACCTCGCTCTCCTCATAGGTTCCAAGTGTTAGGAACCGAGGAGTGCAGCCTTCCACACACTGTTTTTTCAAGTCCGCTCAGTCTATGCCTTGAGCGCGTTGGTGTCAAGGTTCAGCTTGACCGAACGTGAACCATACAAGCTCGCAAATTGCTAGAATGCCACACCGATGGACCTGAAAATACCAACCCCGCAGAACTTCAGCTTTCGCCGAACCGTCGCCAGCCACGGCTGGTATCAACTGCCCCCCTTCGGACTCGAAAAGTGGGAACTGTCGCGCGTCATCGACGTCGGAAAGAAGCCGCCGGTTACCATTGTTCTGACCGAGCGCAAAAATCACGTGCGGGTGCGGACGGCACGGCCTTTAACAAAGTCCGAAACGGCAATCGTCCTGCGTGACGCTCGTCACGTCCTGCGGCTCGACGACGATCTGGAACCGTTCTATCTCGCCACGGCCGGCGATCCGGAGTTTGCCTGGGTTGGCCAGCAAGGCGCCGGCCGGCTGCTACGCTCGCCGACCGTATTTGAAGACCTGGTCAAAATGATCTGCACGACCAACTGCTCCTGGGCGCTCACGCTAAAAATGGTGCAGGGCATAGTCAATAACCTCGGACGCGAGACTGGCGACGGCCGCCGGACATTTCCGACGGCTCAGGTCATGGCGTCGATGCCGCTGAAGTTTTTCGTGGACGAAGTGCGATCAGGCTATCGTGCTCCGTATTTAAAGGAACTGGCCGACCGAGTTGCTTCGGGTGAGTTGAACGTCGAGGCGTGGCTCTCAAGCGACTTGCCCACGCGCGATCTGCTGAAGCAAATGAAAGGCGTGAAAGGTGTCGGCGAATATGCCGCCGAGAACCTGTTAAAGCTGTTGGGACGCTACGACGGACTCGCGCTCGATTCCTGGACGCGCGCACGATTTTTTGAACTTAGGAATAAAGGACGGAAGGCAAACGACAAGAAGATCGCGCGCTACTATGCGAGGTTCAACGAGTGGCGCGGCCTCGCGCTCTGGTGCGACGTCACGCGAGATTGGTTGTAGCCACAAAGATGCACAAAATTCACGAAAGAGTTTTGTGCATCTTTGTGGCTGATTGTTTACTTGGTGAAGACGAGCGTCGAGTCTTGCGGACCGCGCGGGCTTTCGCTGTGACGAATAACTGTCAACACTTTGCCATCCGCTGAAAGCGAGAGCTTGTCGCTCGAGTTCAACGTCGTCACGTTGCCATCCCGTTCGAACGAAGTCTTGCTGGTTAGTTCGAGAGTCTTGCCATCGCTCGACAACACTGCTTTGCGGACGAATTTTGCGGGTCCCATTTCGCCGCTTGTTTCAGAGCCGTCGAGATTGTAGGTTCGGGGACCACCCATTCCGCCACCCATTCCACGACCGCCACCCATTCCGCCGCCGCCCTGAGGAGCACCAGCGCCGGGAGCACCACTCGGAGGAGGACCACCCGGGCCGCCGGGACCACCAGGTCCGCCACCACCAGTTACCTTCTCTTCCACGGTGATCTCTTTGTCAGTCTGGGTAACGTTCCAGGTGACACTCTCGGCATTTTGCCAACGCTGATTGAGACCCTGGCTCTTGCTCTTATCAAGCGTCCAGGTTCCAGCGAAGTTTGGCGCAGCCGCATGCGCAGCCAGGGCAAACACAAGTGCGCTTGTCAGGCCAAAAGCATAAATCAACTTTCTCATTCAACATCTCCTTCACAGGTATGTGATTTAGTACAGGGTGGGCAGAGTCTAGCAAAACATCAACGAAAAAACTGTCATGGAATGTAAAGATTTGTATAGAGAAGGTAAAGACGGAACCTTTCCAAACTGAGCAGCGTAACAAGCGCGGTGGTTGAGAGACCTTCGATGAACGAACACAAAAAAATGAAGCTGTTAATGGTTATTGTGAAGCAACGTTTATCGAGTAGAAGTTTTTGTCATAAGACAACTGCGAGTGGTGTTTAGTCGCAGAGAGAGCAATCAACAAAGAGAGAATCTAACGATACATCAAGGAGAGTAGTGATGAAGTCAATGGTAAGCAAGATCATGGCAGTTCTAATGGTGGGCGCTCTGACAGGCGTTGTTGCGTTCGCCAAAGTGCACAAGCAGAGAGTGACCTTCGAAAACGACATCAAGGTCAATGGCACTCTGGTGAAAAAAGGCAACTACGAACTAAAGTTCGACGACGAGACAGGTCAGCTCACGATCGCGAAGAATGGCAAAACCGTTGTCCAGGCAATGGCGAAGGTTGAATCGCGTGAGAAGAAAGCAAATGACTTTCAGCTAAGATCGACAGTGAACGGCGACGAGACGCAACTGACTGGCGTGACTTTTGGTGGATCTGACAAAGACATCGTGATCACCAACAGCGGAGCATCAACAACCGGCAGCAACTAAGATTCGATTCAGTTGTTCCCCCAGCGCCCCGAGACCTCAATGGGTTTCGGGGCGCGGTTGTTTTTGGTCCACAGATTACGCAGATTTTTATCTGTGTGGTCTGTGGATTACTATGGCAGCAAGGGGGAACAACTGAAGATGAAAGACAGGCGTTTTGGACGCACTGGTTGGGAAGTCAGCGAGATCGGCTATGGCATGTGGGGTATGGCCGGTTGGACCAACTCAAACGACGACGAGTCGTTGCAATCGTTGCAAGCCTCGATCGACCGCGGCTGCAACTTCTTTGACACCGCATACGCTTACGGAAGCGGGCGCAGCGAGGGCCTGTTGGGCCAGACCGTGCGGTCCAATCCGGGAAAGCGTCTCTACACTGCAAGCAAGATCCCACCAAAGAATTTACAGTGGCCTGCACTCGCCGATTCGAAGTTGATGGAATCGTATCCACCGGATCACGTCGAGGAGTATGTTCATCGCAGTCTCGAGAATTCGGGCTTGGGCCAGCTTGACCTGATGCAGTTCCACACCTGGAACGACGAGTGGATGCGCGACGATCGCTGGTTCTATCGTCTCGACGATATGCGCAGCCAGAAACTGATCAACGCGATCGGGATCAGTATCAATCGTTGGGAGCCATGGAATGGCGTGCGCGCCGTCCGCAGCGGCCAGATCGATGCCGTGCAGGTGATCTACAACATCTTCGATCAGAATCCTGAAGACGAATTGTTTCCGGCGTGTCGCGAGATGGATGTTGCCGTCATCGCGCGTGTGCCTTTCGACGAAGGCACATTAACAGGCACGCTGACGAAAGACAGCAAGTGGCCGGAGGGCGATTGGCGTAACACTTACTTTGTTCCTGAGAATCTGATCCCGAGTGTTGAGCGTGCGGATGCGGTGAAGAAGACTCTTGCGGAGTGGAACCAGGAGCGCGGGACAAAAATTACAATGTCGGAACTCGCTCTACGTTTCATTCTCGGCAACGACGACGTGAGCACCATCATTCCCGGCATGAGAAAACTCTCGCACGTGGAATCAAACACCGAAGCCAGCGACGCCGGCCCATTGCCACCCGAGCTACAGGAAAAAATGCGCCCCTTCCGCTGGGTCCGCAAACCCGCCCCATGGTCTCAGTGAGGGCCACAAAAGGCACATAAAGCACAAAAGGCACATAAAAGAGATTTCTTTCTTTTTGTGCCTTTTGTGCTTTATGTGCCTTTTGTGGCTACATGTTTAGTGTCTTGACGAGGAAGGCCCAGCGGTCGGCGCCCTCTTCGATGATCTTTGAAGTGGGCTTGCCGGCGCCGTGGCCCGCTTTGGTCTCGATCCGGATTAGAATCGGCGCGCTTCCTCCCTGCGCCGCCTGAAGTGCCGCGGCGAATTTGAAGCTGTGGCCCGGCCAAACGCGATCGTCGTGATCCGCGGTCGTGACCATCGTCGGCGGATACGAAGTCCCAGGCTTGATGTTTTGCAGCGGCGAATACGCATACAGCGCTTTGAAATCTTCCGCATTCTCCGATGACCCGTAATCAGAAACCCACGCCCAACCAATCGTGAACTTCTGAAAGCGCAGCATGTCCATCACGCCGACTGCCGGCAACGCGGCTCCAAACAAATCCGGTCGCTGCGTCAACGCGGCGCCGACAAGCAAACCACCGTTACTGCCACCACCAATCGCGAGCTTCGGCGTCGAGGTGTACTTGTTATCGATCAACCACTGCGCCGCGGCGATAAAGTCGTCAAACACATTTTGCTTCTTGAGCTTCATGCCGGCCTGATGCCAGTCTTCACCATACTCACCGCCGCCGCGAAGATTCGGCTGTGCGTAGACTCCACCCATTTCCATCCACACGAGATTCCCGACTGAAAACGCCGGCGTCAACGAGATACCGAAACCGCCGTAACCATACAGGTAAGTGGGATTGTTGCCGTCGAGTTTGAGGCCCTTCTTATGCGTGATGAACATCGGCACTTTCGTACCGTCTTTACTCGTGTAAAAAACCTGCTTCGTCTCGTAGCCGGCGGGATTAAAGTCGACTTTGGGCTGACGGAAGATCGTGCTCTTGCCCGTCGTCATGTCGTAACGATAGATCGTGGTCGGCGTCGTGAAACCGGTGAACGAGTAAAACGTTTCTTTGTCGCCTGGCTTACCGCCAAAACCTTCAGCCGAACCGATTCCCGGAAACGCGACTTCACTCAGGAGCTTGCCGCTCGTGTCGTGAATTTTAACCTGCGTATAAGCGTCTTTCAGATAATTGAGAATGAACTTGTTGTTGACGACGGAAGTCGCCTGCAATGTTTCTTTGCCTTCCGGGACGATCACTTTCCAGTTGCTTCGCGCTGGATTCGCAGTGTCGATCTCGATCACCTTACCGCGAGGAGCCTGCAGATCTGTCTGAAACCAGAAACGCGTTCCATTGTTTCCGACAAAGCTGTACGCCGCATCGAAATCGTCGAGCAGCTTTACGACTTCGGAATCCTTCGCCCTCAGATCCTTGTAGTAGATGCGACTCTTAACGTCAGTGCCCTGAAACACAGTGACGACCAGATAATTGCCGTCTTCGGTGACGTAGCCGCCAAACAACCAGTCTTTCTGATCGGGGCGCTCGTAAACGAGCACATCCTGAGTCTGATCGGTGCCGAGTTTGTGGTAGTAGACTTTCTGAAAGTAGTTGGTGGCTTTGAGGGAGTCGCCTTTGGGTTCGTCGTAACGGCTGTAAAAGAATCCCTTGCCGTCGCGCGTCCAGGAAACACCGGAGAACTTCACCCACTTCAGCATGTCCGGAAGATCTTTGCTTGTTTCAACGTCGCGAACTTTCCACTCCTGCCAGTCAGAACCTGACGCCGACAGACTGTAAGCGAGCAGTTTTCCATCAGGACTCACCTGCATTCCCGAGACGGCGACTGTGCCGTCAGCCGAAAGCGTGTTTGGATCGAGCACCATCTGCGGCTCAGCGTTGAGCCCGGTCACGGTGTAGAGAACGGCCTGATTCTGGAGCCCACTGTTGCGCGTGTAGAAGTAACGATTTCCTTCTTTGAAGGGAATGCCGTACTTCTCGTAGTTCCAGAGCTTCGTGAGACGCTCCTTGATGGTGTTGCGCGCCGGAATCGACGCGAGGAAACCAAAGCTGAGCTTGTTTTCTGCTTCGACCCAGTTTCGGGTCTCTTCTGAATCGAGGTCTTCGAGCCAGCGGTAGGGATCGGCGACCTTTGTGCCGTGGTAATCGTCAACCTGATCACTCTTTCGCGCTGGGGGATAATTATTCGGTTTGATCATCTGCTGTGTAATACCTGCCAATAAACACACTATTAGGACCAAGCGCATGGGTGGGTGATAAAACATACAAACGCTCCCTTCATTTCAGAACCTCAGGAGTATAGCCACAAAGATGCACAAAAGGCATCTTGTGCCTTTTTGTGGCTAAAAAGTGATTGACAACTGGAGGGGGCATGGGCGAATCTAAGCCAACGCTCGTCGCCCCTCGGCGAGCAAATTTTTAATCCTGAAACTCTCCTGGAAAACTATGAAGTATAGTGCCCGTCTTACCCTATTTGTTGTCGCCGTTCTTTTTGTTGCCATGGAGACGCGGGCACAGGAGAGTAGCGCAGTTCGTCCACGCACTGTCACAACCGCCGCGACGACCACTCAGGAACAGCAACAGCAGCCCGTTCCGGTGTCAAAGATCCCGCCGGCCGCCCCCGCGACTGTCGGACCGACGCTGCCGGTGATCGAGGATCCGCAGAAGAAGATTTCGGAGCCAGTAACAAGCCTGACTCCGTCGATGATTCAGGCTCGCATTTCGGAAGCGCAGCGGATGTTCAAGACGCGTCCGAAGCCAACCGCTTTCGTGCCGTCAATCGAGTTTGTGACCGTAGCTGCTTTAGATCGCGAAACAGGACGCACACACCTCATCACGCTCTCAAAGCAGACGTTTCTGACCAAGGGTGCCGAACTCAACACCGTTACGTCCGAGGGCACGCAAGTCAACCTGCGCATCATTCGCGCCAACGGCGTTAACACCGCGTTGACGCTATTCACGCCCGATGGCAAGTCGCTCGCGCCGCTTACGATCGAGTATCCGATCGAGCGCGGCGGGAAGTATCTCGAAACTGCTTATTACACCTCGGCACACCCGGCTTTGCTTTCGAAAGATCTGGTGCGTTCGGGACAGTCGTATGTGCGCAACATGCTGGATCTCGCAGTCAAACGTTTGCGCGACAAGGGTGTGGCGATTTCACCGCAGCTCGTGGACGTTGCCGAGCGCTTGTGTGTGGTCGAGCACGTCGATCACGAACGTTTTCGTGCCGAGAATCGTCTCGCGCTCTACGAAGAGATCTATTCGTTGTTTGCTCTCAACGAGCTCGATACGTATCGGTATTCAGTAAGCTCAGCAGGAGCCGGCGGCATGGTGCAGATGATTCCGTGGGCTTACAACCTTGAACGCACGCGACATCCGGGCGTCGGTCTGATTCCCGACTTCGTGACGGCAATGCGCAATCACGGCAACGCACTCCAGGCAATGTTGCTTTACATGCAGGACACCTGGAACGAGATGACCGCGAACGAAGAAGTGAAGTATGCGTTAGAGGCGAAGATCGCGACGCCGAGTGAGTTGCTGGCGGCCGGTTACAATTCAAACGCCGCCAAGCTGCCGGGATATCTGAAGCGCGGCGGCGACGGCTGGCGCACGCTTATCCCGCGTGAGACGCAGATGTATCTTCAGATTTACAAATCAGTCGAAGGCGTCGTACCAATGCAAAGCAGGTACACTGATCCGCGTTAATCGGGCTCTGATCCGTCTAATCCGTGGTTAATACTGTCTTCGAATCTGCATACTGGAGCTTGTAAAGCCTCCAATACAACCCACGTTCAGCCAGCAACTCCTGATGTGTTCCCTGCTCGCGAATCTCACCGTGATGCAGGACGATGATCCGATCTGCGTTTTGAATCGTTGAGAGTCTGTGTGCGACGACGATCGAGGTGCGGTCGCGCATCACGCGTTCGATCGCACGCTGGATCAGTTGCTCGGTCTCTGTATCAATCGAGCTCGTGGCCTCATCCAAAATCAAAAGCGCCGGATCGAAAGCAAGCGCACGCGCAAACGATATTAGCTGCTTCTGTCCCACTGATAACCCGGCGCCACGCTCGCGTACTTCCGTCTCGTAATCATCCTTCAAACGGCTGATGAAACCATCTGCGTGAACTTCCTGCGCCGCCCAGCGCACACGCTCCTCGGTGATGTCTTCGCGCCCAAGACGAATGTTTCCTTCGATCGTGCCGCTAAACAGAAAGACTTCCTGAAGCACGACCGCGAAATTCCTCCGCAAGGCATTCAAATCCCAGTCACGCAAATCAACCCCATCGAGCAGAATCCGCCCGCGCTGGATGTCGTAAAAGCGCATCAGCAGGTTCGTGATCGTCGTTTTGCCTGAACCGGTATGACCGACAAGCGCAATCGATTGCCCCGGCTCCACCGTAAACGAAACGTCTTTCAGAACCCAGTCTTCGTCTTTGTAAGCGAACCAAACATTCTGAAACTCGATGCGACCACGCGCGCGCTCGCTTCGCAGCGGCTTCTCAGGTGTCAACACGGCGATCGGTTGATCGAGCGTTTTGAAAATACGATGCGACGCAACCACTGCGGCCTGGAGCACGTTGTACTTATCTGAAATATCGCGAATCGGCTGAAACAGCGCTTGCGAGTATTGAATAAACGCCACGAGCGCGCCGAGCGTGAGCACGGTATGTTCGGGTGTGTTTTGCATTACGCGATAACCGCCGTACCAGATGATTAGCGCCACACCAATCGCACCGATCAGATCAACGAGTGGAAAAAAGACGGCGTAGTAAAAGATCGTGTCGATGTTGGCGCCGCGATATTGATCGTTGATGCGGTCGAACGTCTTGAGCGATTTCTCTTCGGCGTTGAAGATCTGAACCGTTTGCGCGCCCGCAAAGTGTTCCTGCAAGAATGCATTGATGCGCGCGATGCGTGTGCGTACCAGGTCATATCCCTTGCGCGCGCCCCTGCGAAACCACGTCGTGGCCGCAAACAGCAGTGGCACCGTCAACAAACTGATGAGCGTGAGTCGCACGTCCATCCACACCATCACGGTAATGATGGCGACGATCATCACGAGGTCGCCCAACAGATCAGTGACCCCTTCGGTGAACAACTGGTTGAGGGAATCGACGTCGGTGGTGAGTCTCGTCATGATGCGACCCACCGGATTGCGATCGTAGTAAGCAACCTCGAGATGCTGGAGCTTGCTGTAAAGCTCCTTGCGGAGGTCGAACATCACGTACTGCCCGATGCTGTTAACGAAGATTGATTGAAAATAAGAAAAGACCAGACGCAACAGTTGCGATCCAAGATATAACCCAACCAGCAAACTCAACCCGTTGGTTTGACGCGGCAGGATGTACCAGTCGATCGCGTATTGTGTGAACTTCGGCTGCAACACACCCAGCAAATTGAGCAAGAGCGTGAGCGCAAGCGCAGCGAGTAGCAAGCGCACGTACGGCTTCAGATAACGCAACAATCGCCGCGCCACCTGAAGATCGTAAGTCTTCCCGATCGCCTCTTCCTCGTGAAACTGTTTTACCGCAGTAGACATTTAATCCGTCAACAATCCGTGCAATCTGTGGCTAACTCGTCGCAGCCAACTCCTCCTCGAGTAACTGTCGCTCATGCAAATCTGCATACTCACCGCCGAGCGCAAGCAACTCGTCGTGAGTTCCCTGTTCGATGATCCGCCCTTCATCCAAAACGCAAATCATATCAGCTTCACGCACGGTCGAAACGCGATGCGAAATAATCACGCTCGTGCGGTCGCGCATCACGCCCCGAAGCTGTCCGAGTATCTTCTCTTCCGTGTAAGTATCCACCGACGACAACGCATCGTCGAGAATCAGTATCTTTGGCTCGCGCAAAACTGCCCGCGCAATTGCGGTGCGTTGCTTTTGCCCGCCTGACAACGTGATGCCTCGCTCGCCAACCAACGCGTCGAAACGATCCGGAAAGCCGGCTATATCGTCCGACAGTCCCGCAATCTCCGCCGCCCATTCAACGTCAGCCATCTTCGCATCAGGGACGCCAAACGCGATGTTTCCCTTCACCGAGTCGCTGAAGAGAAACGTTTCCTGCGGCACGTAACCAATACTCTCCCGCAGTTGTGCGAGCGGATAATCGCGAATGTCAACGTCGTCGATAAAGAGCGTGTCGTCCGGCGCTTCGATCAAACGTGGAATGAGATTGGCGACAGTCGACTTGCCACTGCCGGTGCGGCCGACAAACGCAACCGTGTAACCTTCCGGAATCGTCAGCGTCACGTTTTTGAGCACCGGCTCTTCATTCGGATGATAACGAAACGTCAGATCGCGAAACTCGATCTTGCCTTTGAGCGGCGCCTGCGCCACCGTCCCCGGCTGATCGGCGATCGAAGGCTCGATCCGCAAAATCGCGTTCAGTCTCTTCAAACTCGCCGTGCCGCGCTGATAGAGATTCACGACATATCCGAGCGCGATTAATGGCCAGATCAGGCGAGTCAGATAAAGATTGAACATCGTAAACTCGCCAACCGTGATTTCGCCTCGCACCGCGAGTGGGACCCCGGCCCAGATAATCAACACAAAACCAAACCCGATCAGAAACGTCATTAGCGGACGCATCAGCGCCTCAACTTTGACGAGTCCCAGATTTCGTTCGGCGTACTGCCGGTTGAGATCGTTGAAGGCCGCCATCTCGGCGCCTTCCTGCGCGTACGCCCGCACAACGCGCACGCCGCTGAAGTTTTCCTGCGCGCGCGCAGTGATTTGGCCAAAGAAATCCTGAATCTTTTCAAACCGTGTGTGGACTTGCTGCCCAAAGAACTTAACTGTCAACGACACGAGCGGCATCGTCACAAACAACAACAACGTCAGCCACCAGTTCAGCATGATCATCACCGGCAGCACGAGAATCACGACGAAGACAGTACTCAACGAGTACATGATCATCGGTCCCGCAAGTTGCCGAACGGCGGACAGATCGTTTGTAGCGCGCGCCATCAAATCGCCGGTGCGATGTTCGTGAAAGAACGAGAGCGGCTGGTCGACGAGATGACGATAGAACTCCGCCCGCATGTCGTACTCGATGTTGCGCGACATGTTGATCAGAATGCGACGCTGCAGATAGAGAAAAAGTCCGCTGACCAGGCTGGCGCCGAGAACCTTGGCGGCGGAGACAGTGAGCTTCCACCAGGAGATTTCAGTCCAGTTTGCGTCAATTGCCTTTCCGACGATGAGAGGAATGAGAAGTCCGACCGTAACACTACCGAGGATGCAGAGAATGCCGAGCGTCAGTTTGAGCTTGTAATTCCGAAAGTAGAGCGCGAACTTCTTTAGATCTTCCACGCGAGGATAATAACAGCCCTAGTCAAATAGAGCCTCTCGGTACGTACTGCCGCTCGGTACGGTCGGTACGTACTGCCCCTACAGTACGTTCCGAGGGATCTGATTACATTCGGAGATATGTGCTGATCGCGGTGGCCGAGAGCTTTCCGGCGTGATCGAAAAGCTCCGCGGAGACTGTGATCACGCGCCGTCCCGCTCGCACGACGCGCGCCGACGCCTTCGCGGTGCCTTCACTGATTGGGCGCAAATAATGAATGGTGAGGTCGACGGTCACCGTGCGCTCGTTCTCGGCGAGTTGCTGCATGATCGCAATCGCCATCGCCGAGTCGATGAGCGTCGCGATGGCGCCGCCATGTGCGATTCCATTGTTGCGCATCAGATCATCGCGAAGCTTCATCGAGAGCACCGCGTGTCCCGGTTCGGCTGAGTCGACCTCGATACCCAGAAGTTTCGCAAACGGAACGTGATCGAGAGTCATGAACGATAACTCTGTTCGGGATTTGCAGGCTCAACTATCACGGCCGTACCGTAAGCCAGAACTTCGGTGACGCCCTGCGCGAGCTCGGTCGATTCGTAACGTGCTCCGACAATCGCGTTAGCGCCAATTTCCGTCGCATGCTGGATCATGATGTCGAAGGCGTGCGCACGCGTTTCCTCGCACAACGTGGTCCAGACAGTGATGTTGCCGCCGACAATTGTCTGTAGCGAGGCGCCAATCGTCGCAAAGATATTTCGGGAGCGCACGACGATGCCGCGCACCACGCCGAGACCCTGGACAACGCGATAATTCGGCAACTCGAACGCCGTGGTCACCATTTGATGCGAAACTGAATAGCGTGGCGGGCTCACAGCGTAGGGAACCCGAGGTTGCATTGAATCAGAGCTCATCGTTTGTTTCCTTGCTTAGGGATGTAGAGAAACTGCTGTAAATCGCAGCGACCATTCTTATCAAAGACTACGCCTTCGTATTCGAGCATGAGCTGTTGTTTATTGTGTGGCAGCACGACTCTGCCGGTTGAGCACTTGCCTTGCGCGTTGATCACGCGATGCCATGCTGTGCCGTCTGGCGACGAGTGCATGCAGAAGCCGACGGTCCGCGGCGTGTAACCGTCGCCAAGCAGCTCAGCAATCTGGCCATACGTCATCACGCGACCCTTGGGAATGCGGTTCACGATCTTGTAAACGCGCTCGCGGTATTTTGGGTTTTCTTTATCCATCACTTTTAGCCGCGGATGACACGGATTTGAATCCGGATTTTTCCGTGGTATCCGTGGTTAGGTTTTCCTTAAAACTGCACGTGCCGGAGACCCATCGCCCAGGCTGCTTCTTAAACGTAAAGGCAAACAGATCAGTTCATACTTGCCGGGAGTAATCCCGGTCAGATTTAAGCCTTCGAGAATCACCACGCTGTGCGAAAGCAATGCACGGTGCGTTTCGTGTTTCGCCGACCCATACTTCTCAATCGAGAGATAGTCGATGCCGACCAGCTTGATCCCCTGGTCGACCAGCCATTTCGCCGCCGGCAGATCGAGATACGTAAAGTCGGTATGAAACTGCGGCTGGGCTTCGTTCCAGAACGCAGAGTTGCGCGTTTTGAAGAGTAACCGCTCAGTGCCGGGCGTGTAATTCTTCCGGACAAACTCTTCGTCGATCGCAGTCGCTTCTACCGGAACTTCGATCACGGTGGCTTCGCCGATCAGCGCGTCGAGTGACAGCGATTCGACCTTCGCAGCGCCGTCGATGAAGTGCGCCGGCGCATCGACGTGCGTGCCTGTGTGCGCGCCGAAGTTGAGCATGGAAACATTCGCGCCAGCGCCCGCCGACAAGCTGCAAAAATCGCTGATCTCGACGCTGGGATCGGTGGGCCAGGTGGGCAATTCATTCGAGACGGGAACGGTAACATCGAAAATAGGCATCGGCGAATAGTAGTTTCCGGTAAATCAGGGTGTCAATTTGATCCGAGAATTCCTTTCGCTATACTTGCGGGTGCATGAACAGTCCTTTTCGACTCGCCGCTTCGAGCTACCTGAATTCAGCGCCTCTAATTTGGAGTTTTTTACACGGACCACATCGCGGCAGTGTGGATTTTGTCGAGGCCGTTCCGGCGCGCTGCGCCCAGCTTCTGCGTGAGTCGTCCGTCGAAGGCGCGCTCGTGCCGGTCATCGAATACCAGCGAATCGCGGGCGGCTCGCTAGTGGAGAACGTTTGTGTGGGCTCGCAAAAAGAAGTGCTGAGCGTCGTACTCGTCTCAAAGAATAAGCGACTCGAAGATATTCGCACCGTCGCCCTCGACGAGTCATCGCGTACTTCCGCGACGCTCGTGAAAATAATCTTCCGAGAATTTCTCGACCGCGAACCGGAATGGGCCACGCGCGCACCACAGCTCGAAGAAATGCTCGAGAAAAACGACGCGGCGCTGATAATCGGCGACCCGGGCATGGCATTTCCGCGCACGGGACTGAACGTCTGGGACATGGCGTCACTCTGGAGACAGCACACCGGTCTGGGCTTCGTTTTTGCGATGTGGATGGTAAGCGACGATGCCGGCGAACACGCTCGTACGGTCGATTTTTCAGGCGCACGAGACGAGGGAGTCGCGCATATCGAGGAAATTGTCAGCTCGTATCAGGATAAAATACCGATGCGCGTCGACGAGCTTAGAAACTACCTGACCGAAAACATCGTTTTCAAAGTAGACGAGTCGATGGAAAAAGGCTTGCGACTCTATTTTGAATTGGCGTTCAAGCATGGCTTAATTGAGCGCGTAAAGCCGTTGAGGTTTATCTAATGTCTGCCACCAACATTCAACCGATTCTCGATCGCGTGCTCGCCGGCGAACGCATGACTGTCGACGAGTGCACGACCCTGCTCGAGTCGCACGATATCGCACGTATGGGAGCCGCAGCCGATGAGATTCGCGCGCGGCGTCATCCCGACGACATCGTCACCTACATCATCGATCGCAACATCAATTACACGAACGTCTGCAACGTCGTCTGCACGTTTTGTGCGTTCTACCGGCGTCCGGGTGCACCCGACACTTACGTCCGCACCTTCGACGAGATCTGCGAGAAGATCGACGAGACCATCGCACTCGGCGGCACTGGCGTTTTGATGCAGGGCGGACTACATCCCGACTTCAGCATCGAGTGGTACGAAGATCTGCTCCGCTCACTGCGTGCAAAGTATCCGGGATTTCAGTTGCACTGCTTCTCGCCGCCGGAGATTCATAACATCCACCTGATTTCGAAACTCGATTACGAGACGATCATGGCGCGCTTGAAAGACGCAGGACTCTACAGCCTGCCCGGTGGCGGCGCCGAGATTCTCGACGACGAAGTGCGCAAGCGAGTTGCGACAAAGTGCACGACTGACGAATGGCTGGACGTGATGCGTGCGGTCCATCACGTCGGTCTGCGGTCAACCGCGACGATGATGTTTGGTATCGGCGATAAGATCGAACATCGCGTCAGACACCTGCGCCGCATCCGCGACTTGCAGGATGAAACCGGCGGCTTCACCGCCTTCATCCCGTGGACGTTTCAACGCGAGAACACCGCGCTGGGACGGAAGATCAAAGACGAACCAACCGGTGTGGATTATCTGAAGATGCTGGCGGTGTCGCGGCTGTTCCTCGACAACATCGAAAACTTCCAGTCGTCGTGGTTGACGCAGGGTCTGCGACTCGGACAAGTGGCGTTGCGTTTTGGAGCGAACGACATGGGCTCGATCATGATTGAGGAAAACGTCGTGTCAGCGGCGGGCGCTCACAATCGAGCCGACGAGCAGATGCTTCAATATCTCATTCGCGAAGCCGGGTTCACGCCCCAGCAACGCGACATTCTCTACGAACACGTGAACAGATCCGTTTTATCCGCGGCTTAAAGGACCGCGAAATCGAACTGCTCCTGGTGAATTGTCGGATCGCTCGTGATGTCGATTGGTCCGAGATAGTCTTCAATCTCGATCATCACATCGCGTTCAC
Source organism: Pyrinomonadaceae bacterium (assembly GCA_036401595.1). GTDB lineage: Bacteria > Acidobacteriota > Blastocatellia > Pyrinomonadales > Pyrinomonadaceae > PSRF01. The sequence continues at coordinate 135,020 of DASWUM010000088.1, forward strand.
TGGAACGTAGCGCTTTGGCAACATCCGGATTGATCCGCAGCGTCACCTGCTTGTTATCCTTGTCGCCATTGAATTCCTTCGCCAACCGGCGCGCATCTTCCAGCAACTCATAACAGATCGTTTGCGGCGACTTCACAAGGCCAGCGCCCTGGCAATACGGACACGGCGAACAAAGCGTGCGCTCCAACGACTGCTTCACACGTTTGCGCGTCATGATCACGAGACCGAAGTCGTTGAACGAAAGTACCTTCGTCGGCGACTTGTCGTTGCGTAAAGCTTCCTGCAAAGCCTGCATCACCTTCTGACGGTTCCGACGTTCTTCCATGTCGATCAGGTCGAGCACGATGATGCCACCCAGGTCGCGCAGTCGAATCTGTCGCACAATCTCGTCCACTGCTTCGAGGTTCGTGCGCGTGATCGTGTCTTCGAGACGACCGCTGCCACGACCGACAAACTTGCCGGTGTTGACGTCGATCGCAACGAGCGCTTCCGTTTGATTGATGACAAGGTAACCGCCGGACTTCAGCCAAACACGCGGCTTGATCGCTTTGTCGATCTCAACCTGCACGCCGTACGCTTCGAGGATCGGCTGCTCTTTCGTGTAGAGCTTGACGCGCTTCACGAGACGCGGCTGAATCCGATTGATGAACTCGACGATCGCCTGGTACTCGTCTTCTGAGTCAACCCGGATCGATTCGAAATCTTCTGACAACTGATCGCGCAGCAGCCGCTGGACCAGATCGAGATCGCGATGAACAAGTGACGGCGCTTTCGACTTCTCAGCCGAGCTCCTGATATCGAGCCACGTCCGGACGAGGTAACGAACGTCTTCGCGCAAATCTTTGTCGCTGATGCCAACGCCGGCTGTGCGCACGATGAACCCGCCCGACGGAATGTCTTCTTCGGCGCGAATCGTCTGGATCAGTTTACGCAGCCGGTGTCGTTCGCTGTCTGACTCAATTTTGCGCGACACACCGACGTGTTCCACAGTCGGCATGTAAACCAGAAACCGGCCGGGCAGCGCGATGTGCGACGTAATGCGCGCGCCTTTCTTCGCGATTGGTTCCTTTGCGATCTGGACCAGTATTTCCTGGCCTTCGCTGAGGAGATCGGTAATGGCTGGCTGATGTCGTTCGCGTCGCGATTGTCCACGATAGCCACGTTGTTCGCGTTGTCCACGCTGCTCGCGTTGTTCTCCGCGCGGCTCCCGCGTTTCTCCACGTGGGTCTCGCCGCTGTCTTGGGTTCGGCTCGGGTGCCGGCGGCGGAGGTGGTGGTGCTACCTCTTCCTGTGGCTCAACAAACTGCACCGGCTCAAAATCTTCATCCTGGCCGTTTGTTGGTTCTACTTGATTGCCTTCAACCTCGGCCGCTGATCCTGACGGAGGTTTGTTCTTGCTGGGACGCCGTCTGCGACGTCCACCACGACGAGTCGCAAATTCACCGCGTGATTGAGTTTCGGTCACGCGTGCTTCCGAATCGGTGTACTCGGGAACGGACTCAGCTTCGCTGCCCTCGCTCGCCGCGCGTTTTTTCGAAGGCTTCTTGCTCGTTGCTTTCTTCTTCGAAGCACCGGTCTTAGTTGGAGCCGCCTTCGTGGTTCGTTTCTTGGTTGGTGCCGCAGCCTTCCGCGATCGTTTGGCAGGTTTTTCATCGACGGCTGGCGCACCTGCATCGTCTTCGTCGTCGCTAATCCGCTCGAAGCCTCCACCGCTGAACGTCTGCGGTTCAACGTCGTCGACGAAACTCGAGACGTGGGCCTCACGTGGACGGCCTGCCTCGCGAATCGGATCTGCGTCGGGCTCGCCGTCGTCAACGCGCTCGAACGAATCGGTACCAAAACCACCTGAGAGAATGGAACCAACTTCGGCGCTGCGGAAGTCGTCTTCCATGTTGAATTCAACTGCATGGATCTGATCGAAGAGGCGTTCCTGAAGGCGAGCGTCTTTGAACATCTCGCCGTTCGCAGCCGTCTCTTCTTCATCGACGATGCGCTCGATCGATGGATCGCCGGCGACGAACGGTGTGTCCGGTACTTCAAACCGCGGCGCAGATGGCTGACTCGCAGGCGGGGCCTCGTCGGTTTTGTCCCAACGTCCGCGACGGCGGCCGCGACGGCCACGACGACGTCCTGATTCTTGTGTTTCCGAAACTTCCTCGGCGGGTGCTGCTGCTTCTGCTTCCTGGAGTGGTTCGGCGCGCTCCTGGGTCGATTCGATTCTTTGTTCGCGCTCGACGCGGTTGAGAGCTACTTCCTCGGCGGCCGCATGTTCGGCGTCGGGAGTGCCCTTCTTCGACTTGTCGATGACGATTCTTTCAAACTCTTCTTCTTCGTCGAAGAAGTCTGAAACGTAAAGGAACGCGTCGCGTTCCAGTCCGATGTCAACGAAAGCGGACTGCATGCCGGGCAATACCCGCATTACGCGTCCCTTATATATGTTACCGACGATTCCCTGGTGTTGTTCACCACGTTCGATGTAGAACTCAGCGACCTTGTCGTCCTCAATGATCGCAATCTTTTTCTCGCGTCCATTGACGCTCACAATTAGTTGTTTTGCCATTACCAGCCTTCTTCAAGAGTTGAGGCACAGAGCTGCGCCTGCAAGCCGTTGGGCGAGGCGTTCGCTCTGTGCAGAGATTAATGTGGGTATTTGCGGGATGGCGCCTGGATTGGCGCATAATTCTCTTTCAAATACAGAAACTTGTAGTCCCCGGCCTGGCTAATTACAGGGAGCAAACTCATTGTGCTCGTAACCTGCGGGCGGGCAAACTCAAGCGGAGTATAGCCACAAAAGGCACAAAAGTCACATAAAGCACAAAAAAAACCTGGTTCAATTTCTTCTTTGTGCCTTTTGTGGATTATGTGCTTTTTGTGTACCTACTGATTTTCGTGGTTCTTTCCGACGTATTTTGGTAGCGATTCGACGATGAAATCGAAGCCGAGCCAGAGGCTCCAACTGTGATGATAGAAGGCTACCGGGAATAACAGGGCCATGATGAAGAGCAGCACCAAAACGTGTTCGTAATCCGCGCCGACAACTAACAGGAAGAAAAAGCAGACCAGCAGGATCACGAGCTCCGTGGTGACGACGTTTGCCAGAATTGCGCCCACAAAGAAGCCGTCTTCACGCTTGAATAGAGCCATGCAGTGCGGACAGTGATGGCGGATGTGAAACGGATGGTTAACAATCCGCGACTCGCCACAGGCCGGACAGCGCAGTCTCAAAGAGCGCCCCAGGACCCGCTTGATCTGTTCAAAATTCACTTTCAAGGTTGGGTTTATTCTACGTGAGGCGCCCGCGACAAGAAAGGCCAAACATAAATTCTTGACAGGTCGCCGCGACTCCGGTAAATCACAGGTGCTTTTTCTCCCAAAAGCGAAAATCACGAACAATTGGAGAGAACTGCGTTATGACATGGCAGAAGATCACGCTTCCTATCGTCGGTGAAGATATTGACCCCAAAGTAGTCGACATCGGCAAAATCGTTTGGGACCGCTATCTACAAGAAAACAAACCGGCAGGCTTCGCCATGTACCACGCGTCGCGTGGCATTGACAAAGTTCAACACGACACACGACTGGTCTATCTCACACCCGTAGCTGCTGAGCTGTGTACCGAGCTTAGCGAAAACTACACGCTCGAGCCCTGCGACGTTCCCGCCCGCGACGAACCCGACATGGCTTTCGTCTTCGGCGACCCACTAACGATGGGCCACCTGGCGGACAAATACGATCCAAGCCTCGAAGAGGCACAAAAAGCTCAAGCCGCCACGGAATCATCCGGTTCTTAATCCGCGGTTTATCCGTGTCTACAGTTTTACGTAGCGATCAAACCAGGCGAGGGTTCGTTCGAGTGCGTCGATGCGATGTTTGGGCTCGCGCAGGCCATGGCCTTCGCGCGGGTAACGAACCAAAACCGTTTCGACACCGCGACGCTTCAGGGCCATGTACATCTCTTCAGCTTGCGTGATGTGCACGTCGTTGTCGTTTTCACCGTGTATGAAGAGCGTCGGAGTTTGCACTTGCCTCACGAAACGAAGCGGCGACCACTGCCACAGCGCGTCAAAGTTGTCCCACGGAAAACCGCCAAACTCTGCATGAATCAGATCCTGATAAAGTGAAGTTGAATAAAAGCTGACCAGGTTACTCAAACTCGCCACCGCAACTGCGCCACGAAACCGCGGCGTCTGAGTGATGATCCAGTTCGTCATGAAACCGCCGTAACTGCCTCCAGTCACGCCCATCCGTTCGCCGTCGATCCACGAGTTGCGACGCAGAGCCTCATCAACGCCGGCCATCAAGTCCCTGTAATCGCCGCCGCCCCACTCGTTGATCGTGCCGTCGGAAAACTTCTGCCCGTATCCACTCGAGCCGCGCGGATTCATGTAAAGCACGCCATAACCACGCGCGGCATAAACCTGAAAGCTCGGATTGAATGACCAGCCGTACATCCCGTGTGGTCCACCATGGATGCTGAGAATGAGCGGACACTTCCGATCGCTGCTGCAACCTGGTGGCCGTATCAACCAGCCTTGAATCTGGGTGCCGTCGAAACTCGGAAACGTAAACTCCTCGGGAAGGACGAGGCGCAAAGATCGCATCAGCGAGTCGTTGTGCGCGCTGAGACGGCGCATCGGCACCAGACTACCCAAACCTCCCCAGAGCTCATTTGGCCGCAACGCATTACCCATCGTGACGACGAAAGGGTAAGCAGTCTCAGTAACGTTCCCACGCCCGACGGTCTGCGCTCTGTTACTAAAACTAAAACTCGTAATTTGAAATGGTTGCGCGAGCGTCTGTGGAGAGTTGGCTTCAGTGCGCTGTCGAGATTCCTGCGGATCAAATCCGCCGGCCAGTTGTCCGTCGAGAACGAACAACGAGAACCGGCTCACACGGCCGCCGTCAATTCCGGTTCTGAAGATCGTGGTGTAGCCGCGGTCGCTTGCGAGATACACGATCGAACGGCCATCGGGCGACCAATGTGGATCGCGCACTCGGCGATCGTGCTCAGTCATCACTTCTCTCGGCCCACCACCCGCTGCCGGGGTTATATAAAGGTGTGTGTCTTCGGCGACGCTGTCGATAGTTGTGACTTCACGCGTGGTCGCGATGTAGGCAATCGATCTCCCGTCAGGAGAGAAGACCGGATCGTATTCGCAACCTCGCGACTGCGTGACTTGTCGCGTTTGTCCGCTGAGATCGACTGTGAAGATATCTGAATTGTTGTTTGCGTCGGGATCTGGTTCGCGGTTCGAGAGAAAGACGATCTCGTCACCACGCGGACTGAAGTCGACGGCGTGATCGTAGAACATTCCCGACGTCAGTTGTTGCGGAATGGGTCGATCGACGTCGACGAACCAGACGTGTGTGCGACGATTGTCGGAGAAAGATGTGCGCGACTTGTATTGGATGCGATCGATGACGCGCGGATCGTCGTCTGAGCGGCGCGACGTTGTCGGAGCTTCGGTCACTTCGCGTTTGGCGGAGATGTAAGCGATGCGTTTAGAGTCGGGCGACCACGAGAGCGACTCGCCAGCGTAAGTGATGAAGAAGTTTGTTGTTGTTATCGGAGCGATAAAACGTGGCTCAGGTTTATCGATTTTGACAACCCAGAGTCCGTCCTGTTCGTCGTGAACGGAAAGAAAAGCGATCGAACTGCTGTCGGGCGACCAGCGCGGGTTTGAAGCATTAAAGCCGGAAGGCAATAACGGTCGTGGCGCAAAACGAATCTCCGGCCAGTCGACGTACGGCACCACCGGAGGTCGACGCGGCGTTGGTGATGGAGTTGGAAGCGAATACGATTCGAGTCCCGGCCGCGCAATCCAAATCGTGCTGAGATTCTTGTCTTCCTCAACCGTCGAAACCGTATAGACCACCCACTGACCATTTGGGGAAATCTGCGCATCCGTCACATTCGCCACCCGCACGACATCCACCGGCCTAATTGCCTGCCTCGGCTGGGAGAGAGACGGGGCAGAGAAAAGAAAGAGTATTGTGAAAACATAAAGAAGATTTCTCCCGCAACGGCGCAACGGCGCAACG
>DASWUM010000089.1:0-83481 GCA_036401595.1 Pyrinomonadaceae bacterium
CGGGGTCAGTACCGTCCGCGGTAGCGGATGGGTAAACGATCAGCATGCAATATTCCTGACCTTTTTGATTCTCATACTCTTACCCATCCGCTACCGCGGACGGTACTGACCCCGTCCAAGCACGACGTCCTGACTTCAAGCTCAACTATAAGCTTTCGACATCTCTTCGATCTGGGTTCGCGCCTCCGGACTGACTTCACCCACAGTTTGCAGGAATTGCGGGTGTGTCATCGCTGAACCTAAATATGTCCAACGCTGCGCCTGTGTCTGAATCGCGCGGAACTGCTCTTGCTCAGGTGCGTTGAAAGTGCGCCCCGCAGCGCGTTGCAATGCCTGCATGTCAAACTCGACTTGCTGCGGGATGCCGCTGTCGATCAAAACGCCGATGGCCCAGTAGTCACTAATACCTCTGTCGATCTCTTTGGCACTGCTGTTGTCGGTTAAGGCCTGGACCATCAGCGTGTCCAGCTTGGTGTGTTGCGCTTCCTCGATCCAGTGATGACGCAGCAAGCTTTTGAATTGCGGATCGAGATCGTCGTCGTCGCGAATGCTTTCGAGATAGTGCTTTTGCGTCATCCATTCGATTCCGAGGATGACGAGTGCCACACCCAGCGGACCGTGCGACAAGACGGCCTTGCCGATTTCTTCAGGCGGCCCAATCGATTCGCAGTTCGTAACGAAGCCTGCCTTGAACTCCTCCGCGAATTTCTTGAACAGGTGAATGTGCTTGGCCTCTTCGCTCGCGAACTGCAAGAGTGCGCGAGTGCGATAGTCGTCTTCATTCAGGTGCGGTCGAGCGTGGTCCAGCACGAAAGGCAGAATGAATTCCTCGACCACGCCGAAAGTGTAGAGATAGCCGTAAGCACGAATTTGATTTAACAGGATCTTCTCATCCCGACTGAGAAAACCCAGCGATTCAACTCGCGCCAGCGACTCGGGCATGAAAGGTTTGGTGAAATCCAGGCGTTTGTCGCCGCCGATAATGTCTTCAATTCGCCAGTTCGCCTTGACGGACGCTGCCAGGGTTTCCTGATAGTTGTAATTGGCTGTGAGCATCGTGGTCCTCCGTTCAGAGTGTCATTTCAAATCATTGCGGCGCTGCCGCTTAACAACTAGAATCTTGCGCTGCAACTCGCGAGCGGACCATGCTCGCGAGTCCGAAGAAATTGACCCAACGTCCAGCGAGCACGTTCACTTTGCTGCGAATACGGCTCCTTTTTGCAGCTAGTCCAGAAACGACATGGATGCCCTCTCTGAAATTCTTCGCGGAGTAGTGTTGAAGGGTGCGTTGTACTTCAACGCCGAGTTCTCAGCACCCTGGGGATTTCGTACGCCGGCGACGGCAGAGTTGGCCCAACTGCTCACACCGGGCGCACCTCATCTGCTGATTTATCATTTACTGATTGAGGGTTCGGGAATTGTTCGTCTCGAAGGCGATCGGGAGATTGCGCTGACTGCCGGCGATGTAATCGTCGTGACACACGGCGATCCACACGAAATGTGTAGCGCAGTCGAAGTCGCCCCTAGGCTTTCAGACCAAATGAAAGCGAAACTTCGCGCACACGATTTCACCCCGATGCAGGCAGGCGGTGGTGGCGACGTCGCGCGTTTTGTTTGTGGCTTTATGGTTTGTGATCCACTCTTATGTAGCCCGATTCTGGGAAGTTTGCCGGCGGCATTTAAAGTTAACTTGCGTACGGACCGCGCCGGTCAGTGGCTTGAGAATGCGCTGCTGCATTTGGTTGAGGAAGCCAATTCCGGACGCGCCGGCAGCGAAGCCGTGCTGGCAAAGATGTCGGAGGCGTTGTTTGTTGATACGTTGCGACGTTATTTCGCAGGCCTGCCGGAAGAGGAAGTTGGCTGGTTAGCCGCAGCTCGCGATCCGATCATTGGAAAGAGTTTGATGCTGCTGCATTCGCGAAGTGCGCATCCCTGGACCATTGCCGAGTTAGCGACCGAAGTCGGGTCATCGCGCTCAGCTTTCGTGGAACGCTTCAGTCGATACCTCGCCGAACCGCCGATGGCTTATCTCATGCGGTGGCGGTTGCAACTCGCAGCGCGCGCTCTCGGTTCAACTTCCCGAGGCGTTGCAGACATCGCTGAGGAAGTGGGCTACGAATCTGAAGCCGCATTCAACCGTGCGTTCAAGCGCGAATTCGGTTCGCCCCCCGCCCGTTATCGAAGAGACCAAAGGGCAGCGAAAACATAGCTCTGATGGGTTCGCGACGCCTTTGTGTTCGAAGTCCCGCCTTTTCTCCTGATTGAACAGACACTCAGTAATGAGGGTATGTGATGTTTTGCGAGTCCGCGCCACTCTAGTACGTAATGCCCGGCATTACGCTAAAAACTTGAAGGAGAAGAAAAATGAAACGTTCATTAGCTATAAAATTCCTCGTACTCACACTGACGCTAGTGGTCGGAAGTCTCGCAGTTACAGCAACCCAACGTCCTTTTTCAGCCAGCGGAAAGGGAATCGCGATTCCAATTTTTGATGGCAACGGCAACGTAATTGGCGCTGAACCAAGTGGTTCCGGTAATGCAACCCATCTCGGAATGTTCACAAACACGGGTCGAGTCAATTTCACGCCCGACGCTTCGAATCCAAACATTCTTCATCCAACCGGTGGAGGTGTTTTCACAGCGGCTAACGGCGACAAACTCAACTTCATCATCGTCACTGGCGCTTTGGATCTATCTACCGGCATAGGAACCGGAGACTTTGAATTCACCGGCGGCACCGGTCGCTTCGCTAATGCCACCGGGCGCACATCGACTGTCATCGAACAGAATGTCATCACGGGCGCCTACGAAATGACCCTCGTCGGGAATATCGATTACTAAGTTCGAGTCTACTGATCAGACTGTTTTTTCAAGTGGGCAGGCTCAAGTAGCCTGCCCTACACTTCCAATACTTCCCACAAATTCGGCAAAATTGATTTCGAATCGTGTCACCCTGTGCGATCCGTCTGCGGTTGTCTGCGGCGCAGTGCCATGATAATCATCAGGGTGCCAGCCGGATCTTAAAACCGGATAGCGCAAACACTGGTGGGTAGCAAGGCGTGGGAAGATAGATATGTTTCGAGCGTTCTGTTGTCTAATTTTATTCGCAATAACCATTGCGGCTCAGCCGCGAGGTTTCAGGCTTGAGCCTGTCAAAAAGATTGCCATCGCAGTTTCGCCGGACGGAACCATCATCGCGATCGCTCGCGGCAATGAAGGTGCGAACAGGCGGTACGGCCGCGTGGAACTGTGGAGCACGACGACCGGAGAGTTGCGCCGTACGCTCACAGGCTTCGATGGACCAGTCTGGTCGATCGGCTTCTCGAGAGATGGACAGTCCATAATTACGGCCAGCACGGAGTATCGCGACGCAAAGATTCAGACGTCGGTTAGGGCGCGCGATGAGAAGGTTGTCGGTGAACTAAAGTGGTGGAACACGCAAACCGGCGAGTTCATCAAGAAGGTTTCGGTCGGCGGTGAAGGTTTAAATAGTCTGGAAGCAACCTGGTCTGCGGCGGGCAACGTAGTGGCGCTCGTTGAGCGGAGTTCCGAGCTACAACTCACAGAGATTGGCGATCCCGGCAACTTTGGCCAACGCGCAATTACGCGTAACGTCGGTATCGACAAAACCGAGTTGAAGCTGCTCGATGCGCAAACTGGTCAACGAAAAATCAAGCTCGATGATGCCAGCACCAGCTTCAGCGGTTACGCGGGACGGCTCTTTACACGCCTGGAACGTCCCGTGGTTTCGCTCGACGAAACGAAAGTTGCCGCGTTGTCGGGTCAGGACGTAAAAATTTGGGACATTCACAACGGCAACAAAATTCTGACGATCAAGAACCTGAAGGGTTGGCCCACTGCACTCGCGTTCTCGGAAGATGGTCGGACGCTCGCAGTGGCGACTGTGAAAGTGCCCGGCCGTGACAGTGAGATCACTGTTTGGGAAGTTCCGACAGGCAAGTCAATCAACAAGCTAAAAGGCCACAACGATGCGATCGCATCGCTTCAGTTTACTGCGCAGGGTCGCGCGTTGCTTATCGGCAGTTTGCAATATGAAGAGCAAGCCGCAGTCGGCAGGGTAAAGATGTGGGACTTGCGCGGTAACCGCCTCGGCACATTCAAGGTGCAGGCGGAGGCCGCGGTCTCTTGGTTGACGTTAATTCCCAATCAGGGTGCGGTCGTATTGCAGTCAGGCACGAACGTTGAACTAAGGGATGCAAAGACGTGGGAGGTCAGACACTCATTTGAACCGATCGTAGACGATAACGAGTCGATGCGGCGTAGCAAATTTCTGGTCACGGCAAACCGTGCGTCGTCGGTAGCATTTTCAGCGGATGGATTAATAGTGTCAGCCACGATTGAGGGTGCGGGAACCAACGTTTGGGACGTGCGTACGGGTGAGCTGAAGGTCACGATGCCGCCCACTGAGCGACTGGATGATTCTTCAACTGTTACATGGAATGGCCGGTTTCTCACTGAAGTGAACGTGCAAGATGGAACGAGTCAAGTCACGTTTCGTGACGCGAACAGTGAAGCGGTCATCAGAACTATCGAGGTTGGTCAGAAGGTAACGGCAGTAACGATTGACGGCACCGGGACGCTGGCAGCGGCTGCCCTCGCCGATCGTTCGATCGGTTTATGGGATCTAACGACGGGCACGCTGCGGGGAACATTCAGAAAGCATCAGGATATCGTCAATGCACTCGCTTTCTCACCCGATGGTCACACCCTCGCCAGCGGCGGCGATGATCGCACAGCGATTCTCTGGGACATTCCTTCGGGCAAAGCAAGACGAACTCTCAAAGGCCACGAGATGACCGTGACCTCTTTAGCCTTCTCACCCGATGGCTCAATACTCGCTACGGGCAGCGGCAATGCATCGGTAGTGTTGTGGAACATTGCCACCGGCAAACTTGATCGGATCCTCCGCTGATTCCTATCCACAGATTACATAGATTCTATTAATCAATCTGTGTAATCTGTGGATAGAGAGCGCAAATTAGGATGTTGGATTATTATCAGATTCTGGGTGTCAAAAGCACTGCCTCAATCAAAGAGATCAAGGCTGCGTACAAGCGGCTCGCGCGCCTGCAGCACCCGGATCTAAACAGCGGCTCGCCCGAAGCCACCCGAGCATTCGTTCAAATTTCGCGTGCCCGAGATATTCTGATCGACCCCCAACGCCGCGCTGCGTATGACGCACAGCGCAGTGCTTATGCTGCCAAAGGCGCCTCCGCGCCTGTCGTAAACCCCACTGTCGAAAGTTATGTGCGACGCGCGCGATCAGATGCTCGCATCAAGAAGAACCTCGAAAAGTTTCTGATGATCGAACGGGAAGAGGTACGCGCGCTTCGACAAGCTGTCTTTCCAATGGTGGCGTTTCTTTTCGCCGCGTTCTTTGTGCCGTTGGTGCGTCCTCACTTGTGGCGAAGTTCCGGCTTGATCGGACGTACCGTGATCTTAATTCTGGTTAGTATAGGCGTATGGCATACCGTCTCGAAGATTTGGTCCGCCATCAAACTGCATACGGATGATCGAACGGTTGCAGCGGGCGATCAGATGTTCCCAAAGCGGTGGAGTAGACGCCAGGCCCTTCTCTTCATCGCGCTCGCTGCAATCGGGTGCGGGTTGCTGGGAACTTTGATCGGCATGTCATTCAGCGAATCTTTATTGAGTGCAATGCCGATGTTCTTTGACCCATCGATTCGTCTGGAGTTGCTGCTCTATCCCTGGATAATTGTCTTGTTAATGGATTCCGTGTATTCGCTAAGTCAGAGAATCGACATCTGAATTGCTAAGTGGAGTACAGCAAAAAAAATGCCGCGACGATTAATCGCGGCATTTTCTATTCAGTTAGAGGTTTTGCTTCTTAATTAGAAGACTTACGGTCGGCCAAAGATGTCGCCAAGGACGTTACCGAAGCCGCCATTATTCCTGCGGTAGGTGCCGTTGTTGTTGTAACCACCATACTGGCGATAACCTTCCGCATAGCCCTGCACAAATCCATTTCTAAATTGCTGCGAGCGGGCGTCACGGTAGTAGTGCGAACGCTGCGGGCTATAACTCTGGCCGCGCCGAGCATCACTTGACCCAGTGTTCAAGCCGGCCTGGTAACCCTGGTTCAGCTCAATCTGGGCGCCGTTGTTGTAGCCACCGTAATTCCCGTAACCGCCATTCCGGTCGTAACGACCATTCCGGCCGTAGCGGTCATTCCGGTCGTAACGATCATCACGGCGACCGCGATACCGGTCGTCATTGCGATTTCGTCGCCAATCTCGATCCTGCCGGTCACTACGATTGCGGTCATCACGACGCCAGCGACCGTCATTGCGATCGTCACGACGACCCTCATTGCGATCGTCACGGCGCCAGCGACCGTCATTACGATCCTGCGCTTGTACCGTTGCGCTGCCAATCATCCCAATTCCAAATACTAATGATATAGCTAAGATTGCGCCCCCGATTTTGTTCCTGTACCCGTTAGTGCTCATTTGTTGTTCTCCCTTTCCGGTCAAAGGTAGCAACGTGCATACCACCCTCATGAAACCTCAATCAGAACCGTTCTAAAGGAGTTATCAGTGTTGTGGAAGATGGCGATGCGCCTCAATTGGTGTATTGATTATTCCATATAAGTCTCCTCTTGGTTTCCCATATGAGTCGTGATATAGTCCTATGGCCAAGCCATAGGAGAGCGTTCCCATTCGCCCGGTTTCCGGCACCGGTGGAGGATCAGTCATGAGACAACTGCGCGCGTGGTTGCTGAGATTCAAAGGAGTGTTCTTGAAAGGCACTCGTGAACGTGACTTCGCGGATGAGCTCGAAAGTCATTTGCAATTGCATATTGACGACAACATTCGTGCCGGCATGTCACCACAGGAAGCCAGACGCGTCGCGGTAATGAAGTTGGGTGGAGTCGATCAAGCGAGAGAAGTTTATCGCGATCGCACTACCGTTCCATTCCTCGAAAGCGTGGTTCAGGATCTGCGCTTCGCCTTGCGACAGCTCCGTCGAAACTCGGGTGTCACCGTCGCCGCGGTGCTTACTCTCGCCACGGCCATTGGCGCTAATACGGCTATCTTTAGCGTCGTTAATGCCGTCCTGTTAAGGCCACTCCCTTATCCCAATTCAGATCGGGTTGTAAACATTTCCACCACGTCGTCACTTCGTGGGTTGAACGACTTAGTTCTCTCAGACGCCGAATTCAATGAGTTCAAGAAACAGACACAGACGTTAGGAAAGATGGCGGCATACGCATCCGCTGCGCTCAATCTCGGCGACGTCGCAGAGCCGGAACGCATCGGGTACACGGAAGTCAGCGTCGATCTTTTTTCAATTCTCGGCGTTACACCGCACCTGGGACGCACCTTCACACCTGAAGAGGATATGCCGGGATACGAGCCGCGGGTGCTCATAAGCTACCGGCTGTGGCAGGCTCACTATGGATCCGATCCAAATATCGTCGGCAAAACGATCCATCTCAACGGCCGAAATCGCCTCGTGGTTGGCGTGATGCCGCAGGGCTTTCACTTTCCTCAGGACGATACAGACGTCTGGATGCAACTCAATCTTGACCCCGCGAGCAGAGTGCTCAACGCCAAGTATCTCAACACGATTGGATTACTGAAGCCCGGCGTTTCCAGAGAACAAGCCGAAACCGAAATAAATACGATCTATCAAAGGATCAGGGAAAGCTATCCTCAGTATTACAAGAACGAAACCGGAGTGGGTGCAGCAGTAGTAGGCTTACAAGAAAAGAATGTGAAGGGTATTCGTGGCGCGCTTCTACTGCTACTCGGCGCAGTCGGGTTCGTGTTGCTAATCGCTTGTGCGAACGTGGCCAACTTGTTGCTCGCACGAGCTGCCGTTCGGCGGAAGGAGATCGCTATGCGACGCGCGCTCGGGTGCGGACGCTGGCGCATCGTCCGCCAACTGCTGACGGAAAGCTTGCTCCTTTCAATCATTGGCGGCGCGCTTGGTTTATTGTTCGCGTTCTTAACCTTGCGCCTGATGTTGGTTGGATCTCCGCTTGACCAAATTCAAATCCAAAGTGCAAAGCTGGATCTCACGGCGCTGGGCTTTACGGCGCTTGTCACATTGGCGGTGGGAGTGCTCTTTGGTCTTGCGCCGGCTATGCATTCGTCGAAGGTGGATTTGAACGAGGAACTCAAAGCGAGTGGAGGACGCGGCTCACTGGGGAGCCTGCGTCATAATGGTATCCGTACCCTGCTGGTGGTTTCTGAAGTCACCTTGTCGATGGTTTTACTAATTGGCGCCGGCTTGATGATCCGAAGTTTTGTGGGCCTACTAAAAGTCGATCCAAAGTTTGACGCTGCACATGTCCTTTCATTCAGGCTTACTGTGCCCGGCGCCAACTATCCCCAAAACTCCGACGTAACAGCCTTCTACGAGCAACTACAGAATCGGATTACGGAGATACCCGGAGTTCAGTCAGCCGCTATCATCAATCAGCTACCGTCAGACGCGGAAAAATCAGAAGCTTCTTTCGAGATTGAAGGCCGACCTTTTGTTTCACAAGTGGATCGTGAGGACGGCATCGCCGACTACCGAATGGTTAGTTATAGTTACTTCAAGACGATGGGCATTACGATGCTGCGCGGTCGTGCGTTCACGGAACAGGAAGGGAAGCAAGCTCGATCGGCCGTGATCATTAACGACAAACTGGCGCGCCGTTTCTTTCCTGGCGAGGATCCGACGACAAAGAGAATAAGGCTCCGAGAAGACCTCCCGTGGTTACAAATCGTCGGTGTAGTTCCCGACCTTAAGAATCAAGGTCTTTTCGCGGATACCAGTCAGGAGATGTATTTTCCGTTTATCGATGCTTCTCTCGGCCTACCCGTTGCGCGAACAATGGCGATCGTAGTTCGCACAAACGGCGATCCCGCCAGTTTGATTAACCCAATCAAAAACGAACTGCACGCCATAGACAAGAACTTGCCGCCATACAAAGTTCGCCCGATGGAGCAAGTGCTCGCGGCCTCCGTTTCGAAGACGCGCTTCATGATGTTACTGCTGACCGTTTTTTCAGTCGTGGCGTTGGTGCTCGCGGCAGGTGGCGTTTACAGCGTGATGGCGTATGCGGTGGCCCAGAGAACACATGAAATCGGTATCCGCAACGCACTGGGCGCGCAGAGCAGCGACATCTTCAAACTGATCATGGGCCAGGGATTTACGCTGGCGATCGTTGGCGTGTTTCTTGGTGCAATTGCCGGATTAGCGCTGACGCGCGTGATGTCGAATTTGTTGTTCACCGTCAGTGCCACCGACCCAAAGATCTTTATTGGTGTGGCGCTACTCTTAATAGTAGTCGCTTTACTTGCCTGTTACCTGCCGGCGCGCCGGGCGATGATGGTTAAGCCAATCATAGCGTTGCGCAACGAATAGCCCGCCATCTACATAGAATTACCCATCCCGAAGTTCTTATAAATTGGGTATTCCGCCCGATGCGGACACTCCTGCCATAGGCCTATTCTCACAACTTGGGGCGAGATCAATTAAGTGAGGTGATTTACGTGAACAAGGCTTACAGCACGAAGACCGTTCAAACTATCGTTATTGGTGGTGGGCAGGCAGGACTTGCAGTTGGATATCACTTGGCGAAACGAGGTCTACCATTTCTGGTTCTTGATGGAAACAAACAGATCGGCGACGCATGGCGACACCGCTGGGATTCGCTTCGGCTTTTCAATCCGGCACGGTATGCGGGACTTCCAGGGTTTCCATTTCCTGCGCGTGGCGACTCATTTCCGACCAAGGATCAGATGGCGAACTATCTCGGAGAGTATGTGAACAGATTTCAACTGCCGGTCCGAAACGGAGTCAAAGTAGAGCGGCTCTCGAGGGAAGGCGATCGATTTCTAATGACCGCAGGTCTCCAGCGGTTCGAATCGGAGAACGTGGTTATCGCGATGGCAAATTACCAGCAACCTAAGATACCGGCTTTTGCTCACGAGCTGGATCCGGAAATTCTTCAATTGCACTCGCATGATTACCGCAACCCTTCACAACTCAAGGAGGGCGAGGTACTCATCGTTGGCCTCGGAAACTCAGGCGCGGATATCGGAATAGACGTCGTCCGCTCACATCCCACATGGATTTCCGGTAAGGAGTCAGGTCACATTCCGTGGGGGATCGAGAGCTTCATCGCCCGATACTTTCTAAGTCGCTTCGTTCGATTCGTCGGCCACCATGTCATGACCGTGAAGACTCGTATAGGACGCAAACTTCGACCGAAGTTACTTCATCAGGCTTCTCCCTTGGTGCGCGTCAAACCGCGTGATTTGACTAATGCCGGAATTGAGCGAGTTCCGAGGACTGTGGGTGTGAAGAACGGCTTGCCATTATTGGAAGACGGTCGGACGCTTGGGGTAAAAAACGTGATCTGGTGTACAGGCTATCATCATAACTTTCCGTGGATCGATCTTCCTATCTTCGACGAAGGCGGCGACCCAATCCATGATGCCGGCATTGTCGAGAATGTTCCTGGACTCTACTTTGTAGGTCTAAACTTTCTCTACTCGATGACATCTGCGACGTTGATGGGAATTGGCCGGGATGCCGAAAGAGTGGTCAACGCTATTTCGGAGCGAATGAGTCAAGCCGGAAATAAATCGCCGGTCCAAACGGTCATGGATTTAGCAACGCCGGGACATGTTGCGCCGAGAAACCGTGCCAAGGTGGCGTGAAGGCTTTGCTGCAAGAGTTAGGACTCGCACTTGGATCGGGTCAGTACAGGGAGCGGTAGCGACCTGGTCAACTACGAGAGTCAAAATCGCCAGGAATACCGGACGCGATCACTTACCAGGTCGCTACCGCTCCCTGTACCGACCCGATCCAAGAAAGAAGCACTATGCATGAGCGACTCATCAGTCGAGACACTGATCCTTGATCTGCTCGAATGGATTAATAGGCAGGAGAGGACTTACGCGGAAGTGATGGACGCCTGGCGCACTTCGTGTCCCAGATTTCCAATCTGGGAGGAGGCGAGTGATCGTGGGTTGGTTACCACGACGGTTTGCGATAAGCGTCGAGTCGCCAAGGTCACTTCGGTTGGAATTACTCTGCTTAAAATGAATCGACCCGCAGGCGATCGACCGTAAGAGCGAGAGCTTCAGATTAAACTGTGGTCGTAGGCGTAGGCGGTCGCCGCAGTACGGGAAGTCAGATCGAGTTTGGTGAAGATGTTGCTGAGATGGCGTGCGACCGTCTTCTCGCTGATGTTGAGCCTGTCGCCGATCGCTCGGTTCGTGATGCCGGAGGCGACGAGCTTAAGAACCTCCAATTCCCGCGTGGTCAGTGGGACCGCGGAATTGGTTCTATCTTTGGCTAACAAAAGATCCAGACGAGAAACGTCGGCTGCTGCACCCAGAGTTTCGAACCGCTGGCGGGCAGCAGTAAGTTCCAGTCTTGCATTCTCCTCTTCGCCGAGGCGTCTAAACGCCAGTGCAATCAGGATCTGCACTCGCGCGGCTTCATACGGCGCTTCAAGTTGAAACCAGATGGTCCGTGATTGGCTGAGTTCCACCAGAGCTGCTCGTGCATCGCCCTCAGCAAGCAGCACTGCCCCGAGAGATCGATGAGATAAGCCACGAAAGAATGGAATTTCCTGACGCGCAGCGATCCCCGCGAGTTCTTCAGCGGCCTCGCGAGCCGCAGCAACATCGTTACCGGCGAGAGCAATCTCCACGAATGCGTCTAAAACTCTGGCGCGTGGCCCAGGTGTTTGGACCACTGCAAGCAGTTCATGGATTGCGATCTTTGCCGCTTCAACCTGTCCCTGAGCTAAACGTAGTTGAGCTAACCCGGGACCTGGAACCAGACAACATTCGCTGGTTAGCTGATAAGCTTCGTCAGCTTCGGTGAAGTTTCCTCGTAACCGCTGCACCTCGCCGATTTGGTAGAGGGCTTCGCCACGGACTGACTTCGCTGCCTGACGCGACAACCATTCAATCGCTCGTCCAGCCCACTCGAGCGCGTCCGACCAGTCGCCACGAAGTTGCAGCAGTTCAGCACGGCGCACGAGGCAATGACCTCGATAAGGAACCAGGTCGGGTTGCGATGCACACCATTTCTCGAGTGCTGAAGTCCACTCCTGCGCGCGCTGTAAGTCGAAGATCTCGCCACATGCGTCGAGCACACTGCAATAGACAGCACCAGAACTTAAGGGAGAAACATCACCGGCCATGACTGCAACCATTGCTTCGTCAAGTAGCGTCAAGCCACTGGTGATTTCTCCCTGGCGAATCAATGCGCGGCCCTGGCCTTGAAGTCCAAGCGCCATCAAATCTTTATCGGCGAAGCGTTTTCCAAACGCAGCAGCTTCAGCCATTGCGCCATGTGCTGTTTCGGCGTCGCCCGCGTGAAACGCGCCATAACCGTTGGGCAACAAGAGATATCCTTTTTCCACGCAGTCAGGCTGCCCTTCCAGTAACCGGCTGGCGCGAGAAAGCCAACCGCTCGCTTTTGCGTGTTCTCCCGCCAGCTGCAGTGTGAAGCCAAGCCAGAAAGCATAGCGAGACGCGTTATGCACATCCCCGCGATTCAGGAAAGAACGGTGCACTCTGGTGAGCAGATCGATTCCATCTGTTTCACGTCCGGTTAACAGAGCTGCTTGAGTGAGCAGGACAAGATCTTCCGGTTCGAGAGGGGACTCTTTGTCTGCTGCGGAGAGATGCGAGAATGCTGCCAACCACGCCTGCTTTTGGAACGACTCGCGACCTTGATCGAGCGCCCTGGAATTCATGAGCCGAGTTTTAACCTAATCCGAACTCACCGTCCAGCCGACCCAGGGGAATTGATTAACAAGCCTGCAGAACCCTCGAGCGCATGTTCCTCGCCCAGCTTTCTCAACGAGAAGGTGTTATGGCAGTGCACGCGATTTATTCCGTCATTAGCGTGACCTGTTGCTTGTGGGTATCAACCTGCCATGAAAGCTTTTCAGATTCTCCCACAAGATAAGTCACAGTAAACCAATGAGTGGAATCAGTAAAACCTGGACCAAACGGCCGCGCGACGGTCCAGTGGCGATCATCGGTATCGAACCACCATCGCCCCTCTGTTCCAATATGTTCTTTTCGCTTCTTCTGCTCGGAGGCCGCATGCTTACGCTCAAGTTCTTTGATCTGATGTTGCTGAGTTTTCCAAACTAAGGATAACGCTTCGCAATGCGGAGGCAATGAACCGTTTCCATCTGTGGAAGGGGCTACGGATTGCAAACTCGAAGTTGGTTTTGCGCAAAAGCGGGATAAGCCAACAAGGCCTAGGCCTAACAGCAATGTTCTTCGCAACATCTTTGACTCCTCCTTACCACTACAGCCATAGAACGCTTCGCTTCAGCGGCTCGCAACCACTTTGAATAAAGACTGCTAACCGGCGAGTCGGCGGCAATCGCTTGTTCGCTCGCCGAGCGATTAATCGGTGACTTCAAAATCTAAGCTGTCGATCAAACCTTGCACTCGCGCAGCCATTGGTTCTTTATGAAAGAGCAATGGTTGAGCCCACATCAGCTTTGGATCAAATTTGGAATCCCAAGGATAGTGATACTCGAAATCTGGCCAGAAACATTGAAGGACGGGGTAATCGTCTCCTTCATAAAACCAGGATGCAAAACCCATGAACGCTGGATACCAATTGAGCCTGACTGGTTTGAAAGTGCATCGATAAGCATCAATCAAGTCACCGTATGTTTCATCAACCGCAAATGATTTTCCCGTCTGAACGCCTTCACCGATTTTATTAATCATGAAGTGCATCAGATCTGGATCCTGGCCAAAGACCAGAATTTCTGCGTGACCGAAACTCCTATATAAGCCTACCGAATAAGCCCATCCTGGTGACTCAGGCGTTTCAAGCACATTCATCACATGCCAACCATACTTCTCGACATCAGCTAGAAGTTTCTGGTCAGCTTTACTTCCGCCTGCGCATCTTGGATCGTGATTCTTCATATGATGGTGGGCCAGCGAACTCTACGCTTGACCGTCTCGCCACTGCAACTTAACAAAGAAGCTCACTTCAGGCGAGTCTGCTCCAAATCGTCCGAAACCAACGCCCATATTCTCAGCCAAAAAGCATGCGTTTGCCCTTTGATACAACTCCCTCTTGAATTGCATTAACAGGATCGGGTACAAAGTGCGTTGGCAGAAGCAACTCTTGCGATCCCTGACGTCAGCGTCTGCCGAGTTACGCGTGTCGGATCCAGCCTCGCGCTCCCATTTATCCAGCACGCGATACCAGCTTCGAATTTGCCTGAAAGGACCCCAGTTCCCTATGTTTAAAGCAACCTCCCTCCTCCTTCTCCTGATTCTTTTTGCTTCCTCAACTCCAGCTCAGCAGGGCCGCAATATGGAAAAAGAGAAGCTCATCTGGGCAGAATTGGAAACCATGTCGCCTGGAAGCGTGGCCGATTTCAAGGCAGCCACTGAGGCGATGGATGCTCAAAAATACGATCAGGCTGTAGAGCTCTACCTCAAAGTCACTCAACACGCACCTAATTTTGACGCCGCGCTTCGTCGCCTGGGTGGATGTCTTGTTCTGGCTGGAAAAACCGATGCGGGTTTTGCCTATATGGAACAGGCCCTGGAAATCAGTCGCTCTCCTGAGAATCTCATCAGTCTCGCTCAAGCACTCGCTTATCCCGGAGCGGGAAAGGAAGGAACAAGAGAGCAAAAGGCGCGGGCCTACGAATTAATCAAAGAAGCCAACCGTTTGTCCCAACAATCCAACGATCCGGACTATTTAGTACTACAAGCGCAACTCGCGATGGACCTTGAGAAGATCAACGACTTTCGCAGCGCTACCGATCAACTCGTTGCCAAATACCCAGAGTTAATGGCAACACATTTCTACAGTGCCATTCTTGCGGCTTATGACGAGAAATGGATAAAGGCTGAAGAAGAGATCAAGGTGGCCCAGAGTTTAGGACTCGCTCCCGAAATTGCGCAGAAGTTTCTGGATTCGGGGGTGCAGAGCAACGCCAGAGTCTGGCACTACTTATATTATTCCCTCTATCTGGTCGGGACCTGGATTGTTGGTCTATTAGCGCTCTTTCTTATCGGGAAATTGATGTCTCGTAAGACGCTTAGTTCTCTCGAGCAGGCGAATCCGAACAGCCCAACTTCCCAATCGGAATTGACTCTCAGGAAGTGGTATCGACTCCTCATCAATGTCGCAGGTTTTTACTATTACATCTCGCTCCCAGTGGTGATGTTCCTGGTGATAATCGTTGCCGCGTCGATCACCTACGGGTTCCTAATGCTGGGCCGCATTCCGATCAAGCTCGTTGCCATTCTGGTCATCGGCGGATTGATCACTATTTACACGATGATTCGTTCGCTATTCATTAAGGTCGAAACTGTCGATCCGGGCAGGCCATTGAACTATGACGAAGCGCCGGGGTTATGGGATCTGACTCGCACCGTGGCAGCCACGGTCAACACACGACCAGTCGACGAGATCCGAATTACTCCAGGGACTCACCTTGCTGTTTACGAGAAGGGAACTCTGAGAGAGCGCTCACAGGATAAGGCGCAGCGAATACTCCTCCTGGGAACCGGCGTTCTTAACGATTTCAAGCAGAACGGGTTCCGCGCAGTACTGGCCCACGAGTATGGGCACTTCACGAATCGCGACACAGCAGGTGGCGACGTAGCAATCAGAGTCAACAACGACATGATGAAGTTTGCGCATGCGATGATTGCACAAGACCAGGCAACGAGGTGGAACGTCGCCTTCCAATTCCTGCGCATCTATCATTTCATATTTCGTCGCATTAGCCATGGCGCTACTCGATTGCAGGAGGTACTTGCCGATCGTGTCGCAGCACTAATGTATGGACCACTCGCTTTCGAGGAAGGATTGACCCACGTCATAAAGAAGAGTGTGGAATTTCATCACCTGGCAGCCAAAGAGATTGACGATTGTGTTCAGGCGCGGCGAGCATTGCAGAACCTTTATGAGCTGCGTGGAGATCAAAACCCCGATCTGCAAGAAGAGATCGATCAATCGTTGAATCGCGAGACGAGCGAGGATGATACGCATCCCTGCCCCAACGATCGTTTTCGCTTAACGCGCAAAATCGCCGGAGCGAACGAGTTGCCGGCCACCGGGATGGTTTGGGATTTGTTCAAGAATCGCGAGGCGCTGACGAATGAGATGACTTCGTTGATTCAGTCGGAAGTGCAGAGTGGGTGAGCGACGTCAACGGATCCTCGCTAAGAGCTGATCAAATCCTGGTTGAGATCGTATTGATTGTAAATCGGGGTCAGTGGCCAAAAGATTCTTATCACTGAAGCCCGACGCTATCGCCTTTTCAAGCCATACCAGCGCCTGCTCTGAATCGGAGG
Organism: Pyrinomonadaceae bacterium; assembly: GCA_036401595.1. GTDB lineage: Bacteria > Acidobacteriota > Blastocatellia > Pyrinomonadales > Pyrinomonadaceae > PSRF01. The sequence goes on from DASWUM010000089.1 coordinate 16,362, forward strand.
CACGCGCGAACGCGCAGGCTGTGTCATAGGCCACGGATGGATCCGGCTTTTGTTCATACGCAAGAGCACCGGCTTTTCCGGAGATCTCGAACTGGTCATTTTGGAAAGCATCGTTTTGTAAGTTGAGTGATAACGGTAAGAGGCTTGGAGACATTACGCTAAGTTGGCAGAGATCGAGCACCTCCGCATACCGCTTTTCTGCCATCAGGGCTTGACTGAGCATCAAGCCAACCTGGTAACTGGACGACTGCTCGAATGCTTTTTTTAGATCGGGGATTGCCTGAAGCATTTCTCCTTTATCATAACTAAGCACTCCCTGTAGAAAGTGCTCCGGACCATACAGGCCGTTAAACCTCGTCAATTCTTCTTCTGCCTCTTTGAATCTTTTTTGTTGAATAAAGGTGAAGATGAGTAAGCGCGATGCATTGCTGCGCACGTGGGCAGTGAGGGCTCTCTTCTGAATGTCGGAGGAAATTGCTAGAGCCGCATCCAAATTTCCGGCATTAGCTGCTGCGCGCGCCTCTTCCAATTTCGATTCGAATTTACTGTCTCGAGACGCCTTTAGCTGGTTTAGCAGGAAGGTCGCGTTGGAGTAGCCAAACCAAACTCCGAGAATGGCGACCCAGGTTAAGCGACGCGAAAAAGCCAGGTAAACCAGCGCGAAACAGGCCAGCAACGAAATTGAGCGCGAGATAATTTGATCTTTTCTCTTCGTTAGCCATTGCTCGAGAGTTAAAAGAACGTGCCCACCGTCGAGTGGAAGGATTGGTAATAAGTTGAAAATGCCCCAGCCGATATTCACCCAAATCAAATCTTGATAGGCAACGGTCAATAATTCGGAGGGGACTGCCCTGAGCACGGTTGGTCCGGCAACGAAGCAGATACCTCCCAGCAGAAACCCAGCCGCTGGTCCAGCCAGACTTATCGCCAGATCCTTTGGCGGCGAAGTTTCTCTGCCGTCACTCCAGGACGTCAGTCCACCCATCGAGTAGAGCGTAATCTGCGGTGAGAGTCCGAACCGGCGACCAATGAGTGCATGTCCCAGCTCATGAAACAGCACCGAGATGAAGACAACGGCGAGCCATTCCAGAATGAGTGACAGATTCAATCCACGGCTGGAGGCGATGAAGAACGATAGCACCCAGAATGAGGGATCGATCTTGATAGGGATGCCGAGAACCTTCACTGGAACCACTCTGAGATCATTTCAAGATAAAGGGAAGAGAACAGCCACCGGAGTTACAGAAGAATACCTGACATGCCAGGAAGAGTCTCGCGCAAAAGCGCAAAGCGCACCGCGTGTCTAAGAGTTTTCTTTGCGTCTTTGCGCCTTTGCGTGAGAAATATCTCTTGCCACGAAACACTGACGGCAGCAGTGTCAAACGAACGGTGTGATGTTGAATTCGCGGACGGAAACTGTACTGCCGAAGCAAGGACCGACCGACGGGGCGGACTCGATACCGGAATAATCTTCCTCAGTCTCAAAGCGAACCTCACCGTCGACCACGACACGCATGCTGTCAAGTCTGATCTCCCACGAAATTTCATGCCATTCGTTGGTGGTGATGAAGCCTTTATCCTTAAGACCATGCTGCTTTGCGGTTGCCGGATCATGCACGCGGAGTTCGCGTACCGAGCATTCCCAGTTGAAGATCAGTTCGCCTCGGTGCCAGTGCATCCGCAGGTTGGTTGAGTCCGTCTTGCCGACGACGCGAAAGGTGAACGGCGCCCGGCAAACGAACGGCGCGACGGCGGCGGACATGACCCAGTTCATTGCCGATCCGGCGATCTCGATCCCCTCACCGGTGCGTGTTATTACACAACCTTGGTGTGGAATCAATTTGCTGATCAGATTCTCGGCCATAACGCGCCATCGTAGCACGGTATTTAAATCAACGTTTAGTGGCATCTCTGCCCGACGCTGCCAACGTTAGAAATACTTAGTTTCTTCCCATAGTTACAAGGCCCATTTTAATTGCGTGGTTTGAGGCGGCGCGTCTTCTTAATCTCCTTTACCAAAGGATCGTAAACGGGCCGAAGCAATTCGTTTAGTTCAAAACACTTTTTGAGATCTTGCTCGGCCTGTGCATCCCTGCGTAGCGCCAGCAAGCACAACGCCCGATTACCATAAACTTCAGCGAAGTCGGGAGCGATGGCGATAGCCTTATCATAATCAGCGATCGCTTGATCAAAGTGGACCTTGTAGTAGTGCGCGAGCCCGCGACCATTATAAGAATCAGCCGATTCTGGAGAGAGGGAAATCGCCTTATCGAAATCGGCAATGGCTCCGTCATAATCTGATTTCTCGTTTCGCGCATAACCTCGATTAAGGTAGAAGGAGGCGATCGGATTGAGGGCGATCGCCTTGTCGAAATCAGCAATTGCCTGGTCTGATTCCTTCTTAGAAAATCGTGTTAGGCCGCGACCGTTGTATGCGTTAGCCGATTTTGGATTGAGGGCGATCGCTTTGTCGAAATCACTAATGGCCCCGTTCCAGTCTTCTTTCTGATTTCTCAGATGCCCTCGATTGCTATAGACCAGGTCATTCTTGTCGTCGAGTGCGATGGACTTGTCATAATCGGCCATTGCTTGATCAAGATTTCCTTTCCCGACCAATGCCAGAGCGCGGTTGTTGTAGGTAATAGCTAAGTCGGGATTGAGTGAGAGAGTCTTGTTGTAATCAGCCAGCGCCTGGTCTAATTCTCCCTTGTAATAACGTGCCAGGCCACGACCATTGTATGCCTCAGCCGAGTTGGTGTTGAGAGTGATGCACTTTTCAAAATCAGCAATGGCACCGTCCCAGTTTCCAATTTGAATTCGCGCGTCGCCGCGATTCTGGTAGGCGAAGATATTTTCTCCATCAAGCGCGATCGACTTATCGTAATCAGGGATCGCTTTATCGAGCTTTCCTTGTGATGCGAATGCCAGGCCACGATTGTTGTAGGGAAACGCGAAGGTCGGATCAAGCGCGATGGCCCTATCACAATCAACAATCGCTGCATCAAAGTTTCCTTTATTGACTAGAGCGAAGCACCGGTTGTTGTAGGTCAACGCGCTGTCAGGATCCAGCGAGAGTGCCTTGTCGTAATCCGCGATGGCTGCATCCAGAGTTCCTTTGTTCGCCCTGGCCTTTCCACGATTAATGAAAGCATTGGCATTGTCAGGATCAAGAATGATCGCCTTGTCATATTCGGTAATCGCCGCTTCTGAATCTCCCTTCTGCACTTGATCCAGGCCTCGAGAAAAGTAGATTCTAGCGGCAATTTGTTTGGTCAGTTCGTTGACGCTTACCTGGGTGATTTGATCTTTGATTTGAACCTCGGTTCCTCCAGCCGAAATCACCAGACCTTTGATCAGCTCTCGAGCCACCTTGTCTTGCCTGGTTTTTCCAGGGGCAAGGCTAACTGCAAGCGTCTTAAAAGCGCCGAACAAATCCACTAAATTCTTTGTCTGCTCGGGACTCGTGGTGTTCAACGTAACTGCAACCTCAAACCCAGTTGGTGTCGGTTCAACCGAAGCATAGAACTGTTTAAGCGATGACAGCACGTGACTCAACTCGCTATTCACCGACTGTTGTGCGGCTGACATTAATGAAGGTGGCAACATACCTGCTGCACTTACCAGAGCCTTGGAATTTCTTTTTACGGCTGTCACTAACTCCGCGCTGACTGTTGTGCCTTTACCGGTATTTAGATCGATGCTTGAACGCACGTATGCGGGGCTACCAAAGACGAGAGTATTTGCGTCAAGCGCGACGATGGCCCATTCGGTTTCGTCCGAACTCGTACCGGTTGTCGCCTCCACCTTTGGTTCAGTCTGTTCTAACTTGATGATATAGAGAATCTTTCCTGCGTATGATTGTTCCCGGTATTTACCAGACCCCCTGGTGCGTATGAGAGTCGGCAACTGTCCTGCCTCACTGCTCTGCGCAACCGTTACCACCTCAAAGTCGCTCGAACTCTTTTCGGCCTGCGACTTGCTGTAGCGAAACCCTACTACCGCGCGTTGTACAGCTCGCGGATCAAGCAGCTCAATCGTTTTCGGATCAGCGAGTGCGATGACCAGCGCGCGCGCATCCTGTTCGCCGATGAGGAGTCGCGGCACCACGTCGCTGCTGAACCGTTTGAGGTCCAGCATGATCAATGCATCCGACGCCGGTAGAACTGAGAAGGGATCAACAGGTATCTGAAGAACATCACCGGTACTCTCAGTTCGCCATGATGGGTTTCTGATGGCTGAGCTTGCTATGGTAGGGGTGGTCGGAGAGCCGGATTCCATGTTTCTCTGGGCGAGCGAGGCACCCGTTGAGATATTAAGAATGGCAAGCAGGCCGAGCGCGCAGTAGCAATACCTTTGGATTTTAGTCATTGAGCTTTCTCATGAAGGGTGGTGCGTAATAGCAAACCGCCGGTTCCCGTGGGTTTCCAGTCATACCTTCCCGGACTCGCAGCGGAGGCGTCGAACCTCCTGAATTGAGACAGCCTCTCGTCTATCGTGCGGTGCTCAAACAGTCCCTACTAATATATGTGCAGGATTTCCGATTCGTTTCAGGTTTCCGCATCGATCTTAAGACTAAGTTAGAAAGGTGGATTGATTCTCAACCGCCGGAATCCGAAATCAGTTCGGAGAAACTCACGTTGATGCTCAGCGGCTTTGGCTCTTCCTTGACGTGGCCACACACTAGGCATAGAGTGCGTCCGAATTGAGACCCGGTAACTCCATTCTCAGCTTTTCCGGAATTTCCTGGATCACCTGAAGTCAACAGCCGTCACATCGAAGGTGTGAGTATCGGACGCATATTCCTTGAGGCGAAAGCAGTTGTCGCGAAGCCGATGATGGCCACACTCAAATACCAGTCAAAAGATCGGAAACCAGGAAAAGGAGAAGACCGTGACTCAAGAGACTGCTACGCAACAAGTCACCGAGCAGGCAACTGACAGGACCGCTATCCGTCCCTTTCATGTGAATGTTCCGGAAGCGGAACTCACCGAATTGCGTCGGAGGATCGAGGCGACACGATTTCCCGAGAAGGAAACCGTCGCGGATTTTTCACAAGGCGTGCAACTCGACTTCATTAAAGCGCTCGCGCGATATTGGGCGACCGAGTACGACTGGCGCAAGGTCGAGGCCAAATTGAATTCCTATCCCCAGTTCATCACCGAAATCGATGGACTGGACATTCACTTCATTCACGTCCGCTCGAAACATGAAGATGCGATGCCGCTCATCGTCACCCACGGCTGGCCCGGCTCGCCCATCGAGCAGTTGAAGATCATCGATCCGCTTACCAACCCCACGGCTCACGGCGGCAGCGCGTCGGACGCTTTCCACGTAGTAATCCCGTCGATGGCCGGCTACGGGTTTTCAGGCAAGCCCACGACGCCCGGTTGGGACCCCGCTCACATGGCGCGGGCATGGGTGGAACTGATGAAGCGCCTCGGCTACAACCGATTCGCGGCACAAGGCGGTGATTGGGGTGGGTTCGTCACGAACTTGATGGCTCAACAGGCACCCCCGGAGTTGATCGGCATCCATGTGAACTTCTCCGGCGCCGCGCCCCCTGAGGTTTCCAAGGCGCTTCAGTCTGGCGGGCCGCCGCCGGCCGGTCTCTCGGCTGAGGAGCAGCGGGCATACGACCAGATGGCGTTCCTTTACCAACACGTTCCGACGCAACTGATGATGGCCGCGCATCCGCAAACGCTGTATGGGTTGGCGGACTCACCCGTCGCCCTTGCCGCCTGGATGATCGACCACGACGTGGCCAGCTACGCGCATATCGTGAAACTCTTCCTCGATGCGGAGCCATACGGCGCCCTGACCCGTGACGACATCCTCGACAACATCACCCTCTCCTGGTTGACGAACACGGGCGTTTCCTGCGCTCGTCTCTATGTGGAATACAAGGGTGCCTTCTTCAACGACTACAACATCTCCGTTCCGGCTGCCGTAAGCGTTTTCCCTGAGGAGGTTTACCAGGCTCCGCGAAGTTGGACCGAGCGCGCCTACCACAATCTGCTCTTCTACAACACGCACGACAAGGGTGGGCACTTCGCGGCGTGGGAACAACCTGAACTCCTGGTGGGAGATCTTCGCGCAGGGTTCAAGTCGCTGCGATAGGCATGGATTTCTTAATGGGAATTGTTGTGTCCCTGTGGTTGGCGACGCAAAATTTTCCGAGATGGAGGGATACTCAATCGTTCCGCTTCGTTCGTTTGTCGTCGTCCTGAGTTATAGACAAAAGCTCCTGCTCGATGTCGTCGAGTTTCTTGTTGAGCGCGTCGAGATTGGCGCGTTCAATCATCAATTGGCCGGCTAGTTCTGATTCCTTGACTGTCAAATCGGGTTCTCGCTGATCCATATCGGCTAGCGTACGTTTGGCAACAATCAGCTCAGATTCCGGGATCAATCCTGAATCCCATCGTTTTTGTAATTCTTTGATCTGTTCTTTCAGCTCGAGTCGTCCTGATTTGATTGAAGCAAGTTGCCCACGGACATTGCTTAACTCAGTCGTCAAGCGATTCACCTGGCCCTGTTGAACCCGAAGCCGCTCAATCATGGTGTGCGCTCGGTAGGTTGTGGCCGACAATTTTCGTAAATCCTGTCGTAGCAGACGAACCTCGGAGAGTAGATCCTTCATCACCTGGTCCTGCGATGATTCTTTTACACTGTTCTGTGCAAGGCCTGTGTTGAAGACCGCGAGAAGGAAAACTATCGCGAGGCAAAGACACCAGATGAATCGTTTCATGGCTACGACTCCTTTCACATTGAACACACCTGACACTTGCGAAAGATTACGAAAGCGCTTCGAGAAATCTCTTGTCTCGCTTTCGAGACGCCCGGATCCTCGCCGACACACCTTCACTATCTTTGATGTCGGGAGAAGCTCCATGTCTAACCAACCACTTTAGCAGGGATGGATCGAACTCTTTCTGCACTCCATGGTGCAGAGCGGTTTTGCCTTTTGCGTCCTGGAAGTTCACGTCAGCACCTTTGCCCGCCAGGAATTTGGCGGCTTCGAATTTTCTCCACTCCCAACACGCAAGAAAGGGCGTCTCTGCGCCAACAACCACATCGATAGGCTCCCCAGAGCGGATTAACAAATCGAGTATCTCAAGGTCCTCCCACCAACCGGCAGCGTAAAGTCCGTTCGGCGTCCCGCCGCGTTTGATAAGCAGCTTAACCAACGTACGATTTCTACCACGAGCGACGGCAAACCACACGGCATTGACAGTGTCGCACCCATCCGATGTGAGTAGTGGAGATTCAACGTCTAACCCGCGATCCAAAAGGAGCGTTACCACCCGGGCCGAGACAGATTCAGGCACCTTGAGTTCCTTGCATTGTACCGAGCAGGCCAGATGCAACAGATTTCGACCCATTCGATCCGTAACACTAAGAAGCGACGGCTTGTCGTCCAACAGTTTCTTGATTGAGTCGAGGTCGAGTTTTCGAACAGCTTCGATTATGCGTGTCTTGGACATGATTATAATTAATTGCTAGGTTGCCAAATGTACTTGCCTGACTTGTCGAGGTATCAGGACCTTTATCCTTACTCTATCTGTCGCTCGGTTGATTCGAGTTTTCCAGCAGTTCCCTGAGATAACTCTGCCAGATTGAAGCGATAGTATGTGTGCCGTGCCCGCGAGTTTGATCTGTAATCGGTAACAGCACGTATCGACCGTTCTTCACACGCTTGATCTCCCGCTCCATTATTCCCAACTCCGGCGGATTGATCAGATCGTCAGCAGAGTTAATTGCGATCAGTTGCGCTTTGATCTTTTCGAGCATTGGAGATGGGTTATATTCACGCGAAGAGTCGAAGTAGTAGAGCATGTCGTTGGCATCGGACCGCATCACACCTGTCTTCACACGCTCCTCGTAGAATTTATCGGCGGCATCACGAGTCGGTGCTTGTTTGTGCCACTGCAACGGCGCGCTTCCCATCAGCAGCAGAATATTCTGAGCGGCCGTCATCCCTTGTACGGGCTGAGTTTTGTATTCACCGTTATTCCAGGCCGGATCGTTGCGAATGGCATCCATAATCATCTTCCGCATGATTCGATTGCGACCCGCGATCTCAATCGGCATGCTCGCCAGCGGCATTAAGGCGTCCATGAAGTCGGGATAAGTTTCGCCCCAAACCCACGTGTGCATTCCACCCATTGAAGTACCCATGACGAGCCGCAGGTGATTGACGCCCAGTTTCTCGGTGATGAGTCGATACTGAGCAAGCACCATGTCGTCATACGTGTAGTGAGGAAACTTCAGGTGGAGTCCGTTGCTCGGTTTACTGGATCCACCATGTCCAATAGCGTCGGGAAGAATGATGAAGTACTTAGTGGCGTCGAGCAGTTGACCGGGGCCAAAAAGAACGTCGGCAAATTGTGCCGAGAAAAACTGCGCGCCTGTGCCTCCAGTCCCGTGCATAATCAGAACCGCGTTGCGCACGACTCCGCTGTTTTCTTTCACCGGTGTACCGATAGTGAAGTAATGAAGTTTCAGCTCGGGAAGTGTCTCGCCTGAGCGAAACTTGAAGTTGCTGATTGTATAGTCGCCCTCGACCGGTGCTGGGTAGTTCCTTTGTCGTTGCGGAGTTGTTTGAGTGAAGGCGAGTGTGCAAGTGGCGACGACAATTAACAGAATTCGCAGGATGTGAGTGCTCAGATTAGACATGCAACCTCTTCGATGAACAAGATTGGCGCGGGTCCAGGCGCGTTGATTGCCAAACGAACCAAGAATATCATCAGCAATAGGCAAAGTACTGGTAAATTGATTCTCATGAGAAACCTTGCCAACCTTTAATGAGCGGCCCAGATGTTCCCCACAAGATTTACAACAAAGCGAAGTGACAGGCTTAGTTGTATGGCCCTGACGCTGGTGTCTCTAGTCGCCTGGGCTGTTTTATCAAATCGTTTTTCAAGCCAGGCCGCTGCTGAGTCATCCAGCCCATGTTCGACACCCAGCTTTCTCTCGACAAGACTCATACAGCGGTTTAGTTCTACAGGCCCCATCGCCTCCGGTGACTTTAACGGCGACCACCACCTGGACGCGGTCACACTAACATCGACGAATATCGCGATCCTTTTAGGCGACGGCACAGGCAAATTTGCCGCTGCGAATTCTTTCCACTCAGGCCCTTTCCTATCCTTCTCCTCTCTGTCAGCCGGCGACGTGAATGGTGATAGTAAGCTGGACGTTGTGATTGCCGGCTATCAGGACGGGACCAAGGGCGAGCTCCGGATTTTGTTAGGCGACGGCGACGGCGGCTTCGGCTCACCCACGTTGCTTCAGACAGACGGGGCTTTCGACGACATTGTGTTGGGGGAATTAAATGGCGACGGTAATTTGGATTTAGCCGCGTACTCGCAAACTGGTGTGTGGGTGATGCAGGGGGATGGAACAGGTTCTTTCGGCGCGGCGGTTCATTATCAAACGGCCGGTAATTTTCTGAGCGCGATCAAAATGGCCGACTTCAACGGCGATAATAAAACTGACTTGGTCACTGTCCGGCCGAGCAGTGAAAAAGTTGTAGTTTTGCTGAATGACGGCAACGGTCAGTTCAGCACCGTGAGAGAGTTTTCTACCTCCGTACCTACCGTGCTCCTGGCGGGTGATTTCAACGGTGACGGCAAAGCGGATGTAATAACCGGCAGCGACACCAGTATTGCGCCCAATAATATTTCAGTTCTGCTCGGCGACGGTGCAGGAAATTTTGCGCTCCCGATCAGCAGCCCGACTGACCCAATGGGTTTTCTTTCATCCGGCGACTTTAACAACGACGGCAAGTCTGACTTACTGCAAAGCACCAGCCGGGGCACTTACGGCATTTTATTAGGAGATGGTGCCGGACACTTCAATGCGCTTCGTGAGTTTAACCTGGGTAGCTTTCCATCTGACTCCGACGCAGTTATGGGCGATTTTAACGAGGACGGCCAGCTCGATGTAGTCACCAATTATATGAACATCGCTTTTGGGGACGGCGCGGGCGGACTGCAGGCAGCGCGCACCTTCCGAGTGGGAAGTGATCCCGCTTCCGTCGCCACAGGCGACTTCAATGAGGACGGGAGACGCGACTTGGTCGTCGCAAATTCTCTCGGTAACACTGTCTCGCTGTTGATTCAGGATGGAACTGGTTCGTATGCAGCGGCAACCAATCTTGCCGTGGGAGTTAGTCCGAAGTTTGTCGCAGTCGCAGACTTTAACCGCGATCATCATCTGGATTTTGTAACAGCCAACAGCTACATCGACCTGTCGAAGCCGAATGAAGTCGGTACAGTTTCAGTCAGATTAGGAGACGGATCCGGAAATTTTGCGCCGGCGAAAGACTTTCTTTCAGGCTTTGGCCCAGGGGCCGTTGTCGTAGGTGATTTCAATCGCGATGACAAACTCGATCTAGTCGTAGCCAATATGGGCACCGCGTTGATATCGGAGAGCGGCGTTACAACATTTCCGACGAGCGTTTCAATTCTGATCGGCGACGGTGCGGGAAGTTTCGCCGCGCCGCTCTCCCTCAACGACGGGTTACCCACCTTAACGTATCAAGCTCCCCTATCTATCGCAGCAGGTGATCTGAACAATGACAGTAAGCTGGATTTGGTTGTAGCGAACTACACCCGTCTTTCAGTCTTACTTGGTGATGGTGGAGGACAGTTTGGCGCCGCGACTGTCTACACCGCTCCGACAACACTCAACTCAGTTGTTGTCGGAGACTTCGATAAAGACGGAAAGCTGGACGTGGCCACGGCGGGCCAGAACAGTATTAGACTGGGGGATGGGGCAGGGAACCTCGGAGCGGCGCGCTTCCTCGCGGAAGGTGATCCAGTCCATATCAACGCCGGCGATTTCAATTTGGACGGCAACTTGGACCTGGTTGTGTCAGGCCCCCTTCTGGTATTGGGAGATGGTGCTGGGAACTTCGGCCCCCCAACCGCATTCGCACTTGGTGCCAAATCCACTACCGTGGACGATACCAACGGCGACGGCAAACCCGATTTGTTAATGGTTCCTTCCGGCGTTCACACCGATCACATAACGATCCTACTTAACACCTGTGGCGGATTGGTAGGTCCAACACCGACACCTACCCCGACGCCAACACCTACTCCGAGTCCGACACCGACTCCGTCACCTGCTCCAGTACTGCTCACCGAAGAGGGCACAAACCACGCCATTGCCTTCGATTCCGTGACTTTTACGCGTGGCCCGTTCGCCATTCGGTCGCGACTCAAATTCAGTTCAGACCAGCGGACGCGCATCATCCTGTGCGCCTCCAAACTTGATTTGCTAGTCGACGAAAATGCCTCGGCCGTTGCTGTTCAGGCGGAGGATACGCAGGGAAGGGTATTCCCGCTCGTGGTCGAGTACGTCGGGAAGGTTTCTGGCTTTGACTGGATGACGCAGGTAGTAGTGAAACTGCCGGATGAATTAGAAGGTGCAGGAGACGTGCAAGTGAGCCTTAGCTTACGCGGCTTGGTGAGTAATAAAGCCGTCATCACGATCAAGCCATAGATAGTGATGGTAGTGCCCCAGTTTTGGATATCTCTGTGCAACCTCTGTGTTCTCTGTGTCTCGGTGGTTATCGGAATGCGCGATACAACAACCACAGAGACACAGAGAACACAGCGGTTGCACAGAGAGCTATGTTGCCGAGTAAGAGACTTTGATATCAATGAAGTTGTTTATCGAGTAAGTCACTAAGACTCTTTTTAGGCACAAGACCAACAATTCTTTCCTGTTCACTCCCATCCTTTAGAACAACTACGGTCGGGATACCTTTGATGTTAAATTTCCTGGAGAGTCTTAGATTCTCATCAACATTGACTTTTCCAGTTTTCACTCTGCCCGCGTAGTCTTTAGAGACAGCATCAACGATAGGTACAATCGCGCGGTCTGGCGCCGACCATGGCGCCCAGAAAAGAATCAAAATGACTTTCTGAGATCGAACTACTTCGTCATAATTCTCTTCGGTTATTTGAACAACCGAAGTTGCATTCGTAGCGACTGCTGGAAGCGGTGTATTTTGAGCTTCGTGACCACGTCTGCTCATGCAGGAAGTAATGAACAGTGCAACTACGCAGATTGAGAGCAGAAATCTCATTCAACACCTTTGGGTCATTGCTCAGCCGGATTCTTGAAAATGCATCCTACGACGATCGCGCCAGCTCGGCAAAGCAGTTTCGATGAGGTCGTGTACGTGCGGTTTCGAGCAAAGCATTTGACGGGTAAACGAAGGCGGCACCTGCTTGCTTTCATAACATCAGAGAGCAACAGGTACCGCTTCGAATAACACAAGCTCACCTAATCAAAACCCATCGGACGAAACCGTTACAGTACCGGTGTAATAGCTGCCTCCCTGTGTAGTGCCTGTCGCTGTATCAACAAGTTCCAGCCATGCAGGAATGTTAACGTTGCGCAGTGAACCGTCCATTACTGCCACCTGGAAACCTGCGCGCACCTGTAAGCGGCCCATTGCCTCTTCACTCGCAACGCGCAGATCGTCGCGCTTGATTTCGACGGTATGCGCCTGGCCGGGTCGCAACTCGACTGGATCCGTTTGCGTCAATAGACGGCCCGTTGCGTCGTAGATGTATGCTCGTACGCGGACTGGTTGACTGCTCGGATCGTTCTGGTTGTAGAAGGTATATCGTAGGCTCTGTCCGGGTATAAGACTGATTGAAGTGAACTGCTTGGGGCGTTTTGCAGGCAGGATGACCAGTCTGTATTTTGAATCATTTGGTACTGAGTTTCCATCCTGGGCCTCATCGGGAATGACTTCCAGTGAACAAGGGCAATCATCCGGACTACCGCCCGTCGGGGCGACCCTGGTAACTTTCACTATCACCTGCACGCGTCCCGTGGTGTGATCACCGTAAGCGTGCAAATCATTACGCCGAACATCGGCAAAGCGGACTTCTCCTGGCGCCACTTGTATCCATTCTGATTGATAAAGAGGAGCGCTATAAGTTGAGTTGTTCCGAGGCGCGAGATAGTAGCTGAACGACCACGACATGGTTCCTGCGGACCTTTCGTCGCTGGCGACACTAAGGCGCACGGTCTGTCCGGGGACGATTCCGAGAGATGTGTAAGATTCAGACGTTGCGCTCCCGCTGCCAGTTTGTCCTTTGACAGGTTGTAGCAAACCGGTCACGCATACCAGCGCGGTCACAGCCACAGTTAAAGTGATGAGTTTTGTGAGTGAATTTCGCAGTTTCATGACAATCTCCTTCGATGTATAAAGACTTCTGCTTCATCAAAATTTGAGCGTAAATTTGCTCTCGGTTTGTTAAGGCGGAAAGTCGCAGCGAAAACTATCATCGCGGAGATTTTTTGTTCGCAGGTCGCGACACGAAAGAAACTCTCCACTCAAAGCGCAAAGTGCAAAGAAGGACGTTCAGCTCATCGCAGCGCTCTGCGTCGCGTCGTGGCTTAGCACACTCTTGGCGTGTAACTTAAAGGTAAAAGGCTGACAAAGTATTCTGAAAAAATGGTGTCACCAAGACGAATTGGAGTGGGTGCTTAGGTGCTGTCGTAGGTGAGGGAGCCCTTAATTAATAGTGGTGCCGAGGGCGGGAGTCGAACCCGCAGGTCCTTTCGGACAGCGCTTGTTGGCTCGGGGTGGAACTGCGGGCTTCTATCCCCGAATCCGAAAAGAATTGAGGAACCGATCAGCCTCCTGAGAGCCAAGATCTTCGGCCGAAGTTCCGACGAATACGATGATATAGATTCGTCCCGCGGCGTAAAAAATTCTTCCGCGCGTATAGGTGTCCTCCGCGATCTCTTTCGCATAAACATACTCGCGGCCGGTTAAGCCATTTACTCGAACGATCTTTTGGCTTGTCGCGGTGGCATCATCACCTCCGATTACAAAATACAGTCCGCCAAATTCTTTTCTTACAAATGCTGCTCGCTCCTCCCGCGGCACATTTTGGACCACCACGCCAAATTGCCGCTTCTTCGGAGTTCCTTGTAGAGCAACAAAGGCTCGAGCACCGTTTTTGCGGTCTTCTTCGGGTTCAATGCTTGGGCCATGTTTACCCTCGAACCATGTGACTTCATATAGATGTGCCGGAACCTCTATACTAAAACTTCTGTCACATGGGAATTGGATTCGCCAAGCGGATGCCTGCGCTGAAGTTGCGACGCAACTGGCGAGAAAAATGAGGAGCAACATCATAATGCGGATTGTTATATTCATAGCATGAACTAGCGCCGAACACTGCGCCTGAGCGGCTCGCGCACGCAACTTAACAAAGAAGCCTGCTCATGGCGAGTCCGCTCCAAGCGCTTGTTAGATGCCGTTAGCGATTCGCCGCTACGCTTAGACATTCTGTGTAACGATTAAGGAAATCGGTCTGCAGAGCAAAATACCCCTCAATACTGTTAAACCTACGGTTCTTCTTTTCTTGATTGAGGAAGTAGATCGTGATTATGAGATGTTTCGTATCGCCAAAGAGGACGTGGATGCCTACTTGTCCTCCAACATCAATCACATCTCTGTCTATTCCATAATGCTCGAACCCATTTAGCACTTGTTTATCGTGATATTGAATTTTCGTAGCCTGCTTCGTAGATGAATAGTGTTTCAGTTCGTTGATAACCCTTTCCTTATCCTGTGCGTAACTTTCTGCATCCGATTGTTCGATCTTTACGTTAGCAAAGTAGTAACGAACATCTTCATATCCAAACATCACTCGATAGCCGTTCACAACAGAAACTCTTTCGTTTCCTTTGTCAGTCGTAACCTCTCGGTATTTTTCCGCAGATTTCGGTCTGCGTGTGATGTCCTTAACTTTCAGGTCACCACCCATTTCACAGGTTGTATATGGTTTCAAGGGATCGGAATCGTCTTTAGATTGACTTGCCAGGAGGATTGTGGGCAAGGCTAACAATGCTATCAGCAAAGAGGTCAGTAGTTTCCCGATAAAGCGGCACATTAAAGTTCTTCCTCCTTATAGTTACCCTGGCGTCAGCCATCTAACGTCAGAGGAAGGCGGAGTGATCTGGGCACGATCTACGATGTACTTTTGCAGCGGAGTTGCGAGCGCGTCAAGTGCATGAATACGACAGGCTAGTTGAAAGTGTCACCATCTTAGCCCCATCTTTTTCAAAACGAAAACAAACCTTTAGAAACTTAGCCACTGTTGTTGGTTCGCTACTAGGACACCACGCGTACTTAACTGCGCACCGAGATTGCTGCATCGCAATCTCATCTGAAAAATGAGCTTGACTGTATATCAAGGGAGTCTTGGAAAAATCAGAACCTTCACACTTTGAGTTGATCGTCCCTCAAATCGAGAGTCCAACGTCACCTTCGAGCACCGATGTCTTCAACTGCGGGCGCTCTCCACTCTTCCACAGTGCAGCGGTGTGCAGTACCCGATACCTGATTGGCCCGCCGTCCGCTCTTTCGCTCCGCGTGATGGGGCGCGGAATGCAGACAAACTCGGTGCGCATCTGATCGGCCGACAATCGGACCTTCGCATAACCGTGTCCTCCATGATCGACGAACTCGAGGTGCGGAGCCAGATCCGGGTTAGACAGCGACCGTGCGCGTTTCAGATCGAAGCTCTTCGCATATTCAAGGCACGAGCGGACGCCGTGCTTCACCAGCATGTTGTTCGTCCAGTCGGGCTTCGAGCCGTCCGGTCGATCGGCGAGGAACAAGGCGCGGAGGGGCGAATTCTTGCGTAAACCATGCTCAAGGGCTTCCATCGCGCCCGGACTTGCCAACGACCCACCGACAAAGCTCAATCCGACGGGTTCAAATTTCCTCGGCGGAAGCTCGGCAGCGGCATACCCAGCCCAAAAACTGTGACGGTCCCCCGAAACGATCGCGAAGCCGGTGATCTTCGCTTCGCGGACGAGGTCGTAGATCTCTTTGCGCTCGGCGTAAGCCGCTCCGTAATCGTCAGTGCGGAAGATGGCGTAGGTATCCGCGGGCCACGGGTTCTTGACCATTCCGGCGGGGAGGTTTTGCGGGTCCGCGCGATGGTCGAGCGCGCCGAGCGAATTGCCCCAGATTTTCCACGTCCCCGTTGATTTGCGCAGTTGGTCCTTGAACCAGGCCTTCTGCTCAACGCCGAGGATGGTTCGCGGCGGCGTCTCCTTTCGCGGATTTGTAATGCGCACATCGCGGAAGTGAAGTTCGGCAGGCGGCTTCCCGCCGTCGAAGGCACGTCCAGCGTCGAGCGCGATCGTCGCCTCCTCGGAAAACATTCCGTTGAAGCTGGGGTCATAAATCTTTCCAACCCCCTCCGCGTCAGTTGGATCGTCGCCGCAGAAGCTGTGCTGGTCGGTAAGAAGAAGGTCGAGGTGCTTGCCGTAGCGGAGCGCCCGATAAGCGATCAGACTGCGGATCGCGGTGAGATTGTTCGGCTCGAGGCCAAGCCCGTTCTCGTCCCACTTCTCGATCTTGACGTTCTTGACGGCGACCGACCCGAATTCGGCAAGCGATCCGCTCGGCGGCGACACGCGAGCGGGGATGTATTCGAACCAGGCCTGATTGGCGGCGACCTTGACGGTCTGGCCGGGCTGCGGCTCACCACCCGCTTGGACCATGCTTTGTCTCCCCTGCCACGAGAATTCGTGATTGTCCCAGATGCAGACGAACGGCCAGCGCGCGCGTGCATCCTGAAGATCGGGATCAGCGAGATAGCCCTTGTAGACGGCGCGATAGCCATCGACGGTGAGCGGTATGTGGAACGACCTTGCTACCGTTTGGCCATCCGGGATGCGCGCAACCTCGTAGATCGTGCGATCGAAGCGAGTCTTCACCTCCTCGGGATACTCGACCACCTCGTAGATGAAATCGCCGAGGTGCAAAACGAAATCTAGCTGTTCGGCGGCGGGAGCGCGTTCATCTTCGTAAATCATCCGGCGATAAGCGTTGAGTTTGCCCTCATTGACATCCTGACAACTCACGAATGCGAAGTTCACCATGCGGGGATCGTTTGGCAATGGCGCTGTGATCGTGCGGCCGACTCGACTGCCATTTCCTTCGGTGTCGGTGAATCGATACCAGTAAGTGCGCGCTGGCTTCAGTCCGCCAATCAGAACGCGCGCGGTCCAGTCCGCCGCGCTCGAGACCGGTGTCTGCGCGTGCGCAATAACTCGGCGGAATGTCTCATCGTCCGCTACCTCGACGGTCAGGAGCTGCCGCGTGCCGTCGGTGAACGGACGCCTCGTCCAAAGGATCACGCTGTGCGGATCGGGATCGCCCGAGGCGACTCCTTGCGGATAGAGATCACGCCGCTCACGCCAGTTGATTCGCGAACCTCGAGCCGGCCCGACCCATGCGAGCGAAGCACCGATTGCTGCTGCAGATTTGAGAAAGGATCGGCGGTTAATCTTCATCGTCTCACTCCGTCAACGGACCTTAAAGTTTAGCGTTACTGCGAGGGTGCTAGTGATTGAGCGGAAGCTAATGAACAGCAACAGTACAAACCACCGCATCGTAAATGCCCTCCAGAAGTTTGCTGAGCGGATTCCACTCGCACCGGCAGTTGTTACCAGTCCTACCTGTTGAGTCAATATCAAAGACGCGAAACGGCCTAAAGTAGTGGTGAGTATCACTGCTTGAATTGTCACTGTCCAGGATCGCTACTGGAAAGCCTGCGTTTCATTTCATCGAAACGCTTTACTTCGATAGACGGCATTTTTAGGAGGCATTCTTCGCGAGGTTGTTTGCCCACGACAATACGAATGAGTCCGGGCTGCAGTTGGCCTCACCTGTGGGCTCGCGATAAGCAAAACGGATAGCGAGTTGCAATAGATCGTTTCCAACTCTGACCGGAAGCGCCGATGCTACGAAAATCCCTATGCTTGATGTTGTAGTTCTTTATGAATTCGTCTCCGAGATCATGAGCACATTCTAAACTGGATCAAATCGAGGTGCTATCGCATCGCTACCAATAAGAAATGTTGACCTCAAATTAGAAGTAGGGTATTTATAGGTCGCCTTATCGATCCTCCGCCCCCTTAAGATCGGAGTCTCACTTGAAAATTCGTATCTCTCACGTCCTCGCGATTGCCTGTTTTGTTTTTTTATTTGCCAGTACGTCAGCATCTGCCCAAGTCATCAAGATCGTTAGCCCCATAGGTGGCACAACGGCTAAGCCTCTAGCCAGTACAGGCGGCTCCCGGATGCAGTTGCGATTTACGGTGAGCGATCCTGTCAAATTCAGCATGGTGCGTATTGTGGCTGATGCTGGAGTGGCGGCAAGATATGACGATCACAAAGTAGACGGAACGGGCGAACAGAAGTTACAGCTGAATCTTCTGAGAGGCACTAACGAGATAACTCTGTTTGGTTACTCCGGTGTTGCCTCGAACATTGATCCAAAAACAAGTCCTCAAGCTCGCCTATTCATTTCATGCAATGACGAAGAATGTGGTAACGCCACGGAATTGATCGTCAAAAGCGCGCAATCTCCACAACCGACGCAACCGTCTGCGGGCACAGGGACAAAACCCGAAGGTAATGTCTCGATAAAGAGTCCGACCGGGACAGTTTCTGAAGCCGCAGTTGATTCCCTAGTGGTTGTAAAAAAAGCTAGTGGAATCAAGAAGGTTTCAGTCTTGGTTCAGGATGCTGAAGGTAATCGTGTCGACTACAAGCCAGCGCTCGACGTGATTACATTTGATGAGCGCGCCGGACTTGTGACCACTCGACTTAAGATGACCGCAGGCAAGAATTACATTCGAGTTGCGGACGTCGAAAAGCCAACCGACAAAGCAAACCTCGATCTTGTCGAGGTTGTTTGTGAGGGCGCGAAATGTGAAAAGAGTGAGCTAGCTGATAGAACTCCGAGACCAGGACAAAAGGGCAGCATACATATCAATAGTCCGAGTCACGAATCTATCTTCAACGACACAACGACCGCACCGGTCGGGTTTCGAGTCACTCGTGATAAAGATGCTACCAAGAATGTGAAGACGGTGTTTGTAAAGGTCTTGAACAACGGCCGGCCGATTCCACAATTCGATCCGCTTTATAGAATTCCCGCGGCCGATCCAGCGGAACCTACAAAGACCTATGAGCGCGGCATCATTGTGAACATCGCCAAGGGCACAAACCGGATAACTGTATTCGATCCGGATCGTTCCGACGCAGAGACTGATGCTATTGAGATCAACTGCGAGCTGGGATGCCAGCAACTGGAAGACTTGAATGTGGCTGCAACCAACAGCCTAATCAGGGTAGAGAATCCTGCTGAAAATGCAAAATACAAGACGTCATTTGTCGATGCTTACCTTACGATCAGGAAGCCCGCAGAAGGCGAACCAATCAAGAAGATCAAATACTACGTGTTGAATGCAGGAAAAACCGTTGTGAATGCAGAGGAGGTCGAAGCGGTTGAAGTGAAATACGAGGGTGACATTGGAACTGTCACGATTCCAATAAAGTTTGCAGCAGGAGCCAACAATGTAACTTTCTTCGATCCGGACAATGAATCGGAAACAAATCGAACAGTAAGCTTGAACCTGAAGTGTGAGGGAAGTGCGTGCGCCGCAAACTTTCTAATCGCTACCGTACCCTCCACCAGCATGAACACGCGAGTGATTGTCGGGATGGAACAGGTGGGAGCAAGTGCAGCAGCGAGCGAGACTAAACCGTGTCTCGACTTCTTTTATAGCCAGGGAATCTTGTTTAGCAAGTTAAAGACGCCAGATGGTAAAGATTTCGAGCGTGATGCTGATGGCAAACCTATAAAAGTTCCACGGTTCGGGACGTGGGGCCTCATTCGTTTTTCAACTACTCCGCAGCAGACTGCCAGCGCAGCCGTCTTTCCTTCCAATTTTGTTAACCAGGTGACCGACCCGACACAGGTTGTAGACCTTGTCCAGAGTTTTGATTTTCTGGCTGGAGGTGAAATACGTGTGCTAACAGGCAGAGGTTGGAACTATACCTTAATTCCAGGAGTAAAACAGCAGAGCCGGATCTTTGTTACCTGGAGCGGTGGAGCGATCAGCCCGCTTAATCCGACACGAGCGTCAGCACAGGTATTCCGAATACCAGAGGAAAACGGTGCACAGCGCCCGGAATTTGAACGACGTTTTGGCGAACCTCCAGCAGGTAAGGCCTACGTCGGTTTCGTACCACTCGAGCGCGATAGGTTCTATAGGCAGTGGTACGTTGGACTGCGAATGAAGTCTCTCTACTGCGATAACCTGGAGTGCAGCCGTTATAAAAACAGTTTTCCTTCGATTCTTGATTTTGGGTTTGGGCAGAACGAAGCCGTGACCGGAGGAAGATTCAGGCTCAATGGTAAACGAGCCTTTGTCATTCGGCTCGATGCTTTTTATCCGTTGCCGTTTAGGCCGTCGAGCTTCCTCTATCTTTACGGAAGCGCAGTGATGAAAATCGGCCAGGGTGGACCGCGAATCGACAATCCATTGTTTCTGGATACCGCACCGGGCGAGGTTCAAATCACTAGCAATGAAGTGTTCATTCCAACAGCCGATTTACAGCCTTCACGTCTAAGCCGCGATTACTACAAGATCGGCGTCGGGGTTAACCTGACCGAGCTGTTCAATCGGAACAAGACCAAGCCGGAATAACCACAAGGTATCGCTTCGGCTGGCTTCGTATCAACACGTAACGCCACCATCTTGGGGTCGAACTCGAGTCCTTAATTCGATTCTCGTAGTTGTCGAAGTTTGTCTTTTAGCTTCTGAGCGTCAGGGGCGTCGGGGGCCAATTTAAGATAAGCGTCCAATTGGTCCGCGGCCTGCTGCTTGGCGCCTCGAGATGCGTATATGATCGCCAGGATTCTGTGGGCCTCTTTCATTTCTTCTTTTCCGAGTTCCAACGAAGCCAAAAGTTCTTTTTCTGCATCGTCAAATAGCCCGAGGTTTGCCAGAGCCTGCCCAAGAAAATAATGCGCAACTGCTGACTGCTTATTCTTCTGCAGGCTTTTGCGAAGAATCGGTACCGCCTCGCCGTACCGTTTCATGAGAACGTTTGTAATACCGCGGTTGATGAGAAACGAAACAACGTCAGGGTTAATCTTTACTGCTTCCTGGAATGACTCGTCAGCTTTTTCCAATTGATTGAGTTTCAAATACTGAACCCCGAGCTCATTAAATGCCTGGCTGAAAGATGGATATTCCTTTATAGCCAATTTCAGCTCCTCGATGGCTGCTGAGTGATCATTCTTTTTGGCTTGTTCGAGGGCGTTGTCGTAATGGACCAGCGCAGGCTTTGGAACATTCGCAAACTCGACATTAAGAACTGCAGGCTTCACGTCAGTTGGTTCCTTCCACTCAAGACGAACACTGAGAGTGTAGGTTTGCGGTGGAAAACCTCGCGGCTGAATAATGCTAACTACTTGTGAGAACGGTTTGAATTCCTTTTCTTTGTCGATGAGTATGGTGTAGTCACCTGAGACAAGGCCGCGAAAGGTGAAGTTTCCGTAGTCATCCGTCATCACAACGCGGTCGCCCCTGGTCATGCTTTGAAGACGAACTGTAATTCGACGCTGTAGTCGCTGCCCGCTCGCAATCACGGACCCGTTGATGGTGTTCACTCCGCCAAGTCCCGTGTCACCTGCTCCGGGCGGACTCATCTGCGCGCTGGCTGGAATAACACAGCAGGCAAAGAGAACTACGAAGGCTATTCTTGATACGGACATCGCTTCTACCTTGAGTCGGCTGGCCTCAAATAATAACAAAAAGGGCGTTGCCGGATATCTCCGATCAACGCCCCATGTAAGGATCGAACCTCGGAGGTGGATCCAATAGCTATTAACTTCGAAAGCTAGAACCGAAGTTGGCCGATGAAATTGATATTGCGGGCCGTACCGCGCTGAGTTGTGACCAGGCCAAATGTGGTTGAATCAAAATTCTGATTAGTCACATTAAGACCCGGGAACACGAAATTGGCGTGGTTCAGGATGTTGATGGCCGTGGCCTTGATTTCAAACTTCACTCGTTCGCTAATCGGAATCCTCTTAGTGACACTAATGTCGAGGTTGAAGTAGTTTGGACCACTAAGGCTGTTCACCGGGAAATTACCAAACGTACCCGGAGCCGGAGCTGTCATTAGGCCTGGCTTAAGCTTCGAGGTAGCAACCTTACCGGCCGAGTTGTAGGTGATGTCCAGTATCTTCGGGTTGATGAAAAACACGCCACCCTTGTCAAAGAACAGGCCTACATTCTTCTTAAAATCTTCAAAACTCAGCCCGACCAATTGAGCGCCATTATTAGGTGTCGGACATACGCCGTTGACCTGTGGTGCTGTGCAGTTGAATGTCGATCGGCCGGCAGAGATATAAAATGGAGGACTCGTTGACCATACGGTAATAAGTCCTACGGTCCAGCCTCCGACAAGCCGGTCAACAATATGGTTAGCACCATTCAAATATGTACGGCCCCTGCCGAAGGGAAGGTCGTAGATGCCATTTGCAACAAACCGTTGCGTTTGATCCTGAGTCGAGCGGCGATAATCCAAATTCTTGTCGCCGCGCAGCGTGAGTCGTGGAACTAGATCGCTCTGGTTGTTTCCTTGTGCATCGACAGCGTCACCCATCGCCTTGCTCCAGGTGTAGTCGACCTGGAATTGCAGGCCTTGCGAGAACCGCCGGCGTACCTCGACCTCGAGCGCGTTGTAATTGGACCTCGCATCGTTGAACAAGACGCGAGCAAAAGCAGCGTTTGGATTGGCAACGAAAAAGTTCGCTGGCAGTCCGACTGCGGGGTTTTCGCGATTCGCTCTGTATGCTGCATTGAACGCAAGCGTACTCGCCATGTTGCCGACGTTGTTGGCAGTGAGTTGACTGATGAATGTGGTACTCGAATAACCGCTGGCGGCCGCTACTGGTGTTCCGCCTGTGCCGGCAATGCCAAAGAATCTATCGAGAATCGGCGTTGCCACGCAGCCGGCGCAGCCCGGAGCAAAGTTGGTACCACCCCGAGCCGCGAGATTCTTTTGCGCGTTGAGGAACTCCTGCAGGAAACCATTCTCAAAAATGTTGATCTCGTTAATATCCTGCGCGCGCCAACCGTTTGGAGAACGATTGCCGCTGTAACGAATTTCGAGAGCCGTATTTTTGAGAATCTCTCGCTCGATACCGAAACTAAACTGATGGACATAGGGACTGCGCAGGTTTGGATCAACTGTCCAAAGCCCGTTGGCCGAATTCAGCAGGAAGTTTTCTCGATCGGTGATCGGAACCTTGAATGTCGGCGTATCGAGAGGTACACCGCCGGGACCGAGCACGCCGACAAGGTTCGAGGTGTGCGGATTCGTATTGCTCAGCGGCGAAAGATTAGCCGTCGAGATCAGCCCCGGGTTAGTTGTGCCAACGCCTAAGAGGTTAGTGAAGGTAGTGACTCCGTCATGCAAATAGCTGACTGAGTAACCGCCGCGGATCGAACTCGAACCTTCATCCCCAAACAAGAAGTGAAGCGGTCCAGATCTAAATGCTGGTGAGTAAGCAAAACCGAGGAACGGTGCGAAGTTGTTCCAGTCGTTGTTGTAAAGGCCAATACCTGTATCGCCGCTAACGAAGTTCAGAGTAGCAACGCCCTTCGTTTGGGTACCAGGAGTGGCTGTTGGTTTGAAGAGATTTCCAAATCCCGAGATGCCGTAGAGATCATTGTACAACGGTTGGATCGCCAGCCCGTTCGGAACGGTTGGCACACCCATGTAGTCCCAACGCACTCCGTAGTTAAGTGTGAAGTTGGGCTTCATGCGCCACTGGTCCTGTGCAAAGAGTGCCAGGTCCTTTTCCTGCACCAGTCGTAATCGTGTAGCGCCAGGTACAAAACCGGAATCGGGACTCGTGACGTTTAAGGTCTGGCTGGCGGACTGTAGATTGCCGACAATCGCTGCATAAACGGTGGTAGCCGCAGTCAGATTGGCATTTGAACCAAAGGGCAGATTGGCAAGTGCAAACCCGGTGCCGTTGGCGGCATTCGTTCCCAACTGGTTTGTCTGATTGATGCCGGCATCATTGCGGCTTATTCCCAACACGTTCTGCCAGTCAGCGCCAAACTTCCAAAGGTGATTGCCCTTGGTCCAGGAAAGATTATCTGTTACCTGGTTGACGATCGTATTTCGCGGTTGCGGCATGAATGTATTGTCATAGTTAACAAGCACTCCCGGCAGCGAAATAAAGGGGGCCGACGGCATTGAGTCGCGATTGAAGTCTACCGGAGCCCACTGACGGCCATAGCGGACGACATTGGTCCAGCGACTACCAAAGGTTGAGACGAGGGCCGGCGTAACCAGATTTCGAGTAGAGGCTTGAAATCCGTTAACACCGCCTGGAAATGGAGCGTCAAGTCCGTTTGTGAAAACATCCGGATGCGTTGCCGTCACCACTCTGCTGTAGACGAATTCAAGTTTGTGAGAACCCAGACCTGTGTCCCTAAAGAGTTCGTGGTCATAACGGAAAACATACTTATCGTTAACAGTATTTTCTGAGACGTTGAAAGTGTAGCAGCCGATGTTGAAGCCATCGCTGTTTGAGCAGTTGAAGTTGTTGGCGTTGGGTATCAGGCCAAGATGTGCCGTCAGCACGGGGTTGAGTGTGTGCACGTTGCCGAGTTGTAGCAGATTCACACTCTGCTGCGAGCCGTTTGTCCCGACGTAGCGGAAGAGACCGGTCTTCGCTTCCGCCGTGAGCACACCGTTCCGATTATTTGCCCGGCCTTGATTCTGGCTGAACTTCTCGTACGAGAAGAAAAAGAAGGCCCGGTCCTTGCCGCTATAAACACTCCGTCCACCTTCACCAAATCTCGGGAAGTACATTGGGCCGCCAATGTCACCTCCATAAAAGTGTTGCCGCAGTACCGGTTTTACCGTGCCGTTGAAGTTGTTGAAGAAAGTGTTGGCGTTGTAGCTCTCATTTATCAGCTGGAGGAAAGCACCACCATGAAAATCGTTCGTGCCACCTTTAGTGACCAGGTTGACCTGAGCGGCGCCGCGTCCTCCGTCTGAGCCAACAGTGCCGGTGGTGATACTAAATTCCTGCGTGGAGTTCAGCGACGGAGTAGTGATCGCAAAGAACGAACTCGTCTTGACGAAGTTGTCCATTGCATTGATGCCGTCTTGTGTGAGGTTTACTGCGGTCTGCCGGAGCCCTCCCACTGACGCGCCGCGCGTATCGGTTCCAATTACTGCGATGCCGGCCTGCAAAGCGGCAAGCTCGACCGGGTTTCGACCACCAAGTGGAAGATCGACGACCTGTCTGGTATTGATAACGTTGGTCAGACTCGGACTTGTACTATTAATTACTTCCTGGGTAGTCGTGATCGTAACCGTTTCATTTGCCAGGCCGATCTCCAGCGGTATGGTGAGTTGAGCAGTCGAAGCAACCGAGACAATAACGTCGCGGACTATTGCTTTCTTAAACCCCGACGCCTCAACGGCAATTGTGTATGTGCCGGGGAGCAGAGTCTGGAAATCGAATGCTCCGGAACTGTTGGTTAATCCGGTGCGCTCTGCACCGGTAGTGACGTTGGTTACGGTGACGGTAGCGCCTGCAATGACGGCGTTACTTGGGTCAGTAACGGTTCCCGCCAGGGAACCCGTCGTTGTCTGGCCCTGAATCACGATTTGAGCCAACAGAATCGCCATACCCGCGATCAACGCTTTTGTAAACTTTCTCATGCTTCCTCCTACGGTGGGTTCTCAAGTCAGAGTGGAACCAGTGAAAGTGGCCTGTTTATAAATCCGGGCCCGACTCGAATCGAATCAGGACATTAAACGGGTGCGTCCACGGCAAATTCCGATATTGCCTTTGTCAACGAGCAAGGAAACTCGACTAAATCAAATCGAAAATTAGGACCGGGTTATTCCAATGCGGGGTAAATGGACTAGTGCTTGTGGCAATAGATATGCCTCAAGGTGTTTTCAAAAAATCGCGATTCTCCTAGGAAATTTGACTATGCCAGTTCACTGTCCCGACGAAATTTTGGAGGTCGCTACATTTTTCTGAATTATTCCATTTTTTCAAATGGGCGAAATGTTCTTGAGGTAAGTTTGGGAGAAACCATTTGACTGATTCTGAATCTGCTTAGGGAGGAACAGAGCAGGCGTTTCCTCCAAGCCGTGTCGCATCTGACCGAATGCGCAAAGCATACATCGCGATCAAAAAGCCGGCCGTTTGACACAACGGCTAATGTTGGGACCTGTTCGACGATTGCCTGGGCGATGAGAAGCCGATCGAACGGATCGCCATGATTTTTGGGAAGATTTGATTACACGTCAACATAATCCACAAGTCCAGAGTATCGCTGAGCGGTTCGCCTGCATCGACGCGTGGGATCAGTTCCGCCAGCCATGGGTCGTTTGTCTCCCACTTGCTCTGACTGTCGTGAAAAGGCTATTGTAGCCACATTCGGGGAGTAACGATTATGCAGACTGTAAACATAGCAGACCTAAAAAATAACCTGAGCGCATATCTGAAAAAGGTCAAGAGCGGCACTGAGTTGATAGTTAAAGATCGCAACCGACCGGTCGCACGACTGGTGCCACTGAGCGGGGGCGAAAATCTGGATGCTGAGGAAGCAGCCCTGGTCGCCGGAGGCTTGATGCGTCTTCCCGTCAAAGTAAAGTCTGATGACTTTTTGGCGCTGCCGGCGCCGCGCGTCGCCATCGTGGACATTCAAGCGGTGATTCGAGCCGAGCGCGATGAAGACTAAGAAGAAAAGCAACGTCGGATTCTGGGATACGAGTGCGATTGTGCCGCTCTGCTGCCAACAGAACTTGAGTCAGAAGGTGCGGAAACTTTGGCATGAAACTGCCCGCGTGGTGGTGTGGTGGGGCACTGCAGTTGAAGTTCGTAGCGCGATCAGTCGTATGCACCGTGACGGAGTGATTACTGTGAAGGGGCGACAACAAGCATTAGCGCGGTTGGAACTGTTGCGCCAGGAGTGGTACGAAATCACGCCCAGCGAGCAAGCGCGCCGTCTTGCTGAAGACTTGCCGGATAGCTACGGCTTGCGCGCGTTGGACTCGTTTCAACTGGCGGCAGCCCTCGTTTGGTGCCGTGAGAAGCCGAAAAATCGGACCTTCGTCTGCGACGACTCCAGGTTGGCAGCAGCTGCGGAAGCAGTTGGTTTTACAGTAGTGCCGTAATTGATTCTACAGTTAGGTCATACCACGCAGTCATTTCCATTTGTCATAGAAATGCCCCACCGTCGCCTCAATTCTTGTGTGTTTAGAATCCTTCTAACGCTATGCCTGAGTCTCGGAGAAGGTCAGACTTAGTTCGAGGAGTCGGCGTGAGAGTTCACGTCGGGCAGGTGGAGCGATGGTGAAGCGAATCTGCCCCCCTTTCATTCGCGTGGACGTTGTGGCCCAGAGCAAGATCGGACCAGCCATAGCAATTGAGGATTGCGTTGTCGAGCTGATTGTGTAGTTCACGAAGCTTTACGATATCTTCGTCTCGGCAATCGCGATTGTGAAGGAGGTTGTAAGTACGGGTTAGGCCGAGTTGTCGTAACAGCATTATTTGCTGACGATGTTGGTAGTAGGTTCCGCCAACCTGTTCACCGTGTGCGCGAGCAGCGACTGAAACATTTTGAGGAAACGCGAATGTCTCGAAGCAGTCGGTGGGAGTATAGCGAACGTCTGTTCGCATGGTTGAAGCATCTCATCGCACTCATGCTTCGTGAATGTTTGATTGCAGTAAAGCGAAGTGGTAGTAGTCGTCGAATGCAAAAACTCTCGAGGTGCGCAAAGACCTTGAACTTTGTGCCTTAGTTGTGACAAAGAAGTGCGACCCAACAAATAAAACCCAGCAAGTAGAGGCACTTACAGCGTGGCTGTTGGTGCCGAGGGCGGGAGTCGGACCCGCACGTCCTTTCGGACAACGGATTTTAAGTCCCGTGATCGCGGCATTACTTAGTCTTACGAAACGATACAAGCCAGTATTTACGCGCCTAGCGGTCGTCAGGGTATCGCTTCGGCTGGCTTGGTATCAACACGTCCCGCCACCATCTTAGCCACATCTTGGATTTGTATTCTCATTTCCACCACGCTCCCACGTCTTGAATGCTACGTGAAATGCCATTCAGGCAATTGAGACCGCCCACAGTCACGAAGGTCGGTAGGTATTCACGGATCTTATCGAGCAGGTAAGGTCTCTGATAGCCAGCGTGCAACAGTTTATTCGCAAACGAATATTGGTTGGCGTCGGAGACTTCAGGGCAGAGTTTCATTAGCGTGTCAATCACATACTGCCGACTTGGATAAGGTCCAAAGAGATTATTTCGTCTGTAATAACCCATTAGCATTCCACAAAACACCGGCGCCAGTTTTAGTCCTCGATCTAGTCCAATCGGGAAGACGTAAGTGTACGGGCATGACAATATACCGTCATATTTTGGTTCGTCATGGTTATTAAGTACGAGCCCGGTTGCGGTGGCCAACAGCCGCTCTCGCCTGTCCTCCATCTCTGCCGCGATATTTATGAGCATTGCAGCACGCAAGAGCGGCCACTCATTTGCGAGCGCGTAATTCTCAATCTCATCGGCAATTTCCGATTTTAAAGGTAACTTGGTCGCCCGGAGCAGCCAGGTGAGCAACCAGATTCGAGTGCTCTCATCGTCGATTGCCCGAATCGTCGCGATAGTCTCTGACTCAGCTTCCTCGCGATCTATCTCGGGAACGTAACAAAGGATTACTATCAACATACACGCCCGCTCGAAGGCATCGTTGATTGCTCGCACTATTGTGAGCGCCTCGGCGTAAAAGCCGAAGGCAGCCACACGGTTTATGTTGCCGAGGAGCATCTCTGCAACCAAACCTGATTCTTGGTAGGTTACCTGCAAAGCCGACGCACGAGCCTCTTTGATAAAGAAAGGTTTATCTTCCTTGGAAACCATGAAAGACGCTTTGACGAGGTGCTGTACGCGCCAAGATGGATCGTCAAGTTTTCGCGTCAGAGTCAGGATCTCCTCGAATAATTCCTGACGAAGTGGGTGTTGAGAAAATGGGATGACACGCACCAATGCCTTTACTCGGGTATCTTTTGACGTAAAGGCGCGAGCCTCTTTCAGAACGATCTCTATTGCGTCACCTCTCTCGGATTCTGGAAGGTGAGGTAATAACTCCATCATGGTGTAGAAACGGTTTTCTCGATCTGGATTCTGCTGCGCCGTCTTAAATGCCCTTGAATAGAGGTCTGGAAGGGCAAGTTCAGGAGAAACTCTTGAAAGGGCAAGGAGGGTCTCGCCGAGTGCTTGCGGGTTTTCGATCTTTCTTGCGAAACAGGCGGCGGCTCTGAGCGACTCTTCGCGCTCCGTTTGAGGTTGGTAGCCGGCGATGGCTATTAAGACATCAACAATTTGCTGTTCGTCTCCGATCACCCGTTCCCGCTCGAGCGCTTCCCAGAGAAAGGATTTGTACTCGTCTTCAGGGATTAGCCATTTTAATTTTCGTATTACCCCAGCGGCGAAACGCAAGTAACGAGTCTGTGAAAGATAGATGCTCTTGATTGCCTGCAAGGCTTGGTTGACTTCAGCCGGACGCTCCTCTCCGAGATGCGCAGCCACTTCAAACCACACTTCAGTCCTAAGGCTCTCGGCGTCAATTGCGTTCACAACGGCAAAGACCTCTTCTCTGTAGCCAAAGTCGATCAGTCTTAACAGCGCTTGATTTAATTCACCACCACCGATGTGTGCACCTTCGCGAGGGAGAATGGAGAGCGCTTTCTTGATGGTAGCTGTTCTGATCGATTCGGGAAGACTGGCAAAGTCTGCTTCTCTATAGGCAGAGTCGATCACTCTTAACAACGCTTGATTTACTTCATCACCACCAATGTGTGCACCTTCACGAGGGAGAATTGTGAGAGCTTTGTTGATGGTAGGTGTTCTGATCGATTCGGGAAGATAGGACGCCAGGATTATTAAGTATTCCGCCTTTCGACTTTCGTCAGAAATTAGTTCCGCGGTTAGCAGTTCAGCTCGAGCAACCGATTGTTGATCTGGTCCAAGCGTACACGGTAACAAGGCGACGAGGCTTTTCAATCGCTGATGTGGGTCTTCGACAAGTGGGGCCGTTGCAAGAGCTAACATCAGTACCCTGGTTTGTGCCTCATCTTCCAGTAATGCAAACAAATCACCACACCGTCTAAGTCGCATTTCAGGATCTTCAATCGACCCAAGGAGATCTTCAGCTCGAGTTAGAACTTTTTCACGTTCCTGGCTTGGGAGAAATTCAGCCAAGGGACACAAGCCGCGCACTCTCTCAGCCGGTTCATCGCGGGAAAGCACTAGTTCAATGGCCTCCTTCCTTATCTCTTCTGCAGATGAACCAACATAATAGTTGGCGATGTAGGCGAGCATCCACGCTTTCTCAATCGTACCTGGGACCGCTCCGATACTTTCCCGAGCGAGGTTAACCGTCATTTCGAAATGGGAAGATGGAACCGTTTTTGCCAGCTGAATAAACTCCAATGCCCTGAACCATTCATCCTCCATTGTTTGAATATCTCTGATAGCATCATCTAGTACTTTCTCGCGCTCCGCGTCGGGAAGTCGTACAACTAGCTGTGCCCTCGTGCATCTACGAACTCTATTGTTATTGAACGCAAGCGCCTGCATCGGGCTCCAAAGCTCTTCTTCAATTAGTGCTGCTGTTAGTTCGTCTGGAATTGTCGACAGGGATCGGATGCTGGATTGACAAAGAGCGCACAGCGCCTCCATGTGGAGGAATAGTGCCTTGCGGCTTTGGTTGATCTCAGCGAGGTTAGCTCGCTCAGCCGCACCCCATACTCTACTCACATCGTTCAGGAAGCCTGTATGATTCTCCTCTAACCGTTTCCACGCACATCTCCATTCATCACTTACTAGTGCGGAAAGTTCGGCAACAGAAGCACCGGCCTGTTCGAGGTGTGTACCAAGGTATCTAACCAAATACGGTGAAATCTCGTCAGCGCCGAGTTCACCATTCTGCATTGCATGGATTGAACTACTTCCCCAAGTCAAAAAACGTCTCTCATACGCATTGCGCTCTTGCTTCGCGAGTTGTTCTGTTTTGAAGAAGTTTGCCAACTTGGGATGACAAAACACGAACCCATGATCTTTGCCATTGCCTAGAACCATGCGGGACAGCGGTTCTACAACTTCTTCCAGGTTCCAACCGTTGAGTCCAATCTCCTTTGGAACCAATTGCAAAATATCCTCGGTGCTGAGGGGGCCTAGCGCGCATGATAATAGGGAAAGGAAGGCTGTAACTCTTGGTTCGTCAAGGGGTGATTCTTTCCGAGTCTTCCACAGAAGGTTTTGCCAAATCCACCATTCCTTAAACCCGGGTTGTAGGTTTCGCAACTCTTCTGGTCTCAGGCGCGGCTCCCCGCCAGCTTTTTCCGGCACCAAATCCCTGAGGTAGAAATTAATCAGGAATGGATCACCCTCGCTGAGACGGAAGATTTCATCCGTCACGCTTGGCTTGGCAATACTTGGAATTAGAGACGCAAACGTTTTCGACACTACGTCGTCAACTCCGTCTCTTCTTAATGGACCTAATTCCATTACGTCTGCTAATCCGGGCCGATCCCATCCGAAAGACTGTGCCCAACCCATTCCGTCCACGTCCCCAGCTCGCTCACGCGCTGAGATGATCGCTCGCAATCCGGTTTGAGGATACCGAGGAAAGAGATTGGGCCCGACCTGCCAATCGGCCGCTTCGTCTACTCCGTCCAGAATGAGTAGCAGTCCTCGGCCGGTGGGCAACTTTTTATCTAAGTAGGTACCCATCAGCGCTCGAATTGACGTCGAGTCCATGCTTCCGATGTTGGGAAGGGATTCATCCCAAAGACCAGCCAGCTGGGAGACAATTGAAGTGAAGACAACCTGAGCCAGATTGGTCCCAAACACCATGCTAACGGGGATGAAGATAGTTGTTAGAACGGACCTTGCTGAGAGTTGCTGATACCAGTGTGCCAGCAGGGCCGATTTTCCACGACCAGCTGGAGCAAGTATGAGACGATAAGGCGAAGCCTCAATATCATCGAGCCAGTTGTTCAATGCCCCCAACTCAACATCACGGCCCCCAAATGCTCTAGGTTGTGAAGGCAAGCCAAGATATTCATCGAAGAATCCGCGAATGAAGGGAGCATACTCGACCGGCCGGACCGTTTTCGGTTCTAGCTCGGCTCTGTCATATGCTTCCTTAATCGCCTCAACGATTTTGACCAGTGCGCTCTCACGCTTTGCTTTCGTCGTCAGGGTAGCTAAAGGTTTTTTCGGGTCGTTAATTGCCTGGAATCGACCTATCTCGGTGTATTTGTATCCACTTGGACTGACGGCAATCCATAGGAGCTGGATCTCACCTTTTTTAGACGCCTCTAGCAGGGCAGGCAGTTCGACTGTCCGAATGAATTTCGATGCCAGGAACTCCGGACTCACCAGGAGCACGGCGACTCGCGTGGACGCAAGTGCATCGTCGATCTCCTGGTTCCACTGCTGGCCCGGTTGTATCTGGGAATCACTCCAAACCTTGATTTTGTGGGTCGCGCTGAGGACGCTGAGGTGCAACTGAAGCATCTGCAACCATCTTTCATTTTGCCTGCTGTAACTGATGAAAATTTGATCGCGCATATAGTGAGATATAAGGCGTACACTGACGAAACCTTCGTGTAATGAAAGAACGTGAAAGGCGAATCAACCGAAGCGGGACAGGTGTTACGGCCAACGGCGCATCCAATTCAGCGCAGGTTTTAACTCATTAAGCAAGTCAAGAGCTGATGGTTGGGAATGTTTTTAAGTTCAGCGAGTTAACTCTACGAGTTATTCGCGCACCCACCGATTGTTGGAGGCTATGAATTTATCACAAGATAGGCGCGCCGTTCCAATTCCTTGATCCAGTAACGGCGTAGGAAGACGTATGAGTCCGAAGGAAGTACTAACGTTGCGGTTACCCACATGCAACAGTTTTTCACCTACTTCAGGTTCCTCAATGGCCGTTTCGGTTTGTTCGCGCTACTCTTTCTTTAATAAGTTGCGCGACTTTCTTTCGGTTCTTCAATTCAGCGTTCTACCTCAGCAAGTTTATCCCCGCGGTAAAATTGCTCCTTAGTTTCATCAGATTGTTACGATCGGGCCAGGCGTAGGAAAGATGTGGTGCCGAGGGCGGGAGTCGAACCCGCACGTCCTTTCGGACAACGGATTTTAAGTCCCGTGTTAGCGCCCTTACCTAATCTTACGAAACGATATGAGCCAGTATTTACGCGCCTAGCGGTCGTCAAGGTATCGCTTCGGCTGGCTACGTATCGACACGTCCCGCCACCATCTTAGCCCCATCTTACAAACCAACCCCGCCTTCGTGGTTAGGGACAATACGTCATTTATCAAGGAACCTTCGCTTCACTAGTTCATTGACAATCTCTTGATATTGTTCGTTTTTGATTATTCCGCTTTTCTTTAGTTTTCCAAGCTCATATAACTGTTCAAAAAATCCTAAGAACCAGCCAGCTCGTTGAAGTGTTCGTTGTACCCCTGCCCCTATGGCTGCAAGGAGAGCCATAACCTCATAAATGCTCACACCTTCAAGGTAGCTTCGGAGAAGAAGATAAATTAGCGCTCCCACAGACGCACCGATTGCACCACCGATACTAAGAGTACCAACGGTCTTGAGCCAATGACGAGGTTCCAACATCACGCCCTCCATTTCAAGAACAAGCGCGGTTCTTTCAAACACGTTTCACGTAATCCGTGAGCTCTCTATAGCTCTCAATTTCCGTTCGATCTTGTTCGCTAAAGCGGACCGAATACGATGGACTCTCACTCGTAAACTAGGGATAGACATTCCAAGTTCAGCTGCCAGCTTCTCTCTCTGTTCTATCTTCTTCCGCCCTCGATTGTCTGGGCCGTAATATTCCAGGATTAGTTCCCTCTGATCCGGCGTGAGTTCTTCCAGGCATTCATCTAAAATTTGCAAACGGACTTCTCGTTCTGAGGTATCCACTTGTTCGCGTCGCTCAAACTGGCTCAAGTCGGTAGGAATCACAACAGGGGTCTTTTTGAGGTATTCCAATCTCACATACCGAGCAACAGTGAGTGCGTAATATAGGAGGCTCCCACGTATCTCAATTCCTCCTTGAGCAGCCTTACGAATCATGCGGTCTAGGACTTGATCCGTTAATTCCTCTGGCTCCGAGAAATCGCGAAAAAAGAACACTAGTTCGTTCCAGATGTGCAGGTATTCGTCACCCCCATCTGTTTGACTGCCGAAAAGCAGCCAAAACCCCAGCTCAAATTCTTTTGGATCCAACGAAGGCTTCACATTGTTTAAAGAGAAGGTCGTTGACGGGGCCGGTACACATCTACTGCGTTCGGAGGTCGATGAGTGGTCGAAGCGGTCCCATCGCTGACTGAGTGTGGTGTTTGAGATAGAGGGCAGGAGATGCAGAAATATGGCGTAGGAGACTACGCCATATTATCGTAGCGATCAGCTGTCGACGCTACAAACACCAAAAGCCTCGCCTAAAAAAGCGAAGCGCTACTTCCGCAGGCAATCAGCATTGAAGGTCCCAGCTCTAATTTTCCAGACCAGAGTCTTGAACCGCTAATTTGCCGTTGGTGGCTGGCAGTTTATGCCTGTTGTGTTGAAATTACAAGGTTTTTGTAGAGAAATGGCAGGAAATTGAATTGGCCAAAAAAGCAAAGACGCATCGGGGTCTGGAAGCCGATGCGTCAATTCGTAGCGCTTCGTCATTTAGACGAGGCTTTTGGTTAAGAGCGTCTAATTAGAGAGGCTCCAACTCTAAATGGCGGAAAGAGCGGAAACATTACAAAGTTTTTTGTGAAGCTAAGGTGATCTGTCAGGAAAATGTCGTCGCCAAACTACAAGGCGCATCGAGGTCTGGAAACCGATGCGCCCGAGTCGTAGCGCTTCGTCATTTAGACGAGGCTTTTGGTTAGAGCGCCTCAGAGAGATGCTCACGTACAAATGGCAGAAACGGCGGAAACATTACAGGTTTTTTTGTGAGAAGGCATTTTGT
Organism: Pyrinomonadaceae bacterium; assembly: GCA_036401595.1. GTDB lineage: Bacteria > Acidobacteriota > Blastocatellia > Pyrinomonadales > Pyrinomonadaceae > PSRF01. Next base: position 51,317 of record DASWUM010000089.1, read on the forward strand.
AACAAGTGGCTCATGCAGGTGTTGAATTTAGGCAAGTTTTGCAACTGCCTGTTTGCAGATGTTATCGCAAAGGCGGAGGACGTCTTCCACGTACCGCTTAGCATCCTCGGGCACGAGCACTGACTTAACTCGGCCCTTATGTGCATACGTCCCTCGACCTTCGGCAAGCTTTCCGAGGGAATTGAGTAGGTTTGCATCTTGCGGGACTTCGATGTTAACCGGGATTAATAAGGATCTTAAATAGCGAACTGAAACGCCATGATTCATATGCACCTCGCGAGAAAACGCAGCTTTCGCGTTTTCAACGAGAGGACGCAAGTAGTCGAAAGGTTTTGTCTCGGGAGAGTTTTCATCATCGTCGATGGTCAGCTTTGCTCCGTTCCAACAAAGCAGAGCGAGAACAACATCGGTAGTTTTCCGTGCAGTGATCCACTGGTCCACAGCATGCCCGCATACAGCTAATACAACCGCTTCAATAAAGTCTTCAAATGCGGCATGACTCAATACACAATAAGCTCTGACGTCAAGTTCATATATAGACGGTGAGGCAGCGGGATCGGCAGGAATGAACTTATCCACAAACTTAGCCGCCAACTCTTGAACATTTGAATTTAAGTCACCGTAGAGCGCATTCAGGTTGGCCATGTCAACCTACGTTCCTCAGGATTTTCAGGCAGTGACCGGCACCTCATTGATATTTGTTCCAAACGATGCATTTACCAGATTTTGAAATCGTGTAAATCGAAGTTCGTAGCGATCATTTGTCTTTGTCGTCGATTCTACGGAAGATCGGAACTCTGGATCCTCGAAGAGCTTTTGAAGCCCCGAGATAAACTTTTTCTTTCCAGCAGTAAGACTAGTCGCAGGAATCAAACGAAAATAAAAAGCTTCGACTTCAAAGAGCACCCTGTTGAAACGTGACTCCCACGCACCTCCAATAGATTTCCGACCAATCAGCTTAGTACCAAGCACCTTTTGCAAATTCTCGATAGATGTATTGAGCTCACCGTAAACGTGTTCAATTTTTGGTTTCGCGTTATCCCAATCAGCTGTTACCGCACTCATTGTGTCGTCCAAAAACTTCTTGAGATTACCCTTATAAAGGTTTCCGAATAGAACAATCGCGATAAATCGAAGCACAATCTCAACATCTTTTAGTCGTGTGTCCGGTCCAGTTAGTCCTAGAACCGCATGAATGGGTTGAGGAGTGTTGGTTACTTGAACCAAGAAGTCAGCGAATGGACCTTTGTGTAAGACCTGCCTCAACTCTTGCGTGCTCAGCGGAACTGAGCCTGTGTTCAATCGATAAAAAATATCGTAAAGCGCGTCGTCCGATTTGAAATTGGAAATGATGGTGCAGCGAATATCTGCATTCATAAACTCTCGATATTCGTCAGCTAATTTTGGCTCAGTTTTTAATTGTTCGTAGGTGGTTTTGTTCAGATCTTTCCTCAGTTTCAAATCCTTCAATCTAGCGTTATTCCAGTAACCAATCGTCGGATCAACAAAGCCGGCTATCGTAAGGAGACGTTGTTTTCCGTCAATCACGATAAAGGCTTTCTTCTTTTTTTGATCTTCAGCCAGAACTATCTCGGGCACTGGAAGTCCAGCGACGAGGGACTCGATTAGCTTGCTTCGTCGAGAGTCGTTCCACGCGTTTCGCCGTTGGAATTTTGGGTTTAAGTCGATATTCTTTTGTTCGATTTGGCTTAGAATGGTTGCGATCGTCCAGTCGCGTGAATAGACCACGAGGTCCGTTTCGCCTTCGGTTGAAATGTCCTCAATTATTTCATCGTTCCAAGCGAGATCTTCGGTGACGACGTCTCCAGAGACCGGTGAATCATCAAGGGTGGACTCCGCTGCCTCTTTGTTCACTTTCATCCTTGCTCCTTTTCCTGGAATAACTTCTGACGAATCAATCATTCTTATTTGCGCATTGGGAGCGCACTTTATCAATTACGCAATGGCGAACCCCTTCGCTGCTGATCTTCCTAGCTACAACAAGCTTACTTGCCAGGCCAAGTTTATGGAATTCGTGAAACGTTAGGAAATGGATGGTGCCGAGGGCGGGAGTCGAACCCGCACGTCCTTTCGGACAACGGATTTTAAGTCCGCAGCGTCTGCCATTCCGCCACCCCGGCACGTGATCCGTGCGCTGATTCTAACAAGCCTTTCTATTTTCCGCTAAATCACAAGTTGCGCGTGAAGTGGCAGCCCTCACCTCATCGCACCGGTATTTGTTTGACGAGATGAACCTGGTTGACCGAATGACCCTGATTGGCCAGATGGGCCTGGTTGGCCAGTTGAGGTGCGCTGACCAGTTGAGCCGGGCTGACCAGTAGAGCCGGGCTGACCAGTAGAGCCGGGCTGACCGGTTGAACCTGGCTGACCGGTTGAACCTGGCTGACCAGTTGAGCCTGACTGACCTGATGAACCTGTTTGGCCGGATGAGCCTGTTTGGCCTGATGAGCCGGTTTGACCAGTCGTTGCAGTCTGTTGTCTGGAGGCCGTGTTGGTAGCGCCTCCGGCCGGCGGTGTTGCGGAAGTGGATTGATGCCGCAGGTCGTCCTGCATGTTCGCCGCACGCTGATCCTCTGCAGCGCGCGCGGCGCTAACTCGTTGCTCGCGAGTTGCGGCCGCCGCCTTATCTTCTGCCGCAGGATTGAGCGTGTTGACTTTGATCCGATCGACTTGTGGCGCACCCGCTAATCGATCGAGCGGCACGTAATCTGTTTTGAAGTACAACTCGACTGATGAATTCAGATCGAGATCCGTATTCATCTCTTCGCTTGTCTGGCTTCGTTGCGTCGTCACAAACCCAATCGTGTTTGAGATCTTCGCCGACGCCCCCCACGGTCCGTAACCAAAACTCCCGCTCGCTTCGACTGACGACTGAGCATCCAACCGGCTGCCCGCATCCGCACGCGCAACACTGCGAGTGTCAATGTGAAAACGCATCGACGCATTCAACCGACCGCTTTCAACTACGATGCGCTGCATTCCAAGCATCACCATGGTGGCGAGCATCTGCTGCCGTTGCCTTGCTAACGCGCGACGCGCAAACGGCACAAGGGATGTTTCGGGATCACCACTCGGAATCGATTCACCCGGAGCGATACCGAGTGCCGTGCGCAACGCTTCCTCCGAAGGCCTTGTGCCGCCTTCCACCATGCGGAGCTTGCTCTCCTGTCTTTCTTCTTCAACGTCGCGAGGATCGGTATCCTCGTCTGGTCCACCTTGAATCACAAAGGAGCCGGGAAATGTTTCCGCCAGCCACTCGCGCGCACGGCCGGGCGCCAGGTTCGCATCCGCAAATCCTTCCGTACTCGCCGATACATTTTTTATTAACTCGACATACTCGTTCATTTGTTGGTGGTTGGAGTCAATCAACGCCTTAAACACGCCGTTGATTAACTCGGTCACAAAGCGTGGAAAAGAAACGGCGTTCAGAATGTCGCGCGTCGTCCCGGCAACACGTTGCGCCGAGACGCCGCTGAAGTCTTGTCCGGCAGTCTGAGCAACGGCAAACGGATGTTTAGCTAAACCTGGTTCAGTGTCTTCAGTTGAGAGTGATTGGGTAGCTACGAGGCTATCGCTCTTCGCTTCTTCTTTGATTAGAGAGACGGCAGTTTGACAGACGCAGACGAGGGCTTGAGCGACCTCATGTCGCTTTCCCGGATCGAGTTCGTGATAGGCCGCGGAAGAGAGCAGCAGATCGCGCACCGTCTCGCGGACCACCGGCAGTGGTTGATCGCTGCCATGCGCCAGCGAATCCAAAACTTCTTGGGCTGCCGCCATCGCTTAGCCTCCTGGCTGGCCCATGGCTTCACGAATAGACAAACTGGATTGCAGCCATTCGATTGCGGCTCCGACCACGTGCTCATCAGGCACCGCTTGCTGATTAATAGGATCAAGATGAGGCAGACACTCTGCCAGCCAGGTCAGAATCACCAGACCGGACTTGCCGCGCGCAACCAGAGAAGAAGTCTCACGGTTGAGGTGAAGATAGCGCGCGGTGATCACTCTCACAGTAGACCACATTGAACGAGCACCGAATGCACGCTGTACAGGAGTTTGCTGAAGGATGCGCACGGCTTCCTGGATCGTGGTGAGTATTTCTTTTGCTGCAAACGCGGTCATGCCACCTCCTCGGTGAAGAAGGTTTTCAGCGAGCATGCGTGCAGACATTGCAAGCCGATTCTGCGCGTGTATGTTGCCGTACCTGCCACCCAGCGATTGCTCGTCGAGTTTGTAGAGCGATTCGGCTAAATCAATCATCAGATTTTCAAACGACGCGTTGGCGACAGATTTTGCCGGCAGATACGCGGCGTCTTCCGGATGCTCGACGCCAAACAATCTCGAGAAAAGCGCACGACGCTCTTTCTCATGAAAACGGTCGTTGCGTCCCTGCCAGAAATTCTCGATGAGATGCGCAGCGGCGCCGAGATCTCCCTGTAGAGCGCCACTGATCGCCAAACCACTTAATGCTTCAACTGCGGACAAGAGACCCGTCTCTTCGAGTTGCGCGGCTAAATACAACGGTGCAATCGCGCGAATTTGCGCCTGGTCGTCCGCGGTCGCCGGGGCAATGTCCGGGAGTTCGATTTGTCCGAGTTCGTTGAGAGCAAAACTACGTGCGGTGGCATGGGCCGACTCAGCCAGAGAGAGTCCGTTGGCAATCGCTGCGAGTAACCCGATTGCGTCGGGAGGAGTCTCGTGGGGAATTCTTCGCTCGACCTCGCGGTTTGCTACTGACATAGCGGACTCCCTCACACTCCGGTGATAGCCTTCTCAGGTGGTTGAGCGTTTCCCTGAATGGCGGCGATCATTTGAGGGCTGGCCATCTTGTCCATCGGGAAATAATCGCTCTTGAAGTTCACGCGTACCTCGCCGGACAGTTTTGCTTTCACTTCCGCTTTCGATTCCGAGGTATCGTCAACTGACGACTGAACTGTGGCCGTGTGTTCGTTCGACGTGTGAATTCCCATTGACCCCTTCCATGGGGAGAACCAACCACCGTAGCTCAGTTTGGCATCGGTCTTCAAAGAACTCTTTTGCTGATCGACCATCGACGCGCGTGCGTGTCGACCGGCGGTGTCAGAAGCCCGCATATCAAAAATCACTTTTGCATGAATGAGTCCGTCCGTGACCACGATGCGGTTGATGCCGAGCATCACCATCGACGCGAGCAACTGCTGACGCCCGCGTGCGATTTCCAAGCGCGCCGCCTGGACCAGCCGGGCTTCTTCAGCAGGATCGGAAAGATCGGTTACCGGTCTCGGCATGAGATGGGCGAGATCTTGAGAAATCTTCGTCAACGCTGCTTGGGGATCGTCGCCAGTGGTAGTTAGTTTGGCGGTTTGTTGTGGCGCGTCCGAACCCTCGGCAAGCTCGCCGCTCACGTTACCAATTTCAACTCCGAGTGCGTCCGGATATTTGTTAGCGAGCCAATCGCGCGAATTGTTTTCTGAGATGTTGTCGCGCGCGTACTGATCCACAGTCTTTGCGACGTTAGCTAACAACTCACCGTAAGCCTGCATCTGCTGGATCGAGGAATCGACGATTGCCTGAAACACATTCTTAATAAGCCCGCCGACGAATTCCGGAAAGTCGACCTTTTGGACCAGCTCGCCGAATTGCTCGACACCCTCCCTGACTGCTCCGGCTTGGAAACCTTTTCCGACCTGGCCGGGAGCCTGTGACAATCTTTTCTTGGTGGCATCGACCGGATCATCGGCCTGGGCGCGCGCGACTACTTCAGCGGGCGGCGCGGCTTTCTCCATCGACTCAGTTATGACGCCGTCGGGATTGGCCAGGTAGGACGCCACATGGACCATCTTGCCGGCAATCTGCTGCTGCTCTTCAGGATTGAGTTGGCGAAACGCCGGTACTCCAAGCAGCAGCTCGCGGACCATCGGCCGGACCACACCGAGAGTTTCGTGGTCTTGCCACTTCGCGCCGGTTTTTATTGGTGAGTCAGACATGGAAGTCCTCTATTTAGTCGGCGTCGCCGGAGCCGTTGCCGCGGGCACTGTTGCTGGTGGCGCTCCAGCGACTGCTGGTGCGGGTGACGCCGGACCAGCGCCTCTGGCTCCGCCATTTGGCTTCGATACGTTTTGTATTTGCGCAATCTGGAACGAGTCGGCCATCTTTTCGAGCGGGAAGTAGTCGCTCTTGAAGTTGATGTCCACGTTTCCTGCCAACTGTGCTCGCGTTTGTAAAGCAGCGTCCGAAACTTCCGCCGCGGTGCTCATCGCCGTCATGATCGGCTGCTCTGCATACTTGTAGGTGCCCTTCGAGTAATAGCTGGCATTACGATGCTCGTAGCTATCGGTGCCGCGGGCGCCCTTTGTCTCGCCACCCTCGCTGGATCCTTCACTCGTTCCTTCAAAGCCGCTCGACTTCTGGATGTTTCCCCTTCTGTCCCGCGCATAGTCAAAAGCGACAGCGCTACGTTGGCGACGCATGTTGTCTCGAGCCTGGAAGTCGTAAAGGATCTTGGCCTGGATCTTGCCGTCAGTAACCACAATGCGATTGATTCCCATCAACACCATCGTCGCCAATAACTGTTGTCTGCTGGTCGCAAGTTGAGTGCGTGCTGCCTGAACCAGTTTTTGTTCGTTCTCGTCATCGTCGAGGTCGAGACTCTTGAGCGGTCCGCCCTCCATCGGAAGACTTTCATTCACGCGACCGAGAGCCTTCTCTTCATCGACGCCGTCCTGGAGTTTCACGCGTGGGCCTGCGTCGCCACCACCACCAAAGCCGCCTTCATCACCCATGCTGATCCGAAAGAGATCGGGAAACTGATCGACAAGATGATCGCGACCCTGATTCACACTGACATTCTCATCGCGGAAAGTATTAAGCGACTTTGCCACGCTGGCGACCAGTTGCCCGTAGGCTTCCATCTGTTCGATTGAGGCTTTGACGATCGCGTGGAAGACGCCTTCTATCAAACTGGAAACGAAGGTTGGGAAGTTAACTTTCTGCAAAAGCATCCCGGCTACTTCCGCACCTTCGCGAGCTCCGGCTGCATTGAACTCGCCGCCCACTTTATTGACCTGGGCCATGCGTTGCTCAAAGGTACTCTCTTCAGCGAGAGCCTTGGCCGTTGGTAGTTGTGCTCCTGAGATTCCGTCAGGAGCGGCGAGGTAGTCAGCGATGCGCGCGGTGTCGTGAGCAATCTGCTGCTGGCGCTCTGGCGGTAACTCTGCAAAAGCAGCACAGCGCGTCAAAACATTCTTGACGGCCTCACGCACTTCGGGGGCTGGAATCTTTGCTGGTTGTACGTTTGAGTTTGACACGGCGGCACTCATTGTCTCTCCTCCTCAGTCCTGATGATCTTCAGGCCGCTTGTTGAATCGTACCGGCGCCGTTACCCGTGACGCGGTCGACCATTTCGAACTCAACTGGTCTTAGATACAAACTCACCTTCGCCGCAGATCCGGGAGCAACACGCACACTAAGCACTGAGAAATTACCCGGCCAATCTTCGCTTTCAGGAGTAAACGCATTCAGCCAACGCAACATCGCCTGCAGCTCGCGCGGCCGTTCGCTCAAACCCATCGACAAGAGATCCAAAAAGTTTGCCGGAACATCCGGGATCATTCCCAGCAAGGCGTACATCTCCAACTCCGGACCGCGTCTTCCTTCACCGAGTGCGAGCAGCACTGAATCTTCGGGTAGTTCAAACCGGCCGCCCAAAGCCAGACCAAAGATCTGCATCAGTCCAGGGAGTTGTTGTCCGAGTCCCAATTCGTTGAGCATCGGAGCCATCTCGCCGAGACGTAACGGGCCACGATGCAGAAACGTGACTCGCTGCACTCCCATCTCTCGTTTGCACGCGATCGTGGTGAACAGCGGAACGAGGTTGGGCAGGTTTCGCAGCGCGGTTGAGACCAGACCGAAAAGCGAGTAGGGAAGTGCGTCGATCTGCTGTGGACTTGTTTCGTAATACACCTTTGAAGTGTAGAGTCCGTCCGGATCGTAAGCGGTTCCGAAGAATGCACCGTAGTTCAGTCCCGAACCGGAACCCGTGCCACGCCATTCCTCGCTTTTCTGATCGAACCAGTGAAGTGCTTCTCTGCCGAAGAAGTGTTTGACCAGGCGTCGCATTTCTCGTGTCGCTTCGTCGCGGCGATCGACGCCGGATGCTTCCGGACCTAACGGCTCGACCGTGAAACGCAACGACTGCGGTTCAGTCTCAGAGAACGAGGGCTCGAACGGTGCGGCTCCTGGCGTCAACGCGTTTCGCGCGTAGCGAGTGTCTCCCTGAGGCAAAGAGAATGTGCGGTCCAGTAGCGGCTTGATGATCCGGACCGGGTCGGCGGTTCCCAACTTGTAGGCCGCGGTACTTAGACGCCGCTCCACGGCCACTGACATTGGCTGTTGAGTCATAACTCCTCCACTTAGTATTTGCGCCCGTTACTTGAATAACCCAACGACGGAACGCCTACCGATTCCAAAGTCTCACGGGCCATGTCGGGAATCTGAATCGGCTTCGAAGTCATGTTCGGCGACTCTCGCGGTTGCGCATACGATTCGACATCGACGTCTTGTGTTCCCGTTACTGCCAGCCACTGATCGCAGGCGTTGACGAGATCAAAGTCAGTCGGATCGACGGTCGCTTTTGTCCCCGGTGGTCGCGGAGTGGGATTTCGAATTTCGTCGACGTTAAGAATCGGACCAAACGACGAGTTCGAAAGTTCGCGCGCGTTCTTCGCGAGCCAGGCAAGAATGATCGTGCCGGCTGCGGCCATCGTGCGATAACGAACACTGTTTCTTGATCCACCGAGTTCAAGTGCGGCCACCTGGTCGATCACTTGCCACATATCGCGCGCGCCATAGGCATTCTTGATATCAGGATCGGAGAGGAGCTTAATGGCGTCCCTGATTTGCTTTTGCAGATCGGTGGCCATGAAGTAAGCCATGCCGTAGCCATGTAGTGACAGGTTCATGGCCAGATCACGCGCTGCCTTTCGGATCTTCTGCTGGCTAATCGAGCCGGGAATCTTTGTCTGCAGCAGTTCGTCGAGACTGTTCTGACGAATAAAGGACGACACTGCTGAAACGAAGCGCAGGAACAGATCGTTAAAGTCGCGGTTGGGCATGCCATTGTCGTCGCCGCCCGGTATTCCAAGTGAGCGAGTGTAGAAATTGCGTCGCTCAGTCTCCGAGATGCGAGTGGCGGTGTCTTTCCAGTACTTAAACAGATTGTTTCCAGCTTCACCGCGACCGATCGGTAGCACACCGTTCTGGAAAAGCTCGACGAGCTTATCGACTACCTGAAACACCTTCAGCTCTTCGAACATCGCCGAGAAGTAAGCCGGCTGCAGTGCCCGAATGTTGTCGCCGACGATTTCGTTCTCGCTGGTTTCTTCGTCGTCCAGGTTTGGCAGATCGATGTTGATGTCTGAAGGTTCGCCCTCGTCGTCCGCTCGCTGAATTGAATCAAGCGCTTCGTTGACCTTTCGATCAAGTTGGGATTGCTTTTCTGTGATCCCCTTAGCGATAAGTTTCCGCACCACGCTTGCCCACTCGACTGCATTCACTTCGTCATTGGAGCCCTGAGCGCTGCCAATGTCCGTCAGAATGCCTAATACCTTATCGAAGAGAGGCTTATTGGTCTGGTATTCACCCTGAGCCAGAAAAACGGCTTTGCCAAACAATTGCTTCTGCCTGTCCTCGTCCGGATCGAAAGTTGGTGACACTCCCGTTGGATGAAATGGTGGCGGCGTTATCCGGTCCAACTGGAGCAGACCGAACACGCCTGTCAGAAGTTTCTCATTGTCGTCGAGAGCCGTACCGGCTTGCTGAGACGGTACCGCTCCCCCCTGGTGATCGATAGTAAGGTTGAGATCTTTCGTAATTGCTTTCGCGAGTGGATCGACGGCGCCGGTCACCAGCAGCTTGGATTCGATTTCGGCTTTCTCGATCTTTTCTGCCTCCGTCAACCCACGCTTGCCTTCGACCGTTTTTAATACCTGGGCCCGAGCTCTCAGTTTTTTCTTCTCCGCGGCATCCCGGTCCCGAAGATCGCCGAAAATAAGTGGTTTGGCCATGATTATCTCCTTCTTGTGCCCTGCTGATTGCAGGCGTTCTTTTCGACCAAGGCGCCCGGTTTGTTATTGCAAGTAGTCCGGAGCGTCGGGTTCAAGTTCCGCGGGTGGTGAAGAATCAACCTCCCGATCAAGGGCCGCGAGCGCCGCGGCGGCGTTTAGAATTCCTGATCCATATCCCGTGATTTCTTTGTTGGGCCACGGCGTCGCGGTCTCTGAAAGCAGACGGCGAACTCCTTCACTGCCGAGTGCATAAGAGCGACGGCGCGCGCGACTTACCAGCAAAGCTGCCGCGGCACTCACAAACGGAGCGGCGAAACTGGTGCCCGTTGCGAGTTGATAACCGTTAAGCGCACAGGTCACGACGCGTTCACCGGTTGCAGACACGGCGACGTGATTTCCTCGCGTGCTGAAATGAGAGGGCTTCCCATCAGCTCCGACCGAGCCGACTGCGATCACACCATCGTAGGCAGCGGGCCAATAAACTTCTTCCTGTCCGGAATTGCCGCTCGCCGCAACTAATACGCAACCGCGATCGAGGGCGTAACGCACGACATCCGCGTGCGGTTTGGGAACTCCAGGTTCGAGTGAGCTTTCAGCAGTGCCAAAACTCATATTCAAAACAGTCGCGCCAAGATCGACCGCCATCTTCAGTCCCATGTCGATGTCGCTGATCGCGCCTAGTCCAACCGGATTCCGTTTGCCGGGTAACTGTGCCGCACCGAGGACACGAACCGGAAGCAATGGGCAGTCGCCAGCCAGACCCGGCGGAATCTCACTACCGATCGCGCCGATGATGCCCGCGCAACCCATTCCATGTCCGACAAATCGATCGATGGGTTTGTTGTCTGCATGGGCCACATCGCCCAGTAGTTTCACTCCCGTTGCAAAATCGCCGGAGCCGAGTTGCACCGTGTCGTAACCGGCCCGGAAACGATTGGCCATCTCGGGATGTTGAGGGGAGATACCGCAATCGATAATCGCCACGATGGTTCCCGAGTCGCCGGTCTCATACGCCATTGCTTCTCGAGCGAAGAGTAAGTCGCGGCTTTCCCATGCCTGTTCGATCGAGATCGGCGGCGCCGGCGGTGTCGTAGCAGGCGTTACGCCGGACGGAGCTTCGAACGGAGCGCTCGTAAGGTAGTTTGGACTCGCGTGTTCGACGATCGGCACTTCATTCAGTGCTGAGATCAAGCGGCCAATCGGCGTACCCGGATCGACGTCGAGCCGGAAGGTTCTCGAAACTCCAGACATCACTTCGTGATCGTTGAACTTCTGATGGTTCTTGCCACGCTGTCCGAGCGAAGCCGAAGCCGCGTGAACGCGTGAGATCAGCGCGCCGTTGGCAAAATTGCGAATCATTCGATCGATCTGACCGCAACCGAATTTGACGGCTGGTACAGCGGCACGACTGCGAACGTCGATCTGGCTCGGGATCGCTTCAGGTGCTTCACCGAGACGCAATGTCACCACCAGGCTGCCGGGCAAACTGTAGAGTCCGGCGCCGGGCGTCCAGGGAGTGGCGAGACGTTCTGCGATCACAGTTGGCCTCCTTCTTCTGGAGTCTCTTGCTGTTGAGTTCGGACTAGAGAAGGCGGTAGGTCGATCGACTTCTCAGCGACTCGCCCCGGCTCGGTTTCAATCGAAAGCATTCCGCTCAGGCGATGATGTGATTCAGGAGCAATGAGAATCTCGCGGTCCGTCGCGTTGAGTACATGCACCGGTTGGCCCGCAATCGAAACTCGCGGCAGACCTCGGCCCAGCAGGTTTCTTCCTTTGATACGGATCACCCGATCGGTATCGACTTGATCCGGGTTTGAGTTCGGATCCGGTTCAACGCTCGCTACAAAAGGATGCGATGCACGAAGCAGGGCTAGTCGCAGTCGATCAACCGGAAGGTTCGCGACGCGCTCGACTTCTTTGCCTGCGCCTGAGTCGGTGATTTTCTTAAGCTGGGCCACGGTGTGGACGCCCGCCCACTCAAGCCGCTTCTGTTCTTCGTCAGTTAATTGATCGCCGACCGCTTCCTTCAGACTAGGCTCATCGGGATCGAGGCTCATCGGTTTTGCGTTCTCTTTGATCATCGGACGTGTGATGGTGGTTAATGCCAGGTGAAGCGTGCTGGCGTCGCGGTCTCCAGTACCGGCAGGGCGGATTCTTATTTCACTTCGTACCACCTCGACGTGAGTGCGTAAATCCAACGACAGATCTTTAACGGCAAAGGTCAACGGCAGATCGAGGTTCTCAGCCTTCATAGCCATTGCAGTCTGCGCGCGGTCAAGCTGCGTTTGCAGAGCCTGGATGAACTGTTCAATTGGCACCCCTGTGTCTCCGTTACTCATGTTTGCCTCGCTTAGCTTTGCCTCAAAAGTCGGAAATCATTCCTGGACGGGGTCAGTACAGGGAGCGGTAGCGACCTGGTCAAACCATGAGAGTCAAAAATCGTTAGAAGATATCGCACGCCGATCGCTGACCAGGTCGCTACCGCTCCCTGTACTGACCCCGTCCAAGTGCGATTCCTAATTTTTAGGTCAAAGCCATTTCTCTTCATAGCTAATTCTCAATCGGCTCGGTGGTTGATCAAAATCAGTGCGCCATCTCCAAACAGGTAAGTCGGCAATGAAAGTCAGCTCACCTTTCTCCTCGATCAGCGCTGTTTCGATCGGCAAGTCGAGATCGATTGTTCGCGCCCTAACATGGAACTCCGCGCCGGCCGCAGTTTCGATCGACGCAAACACGTCAATCAGCATTTCTGCTAATGGTCGATGCCACATAAACTCCGGCTTTCATCAGGTCGCTGGTGTCGTCGGTTCGGCTACCGGAGGCACGGTCGCCGGAGACGCGGGTTGTTCCTGCGTTGGTTGACGTGCCGGTGCCGCAGCAACTTGTGCTGGTCTTGCGCGTCGCTCCAACAGAGTGCGTTTTGCTTCGTCGGTGAAACGATCGAGAGGCAACGTCTCGCTGGTAAAATTAATTTTCACTTCGCCGAACATCTCGGCATTCAAAGTTGTGTCAGACTGCACATTCACGCCGACTGTGGAAACTTTGGTTGAGGGCAGGGCATAGCCTGCGCTTCCTCGGGTGCCCCAATTCGAAGTTCGCGAAGCATCGTCAGAGACGGCGTAATCCACTTTCGTTCGATCAGCGGCGGCCGCTCGAAAACGCAAACGTGCGGAGACCGAACCGTCTCGCACCACCACGCGGTTCAGACCGAGGAGGACCATCGTCGCGAGCATCTGCTGTCGCCCCTGTCCTACTCGTGCGCGGGCCATTGGAACCAGTTGTTCTTCAAGCAGCTCTGGCGTCAACTCTTCACCTTCCATCTGAAAATCTTTCAGCCACGCCGGAGAGCGAGCCTGATCGCCGTCTTCTCCTTCGACCGTCTTGGGCAGCAGCTTTGGCGATCCTGACAAGTCGAGAACGAGATCCTGTGGGTATTGTTGGACCAGCCAGTCGCGTGCCTGGTTGGAAGTCACGTTGTCGTCGGTAAATTGATCGGCGCTCTTGGAAACGGCAGTAACCAAGTCTGCATAAGCTTCCATCTGACGAATCGATGCATCGACGATCGCGTCAAAGGTGCCGTGCACTAGGCTGGCGACGAAGTCAGGGAAATCGATTTCGTCACTCAGCGCGCCCGCGCGTTGCGCGAGCGTTTCGGTGGCGGCTTTCCGCGGGCCGGACGTCTGCGACTGAGTGGCGATCGAATCCGGTTGACCTTCACCGTTGTTCGCAACCTGTCCGGCACGTCGACGCAGATCGAGCGGCGTGCCGAGGCTTTGCGCGGCGGGAGAGTTCCCGCGTTGCTGATCCGGAGGTGGTGGTGGAAGGTTATCTTTCATGAGCATCGACTACCGCTGTTCCCACTTGCTGGTGCTGGCGAATGTTCCATCGGCGAACAGATGCAACTCGACCAATGCGATCAAGTCTGAAAGGATCGCTCGCGTGAAGCGGAAGTTGAAATTTATTCGCAGTGCTGCGGCGCGCCCGTAGACGATGTTATCGTCCATGATCCTGGCTTCTACCTTTAGTCCCCACCCGAACGCGTCGTTGGTGCCGATGGTGCCAATCCGAACGTTGCCCAGCGACAGACCGTTGAATTGCCAATCGACACTGAACTTAGCCTGTATGCGATCGCCGATTTGGTTTTCGACGTACGGCCAATCCTCTAAACGAATGGTCTGAGCATCATGGAACGCCGGTGTTGGACTAGGCGGCACGTCATTGGGGTGTTTCAACCCGCGCAACTGATCGAGACTCCAATCGATATCTCCATCGTCGTTCAGAATTCGTTCCATCGCTGCGCCGGCGATGGTCGTTGCGATCGCAACGGTCGCGCCACCGTCCATAGCGCGCGCGCGCGGCGGTGGTGGAGGAGGTAACACCGGATCAGAAGTGTCTTCAGCGAGCGCTGCAGCCTGCGCTTGAGGCGAGCACGTGGCCGACTGAACGAGCTGCATGTAGTAGTCCCAATTCCAAACCGAGTTCGGGCAGTCTGTATGCGTCGTTCGTGGATCAGCTTCCGAGTGACCCAGGATGTGTGTGCGATCGATCGGTATGTTGTAGGTATCGCACAACCATCGCACGAGGGCGGCTGATGCGCAGTATTCGGCCTCGCTCGGTATCAGACCGCGCGTGTTGGCGATATGCTCAATGCCGATGCTGTCGCGGTTTGCGGAACCCGCATGCCAGGCCTGATCGTTGTGACGGACCATCTGCACCACTTCACCGTCCTGGCCCACGACGTAGTGTGCGCTGACGGTAATAGGTTCGTTTCGGCTATTGCGTTGATGTGGATTTTGGAACCAACCTACCGTTCCACTGACCTTGCTCCCGCCGTCGTTGATGTGGATCACAACTCGATTGATGGTTCGCGGGTCGCGCCAGGCGCGATAATTTACCGGCGCTGCCGGAGCGAAACGACTCGCCTGCGGATATTCCGGTGTTTGTTCCAACGCGCGTGTGTAGGCTTGTGCCGATACGAGATACGTATCGTCGTCAGGAATTCCACCTTCAATGCCTGGTCCATCACCTTCGCTTTCAGCCGGAGCCGGTTCCGTTCCCAGCGTTAGAATCGAAGCGGCACCCATGACCGATCTTATCCAGCGGATCTTGTCATCGGTGAGCCGGCAGCCCTCGTTAAGCGTGCTGCTAAAAGCCGATACGTGAACACCGACAAGGTGGAGCTCAACCACTGACATCTGTCGCTCGTCATCTTCACGGACCCAGGCGTAATAGACCGGGGCGCCACTCGCGCCGGCGAGTGTTTGCAGGTTGTACTGAAAGGTCTCATCAGCTACCAGGCGGATCCGATCGCCGTCGAGGTGTTGGCGATACCGGTCGATTGCGGCGGTAACACTCGGACGTGTATTAGACCCGGCGGAGTAACCGCAAACGATTATCGAACTCGGCAGCGATTGCCGCAGCTCTTCGAGGATTCCGAAGTAAAATCCCATCGGTGGCGGGTCTGGAACTGAGATCACTGCCAGGTCGAAGTCGTGGTTGTCACGATTTCGCGATGGGTGAATGGTCCAGTTGGAAGACGAGACGCGGTAATTGCCGAACGGTCCGCTTAAATCCGCACCGCCATTCTTACCCGGTGTGATGGTTAGCGAGTTCGCGTCTTCGACCACGTGGGCCGCCGTCAGTAGATGGTTTGGGCCAATGTAGAACCCGGTACCAGCTCCTCCGTCATCGCGCACGATCCTGCAGATGGCCGAATGTGGAAAGAAACTGGTGTTTGAAACGCCGGCCATCCACTGGTCGTACCGGTTTTGAAACTCGAGTTGCATGCGCAGAGAATCCTGCGCGTTACTCGGTACGTAATCCGGCTCGACCACTTCCAACGGACTAACAAATGATGCGGCCTGAGCAGTTGGGGGTGTTGATGTAGACGGAGCCGGCATTGGACCAAACCCGTCCGTGTAATTCACCGGGTTTGAAGACGCACTCGCCGCATTGCCATTCGATCCGCCATTAGTTCGATTCTCGGCGATTGGTTGGCTTCCCGGTAATGAGACGTCGCCACCCCACTCCAAATCGCTACCACTGCCGTAGCTATTGCTCGCGTCCTGCCGAGTGGGAAGCACGCGAACACGTTTCAGGCTGCGTCCAGTCAAGCCGGAAAGATTGATGTAAGGGCTGCCCTCAGACGGGATGGTGGAGATCTCCGCGTTCGAAGGTCCGTTGGCGTACGTGACGAGGGCGTAGTAAAGCTTGCCTTGGCCAACAAAGCGTGCCAGAACTTCGGCGGGCAGAACGTAAACCGCTTCGCCGCTTGAGATCGGCTGTAAGCCGCACGCCCGGCTCGAGTAAAAGTTGCTTCGAGATCTTTTTGATTTTGCTTCCTGGCGGAATAAAGAAACATCGGCAGCAACGGCTACTTCATAACGCTTCTTCTCGCCATCCGTTCTGATCGTGAATCCCAGCATCGGGAATCGGTCGTTTACTTCCGGACGATTTGGTCGTATTTGACTTGGCATCGCGGTCTCCTTGGGAGCAAAACCTTCTGACAGAGCGATCCTGATTCTTCGGATTCGCCTGCCGGCTATTTACGCAGACTATTGAAACGGTGATCGTAATTGGCGATTGACTGCTTCACGATCTCGATAGGATCCAACTCATCATCAACTTGCTGGATCGGTCCGTGCTCTGATTCAAATCTTTGCACTGCGTCGTGCAACAACTCCGAGAGTAATTTTGCGTAAACCGGGCCGGTGATAATCCGGCTGTGCATTCGCGCCGCAGCGTCTTGCGGGTGGTATTGGCCGAAATCGAAGATGAATTCGAAGGCGTTGTGACCAACCTCGAAATAGTTGGTGTAGCGTCCTTCAAGATTCTTGGCCGTGCTTCCGGATTTGGTACGTTTCGAATCAGACATTTCGACGCGTGGCGCTCCTCGCATGAGCTAAGAGCAACTTCAACGCCAAAGAAAAGTTGAGGTATTACGACGTCAGATCTTGGTCGTGTAACATCCGGCTGTTACACCCGGAGTCGCTGAAGAAATAAGGTGAAGTAACGATCAAGATACGTGCAGGTCTGAGAGAGGTTGTTACAGTTGCTGTAACTCGATCGGGAATTGTGACAGTGTTATTCGGAGGTGCTTAAGCCCAACGCCGGTTGCGTGATCTTATACTTGGCGAGCTTGCGATAGAGCGTCATCCGCGACCAATTCAATTGCGCCGCAGCTTTGCTCTTGTTCCAATTCGTCTCGGATAGAGTTGAAACAAGTCGATCTTTCTCGGGAACGGTTTCCACCACGTATCCGGCAAGGATTTGACGGAACGACTCGGGCAGATCTTCGAAGGCAATTGGCCCGCGCGGCGGGTCGATGAATAGGGCCTCGACCAGGTTCCGCAACTCGCGAATGTTACCCGGCCACTCGTAACTCATCAGCAATTGCAGTAGTTCCTGACTGGGCCTGCCCACGCGCTCGCTCAGCTTTTGGTTGAACTGATCCAGAAAGTAAAAAAGCAATTGCGGAATGTCTTCTTTGCGGTCTTTCAATGGAGGAAGGAATATTCGTGCAACATTCAGTCGATAGAACAGATCGCTGCGAAACTTTTGTTCGGCAATCAACGGCTCGAGGTCGCGATTCACGGCCGCGATGAACCTGGCGTTGATAGTTACAACTCGTCGACCGCCGAGCGGAAACACCTCGCGACTCTCAATCGCCCGCAGCAATTTGGCTTGTGCCGCTAAACTCAAGTCGCCGATTTCGTCCAGGAAGATCGTCCCACCCGCGGCCAGTCTCATTTTTCCGAGATAGCCGTCCTGTGCGCCCGTAAAAGCGCCACGTTCAAAACCAAAGAGTTCACTTTCGATTAGGGACTCGGGTAAGGCCGCGCAGTTGATACAGACAAAGGGTTCGGTGCTGCGTTGACTCGCGTAGTGGATGAGCTCCGCCACGCGCTCTTTGCCGGTACCGGTTTCTCCGACGATGAGCACATTGGCATCCGATCGAGCTACTTTGGGAATGTACTCCCGTAACTCGTTCATTCTTTTGCTGGAGCTTATGAACGAATCAAGCACGAAATCTCCGGTTATGCACCAGATACAGCTTGCGAGTGACGATCAACTCAAGATGAGACACTGCTCCCGTTCATCCTGGGCGAATACGGGTTCGTGCCTTAAACAGGGAAGGCCTGATTGCGCGAGTATGCGAGGAGAGGCGGCTCGAGGTCAGCCTTCAGATCGGGAACGGCGGGAGGCTATTCCTGATCGAGACTAAAGTCAATGATGCTTTCTTCTGGCAACGAACTGAATAACGGAACCCATACCTGTATGACATTCGCCCTCGGAAACGTTTCGCTCGACTTCGCGCAAGAGAATTGGTTCGAGGTTTGCGAACTCTCGACGGACCTTATCAGTTGTCATCAGCAGGTCGGGATACTTTGGTCCACCGGTATCTCGTGAAAGTTGATTCTCGGAATAAGCCTCAAGAATGATGACTCCATTAGGTTTAAGTGAACGCTCGATCAACGGATAGAGTCTTTCGCGAACCGCAGTCGGAAGATGCGCGAAGATTGAGACTACTGAGCCGTAGTAATTTTCTTCTGGTTCAAAAGTCCCCAAATCAGCCACGATCGTTTTGATTTCGACACCGCGTGATTCAGCAAGTTTCCTCGCTTTTTCGAGAGCCACACTCGAGATATCGACACCGACAACCTCTAATCCGCGTGTCGCGAGGAAAACGGCGTTACGACCTTCGCCTTCGGAAAGTGACAATACCGGCCCGCTGAGAAGCCCGGCGTGCTCCGCCAGAAATGCATTCGGCTCTGTTCCATAAAGGTAATCCGGGTGGTCGTAGCGCTGGTTCCAAAATGATTCGTCGTACATGTCCACAGATTACACAGATTGTTGGAATCTGTGTAATCTGTGGATGAACCTACGGGCAAGTGCTAAAATCTCCAGATTGATGACAACGGCAGAGCCATTAACTGAGGAACAGGAAGTCTTCCTCAAACACATTCAGAAAAAAGGCCTGAAACGGACGTCTCAGCGTGACCTGATTCTGGATGTTTTCCTGCGTACCGAAGAACATCTCTCGAACGAAGATCTCTACCAGCTTGTCAAAAAAGAAGACCCGACCGTTGGGCAAACAACCGTTTATCGCACCCTAAAACTGTTGACTGAAGCCGGGCTGGCGCGTGAAGTTCGCTTTGGCGACGGCCGCGCGCACTACGAACACAATTACAAACACCAGCATCACGATCACATGATCTGTTCGGAGTGCGGCAAGATTATCGAATTCTTTTCGGCCGAGCTCGAAGCGATTCAGGACGCCATGGCCGCCAAGCATAAATTCGAAATCACTCAGCATTTATTGCGCATGATTGGCGTCTGCCACGAATGCCGGATGGCACAACAGCAGGCAGACAAATCCCTCATTGCCAGTTCTTAGCTTTTGCAGAAGTCTCCCTCGGATTACACTAATCAAACAGATCACACCCGTGAGTTTTGGAGGTTGGTATGAGTGTCTCGATTACTTTTGAACCGTCCGGCATCAGCGGCGTCGTCGCGCAGGGAACTTATCTCATCGAAGCAGCGCGTCGCATGGGCGCACCACTCGGCGCTGGATGTACGGCAGGTAAGGGCGAGTGCCCGGCTTGTGTTGTTTCGGTCAAAGCTGGCGCGGACCTGCTTTCGTCGCCGAGTCTCGTCGAAGAGAAACAACTCGGCATGGAACAGTTGGACCAGTCGTTACGACTCGCCTGCCAGGTGAAGATAGAAAATCAGGGCGACGTAGTTGTCATGGCTGCCGCGCGGCCGCAAGGTCGACCCGCTGACGATGTCGAAGCCGAACTGCGAAAACAATTCGGGGCGTTGCCCCTCACTAAAAAGCTGGCGACGCTCATGCAGCTCGAAGCAATCACGATGTCTGAAGCGTTTGATTCCGCGATTGAAAAGCCGTTAGCGTTTGGCTCGAAGACGTTCGACAAGTTTATGAACCGCACGCGTGCTCAGCGTGCCGGCAGCGAAGAGCAAAAGTAATCATGAGCAGACGATCCGGTGCTGGAAATCGCATCGTCCTCCTGGCGATGGTGTTATCGATGCCGCTGCTTTTTGCTGCCTGTCCGAAAGAAGATCCGCCGCCGAGACCACGCGCCAGCGCCTCGAGCAATCCACGTCCGGTAATACCGCCGTCACCAGCAGTCCCGGCGGCGTTCAATGGTGAACGTGCGATGGACCACGTTCGCAAGCAGATCGACTTTGGACCACGCCCGCCCGACACTCAACAGCTCGCGAAGACTCGTGCCTACATCACAAATGAATTGAAGTCGTATGGATTGACAGTTTCGCTTGACGAGTTCAATGCCATCACGCCGCAGGGCGAGAAGAAGATGGCAAACATCGTCGCCGAGATTCCGGGTGAAACGAAGTCGTTGATACTGATCACGAGTCACTACGACACCAAGTTTTACAAAGACATGTATTTTGTCGGCGCAAACGATCCGGCGGCGTCAGTCGGAACGTTGCTCGAGATTGGACGCGTGCTCGGCAGTCGCAAGGAAAAACCGAAAGTGTCGTACCGGCTTGTGTTCTTTGATGGCGAAGAGGCGTTTTGCGAAGGCTGGTCTGAGTGTGGCGACGCAGAGAGCCCGGATAACACTTACGGCAGCCGGCACTATGTTTCGCAGTTGCGCGCCAGGGATGAATTGGACCACACGAAAGCAATGATCCTGCTCGATATGATGGGTTACACGAAGCTTGAGCTGGGTCGCGATTCGACGAGCACGAAGTGGTTGCAGGACATCATATGGAAAACGGGTCGTGAACTCGGACACGATAAAGTATTTGTCGATCGTGAAGAGGGTGTCGGTGGCGACGATCACGAGCCTTTCCTTGCCGTTGGTATCGCTGCGGTCGATCTGATTCAGCTCACGTCGTATCCGCACTGGCACAAGGCTGACGACACTGCCGATAAGGTGTCGGCGCAGAGCATGAAGATTGTTGGCGATACGATTCTTGCGAGTTTGCCAAAGATCGCTGAACGAGCCACGAAAGAGTAGCCACAAAAGGCACAAAACAAAAAGAAAGGGAGAGATGCTTAAATCACCCGAGATACTCGTTCCCATAGATTTTTCACCTTGTTCCGTTAATGCGCTAAGAGTTGCTATCGGGATGGCGTCGCCTGACGGCGATCTCACGTTGCTTCATGTTGTCGATGAGGAATTTGTGCGCGACGCTGTTGCTGCCGGGATAGGATCGACCGACGATCTGAGAGTGCGTCTCAAGGAACAGGCAGAAGCAAGTTTTGCGAATGTGCTCGAAGGAATCGACGTCGGCAGCGTCGACGTCGAGAAGATGATTGTAGTTGGAGTTCCGTTTGTAGAAATTCTGAAGATTGCACGCGATCTCGATTTGCCGATGATCGTGATGGGAATCCAGGGTCGATCGACACCCGCAGAGGAACTGCTCTTTGGTTCAACTGCCGAGAAAGTTCTGCGTGGCACGCGCGTGCCGGTGCTCTGTGTGCCACTCTAATCGCTGACTATGAAAAGAATCGCAGTAGTTCCTGGTGATGGTATTGGTCCGGAAGTCGTGCGCGAAGCCATTCGCGTCTTGCGACACCTACAACAAACGGGAGGCCTCGAGCTGGAGTTTGTCGATTTCGACTGGGGCGCTGAGAAGTTTTTGCGCGATGGAGTAACGCTTCCGCCCGGCGCACTCGAAATGTTGACGGCTGAATTCGACGCGATTCTGGCCGGCGCCTTCGGCGATCCGCGAGTGCCTTCAAACAAGCACGCCGAAGACATTCTGCTGGGAATGCGTCGCGGTCTCGATCTTTACATCAACCTCAGACCAGTGCGTTTGCTCAACGATCGTCTGACACCGTTACTCAATCGGAAAACGTCCGACATCGACTTCGTAGTCTTTCGTGAAAACACTGAAGGCGCGTATTGCGGCGCGGGCGGATTCTTGAAACCTGGAACTGCCGACGAGATCGCGCTTCAGGATGAGGTCAACACGCGTCGCGGTGTCGAGCGCATCATTGTCGCCGCATTCGAATACGCACGTGCAAACGGCCGCAAGCGCGTGACGATGGCTGACAAATCAAACGTGCAGCGATTCGGCGGCGATCTTTGGCAAAGAGTTTTCAAGGAAGTCGCGACTGGCTATGCGGAGATAACTGCGAATCATCAATACGTCGATGCGATGGCGATGTATATGGTGCTCGATCCATCGCAGTACGATGTCATCGTCAGCAACAATCTGTTTGGAGACATACTCACGGACCTCGGCGCCGCGATTCAGGGTGGACTCGGTCTCGCTGCTTCAGGAAATATTCATCCCGGCAAGGTGTCGCTCTTCGAGCCGGTTCACGGCAGCGCGCCGCCCATCGCAGGCAAGGGAATCGCGAATCCGATTGGAGCTATTCTGACCTCGGCGATGATGTTAGAATACCTGGGCTTCCAAACGTTGAGTAGAGAGATAGAAGAAGCTGTTCGCAGGGCGATCTCTGCAAATGAAACAACCAGAGATCTAGGCGGACAACTCTCTACCGAACAGGCCGGAGCCGCGATTATCGCGCGGCTGGGAGCGGCATGAAGTAGAAGTGGAGGTGTTATGTCGGGCATGGGGAAACTCACGACGAAGGCGATCGCAGTCATTATTGTTGTAGCGATGCTCAACGCGGTGGGGTTCCCACCGGTGATCATGGTACTCATCACCGGATCTGTTTTTGTAGTTTGGCTCTGCGCCCGGCGCGCTCAGAGTCGTGAAGTCGAACGAATTTTTGATTTCTACGTCGCCGCGGATGCAATCCTGCGCGAAGAGGAACGACGCTGGTACGGTTTTGAAATCGCTGAGGTGATCGAGCACGGTGAGAGTTTGCTCGAAGTCATGCCCGATCCGCCGCCATTGAGCTATTACGCGTTGGGTGCGTTGTACCAGCGCCTTGGCAATAACGAAGCGGCACTTGAATACCTTTCGCGGCTTGATGAAGACGAGCACTGCGACGAAACCCATCGCACCTCGCCATCACCGCAACTCCGCCGGTACGTGTCGCTGCTGCGAAGAATTGAGTATCAGCCGTCAACCGCACCACAAACGCTTTCTTCGATTAGAAGTCTGGAACGGGCGCGACAACGCAACGCAGCGAAGATGTTGTGCTACTGTCGTGAAATTGTGGAAACGCAGCGGACGTTGAAAGAAGAGACTCACGCGCCGGAACCGGTCGAAACGCGCGCGGAAGTCAGCTTTAACTCGACCTTGCCGCTGGGCGAAATGGCTGCGCCACCGCCGATTTCCAAAGTGTTGCATGACGTCTACCAGGACGAAACCCGAGCTAATAACTAACGCGAGTCGCGCGCTTGTTTGAATCCCTGACAGCAGAAATCATTGCGATTGGATCGGAGCTGCTGGCGCCCGATCGCACTGATACCAACAGCCTCTGGCTTACCGAGCAACTCAACCGTCTCGGTATCGAAGTAAAACTCAAAACCATCGTCGGCGACGACGATGCACGCCTCGAAGAAACGATCAAAGACGCTGTCCGCCGCTCGAGAGTCGTGATCACCACGGGTGGTCTTGGACCAACCGAAGACGACATCACGCGCAAGATCACTGCGCGTGCACTCGGCCGGCGGCTGTTGCTTGACGAGGTAGTTCTCGCCGAAATTCGACAGCGTTTTCAGAGTTTTGGAGTGACGATGCCGGAGCGCAATTCGCGCCAGGCGATGGTGATTGAAGACGCTGTGGTGTTGCCGAATCCGAACGGCACAGCGCCGGGCATGTTCATCGATCATCAAGGCACTGCGATTGTTTTGTTTCCTGGTCCACCGCGCGAGTTAAAGCCGATGTTTGAAAATCACGTGGCTGCGCGGCTCGCGGGACGTGCCGGAAGCTTGCGTGTCGTGCGGCGCATGTTACGCGTGGCGGGCATGGGTGAGTCGGCGGTGGATGAGAAGATCGCTCCGATCTATTCACAGTACGACAATCCGGTTACGACGATTCTCTTCAACAAGAGTGAGATTGAGATTCATCTCACTGCACGCGGCCGCACGGAAAAAGAAGCGAATGACTTGCTCGATCGTTTGTCGTCGCAGATTGAAGAACGACTCGGGAATGCGGTGTTCTCGTTTGGCGGCGAGACGATGGAGCAGGTTGTCGGACTGAAACTCGAGCTCGGTAGGTACACGCTTTCGGTCGCTGAGAGTTGTACGGGCGGCCTGCTGGCGCAACGCATCACGTCGGTGCCTGGTTCGTCGAAGTATTTCATCGAAGGCGTGGTGACTTACGCCAACGATGCGAAGACGCGCGCGCTCGGCGTCGAGCCGATATTGTTGCTGGAGCATGGCGCAGTCAGTGCAGCAGTTGCAGAAGCGATGGCTGACGGTATGCGACGACGAGCGGGGACTGATTTTGCGTTGTCGATCACGGGCATTGCGGGACCTGACGGTGGCACGGAAGAGAAGCCGGTGGGAACTGTATTCATCGCCCTCGCGGATGAGGAGAAGACGGAGTCGCGCAAATTCACTTTGCCGGGCGATCGAAGTCTCGTACGCTGGCGCGCCTCACAAGCCGCCCTCGATATGCTTCGCCGTCGACTCTTGTAGCTGATCAGGTTCGATTGTAGGGGCGGCCCTCCGTGGCCGCCCTTGTGTGGAATTCAATCGAAGGGCGGCCACGGAGGGCCGCCCCTACAGTACGTTCATCAGGTTGTGATTGATAAAGGCGCGTTCAATACGCCGGTTGGTGCTTGAAATTCAACTTCAGCCCTCCCAGGGACATCGGTCGACGAGACGTCGAAATAAACCGCGATCTTCTTGCCACCATCGTAAAAGGTGAAAGCTGCCGGCTTTCGCACGGAAGCAGCCGTTGAATTGGAACCAACCGGCGTGATCACCAGTGTCGCAGCCGTTATCAAATTCAGATCAGTTCCACTCCATTCGGCCGGACCGATCGTTCCTTTAGCAACTTCCGGCGGCTTGACGTTGAGATCGAGGACTGGCTTTGGTTTTGGTTTGTCCTCCGGTATCTGCAGCAGGTAGCCATCTCCACTTTCGATTCTCAAGATCAAATTCTGATACTGTGCGAGCAGATTGTTGGAAATCTTGAATCGATAGTCGCCGTCGCCGACCTTTACAAGTTCAGGTTCACTTGCGTAAACCTGGTCGAGTTCAACCGTCATCTTCTTTTCATGCCAGAGTGAGTGTGAAATGCGGAAGTAAGAATCCGCTGCATTTCCCCCGATCCGCGTGATCGACGGATCGTAGAACTGGAGTGGCCACGACGCCTGATAATCAAGTCCACAGAACGGCACGCGAAACATCACCGATGAATTTCGTGTGACTGACATTCGCGGCGGAATCCAGGCCTCAACGCGAATCGATTTCTTCGTGCTCGGTTTAGCGAAACTGAATTCAGCGCCTTTGGTAGATTGCGCGGTTGGATCTATTGCTGTCGGCTCATGAGGATCGACTGGCCAATAGTCGTAAGGCATGGGGATTGGTTCGTTACCAATAAAAAGAACTGGTTCGGGAAGAGGCCCCAAATCCGCGACGTTCAAATCTATATCGTCGCCGCTATCATCAATGCCCTTTACTTCGATACTGAGCCGCAGGTCCCTGCCGCGGCGGCTTTGCTTAATAACCGCTCGGGTGATGTAGAGAGTCTGCACGCCTGGGATTTTTGCCGCCTCGAGTTGTGAAGATCGTCCAAAGCGTCCACTGAGCACGGCATCGCCGGACGCAATCGCTGAAAGCTTAGTTTCAAACTCGAGCGCCTGGTCCGATTTCAAGGTCAGGCCGTCATCTTCTCTGAGCTCCTTTCCGCCGACGAGAATCTTTGTGCCCGGAAAAAAGTTCTCGCCCTTGACGATAACGGTTGCGAGGTTGTCGCCCGAATTCACCCAACTGATTTTTGCAACGTTCGGCGCCAGGCCCTGCTGAACCATGGAGGTAGTTGGAATCGCAAGCTCCTGCTCCTTAGTCTCGAAGACTCGCGATCCGTCTATCTTTTGCGGAAACCAATGCCACTTGGGCGCGCTCGTTTGGGTCTCGCTGTTGTAACGACGCCAGTAAGAGCGAGTTTTGATTTGTAGAAATAGATTCTCCTGATGCTCGCTGGTATCCGGATTGGGAAGAGCGATAACGGCGAGCATTTGTCTCATGCCCGGAGAAACTGTTTTGCGGCCCAGTACAGGACGAAATTCCCAGCCGAAGACGATAGCATCATCGTTTGGAAACAACTGGGGGTTCGTGTTTGAGTTACGCTCGAAAGCGACCGTGTCCGAATCACGATGGATGAACAACTGGCGTGATTCGCCTTTGCTGTTGACACCGAGACTTACGACGCTCGCCACTGCAGATCCGCCGATCGATCGCGAGTCAGAACTAATCGATTGTGAATTATAGGTTTTTTCCTGTGGAATCAAGGCCACCAACGAAACTGGTTTGGCTGGAACAGCGGCGCAGGGATTGGGCTTCATCCGAACCGAGATTTCTGCGATGGCGACGCAGTTTTCAAAACCGGCTGGCGGTGTAATAGACACTTGAAATCCAAGCACTGTTTGTAAACGAGCTTCCTGACCAATCAGTCGATCTGTCAACGATCTCTCATACAACGTTTGCAGGTTCATGATCTGCGAAGCGAGGTTGAGCTGCTCGTTGAGAACATCGCCGGCAGCCAAGGTGACTTCGGATTTGGATTCTGATGTTTTGCTCTCGCCGTTTGAAGGTGGGGTCTTACCGGAATCCTCCGGCGTGTTCTTTGTGGGTGCTTTGCCCGAGTTCACGTCGATCGACACTGAACGCGAAGACATATTGGAGGTTTGGCCTTGAATTTTGCCGACGTTCTCCGTGGCTTTCGAGTCGACCACTTTAAGTTTCGCGAGACTGTTGCTGAGGGCTTCAATTCGCAAAGACAGCGAGCGATTATCGAAGGCTTTGGCGAGTCCGACGGTGATGCCGTTTCCAACCGTGTCTTTCGGGCCACGCAACCCCATCTGTACGAATTGCCAATCAACATAAGCCCAGACGGCCAAACCCACCACGATCAATATTCCGACGATAATGTGCCAATTAGTTTTTAAGTAGATGAGCGTCGACATAGATTTGTCTCCAACGAAGAAGTCAAGAAACGGAGTGGAAACACTCGTCGAAGTCAGACTGGAGCGAGAAAGCGATCCTGAGGCACTGCCTTGTCCGGAAAAGCGCCCGCAGAATACTTCACGCCGACTCCGAAGTCTATGAAATTTGAGTGAAAAACGTTTCCGGCGTGGGTTTTTTGGCGGATTAAAGTATCTTTGGCGCGGATCTATTCTGGTTCCGGAGTCAGGTTCTTGCGACCACTGCTCGTCGTGATAATTGCTTACCTGGTTGGTTCGATTCCGTTTGGTTACCTGATCGTGCGCAGCAAAGTGGGGGCTGACATCAGGGAAACCGGATCGGGTGGAACAGGTGCGACAAATGTTTCGCGCCGTGCCGGAAAGACGGCCGGTGTTTTGACGCTTCTGCTCGACGCATTGAAGGGCAGTGCTGCGGTTTTGCTAGCGCGAGTGATTGCTGGACCGAATGCGGAGTGGCTGATTACTGCGGCGGCGATTGCAGTGATCGTCGGACACATTTTTCCGGTCTGGTTGGGATTTCGGGGCGGCAAAGGCGTGGCGACTGGAGTTGGAGTTTTTCTCGTGCTTTCGCCGATCGCTCTGTTGTGCGCGGGTGTCTTGTTTGTCGCGATTGTCGCGGCCACACGATACGTGTCGTTGGGTTCGATTGTCTCCGCGGCCACGATTCCATTGTTCGTCTGGTTACAGACTGTGTTTGTTGTGCCCGTTGCAGACTTGCGACCGTTGTTAACAGCGGCGATCGTAGGCGCCGCGCTTATCATCTTTGCGCACCGCGGGAATGTCGGGCGATTGGCCCACGGCACAGAGTCGCAGATCTAAATCGATGACGAAGATCGCAATCATTGGAGCTGGAAGCTGGGGAACGGCTTTGGCGGTCACTGCTGCGCGCGCCGGACATGAAGTTCGACTGTGGTCCAGAAACCAGGCAGTGGTAGATTCGATCAATCAGCACCGAGTGAATTCACAATATCTGAGTTCAACCGAGATTCCGCGGGATGTTGCGGCAACAGTCAACGTCGCGGAAGCACTGCTTGAAGCGTCTCTGGTCCTGATCGCGGTGCCGTCTCACGCGGTGCGAGAGACGCTGAACGCAATGGTGACATCGCTCGACGGGCAAGCGACCATCGTTAGCGTGACAAAAGGCATTGAGATCGACACCACCAAGCGTATTTCGGAAATTGTGAAAGAGGTCGCCGGCAGTTCTTACCCGTTTGTATCGTTGTCGGGGCCATCGTTCGCGAAAGAAGTTGTTGACGGGCATCCGACGGCGATTGTGGCGGCGAGTAAAGATAATGCGGCGGCGCGCGCGGTGCAGAATGATCTGAGTTTTGAGAACCTGCGGATTTACACGAATACCGACGTCGTGGGAACAGAGCTCGGTGGTTCCGTAAAGAACGTGATGGCAATCGCGGCCGGGATGACTGCCGGACTCGGGTTCGGATCGAACAGTGTCGCGGCACTCATCACGCGTGGCCTCGCGGAGATTACACGTTTGGCGCGTCGGGAAGGCGCGCAGATGGAAACGTTGATGGGACTTGCCGGACTCGGCGATCTGGTGTTGACGTGTACCGGCAGTCTTTCGCGAAACCGTTTTGTCGGTGAAGAGCTCGGGAAGGGAAGATCGCTCGACGAGATCACGGCGGAGTTGAATGAAGTTGCAGAAGGAATCAAAACAGCGCGCGCGGTGAAGAAGCTTGCCGATCGCGTCGGCTTGGAAATGCCGATTACGAATGAAGTGAATGCCGTGCTGTACGACGGCAAACCCGTGCGCGATGCGGTTGTCGAATTAATGAGCCGCCCACTGCGCGAAGAGATCAGTTAGCCACAGATGACACGGATAAAAATCCGATTTAAAAGGAGCCCTCAAAAAATGTTCATTGTCCGTTTGATCGTTGCGGTCATTCTTTTGACGAGCCCGCTTTATGCGCAGACCGATCTACTCAAACAATTGCAGTATCGCAGCATCGGTCCTTATCGCGGCGGGCGATCGGCGGCTGTTACCGGTGTTCCCTCGCAGCCGAACGTTTATTACTTCGGTGCGACCGGAGGCGGCGTCTGGAAGAGTACGGACGGCGGTATCAACTGGGAGTCGGTGAGCGACGGTTCGGTGTTTGGAACGGGATCTGTCGGCGCCATCGCAGTGGCCGACTCCGATCCGAACACGATTTACGTGGGCATGGGTGAATCGCCGATACGCGGCAACGTCTCGTACGGCGATGGTGTTTACAAATCGACTGACGCCGGCAAGACGTGGAAGCGCGTCGGGCTCGAAGACACACGACAGATCCCGCGCATTCGCATCCACCCAAAGAATCCCGATCTCGTTTACGTCGCCGCGCTCGGCCATACATGGGGACCAAACGATCAACGCGGTGTGTTTCGTTCGAAAGACGGTGGCAAGACGTGGGAAAAGATTCTGAACCGCGGCAATAAAGCCGGAGCGATCGATCTGATAATCGATCCTTCAAATCCCAACATCCTTTATGCGGGCTTCTGGGAAGTCTATCGCAAGCCGTGGACGCTCGAGAGTGGTGGTCCGGGAAGCGGAATTTTCAAATCGACTGACGGCGGCGATACCTGGAATGAGCTCACGCGCAACAACGGGCTGCCGAAAGGCATGGTAGGAAAGGTCGGTATCGCAGTATCGCCTGCAAACTCCGATCGCATCTGGGCGATTGTCGAAGCCGAAGACGGCGGCGTGTTTCGTTCCGACAACGGCGGTACAACCTGGACCAGGATCAACGAAGAACGGCGACTCCGCCAGCGCGCCTGGTATTACACTCGCATCTACGCGGATCCAAAAAACGTCGACACGGTTTACGTCTTGAATACCGGCTTCTATCGATCGAATGACGGCGGTCGCACTTTCACCGGCATCGGCGTACCGCACGGCGACAATCACGATCTGTGGATTGCTCCCGACGATCCGAATCGCATGATCGAGAGTAACGATGGTGGCGCAAACGTTTCCTTCAACGGCGGCAGAAGTTGGACCGATCAGGATCAGCCCACCGCGCAGTTTTATCGCGTCGCACTCGACAACGACTTTCCCTACAACGTCTACGGCGCACAACAGGACAATTCAACCGTGCG
This sequence comes from Pyrinomonadaceae bacterium, assembly GCA_036401595.1. Classification (GTDB taxonomy): domain Bacteria; phylum Acidobacteriota; class Blastocatellia; order Pyrinomonadales; family Pyrinomonadaceae; genus PSRF01. The sequence continues at coordinate 81,539 of DASWUM010000089.1, forward strand.
CATTGCAAGCCGCACGACTGAAGGCGGTATCGGCACGAGTGATTGGTATGACGTTGGCGGTGGTGAATCGGGCTGGATCGCGCCGTCGCCAAAGGATTCGCAGATCGTCTTTGCCGGATCGTACGGCGGCTTGACGACGCGTAGCGACCATCGCACCGGTCAACAACGTGACATCAATCCGTATCCAAACAATCCGATGGGCGCGGGCGCCGACGTGTTGAAGTATCGCTTTCAATGGAACTTCCCGTTGCTGTTCTCGCCACACGACAAAGACAAGCTGTACTGCGCCGCTAATGTTTTGTTCGCGACTACGGACGAGGGTAGCAGTTGGCAGGTGATTAGTCCCGATTTGACGCGTAACGACAAATCGAAACAGGGACCGTCTGGTGGTCCAATCACAAAAGACAACACGAGCGTTGAATATTACGCGACGATCTTCGCGGTGATGGAATCGCCCGTACAGGCGGGAACGATCTGGACGGGCAGTGATGATGGTGTTGTCTATCTCACGCGTGACGGTGGGAAGAACTGGTCCAACGTCACACCTCCGACCGGCATCATGCCCGAGTGGATCCAGATCAATTCGCTGGAGGCTTCGCCGTTCGATCCGGCGACCGCCTATCTCGCGGCCACGATGTACAAGTGGGACGACAACAAGCCCTATCTGTATCGGACGAACGACTACGGCAAGACGTGGAAGAAGATTACCACCGGCATTCCCGACACGACTTTCACGCGCGTGATTCGAGAAGATCCTAACAAGCGCGGCTTGTTGTATGCCGGAACTGAAACCGGCATGTATGTCTCGTTTGATAACGGCGATCACTGGCAATCGCTGCAACTCAACTTGCCGGTCGTTCCCATCACGGACCTCGCGATTCAGAAACGCGAAAAGGAGTTGGTGGTGGCAACGCAGGGACGTGCGTTCTGGATTCTCGACGATCTGCCGGTGCTGCACGAGATGATGGACGAAGGTGGCTTCAAAGCCGCTGCAGAAACGAAGCTCTACAAACCGAAGGAGAGTTATCGCATGCCGGGCGGTGGTTTTCCGCTTGGACCAACAGCGACGCTCGGAAGAAATCCTGCAAACGGCGTGGTCGTTTATTACTCGTTGAAGAGCAAGCCGACGACGGATGTCGATCTCGAGTTTCTCGATTCGACTGGTAAATCGATTCGAAAGTTTACGGCGCGTGTGAAGCGTGCCGAAGGAGCAGCCACACAAGCTCCGGCTGGGCCACCGGCTGGTGAAGGTGGTGGCTTTGGCGGCGGCGGTGCTCCGCCACCTGTCCCGACTGAAGTTGGGTTGAATCGTTTTGTGTGGGACACGCGCTATCCGGATGCGGTGCGTTTTCCAGGCATGATCCTTTGGGCCGGTGAGACTCGTGGTCCAAAGCTCGCGCCGGGTTCGTATCAGGTAAAGCTCACGGCCGAGGGCAAGTCGTACACGCAGAGTTTTGAGATCAAGTCCGATCCGCGTTTGACGACCTCGCCCGCGGATTACGCGAAGCAAGTTGAGCTGGGTCTGAAGATTCGCGATAAGTTGACTGAAACGCACAATGCGATCATTCAGATTCGCGATGTGCGGAAGCAGGTTGAGGATCTTTTGAAACGCGTCGCGGGCCAGCCGAACTTCAAAGTCGTCAACGACGCAGGCACGGCGCTGAACAAGAAGCTGACGACGATCGAGGAAACTCTCTACCAGACCAAGAACCAGAGTAATCAGGATCCGCTGAATTTTCCGATCCGGTTGAACAATAAGCTCGCCGCGCTTGGCGGGGTTGTGGGGAGCGCCGAAGCCGCGCCGAACGCGCAGTCGTATGCGGTGTATGACGAGGTGGTGACGCAGATTGACGCGGAGTTGCAGAAGCTCGCGCAGATAATGCGAACCGATGTGCCTGCGTTTAATCAATTGGTCCGCGATCAGAATATTCCGGCGGTCGTGG
>DASWUM010000090.1:0-136726 GCA_036401595.1 Pyrinomonadaceae bacterium
GGCCACGGAGGGCCGCCCCTACAGTACGTTCCGAATTAATTGATTACTCTGATCTTTGTGACGGGATGGAGTTCCCAGGCGGTTGCGCGCCAGTTTCCTACTCGATTGGGCGCGGTGTTCTCTGCTTCTTCAGCGTGACCAACATCGAAATACAACCAGCCCTCAAACTCACACCAGTGACCCACTAACTCTTGCTGCAGAATTTGTTCAGACCAATTACGCAAGTTTGGTGTGACTTCAACAACGACCTGCTCTGTCTTCGGAGCATCTTTCCGGCTCGCAACCACAATGTGTACATCGCGCCGGCACGGACTGAAACAATTTGTCGCTTCAACACCTGCAAAGGCGACGTCAATCACGTATCCCTGAATTCTTGCCGCATGATTAGTGGACCAACGATTACTATCGTCGCCAGGCTGGAGCAATGCATCGAGCGTAACTCTCGGATCGAAGTCCGTTGCTTGTGGCAAAGCGGTGCGGTTCTTTAGGCGGTGAAGATTTCGGGCGCGACTGGTGAGTGCAATCCCAACGCTCGGACAGTTTAGTGCGAGCACCAACCAGGCAATCAGCAAGACCCCAAAGAGAATAAGTACAACTACTAATCTTCGCGACCTGATTGACATAACCATTGAGACAGGATGTCTCAGGATTACTCAGAATAAGCTGACGCCGGCACCTGATTTGTACGCGTACCAAATACCAAAGCAGATGCTGAACACCGCAGCGACGGTCTGTAGACTTTGATGGAGGTGAGTGAGTCTTCTGGAGGCAAAAGCGAAGGGCAAACCAATCAATCCTGACATCAACAGCATGCCGGCAATCGATCCAACTCCAAACATCAACACGTAAAAGAGCCCGAGCAACGCGGAACTAATCTGCGTGAGCACCAGCAAGGTCAACGCTCCTGAGCCGGCCAGACCATGCACCATTCCAATCAGCACCGGCTTCCATCCGACTTGCGAAACGGCGTGTGAGTGAACGACGTGCGTAGCCGGCTGATGCTTGTTTTCTTTTTCGTGAAAGTGAACGTGCGTGTGCGACACGCCATCGTGATCGTGCTGGTGAATATGAACTTCGTTGTTTGTGCGCGAGACACGCCAAAGAGCACTGACGCCGAGTCCAATGATCATCAGCGCAACCGCAAACTCAAGCCAGTTACTGACCATTTCAGGAATCGCGATTCGCAGCGACAACACGATCACACCGACGATAAGCAGCGAAACAGTATGGCCCACACCCCAAAGCGCTCCGACAACGGCTGAGCGAAAGACATTCTTATGCCGGCTCACGATCGTCGAGATCGCAACGACGTGGTCGACTTCGGTAGCGTGTTTCAATCCAAAGACCAGCCCAATACTCAGGACCACAAACGTATTGAGCGAGACGGGGTTTTCTAGCATATCCGTGGTAACTGTTCTCCTACGAGCATGTCGACAATGCGCGTGCCGCCGAAACCCGTGCGCATGGAAACGATTCCACCCGGTTCAGCTTTAACCTCGCCGACGATGCACGCGTTCGGGCCATACCGGTGCTGTTTCATTCGAGCCACCAGCGGTTCGGCTAAATCCGCCGACACAATCGCGACGAGTTTCCCTTCGTTCGCGACGTAAAGTGGATCGAGCCCCAGTATCTCACAAGCGCCCTTAACTTCCTCGCGCACCGGAATCAATTCCTCACGGATCTCGATACAAACTTCAGCAGCAAGCGCGATTTCATTGAGCGTGGTCGCCATACCGCCGCGCGTCGGATCGCGCAAACAGTGCAATCCATCAAGCGCGTCGAGACGTTTGGCTTCGTCGATCATGTCGCCGACGAGAGATTGTAGGGGCGCGCAATCGCTCTCGATGTCCGTTTCCAACTCCAGTTCGCCTCGAGCAATCATGATCGTGGTGCCATGATCGCCGAGCGTCCCACTTAAAATCACTTTGTCTCCCGCTTGTGCGCGCGACGAAGACAGGTTCAAAGGTGACTCGATCACACCGATTCCGGAAGTATTGATAAAGATCTTGTCGGCGCTGCCCTTCTGGACCACCTTGGTGTCACCAGTCACCACCGTTACGCCTGCTTCTTCCGCAGCATCACGCATCGACGAAAGTATTCTTTTCAAATCGTCAATTGCAAAACCTTCTTCGAGAATAAACCCCGACGAAAGATACAACGGTCGCGCACCACTCATCGCGAGATCGTTTACTGTTCCGCTGATCGCGAGTTTGCCGATGTCACCACCCGGAAAGAATATCGGCGACACGACATACGAGTCGGTCGTGTAAGCCATTTGCGAAGCTGAGACGTTGAAGACAGCCTGATCTTCAAGTCGCTCGAGCAGCGGATTCCGGAAATACTCGAGAAACAATCCCTCAATCAAATCGTGCATCGCGCGTCCACCACTCCCATGCGCAAGCGTGATGTGCGTGTCGCTAAACTTATGCTTGCGCCGCCGCGCCCGCTCAACCCTCTCAAAGAGTGTGGACACCATAACGATCCGTCTTCATCCGTCATATCCGCGGCTAAGCACGCGCGGCAATCTTCGACAGTCTCCCAAAATTGTAATACGCCGCACACGCGCCTTCCGACGACACCATACACGAACCGATCGGCGTCTCCGGCGTACACGCCGTACCAAACACTTTGCACTCCCACGGCTTCTTCACGCCCTTGAGTATCTCGCCGCACTGGCATGCCTTTGGATCAGCCACACGCAATCCCGGCACACTAAACTTGAGCTCCGCATCGAAATGCGCGTACTTACTCTTGAGCTTCATTCCACTATGCGCGATCGATCCGAGTCCACGCCATTCAAAGTACTCACGCGGCTCAAACACTTCTGACAGCACTTCCAGTGCTTTGCGATTCCCTTCGCGATAAACGACTCGCGCGTACTGGTTCTCGACCTCAGCTCGTCCCTCGATGATCTGTTTCACAATCATGTACACCGACTGCAACACATCGAGCGGTTCAAATCCCGTCACCACCAACGGTTTGCCATAAACGCGCGGTACAAAATCGTAACAGCGCGTTCCGATGACAGTGCTGACATGACCGGGCCCGACAAATCCATCGAGCTTGAGATCGGGCGAGTCGAGCATCGCCTTCAGCGCCGGAATGATCGTGATGTGATTACAGAAGACGCTGAAGTTTTCGACCTTGTCCTTCGCGGCCTGAAGGATCGTCATCGCGGTGGAAGGAGCAGTCGTTTCAAACCCCAAACCAAGAAAGACGACGTGTTTCCCCGTGTTGTTCTTCGCGAGCTTCAGCGCGTCGAGCGGCGAATAGACCATGCGCACGTCGGCACCGTCGGCCTTGGCATCGAGCAAACTCGTCTTCGAGCCAGGGACACGCATCGCATCGCCAAAAGTGGTGAAAATGACGCCGGGTTGTTGCGCGATCGAAATCGCGTCGTCGACACGTCCGAGCGGAATCACGCAGACCGGACAACCTGGCCCATGAATCATCTCGATGTTTTCCGGCAGCAGATCTTCGATTCCATACTTGAAGATCGTGTGCGTGTGTCCGCCGCAAACCTCCATCAGCTTGAGCCGCTGGCTTGTCAACGCAGCGATCTTCTTCGCGAGCGTGATCGCCAAATCGCTCTGCCTGTATTCATCAATGAATTTCATCTTCCATCATTCCTTTGTGCTGCAGCAGCGTGTGCACGAGATCCCACATGATGTGATAGAGCGCGACGTGAGTTTCCTGAATGCGATGAATACTCGCCGTCGGGACCGTCAGGCAGTAATCGAGCAGTCCTCCGAGAGCCAGCTCCGCCATCTCACCGCCGTCGCTGCCCGCGAACCCGATCGTCGTCATTTTCAACCGTCTCGCAGTTGCAAACGCGTGCATCAGATTTTTTGAATTCCCACTCGTCGAAACTCCGAGCAACACATCGCCCTCGTTTCCCAATGCGATGATCTGGCGTGTGAACACGTCGTCGAAGCCGACGTCATTAGCAACTGCCGTAACCATCGCCATATCGTTGGCCAAACAAATCGCGGGCAACGCTTTTCGACCCACCGTGATCGGGTGCATGAACTCGACCGCGATGTGTTGTGCGTCAGTGGCGGAGCCGCCGTTGCCGCAAACTAAAAGCTTTCGCCCGCGATGAAATGCTTTGGCCATCTGGAGAGACGCCGCCAGAATCTTGTCTTTATTGTCGGTAAAAAACCGCGTCTTGATCTCGCCGCTCTCGCGTGCCTTCTCGAGCAACGAGAAGCCGAGGTCTTCCATCAATTGCCCGCTCTCCCTTTGCTCGTCATGAAGAAAGGGATAGAAAGCACGTGAGAAATTGTCGACGTCCGGTTTGGTCATGTCAGTCAACCACTATTTGAAACTGCTCAAACTCGTTTTGGTACTCGCCAAGTTCCTTGAGCAGGCGCAACGTTTCCTCAGCTTCGTGCTCGTCGACCTTGCTCATCGCAAAGCCAACATGAATCAGCACGTAGTCGCCCACGTGCGTCTCGTTATCGGGAAGCATTCCTATGTTGATGTTTCGCTTGACGCCGCCAACCTCAACCTTCGCAATGCGATTCTCGACGTCGACAATCTCAACAATCTTCCCTGGTATCGCCAGGCACATTCAGTTTGCCCTCCCTATATTGACGACTAATCACTGACCCATCCGCTACCGCGGACGGTACTGACCCCGTCCAAGCACGAGCGACCGTATCCAAGCAACTGACCCGTCCAAGCACGAACGACCGTATCCAAGCGACTGACCCGTCCAAGCACGAGCAACAATATTTCAAGCGACTGACTCTTCCAAACGACTGACTGTATCCATGCACGAGTCTCACTTGGATGGGGTCAGTACCGCCCGCGGTAGCGGGTGGGTCGGTCTTTGGGACCGAGATATCACTGACCACCTCTACGCAGTCGCGCGTTTGCTACAGCCGCCTGGCCCAACGAGATGCCGCCATCGTTCGTGGGCACGCGTCTGTGAGTGAAAACTTCGAAATGGCTCTCACGTAGTAATCCCGTGACTCGCTCCAGCAGCCACATGTTTTGAAACACTCCGCCTGAAAGCACGACTCGATTCAAATGCCGCTCTGCTCTGATCTTTTGCGCAACGTTCACGATTAAGTGAGCGACGCTCAAATGGAACCGCGCCGAGATCTGGCCGATTGGCACATCGTCGAGCAGATCCTCGACAATCTTGCGAACGACAGGTTCGGCAGAGATCTCGTCGCGGGCAATCTGAAACTCATAACAGCCGGTCGCGACTCTCTCAGCGATGCCTTCCAACTCGATCGCAGCCTGGCCCTCGTAGTTGACTGAACTTCGCAACGTCAGCAATCCGGCAACGGCATCGAAAAGTCGCCCCATGCTGGACGTCTCAGGACAATTCACTCGCGCTGCGATCATGCTGTTGAGTGTCGTCCATCGTGCCGGATCGAGCGCTCGCGTGAACGGAAGACTGAGTTCAAGGAAGTTGCTGCCGAGCGCGCGTTGCAGGTAAACGGCGGCCAGTCGCCACGGCTCGCGGATCGCTTTTGCGCCGCCTGGTAACGGCACGTTCGCGAGATGCGCGACACGTTCAGCGTCACAGAGGTCAGCCACGAAAAACTCGCCGCCCCACAACTTGTCATCGAGACCAAACCCAAGCCCGTCAAAAGCAACGCCGATTACTTCACCATCGATCTGGTTGTCGGCCATACAACTGGCAACGTGCGCGTGATGATGCTGAACCGCAAACTTGTCGGAGACGTTCTCTAGCGAGAGGGCAAACTTCGTCGAAAGATATTCAGGATGCAGATCGTAGGCGACGACTTCCGGATCGATATCAAACAGGTGTTTGTAGTGCTCAATGCCTTCGGTGAACGAACGCAGCGTTTCCAAATTCTCCAGGTCGCCAATGTGATGACTGACAAAAGCGCTGTGTTCGCGCGCCAGGCAGAACGTATTCTTCAACTCCGCCCCACACGCGAGAATGCTGCGCTCAAACTTAAACGACGTCCGGATCGGCGCCGGGGCAAACCCGCGCGAACGTCGCAGCACCATTTCACGCTCGTTGAAGCTGCGAACAACCGAGTCGTCAGTGCGAATGTGGATCGGGCGATCGTGAACGAGAAAGTAATCGGCGATGTCATTCAATCGTGTATTCGCATCGTCGTCGCGGAAACAGATCGGCTCGTCCGAGATATTTCCACTCGTCATCACGAGTGGTCGATTTAGCGACTCGAGTAAGAGGTAATGAAGCGGCGCATAAGGAAGCATGAACCCGAGCGTGTTCACGCCGGGAGCGACGGCCCGCGGGATCGCATTGCCTCGCTTCCGCTCCAGCAGAACGATTGGCCGCGCAGGCGATTCAAGCAACGCGCTTTCATTGCTTGAAATCCTGCAAAAATGACGAATCATCTCGACTGATCGCGCCAAGAGTGCAAACGGCTTGTCTTCGCGAAACTTTCTGCCACGCAACTCCGCAACTGCTTCTTTGGAGAGTGCATCGCAAGCCAGATGAAATCCTCCAATACCTTTGATCGCCAGAATCTTGCCTGCGTTCAACAACGTCGCCGCTGTCGCGACCGCGTCGCCTGATAAGTATCTGCCCTCGCGATCCAACAAATGCAGGCACGGCCCACAAACCTCGCACGCTGTCGGCTCCGCATGAAAACGCCGGTCGAGCGGATTCTCGTACTCATCACGACAAGCAGCACACATCTCGAACGACTGCATCGTCGTGTTTTTCCGATCGTAAGGAACTCTCTTGACGATGGTGAAACGAGGCCCGCAGTTTGTGCAGTTTATAAATGGATAACGATAACGACGGTTGGACTTATCGAAGAGTTCGCGTAGGCAATCGTCACACGTGCCAACGTCAGCCGACACGGCGGCAGACTTTCGTCCAACAGAATCACTCTCAAGAATCTGGAAGTCGGCGTAGTCGAGTGGAACGAGATCCGCGAGACGTTCGATCGACTCGATCGACGCGAGTGGCGGCGGATTTGATTGCAGTTCGTGAACGAAGTGATCGATCTCGGAAGCTTCACCTTCCAGATCGATGAGCACGCCCGCAGCGTTATTCAAGACGCGGCCATGGAGTGCGCGCCGACTCGCATTCGAATAGACGAACGGCCGAAAGCCCACGCCCTGGACAATGCCCCGCACAATGATCTGCGCTCTTGTTGTCACGGTCTTCGCGTTGAGGTCGGTATCGCGATGGCAGCAGCGGATGCGTGCGACAACAGCCCACTGCGATTGCGAATACCGACCTCATCCGACCGCAAGTCTCTGGGCTACTTGCGAGTGCAAAAAATCTAAATAACGATCGACACCCACGCCGTTCTTTACTGACAATTCGATCGTTTGCATACCCGGTCTAACCGCCTGAATACTCGCGTGCGCCGCTTCCAAATCAAACTCAACCGCCTCGGCAAGATCCATCTTTGTGATCACGCAAACGTCCGCAGTATTGAAGATCGTTGGATACTTCAAAGGCTTGTCTTCACCTTCAGTGACCGACATCAATACCAGTCGCAACTGTTCGCCTAGGTCGTAGCTCGAAGGACAAACGAGATTGCCAACGTTCTCGATGAACAGCATGTCGAGGTCAGCGAGGGTCCAGTCGTCGAGCGCCTTTTGGACCATGTCTGCGTCGAGGTGACAGATTGTTCCGGTGACGATCTGTTTCACAGGCGCTTCACTGCGAGCCAAACGCCGTGCGTCGTTCTCGGTCGCGAGATCTCCAACGAGCGCCGCCACGCGCATGCCGCGAGCACGCAGTTCTTTCAGAGTGAATTCGAGGAGAGCTGTTTTGCCGGCGCCGGGCGTCGAGACCATGCTGATGACGACCACACCAGCGTCTGCAAAACGTTGGCGCAGAGCACGCGCCAGCAAATCGTTCTGCTTAAGAACGTTTTGCCTGACTTCAACCATGCGCGGCTGGCTGCTCATATTGATCCCATCCACAGATTACGCAGATTTTCTTAAAGCATCCTGCACCATCAGTGGATCCTCTTCGAGTTCGAGTGCGACGACTTCGAGATCTCGTCCTTGTCTCACGTCGTTGCTGAGTTCACCACAGTCAGGACAACGCAGACTCTGGATCGATTCGACAAACTGGTCAGTCCGGCAACTCGAACAATAGATTGTGACCGGCACGTCTTCGACGATCAGTTGCGATCCTTCCAGCGCCGTTCCCTGACACGCGATCTCGTACGAAAACTCCAACGCCTCTTTGACGACACCTGACAACGGTCCGAGTTTGAGATACAAGGCAGTCACACGCCCGCCGCCACGACGCTCAACTTCCTCGCTCGCCATTTCGATCATGCTCATCGCGACTGAAAGTTCGTGCATCTAACTCGCGCTCCGCGCCGTGATGTCGAAAGAACCTTTCACCTCGTTCTTGATCTTGAGCGTGCCCCCCGCAACAGAAACCAGCTTGATCTTGTAGTCAGCCTGCTTGAGCGTGAAATCACCTTTCGCTCGCAATCCGTCAGGCGTCAGATTCACTTCACCGTTGAGCCAGATATTCTTTTGCGTCACGCCATGCAACGTTAGATCGCCGATCACGCGCGCGCGATAACGATCCGGTCCCGACCGACTCAGCGAAATGTTGCTACTCTGAAAGACAATCTCCGGGTACTTTCCAGTCTCAAGCACCTCGTCACGCATCATGCGTTCCATGTCCAAGCGATCTTTCTCCTTGACGTCGTTCACTACCGCCAGCGAGCTTGCCTTGACGGTGAGTTTCAGTGAAGCATTTTCAAATGTGCCAGGCACAAAATCCGCTTCTCCCTGAAAATCTTTGACGCCAAACATCGGATCGTGTCCGAAGGCCGACAACAATCCTTCCGCAAACGCCTGAATCGTAAAAGTGCTTGCCGCTGCGTCAACACGATAATGCGCAACGCCGGTAGCAGCTTGAGAACTCATGCTTGTGCCTTTTGTAGACTCACATAGATCGTAGCTTCATGTACCGTTGGAAATCCGGCACGATCGCAGCCAGAGATCCTGATAAATTACTCGGAATTCCGGGAACGAACCGGTCGAGACCATTCCTCACCTGTTGCCGCACTTGCGGATGGGCCAGGATCAGACCAGCTCCCGCGATCAGCAATGCCACTCCTCCGACGAGATATAAAATGTCTTTCGAGTCGTCAGCATCATTAGTTGCCATACCGATCTCCTGTACCGCCTACATCGTCGAAATCTTGATGTAGCGGCGAATGTCGTTCATTTGAGTTATGACGGCGAATGCCAGCATCGCGATCGTGAGACCGCCAATGACTTTCAAAAACCGAATGCCACCCTTATGTTCGCAAACTTCCCTTTTCTCTCCCATGTCCTTCCCCCCTTTTTACCCAATCATTTGAAACGACTGCTTGAGATGTTTAGCGACCAGACCTTCGACTATCCTCGCAGCTTCGGGCACCGCTGCCTGGACCACTTCACTCAGTTCAAACAAACCTTCCTCCGGACCAAATGTTTCAGGCTCACAGCCGACGAGCAGGATCTTCTTGAACTGTCCACCCATCGACTTCACCATCTGCAACACCTTCATCGGGTCCATGCCATGTGTCTCGAGCACCACGTCTCCCTCGAATGATTCAAGTTCACTCAGGTCGGGTTCGATCGTATAAAGCGTGCCCGGTGCGTTTCCGCGCGGCGTTGCATCTACAAAGATCGTTAAGTCATGCTCGTCGAGCATCGCATAGGCGAGGTCGAAGCCGCGAATTCCGAAATCGACCACTCGCACGTTGTCCGGCCAGTTGCGACGGCTCAACTCTTTGATCACTTCACAGCCGAACGCATCGTCACCGAGAAAAATATTTCCAATGCCCGCTATCAGTATAGTTGGCTGCGACATCACTCTGTTTCCACTTTGCCGTTTTGCGACAAAGGCTCAACCTCTTCGACAGAGAAAAAGAACCGATGGCCGGGTCGGCGTAACATTCCGAGGTCTCGACCCGGATCGTCGTCGAGTACGACGGCGAGATGCACATGGCCTTCGTAGTCTTCTTCAATCGCTTCGATCATTGCGGACTTATCCGTCAGCGCCAGATCAAAAATGTCGCCGCGTGCTCGTGGCTTCAGACGCACACGATAACCCGGTCTCAGCTCAATACCATTCGAAATAACGACATCGAGATAAGTCTTGTCTTCGAGTAATTGCCATTCCCATTCGTTCATACAGTTTTAGCCGCGGATGAACGCGGACGAACGCGGATTAAGTTTTCTTCATTACTCCGTGCAGGTTCAACATTTGTTCGGGGGAGAGCGATTCGGTTCGTTCTAATAACTGTCGCGCCAACTCGTCTGCACTGCGCATTTCGCGTTTCTCGTCGTCAGTCAACGACATGATTCGCAACGTTAGGATCTCGTCGATCTCAGTTCCATCAAATAGATTTCCGGCGCTTTGGGGAGCGATCTGTGGGTAGTCGTAAAGAATAATTGGCGACGAAAGCACGCAGTTGCGATCACCTTCGTCGCCAACGAGCACTGGAAAGGTTCCAGTGTTCACACAACCCGATGCGGCGGCTTTGTAGTTCTCGGGAGGATCGAGAAGCGAAACGAACGCACCGTTTTGTGTTTCCACAATCGTGTGCGCGGAAACTAACGAATGCATGAGCGCGTCATCGCGTGAACGCTGATCGGCATTTTCAAAAACTGTCAAATTGCGAATGATGATTGAAACCTTCAGCAATTGGTGATTGACGGGAGTAGCTGAGATCTCAATTCCGCCGGCAAGCTCCCGTTGCGTACGTACAATCAATCCGGCAGGCTCATTGGACGTTTCATCGATTCGTGGTTCAGTTGTTCGCGAGCCGGCAAAACGAAATCTGACGGACTGACTCGATCCAGTCTCCGAAAGTCTGATCTGTGTAACTACAACCTCGCGCTCGACGGCTTCCTGCCACGTCTGTAAAACTCTTTCACCATTAACAATATCTCGCTGCATCAGGTGAAGGAATCTCACCTTCACATCCATCGTCGCCGATGAATCCGTCTCTATCAAACACTCGGTCCGCATCGTCGAGCTTTCCGTGCCGCCTTGCGCGACCGCATACGGCTCGGGACAAAGCACGCCGAAGTTCCAACGCTGCTGATTCTTCACCGAAGACGGTCGATACGGATAAAGAATGTAACCTTCATAGAGCACGGCGTCGGCGATGCGCTCCACGAGACTACTTTCCTTAACCCGTTGGGCCGCAGCTTTCACGAGGGCAAACTCCCTTCAATAACAAGCTCTTCTTCGGCGACTTTGGCAGGAACGGGAATGAGACTCTCGATCGCCTGGTCCCACGTTGTAAAAGCGTGGTCCATCTTGTATCGAGTCAATTGTTCAAAAACGTCGCGACGCAAACACAACCAGGCAGTGTTCGGGTAGTAGTGATCCATCATGTCACGCCAGACACTGACGGCGAGCCTGAATTGCGCTTCCTTGTTCCACGAAATCTGTTCGACTTGCAGACCCGCATCCTCTCGCTCATAAAAAATTGTGCCGCTGAACATGAGGTTCAGCGGCACCACGCCATCCTCCAAACCCGCGAAATATTTGGTGGCGGCGATGTTGAAATCGAATGTACAAGGCACCGGCAGCTCGATGACCGTCTCGCCTTGAAACGGAGGGACAACTGCGCTCGTATGCGTCCAGAGCATCGAGCGCAGTGTCCGTCCCCAACGCTCCGGCTCGCCAAAGAGCTCGAAGAGTTGTTCCTGTTCCGTTGCCGAGTACTTGCGCTTGGTCGTTTCGATTTGAACCTGACAACGCAAAGCGATCGATTGAATTCTTTCGGCATCGTTCGCGTTGCGAATACGCAGCTTGAACGACAATAACGGAGCCGCAGCAAACGACACCGCTTCGGCACTGTCGACTGAAAAATTCAGCTCAGGCATGTGCCACCTTTCCAGCCGGCGCCGCTCTCTCTTTCATTTCCGCGAAAAAGTTATTGATGGCTTCCCAAACTTCCGTGCCGCCGGAAAGCCCTTTCCATTTGGTTCGAATCAAGCCGACGAGCCGGTAACACTGATCGATTGGAACAACGAAATACTCAGACGCTCCCTTCACGCGATTAACCAGCAACGCCTCAGTGTCTGTCTGCATATCCTGCAACACCGGATTGCACTCGACGATCTCCTGCCACGAATCGAAATCGAGTAACGACTCGGTAGCACCTGCTGGACTCGGATACAACACAATTACCTTTCCAGTCTCACTACTTTGAAAAAAGAAGGCCATGTTGATCGGAATCATCAGGCCTTCCCATTGCGCATCCGACAACTGAAAGTCCGGCAGGTACTGTACCGTTTCAGGAACCCGCCGGTACCTCGTCTCAGCCGCGCCACTAAAAAGAATGGCGCAAGCCTGACACGCACAAACCAACCTTCGTGTTGCTGGCTCTACCAGATGAGGGTGGCTCGTTCCCAACTCGATGCTGCACAAATCACAACGTTCCGCCGCGACTGAACGCGCGCGCACAAACCGCTTGAGAACGTCGTAGCTGCTTTCCAATCGCAAATCCTTTTAGGCCGGCACCTTTGAATCGTTTGGCAACTGGCAATTCGCAATGCTGTAACCGCCGTTGCCGGCCGCTTTGGCAATCTGCACGAAGCTGGCTGACGACTTCGTTTCGATTGCACCTTCAGCTTCAATCGACACGACGTCGGGTGCCGCTGCGAAGATTGAAGCCTCGATCGCGAGTTTCAGAGTGTCCGCGGATGACGGACATCCTTTACAAGTGCCTTGAAGACGCAGACGAACCACGCCTTCGTTAATCTCGAGCAATTCAACACTGCCTCCGTGCGAATCGAGATGCGGCTTCACTTTCTCCAGAGCCTGCAGAACACGCGTCTCGATTGGCAATGGATGCAGTCCATATAACAACAGCAGGTTGCTTACTAACTCATCGCTGCTGAACTTGTCGAAGATCGAATACCCCGGCTCTCCCTGCGAAGCCACAAGTTCCATCAGACGATCGAGGGCCTCGCCATGAAAATCCATCAGCGCCTGCACCAACGCCAGCGCACTTGCCCTCGCCTCCGGATCCGGCAGACTCTCGATCGTCTTTACGAGTTCCTCGATCTTCCCGATTGATTGAGTCATTTTTGGCCGCTGATCTCCGCGGATAAACGCGGATTCTATTTCACCATTCCGAACATTGGTGAATGGTGCGTCTCCAAAACCTTGCCGTTGCCCAGGTACATGTGAACACCGCAGGGTAAACAAGGATCGAAGCTGCGCACCGCGCGCATGATGTCGATACCCTTGAAATTATCGGGGCCGTTTTCCTCGAAGATTGGCGTGTTCTGGACCGCATCTTCATACGGACCAGGCGTGCCGTAAATATCACGCGGATTTGCATTCCACGGCGTCGGTGGATACGGATGATAGTTCGCAATTTTGCCGTCGCGAATTACGACGTGATGCGACAACACACCGCGAACCGCTTCGTGAAATCCGCAACCAATCGCTTCCGATGGCACTTTGAATTCTGACCATGTCTTCGTGTGACCAGCATGCAACTCCGCCATTGCCTGTTCGGCAAAATAGAGCGCGCACGCCGCCGAGTAAGCCTGAAAGTACGTGCGTGCCCGATCGCGTTCGATCGCATTACTCCACTTCGGAATCTTCCACTCAAACTCGACCTCAGGCTTCATCGCCGTCTTCGGCAAGTAGATCTTCACACTGTTTCCAGTCGCCTTGACGTAACCAATGTCGACCTTGCCTGCGAGTGCAGTCGCCCAGAAACGAGCAATTGGACCACCGCCGGTGTCGAGTGCGAGATACTTCTTGTCGCCCGGTTCATCCTTGTGATACCAGCGCGGCGACATCACCCACGTGTATTTGTTGTCAAAGTCCCTCTTTTGTGGACGTGGAATCGTCGTCTGGTTCCAAGGATGGCGCTTGTCGACCGGATTGCCGAGCGGATCTTTATCGACAAAGACCTCACTGCTTTCCCAGTCGTCGTAGTACGAACTGCCGAGCAGAATGCGAATACCGAGATTGATATCAACCAGGTCAGTCGTGACGAGTTTGCCATCGACAACAACGCCCGGCGTCACGTACATCGCATTGCCCCACGCATTCATGTTCTGGTAGGTGTAATCGCAAACCGCCGGATCCTGGAACGATCCCCAGCAACCAAGCAAAATGCGACGTTGACCAACTTTCTCGTAACCGGGCAACGCTTGGTACATGAAGTCGAAAAGATCGTCGTGTAGCGGCACTACTTTCTTCATGAACTCGCAGTAGCGCATTAAACGAGTGATGTAATCGGTGAAAAGTTGAATCGTCGGCACGGTGCCTACGCCGCCGGGATACAACGTCGACGGATGAACGTGTCGACCTTCCATCAGACAGAACATCTCGCGCGTGTAACGGCTGACATGCAACGTCTCGCGATAAAACTCGCCGCTGAAGGGATTGAGCGCCGTCATGATGTCGGCGATGGTTTTATAACCGTGATCGGCCGCGTGCGGCGCCTCGGTTGTCTTTGCTTTTTCCCAAACACTCGGATTTGTTTCCCTGACCATCTGTTCGCAGAAATCGACGCCGACCAGATTGTCCTGGAAGATGTTGTGGTCAAACATGTATTCGGCCGCCTCGCCGAGATTCACGATCCACTCGGCCATTGCCGGCGGCCGGACATTGAAAGCCATGTTCTGCGCGTAAGTCGCACAGGTGGCGTGATTGTCGCCGCAAATTCCGCAGATGCGACTAGTAATGAAGTGCGCGTCACGCGGATCTTTGCCTTTCATGAAGATGCTGTAACCGCGAAAAATCGACGACGTGCTGTAACACTCAGCGACTTCGCGATTCGCAAAATCGATTTTTGTGTAAATGCCCAGACTACCCACAATGCGAGTAATCGGATCCCAATTCATGTCGACCAGAGTCCGAGGCTTTGCAGGAGTAGATGTAACTGTTTGCGTACTCATGACGATCGCTCCTTAATCTGCAGACTGGGCGCGCTGTAGCCAGTGGTCAACTCAGGTCGGTTATGCCGCCACTTTGGTTCTTTGTTGACAGTTGCATTTGTTAGGCTGCGAAGCTTGCGAATCGCCGCGCCATAGACGCCGATTGCAACCGATGAGACCTTGGCGCCGGGAGGTTCATCCATGAACGGCATGAACTTGTCCGGAAATCCGGGCATGGTGCAGCCGATACAAATGCCGCCGACGTTGGGACAACCACCGATACCTGCCATCCAACCGCGCTTGGGAACGTTGCAGTTAACCACCGGTCCCCAACAGCCAAGCTTCACGAGACATGTCGGCGATCCATACTCGGAGGCGAATTCGCCTTGTTCGTAATAGCTGCCTCGATCGCAGCCGTCGTGAACAGTCGCACCAAACAGCCATGTTGGTCGTCCGGCTTCGTCGAGTGGAATCATTGGCGCGAGACCGGCCGCGACATAAAGCAGGTAAAGCACTGTTTCCATGAAGTTGTCCGGCTGAACGGGACAACCGGGAACGTTGACGATCGGAATTCCGGCATTCGTTTTCCAATCCCAACCCAGATAATCGGCGAGTCCCATGCAGCCGGTCGGATTTCCGGCCATCGCATGAATGCCGCCGTAAGTCGCACAAGTCCCAATAGCAACAACCGCCAGCGCTTTCGGCGCAAGGCGGTCGATCCATTCCGTAGTTTTTATGGGCTGGCCGGTCATGCCATCGGTTCCCATCGCGGCCCAATACCCCTCGCCGCTTAAATTCTCGTTCGGAATTGAGCCTTCGACGACCAACACGAACGGATCGATGAGTCCTTGCTCGGCCTGATAAAAATACTTCATGAAGTCGTCGCCGACTTCGTACGCGAGCACCGGATTGTGCAGGTGAACATTTGGGAGTCCCGGTATGGCCCCCATCACCACATCTTCCACGCTCGGCTGGGTTGCGGCAGTAATTGAAACTGAATCGCCGTCACAACCAAGCCCTGCTGTAATCCACACAATGTGAATATCTTTGACCGCCGGTGGTCGTTGCGTGACACGACCATACGGGACAGTTTCTGCCGCCATAGATTTCTCCTCTCAGAAGGCGAACACACGAAACTTAAGCGAAGGGACTTGGATTATGTTCGTGGGGGTGACCGTAGTCTATTCGTAGACCTACGTAGTTCGAGGACAAAACTTCCGTATTTTTCTGTCGAAATCGTGTCTAAATCGTGGCCTTCGATCCGCGTTTATCCGTGTTCTACTCTTCCATAGGAATAATGCCCCGTCGCAAGGCGAACCGGATCAAGTCTGCCTGTGTGTGCAGATCGAGCTTGTGCATGAGGTTTGAACGATGAGTTTCGGCTGTTCGCGAACTAATTCCCAAACGCGTCGCGATCTCAGGATTTGTGTGTCCTTCTGCCGCCATGTGCAACACTTCGCGCTCCCGCGTGGTGAGAGTTTCGTAACGATCGAGCGTCGCGGCCTTGGCTTTTTCCTGATAGACCTCGATCGCGCGATCGGAAAGCGGCGGACTGAGATAACGACGCCCAGCCGCGGCTTCACGTACCGCCATCACCAGATCCGCCGAGCTCGAGTCCTTTAATACATAAGCCGACGCGCCGTGACTGAGCGCCTCCAGCACGTATGCTTCATTCGCGTACATCGACAGAATTACGATATGCGTGTGAGGCGATCGCTTCTTGATCTGTTTGAGGACGTCGAGACCGTTGAGGCCGGGCATCATAAGGTCGAGCACCAAAACTCCGGGATTCAGTATTTCGACGTTACGCACTGCTTCGAGGCCATCACCCGCTTCGCCAACAACCTTCAGATCTGTCTCGACTTCGAGTAACGCACGCAAGCCCTGCCGGACAATGTGATGATCATCTGCGAGGACAATCGTGGTCATCTCTGTGCCTCTTTCTGGCGCTTGATGCTCAATTCTGCAAGTAGACGCGTTCCTTCGCCAAGGGCTGATTCGATCCTGAACTCGCCTCCCGCGAGCGTAGCCCGTTCACGCATTCCCGCCAAACCGCTCGTCTCCTGTGCGACGACTGTATCTAAGTCGAATCCATGTCCGCCGTCGACGATTTCGATCGAGAGGGTGTCCTGGTGTGTCCAAACTCTTACCGTCGCTTCGTGCACGTTCGCGTGACGCGCAATGTTTGTCAGCGCTTCCTGCACGACTCGATAAGCTGCAGTTTCAACTTCAGGCGCAAAGCGCTCTCTTTCGAGTCCGCTGTGCTTGAAGTTTACCTTCACGTGAGTTTGCGCTGTGTAATGTTCGAAGTGCCACAAGAGTGTCGGCAACAAACCGAGGTCGTCCAACATTCCGGGCCGCAGATCTAATGAGAGCTTGCGCACACGCGCCATCAGTTCGTTAACCAGACCACTTGCCTGCACAATGCTGTCGCCGACTTCTGACGGCGGTAGTTTTGTACTGACCTCAAGCGTGAGCTTCAAACCGGTGAGGACCTGACCGATCTCGTCGTGTAACTCGAGCGCGATGTTGCGACGCTCCATTTCCTGCACTTCCATCAAGCGTCGCGAAAGAGTTTTCAACTGTTCCGCACTTTTCTTTAGTGCTTCTTCGGCGATCTTCAGTTCAGAAATGTCGAAACCCACGCCATGAATGAACCACGGCCGGCCGTCGTGACTGCGAACCATCTTCGCTTCGCAGTGAAACCAAACGACGCGGCCGTCACGCGCAATTACTCTATAAAGCGACTTCAACGGATTGCCGAGTAGAAACAATTCAGCGGCTTCCACACTCCAGCGATCTTTGTCGTCGGGATGAATCTGTTGATACCAACGCACCGGATCGTTGAGCCACTCTTCCTGTGTGAAGCCGAGGATTGCTTCGATCTGCGGGCTCACGTACGCCTCGCCGATACCTTTTTCGAGAAAAGCCATGAAGACAACTGCGGGAATCTGTTCGATGAGTGTCTGGTAACGTGCGTCAACCTCCGGCAACGGAAGGTCACGGGCAGGTCCGGACAATGACGGAACAGTGACTGTATTGACGAGCGGAAACGCAGAGGCGAGTTGCTGCAGAATGCCCTCCGCCTCATTCAAGCCGAGATTGGGACTTCTTTCTTCCATCACCTTATCCACAGATTACGCAGATCGGTTTCTTAATCTGTGTAATCTGTGGTTTACCTGTCGCGGCGGCGCCACGCCGGCTCTCTGTTCAGCGACGCCTGCGTAAACTTTCTCAGCGCGTGAATCGCTTTGCCGTACGTCATCACCGCGTTCGACGACAACAACGACCCCGGCGGCTGATTCATGAACGGCATGAACTTGTCCGGAAACCCAGGCATCGTGCAACCAATACAAATGCCGCCGACATTCGGACAACCACCAATACCATTGATCCATCCGCGCTTGCCAACGTTGCATTGCACCACTGGTCCCCAACAACCAAGTTTCACAATGCACTCGCGCGAACCGTAATGCTCGCCAAACTGTGCCTGCTCGTAATAGCCGCCACGATCGCAACCCTCGTGAACCGTCTGTCCAAAAAGCCACGTGGGACGAAGTGCCTCATCGAGCGGAATCGCCGGAGCGCGTCCACTCGCCTGGTACAGCAGATACAGCAGCGTCTCCATAAAATTGTCAGGTAGGACCGGACAACCAGGAACACAAACGATCGGAATGTCAGCCTTCGATCTCCACTCCCAACCAAGATAATCGGCGAGCCCCATCGCGCCGGTCGGATTACCTTCCATGGCGTGAATGCCACCATACGTCGCGCAAGTGCCGGCTGCGATAACAGCCCACGCGCGTGGGGCGAGTTTGTCGATCCACTCGCAAGTCGTGATTGGTTGTCCCGTTTCACGATCGGTTCCAAACGACGCCCAGTAACCTTCAGCTTTGTTCTTTTCGTTCGGAATCGAGCCTTCCACGACGAGGATGAACGGATCGATGCGACCGTCCACTCCTTTATAGAAGAACTCCACAAACTCGTCGCCATTTTCATAAGCCAGGAACGGATTGTGAAAACGCACTTTCGGAATGCCGGGAATGCCGCCGAGGAGAACTTCTTCGAGGCTCGGCTGGGTGGCCGCGGTGACGGCAATCGTGTCGCCATCACAACTGAGCCCAGCCGTCAGCCAGAGGATATCGATCTCTCTGATCGGTTCTGGTTTCGAGTGCGCGGCTTCAGTCATGTTTTTGTGCTTTTTTGTGGCTAAAGAATATTCACTGCACGTCCCGCAAGCAAGGCAATAACCAGCAACGAAAACACCGACTGGACCATCATCAAACTCTTGGCCCAACGAGAGAGCACGGGAACGTCAGTTGGTGAGAACGCGGTGCTGGTGTTGAAAGCGAGAAACAAATAATCGACGAAGTTCGGCTCCCACTCCTGTTCACCTGCAGCAATTTTCGCTTCCGTCGGCATGGTCATCTGCGGGAAAAGGAACGCTCCATCTGTGTGTCCGGGTGTTCGAGCTCGTTCCTGTGGTCCGCCGCCATCGAGGCGCCAGTACCACGAGGCGAAGATCAGGATGTTTGCAATCCATAGTGAAGCAGCAGAACGTAACAGTTTGGGTGGCGACACCTCATGTTTCGTCACCTCCATCAGGAGTAACACGAGCGAAACAATCAGCGCGACAGTAACGATGCTGTTCAGAAAATAACCGAGCGTTTGATGCAGAGCGTGGTTGCCGATGTAGTGAAAGATCAACATCGGAATCAGCATCGCAACGATAATCGCCACGAGCAGCCAGCGCGGCGCACCGGCCAGCAGAGTCTCCGGTAACGCTGCGTACAAACCTCCGACCGCGAGCATTGCAAGCAGCGGAGGCCAAATCGGCTCTTTTTCACTAGTCATCAAAAATCCGTTATCGATCCGTCTGATCCGTGGTCACTGCCACTTGAAGATCTTCAACGCAACGATAAAACTCACGACGCACCACGCCAACAGTATCGCAATCGGAGCCCAATGAGAGGCCAGTGGCGCGCCTTCGTTCATCAACGCCCGCAGCAAGTTGTTGAGCGCCGTCAGCGGCAGTGCCTGAATAAACGGCTGCAAGACCTGCGGAAACCGTTCCGACGAAAAGAACGTGCCTGACAGCAACCACATCGGCAGCATGATGAAGTTCATCAAGCCCGACACACCTTCGATCGTCGTCGGTCGAGCAGCCACCAGCAATCCGATTCCGGAAAACGTGAAACCGCCGAGCATCGTGATCAGAGCCACACTCAACCACGAGCCCCGCACTGTAAACCCAAAAGCGAGCGTCGCGAAGATAACAACAGCCGCGACTTCAAGCACGAGAAACACGAGACGCGAGAGCATGAATGAAAGCAGGTAGTGCGAACGCCGCATCGGCGTAGCGGCAAAACGCTTGAGGATCTTTCGCGACCGCGCAATCACCACGGTAAATCCGAGTCCCCACAAACCGCTTCCCATCAAGTTCATTCCGATCAAACCGGGAACGAGGAAGTCGACATAACGAGCGCCCGGTTCGGTGATCGTTTCGTCTCCCACGCTCACGACATCGGTTCTTCCCTTTCCTCTTTGCAAGACGTCGTCAACCAGCAGTCTGGCAGTCCGGCTTTCCGGCCTCGTCGGATCGAAACGATATTCGAAAGTGTCAACTTTTGGTTTGACGACAATCGCCACTTTGCCGCTTCGCAATGCCTGCGTTGCCTGATCGGGACTCATGACCGTCGCAGTAATATCGGATGAGCGCGACAGCAAACTCGCAGTCTCGCTCGCTCGCGCATCTGCTTCGACCGCGACCGGCGTTTTATCAGGCGATGTGTTGCGAAAAGCGATTCCGAGCGCAAACGTCATCAACACGGGAAAGATGAAGACCCAGAACACGGCCTCACGTTCGCGCAGAAACTCGCGTATGCGCGTCAAGGTCAGCTCAACGAGTGGATGGAGAGACTGCGACGTTGCGGGTTTTGATTTTGGTCGATCGATTAGAGTCTCGCTCGTCTCAGCCATCGCGCAGCATTCTCCCGGTTAAACTGACGAATACGTCTTCGAGTGTCGCCTGGTGTGTCGTGAGTGTGACGAGCTCCGACTGCTGACGTTTGATCTCGGCGAGCAGCGCCGGCAAAGCTATGCTGATCTCAGCCACCGTCAGTGCATACACCTCGCCTCGATTGTGCAAATGATTCACAGCTGGAAGCTGCATTAACGGTTCGTCTTCGAGCGGCTTGGTGACGCTGAATTCGATGATTTGATCCGCGCCGAGTGACTCAATCAGCTCGGCGGGTGTGCCAAGCGCGATCATTTTTCCATGGTCCATGATCGCTACCCGGTCGCACAGACGTGTCGCTTCTTCCATGTAGTGCGTCGTCAGGAGAATGGTGCCGCCGCCCGCGCGAAACTTTTCGACGATGTCCCACAACGACAGACGTGCCTGCGGATCGAGACCTGTCGTCGGCTCGTCCAGAAACAACAACTCCGGATCGCTGACGAGTGCACAGGCAACGGCGAGTCGTTGTTTCTGCCCACCCGAGAGCTTGCCGACTCGCGCGTTACGTTTCTCTTCAAGCGCGACGGTATGAATAACCTCGTCTACGTCGTGGCCGCGCTTGTAGAAACTCCGAAACAGACGAATCGTCTCGACAACCGTCACCTTCTCGGCCAGTTGCGTCTCCTGCAACTGGACTCCGATACGTTCGCGCAGCGCCTGATCGTTGCCCGAATTCCAGTGCTGGCCCAACAACTCGACCGTTCCTTCATCTGACGGCGTCAGCCCCTCGAGTATCTCGACCGTAGTCGTCTTCCCCGCCCCGTTTGGCCCAAGCAACCCAAAACACTCTCCGGCGTACACTTCCAAATCGAGCCCATTAACGGCCGTGACATCCGCAAACCTCTTCACTAGCCCCGCACAGCGCAAAGCCACGCGTTGCCCTTTGGGCACAACTCTTTCAGCAATCTCTGATACTTGCGTTGACATAGTCATCTCGTAATTTGTTTCGAGTGAGTTTGCCAGATTGGAGTCAGTTAGTCGATTGAAACGAACTAAACGAGGTTCCGCTCAAGAATGTATCTGCCGTCAAAGCCTTCCATCTCGAAATAAGCAAGCTTTCCAGGGATACAAGAGATCAACGTGCCGGCATCCTTCGCAACTGTTTTTAATAGCGCATCGGTTAACGACATTTCGCGGCCGTCAATATCAGGGTTGTCGGACATTACATAACAAGTCTCGGGCGCGCCCTTTTGTCGCAGGAGAGCTTCGATCGAGGTTGCACTGTCCTGATTCGACGGAATGCGTTTCGCAAAACGCGGATCCAGATCGTGGCAATGGTTAAAGCCTTCCAGGATTTTCTTCCTGCCGTTCTTGGACTCAAGCAACGACAGATAACGCGCACGCTTCTCCGGCACAATGAAGTTGCGAGCAAATTCGTATTCGTGCATATTCTGGACCATACAAATGGCAGCTCTCTTAATCTGTATTCATCCGCGTTTATCCGTGGCTAAATATCTCACGATGTGCGTCGTGGTACTAATTTTCAGCGCGACTTATCAACTTGTCACCCTGGGGCAAAAATTCGATTTTGGTCCAGGTGCATTAAAACCCGGCTACTTGCGCGTCACTGAAAAGAATATCTATAACCGCGAATCCAGCTTTGGATTTGAGCCCGGCACACAAATAAATTGCATCGATCGCGGTGGCGAGGATGCTTTGCGCAGTGACTTCTGCACCAGCGAACACCCGTTCTACTTTTCCGTCGCCTTGCCCGAGGGAAACTACAACGTGACTGTCACTCTTGGTGATGCCGCCGGCGACTCGTCGTCGACGATCAAGGCTGAGTTGCGACGACTGATGGTCGAGAAAGTGGAAACGAAAAGCGGGCGTTTTGAGACACGAACGTTTACTGTCAATGTCCGCACATCACAGATCGCGAGCGGCGGCGAAGTGAAGTTGAAGGACCGCGAGAAGGCTACCGAGATGTGGGCGTGGGATGAAAAGCTCACACTCGAGCTCAACAATTCGAAACCCTCTGTCGTCGCAATTGAAATCACGCCCGCAAAGGTTCCGACAATCTACCTGCTCGGCGATTCGACGGTCTGTGATCAGCCGCGCGAGCCTTACAACAGTTGGGGACAGATGCTGACGCGCTTCTTCGGACCGGGCGTTGCGATCGCCAATCACGCTGAATCCGGAGAATCGTTGCGCAGCTCTCTTGCCGCAAGACGTCTCGATAAGGTCTTGAGCACGATTCAGCCCGGCGATTATCTTTTCATCCAGTACGGACACAACGATGAAAAAGAAAAAGGCGAGGGCGTCGGCGCCTTCACGACTTACAAGTCTGACCTGAAGAAGTTTGTCGCGGAAGCTCGGGCACGCAAAGCCATTCCCGTGCTGATCACGCCCGTGCAGCGACGGAGCTTTGACAAGGACCAGAAGATTACAAACTCGCACGGTGATTATCCCGAAGCGGTGAGACAAGTTGCGAAGGAAGAAAATGTGCCGTTGATCGATCTCAACGTGATGAGCAAGACGCTTTACGAAGCATGGGGAGCCGAACCGTCGAAGCGTGCATTCGCGCCAAACGACAACACGCATCACAATAACTACGGCAGCTATGAACTGGCGCGATGCATCGTCGAGGGAATCAGAGCGAACAAGCTGAGCATTGCGAAGTATCTGGCCCGCGACGCGCGGCGTTTCGATTCGAGCCATCCAGATTCAATGGACAACTTCAAGATTCCACCGAGTCCATTGCAAACTGATGCAAAGCCTTCGGGCAATTGAACGTGAGCAAGATAATCACAACCTGACTTGTATAGGGCCAGTACCGTCCGTGGCGGTCGTCGCACTTGGACGGGGTCAGTACCGCCCGCGGTAGCGGGTGGGTCAGTGATCGGCATGCGAGATCTACTATCAATCGTGAACCTCAGCGTTGACCCATCCGCTACCGCGGATGGTACTGACCCCGTCCAAGTACGAATAATGTTTCGACGAATGCGACTGCTGCTAATTCTCTGGGGCGTTGTTTGTTTGACCACGAATATAGTGCACGGCTCGCTTCCGGGAAGCGAGCGTGAAAAGTATAACTTCAACTCCGGCTGGAAAGTTTTAGTGGGTGATCCAAAAGGCGCCAGTGAAGTCGCGTTCGACGATTCTAGCTGGAAACCTGTCACCACGCCTTACGCATGGAACGAAGACGATGCGTTCCGCAAAGACATCAAAGACCTGAGCACCGGCGTCGCCTGGTATCGCAAACACTTCAAACTGCCGGCAGACAGCAACGGACGCAAAGTGTTTCTCGAGTTTGAAGGTATTCGTCATGCCGGCGAGTTCTACGTCAACGGCAAGCTCATCGGCCGCCACGAGAATGGCGTGATGGCTTTCGGTTTTGATATCACAGACGCCGTAAAGCCTGCACCGCAAGAAAACGTGCTCGCGGTGCGCGTCGATAACTCATGGGATTATCACGAACAAGCCACCGGTGCGACCTACCAGTGGAGCGATCGGAATTTCTACGCCAACTATGGCGGCATCAATAAGAACGTCTACCTCCACATCACCAATCGGCTGTACCAAACACTTCCGCTTTACTCGAACCTCGGCACCACCGGCGTTTACGTTTACGCTCAGGATTTCGACATCAAAACTCGCAGCGCAAAGATCACCGCCGAAACGCAGGTAAGAAACGAATACGCCACACCAAAGACTTTCAATTACGAGGTCTACGTCGTTGGCGCAGGTCCAACGCCGATCAAGACGATTAGCGGCGGCTCGTACACGATCGCGCCGGGCGAGACGAAGCTGATCAGCGCCACCGCACGCGTTGACGGTCTGAACTTTTGGAGTTGGGGCTACGGCTATCTCTACAATGTCCTCACCGTTTTGGCGATCGACGGACGCTCCGTTGATATGGTCTCGACGCGCACAGGATTTCGCAAAACCGAATTTGCCAACGGTGTGATGAAGCTGAACGATCGCGTGGTCCAACTGAAAGGCTACGCACAGCGCACTACAAACGAGTGGCCCGCACTTGGTTCGGCAGTACCCGCGTGGCTGAGCGACTTCAGTAATCGTCTGATGCTGGAATCGAATGCGAACCTCGTGCGCTGGATGCACGTGACGCCGTGGAAACAGGATATCGAATCGTGCGATCGACTCGGACTGATGCAAGCGATGCCTGCCGGCGACTCTGAAAAAGACGTCGATGGACGGCGCTGGGAACAACGCGTCGAACTGATGCGCGACGCGATCATCTACAACCGTAACAACCCCAGCATCGTCTTCTACGAGTCGGGAAACAAAGGCATCAGCGAAAAGCACATGCTGGAGATGAGGGCATTGCGCGATCAGTACGATGCGCGCGGCGGTCGCGCCATCGGCTCACGCGAGATGCTCGACAGCCGCGTCGCCGAGTATGGCGGCGAGATGCTCTACATCAACAAGAGCGCGCACATGCCGATGTGGGCCATGGAGTACTCGCGCGACGAAGCGCTCAGAAAATACTGGGACGAGTACTCACCACCTTTTCACAAAAACGGCGCCGGACCTTTGCATCAGAACCAGGACGCGAGCGCTTATAATCGCAATCAGGATTCACACGCGATTGAGAACGTGGCGCGCTGGTACGACTACTGGCGCGAACGACCCGGCACTGGCGAGCGCGTCAGCGGCGGTGGTGTGAATATCATCTTTTCAGATTCGAATACACATCATCGTGGCGCTGAGAACTACCGGCGCAGCGGCGAAGTCGACGCGATGCGCCTGCCGAAAGACGGTTACTTCGCGCATCAAGTCATGTGGGACGGTTGGGTCGATGTCGAACGTCCGCGCACGCACATCATCGGTCACTGGAACTACGCACCGGGCACGAAGAAAGATATCTACGTCGTTTCGAGCGCGGAGAAAGTCGAGCTGTTCATAAGCGGTGTGTCACAGGGCTTTGGCGTGCAGAGCAATCGCTTTCTGTTTACTTTCAAAGATGTCGCGTGGCAGCTGGGAACGATTCGCGCAGTGGGTTACGACGCAGCCGCGCGCAAGATTAGTGAGGATTCGAAACAAACTGCAGGCGAGCCGGTTGCGATTCGTCTGACACCGCATACAAGTCCGATTGGGCTGCGCGCTGACGGAGCCGATGTAGCGCTAATTGACGTTGAGGTGATCGATCGTAAAGGTCAGCGATGTCCGACGGCTTTGAATATGATTAACTTTTCAATCGACGGTCCGGCAGAGTGGCGCGGCGGTATCGCGCAGGGACCGGACAATTACATCCTGTCGAAGAGTCTGCCGGTTGAGAATGGTGTGAACCGCGTCATCATCCGCACGAAGACGCAGGCTGGCAAGATTGTCGTGCGGGCAACTGGCGATGGATTGAAGCCGGCAACGACTCAGATTGTTTCGCGCTCGGTGCAAACAACAAGTGGGTTGTCGGTTGAAAGGACCGATGCCGCCCTGGTGTCGTATCTGGAGCGTGGTCCAACCCCAGCGGCGCTGCCGCCGTTGATGAAGCGACAGTCAGCGCCGATCGCGAAGGTCTCAGCCGGTGCGAACAGTGAGAACGCACGTTTGACGTTTGATGACAACGAGACAACCGAATGGGTAAGCGACGGCAAACTCGCAGACGGTTGGATCAAATATGAGTTTGCGCGTCCTGAGCGTATCTCTGAAGTGACGCTGAAGCTGTCGAACTGGCGCACACGTTCTTATCCACTGCGAATCCTCGTGGACGACAAGCCTGTTTACTCCGGCGAGACGTCGCGCAGTCTCGGTTATGTGACGCTCTCGTTTCCAGCCGTCACTGGCAGCAATCTGAAGCTCGAGCTTACCGGTCGTCCGAAAGACGTCGACGCCTTTGGTCAGATCGTCGAAGTCACGGGACAAAAAGAAACTGGATCAGCAGACGACAAAGGCCGTATCGGCATCGTCGAGATCGAAATCTACGACGCGTCGCAGACCAACACATCAAAGTCGTCAATCAATCCCAAGCTGCCGACGATCTTTGTCGTCGGCGACTCGACCGCTAACAACAATGCCAACGGCGGACGTGGCTGGGGCGATCCGTTCATCAGTCTCTTTGATGCAACGAAAGTGAACGTGCTGAACCGAGCCCGCGCCGGACGCAGCAGTCGCACGTTTATCACGCAGGGACTTTGGGATAACGTCTTGAGCGAGATGGAACGCGGCGACATTGTGCTTATCCAGTTTGGTCATAACGATGCGGGAACAATCAACGACGAATCGCGGGCGCGTGGTTCCCTTCCCGGCACCGGCGAAGAAACGGAAGAGATCGACAACCTGCTCACCAAACAACACGAGGTTGTGCACACGTTCGGCTGGTATCTGCGCAAGATGATCGCCGACACGAAAGCGAAAGGCGCGACTCCGATCGTGCTCTCGCTCACGGTGCGAAACATCTGGAAGGACGGTCGCGTCGAACGCGGCTCTGGGAAGTTTGGGCAGTGGTCTGCGGAAGTCGCGGCGTCGCAGAAAGTGCTCTTCGTTGACGTCACGAAATTGATTGCCGACAGATATGAGCAACTTGGTGAGGCAAAAGTTAAAGAACTATTCGCGACGGATAACACTCACACGAATCCCGCGGGTGCCGAGCTCAATGCGTCGATCATATTGACGGGCTTGCGAACCTTAAGAGGCAAGCCGTTCGATCCTTACCTAAATCACAGATTACATCGATAAATACGGATCGATTCCCAGTGCTTTATGGCCGGCTTCTTTTAGTGCGGCCATCATCTGGCGATAGGGGCTTGCGCCGTAACTGATCCGCGCGACACCTAAACTTGCCATGGTCAGCGTTGGTGGAGTGTCGGGGAGGACCATGATGTTTACCGGCAGCGGCGAGCCTTCGCAGAGACTCTTGATTAAGTTTGGATCCCGCAATCCCGGTGCAAATAGTCCACTTGCTCCGGCGTCGGCGTACGCCCTGGCGCGCTCAAGCGCCTGTTGAACCTCGGCGTCATCGTTTTCTGCCGGATAAGTTTCCAGGAAGACGTCGGTTCGGGCGTTGATGAAGAACTGAATGCCCATGTCATCAGAGACTTCGTGGATTGCTTTGATCCGTGTGGATTGATCCTCGATCGAGTGCAGGCCGTCGCCGCCGACAATTCGATCTTCAAAATTGATACCGATACCACCGGCGCTGATCACTTTCCGAATGTTCTCTTTCAACTCGGCGATGCTCGTCGCGTAACCACCTTCAAAATCAAGTGTGACCGGCAACGCCACGCTGTTGACGATGCGTTCGAGATTTGCGAGCACTAAGTCGATCGGAATCTTCTCGCCGTCGTCATATCCGTTCGCCGCGGCGACAGACCAACTGCCCGTCGCAATCGCTTTCGCTCCCGTTTGCTCGATCGCCTTCGCGCTCCCCGCATCCCAGATATTGAACAGAATCAGTGGCGAGCCTTTGATATGAAGACTGGTAAATAGTTCGGCTTTCTCTTTTTGTGTAGACATTTGACCTCTTCGTTCGAAATCCCGCCAACGGCAGTTGGCGGATCTTTCAAGTCCTTTCTATATCAAGACTACTTAAAAATACACTTTAATCCCGCTCCACGGCAGTGGGCGGATACTTCAAGTCCTCAGTGTTCACCGATTTTTCAGCCGCGGATGAACGCGGGTGAACGCGGATCTGAATAGACTATTTAAAGTTTGACAGAACTCCGCGCTTGGCATAGTGTTCATCCCCCGCATTTCGCAAAAGGAGAATATTATGTTGCAAACACTCACGCTCATTACTCTGCTCTTTAGTTTTATTCCTGGTCCAACCGTGTCGGGGCCAGCCGATCCGAAGACAATCACTATTGCTGAAGCTCGCAGCCTGCCGTTGGGAACGGTTGTGACCATCGACGGAGTCGTAACAGTTCCGTCGGGTGCGTTCAACTCGAGCACATTCGATCAGGGGTTTGCGATTCAGGATCGCACGGGCGGCATCTACGTCAGTGTTCCTGACAATAACGGATTTGCCCTGCGGCAACAGGTTCGTGTGACGGGAACGCTGGCGGACACCGTCTTACCCGGTCTGCTTGTTCTGGTTGACGTGACCGCGATTAAGGCTCATGGCACCGGTCCGAAAGTACAGCCCGAGCCGGTTGCGACAGGTGACGTCGGTGAAGGCACTGAAGGAAGAATAGTCACGATAACGGGCACGATCACTCAACCAATCGTCAACGATTTGCCATTTGGATTTATCGTCTTCATCAATGATGGGTCCGGCGAGGTACATGCGTTCGTCTGCGCCTCGACAGGCATCGACGTCAGCGGTTTGAGTCCCGGGCAAACGATCGAGGTAACGGGATTCAGCGGTGAGTTTGCCGGTTCTTTTGAAGTCGATCCGCGGACGCAGAGTGACATACGGATCATAAACTGAACCGCGGATTGCACGGATAAAGACGGATTAGGCTTTGTAGGCTCGGCCGGCGAGACTCGCTACCACTGTGACCAGCTCAGCGGAGTCGACGGGTTTCGGAAGGTGAAACTGGAAGCCGGAGCGAAGCACTCGCATGCGATCTTCCGCTCGCGCGTACGCTGTGAGTGCTGCTGCGGGAATCTGCCCGCCGCGCTCCGGCGGCAGTGATCGAATTTTTGAGATCAACGAGTAACCATCCTCGTCGGGCATTCCGAGGTCGCTGATGAGAATGTCGGGCCGATGCTGTTCGAGCGCGTCGAGTGCTTCGGCAGCAGAAGCGCTCAACACGACTTCCGAGCCACACTCCTTCAACACTTCGCTGATCAACTCTCGCGTGTCGATCTCGTCGTCAACTACCAGCACTTTAAGACCCACTAGCGATGGCAAGCCGTCGAAGGAAACGAACTCGTCGCCCTGAGCCGGCTCAACCGATTCAGCTTCCTGGTGATTACTAACCACACCCACGAACGGTAACGTGATGGTGAAGGTCGCGCCCTTCCCTTCGCCTTCGCTTTGGACGCTGATATTGCCGCCATGAAGATCCACTAGTTGACGGACAATCGATAGACCCAATCCGAGACCACCGTGTATCCGCGTGGTGCTGGCGTCAGCCTGACGGAAACGATCAAACACGTAAGGCAAAAACTCTTTGCTGATCCCGACGCCCGAATCACTCACCACTACCTCGACGTGCGAGTCGATGCGCTGAACTTTGACTTTTATCTTGCCATTTTTCGGCGTGAACTTGACTGCGTTCGTCAACAAGTTCCAAACGACCTGTTGCAAACGATCGGCATCTCCAGAGATTGGACCAGCCGCCGGATCCAGCATCGTTTGCAAAAGAATGCCTTTTGCATCCGCCGCCGGTCGTATCGAGTCGATGGCCGCATTGACGATGTAGATCATGTCAACTGTTCGTACATCAAGACGGAGCTTGCCCGAAATGATGCGCGAAACATCCAACAAATCAGCGACTAATTGTGTCTGCGATTTCGCGTTCCGGTAGATCGTTTCCACCGCGCGCTCAACATTCGCCTCGTTGAGTTTTCCAAGACGAAGCATGTGGGCCCAACCCATGATCGCATTGAGCGGATTGCGCAGCTCGTGCGAGATCGTGGCCAGAAAGTCATCTTTCAAGCGGTTCGCTCGCTCGGCTTCACTGCGTGCCAACTTTTCACTCGCCAGCAGTCGCGTGCGAGCTTCGATTTGCGCTTGCAGTTCGCCTTCACGCGCCACACGCTCGGTGACGTCTTCGATCACCGTCAACGTTCCGATAACGCTACCGTCACCCGTGAGTGGAGAGATTCGCACTGCCTGCTGCATTTCTGCATAACCGTGCCCGCCGGAAACAACCGGCATCGCGATCAGGTATCCGTGCAACGCCTGCGACAAGACTCTCACCTGACCTTCGAGCGCCCAGTTGTAATGTCGATCGAGACGCCGCTCAATCAGCTCCGGAAACAACTCGATGAGGTTCTTACCAATCACATCGGTAGCACGCTTTCCGGTGTGCTCCTCCATCCAAGCGTTCCACTCGACGACATTCAACTCGCTGTCAGTCGTCACAATCCCCTGGGCCGCGATGTCGTGCATCCAGCGCAAGACCGCGGCGTTGAGAAGTGTTTCCTTTGTACTCGTCTCTGTCATCTAAGCGCGAACCAAAACCACCTTCAGACCGATCCGTAATTAATCCATAGCATCCCCGTCCCCTTGCCTTGCCTCCCAAGCGTCCACTTCCTGAATCAAGCGGTCGAGAGACGCAACACTCAACACGATCACTAAAAATCCTTTCACTGAGCTGTCGCGAATTTGAAATGCCGTGTACACCACGAGGGCGAAGCGCATGTCGGGTTTATTGAACGTAGTCGACTCGATCAACTCGTCGAGGGTCTCGAGATGTAGCCGTGGGACTGAAAACGTCACGCGAACGTTCAGCAGATTGCCAAACATTCCCAGACACGCATTCAGGAGAATGTTGCCAACCTCGGTCAGCACCTCGCGCGCAGATTCATCGAGGAAAGCGGACGGCTGGTCTTCGTCTGTCAGCAGGTCGGTGAGATGTACGGCGCCCGCGTAGTTCAACAACAGCAACGCGTCACCTGCAATCGGACCGGCAAACACCTGGTGAATCGAAGCCACATCTCCGGGGACAAATTTCGCCAGCGCTCCACGCAACTCTTCGGTGCGATAAATAGCAACTTCGGGTGCGTTTAGGACCACACGATGTCCCGTCAATTCCGACAGGGCTGCGCCCGTACGCGCGAACGCAATGTTAATGAGTTCGGCAAGCGCATCAGTCTGCCGCTCAGTTAGTTTCACGTAAGGCTCCTTCTGCAAGCGCTAGCTTGACAGCCGCGATCACGTCTTCCGAAACGAATGGTTTGTTTACGAAACCGAGGGCACCCGCTTCATCAACCATCTTGCGTGTGGAACTTTGAATATCGGCACTGGCAACCACGACGCGAGCCTGCTGGTCCATCTCACGCAGTTTCACCAGCACATCGAGTCCGTACATACCTTTCATGACAAGATCGAGCACTACGAGGTCTGGTTTCTCCAGAAAGTAAACTTCAAGAGCCACCATTCCATCGTCAGCTTCGACGACATCGTAGCCGGCAGTTTCGAGAATTCGTCGCATGGTTCGCCGCGAAAGTGACGAATCGTCGACGATCAGGATCTTTGGACTCATACGACCTCCCTAATGGCGCGGGCCATTTCCTCCAGAGGGATGCTCTTATCACTCAGTCCGGCCTCCACAACTGTGCAGGGCATACCATACACCACACAACTGCTTTCGGCTTCGGTGAAGACAAGACCCCCCTGTGATTTGATCCAGGCTGAACCCTCTTTGCCATCCGATCCCATTCCGGTCATCACAACGCCCAATACTCGATTACCATAAACTTCCGCCACGGATTGAAACAGCACGTCAACTGACGGCTTGTGCAGCGTATTAAATGGCTTGGCATCAAGGTGTGCGACAACCTTACCGGTTGCATCGCGCTTTACTGAGAGGTGTCGACCCGCGGCCGCAAGCAACGCGCGACCCGGTCTGATTTCGTCGCCTTCCTTTGCTTCACTCACTTCGAGCTGCGCAATCTCATTCAATTTCGCGGCGTACATCTCGGTATAACCAACCGGCATGTGCATCACCATCAAAATCGGCACCGGAAAATCTGCCGGAAACTGCGGTATCAATCGTTTCAATGCCTGTGGTCCACCAGTCGAAATACCAATCGCCACCAAGTCAACTGAGTGGCTTCCGGTGATCTTCGTCCCTGGTTCGCTGCTCGCAACGAGCGGAGGCGGCGGAGTAGAAATTCTCTTCAGCGAAATTTGGCCGGCAGCTTTTACCTTTTCGAGCAACTCCGCGCTGACTTCGAAGATCTTTTCACTCGCAAGCGCAGTTGGCTTCTGTACAAAATCGATCGCACCGGCATCGAGCGCCGTCAGAGCTGCTTCGGCAGTCTCGTTCGCAATGCTCATGATGATGATTGGCACCGGCCGCCGTCTCATCTGTTCGCGTACGAAGCCGACGCCGTCGAGCTCGGGCATGATGAGGTCGCAAGTAACGACGTCGGGATCGAGTTGGGCCACGACGTCCAATGCTTCACGACCGTCGCGCGCTGTCCCGACAACTTCTACGAAAGGACTGCGCGAGAGTATTTCCCTAACTACCTTCCGCACATACGCAGAATCATCAACCACCACTACTCTTAGAATTCGATCCATCGTTACTCAGATGACCCTTTCGCGCTTCACATACACAAAAGCGTCGTCGACCTCGATCAGGTTGAAATCCGTCGTCAGCCTTAATAATGACTCCGCCGCGCCGACAAACAGATAACCGGGAGACCGGATAAAGCGGGCAAAAGAACGAACGACACGACCAATCGCGCTCTCGGAAAAGTAGATGAAAACGTTACGACAGAAGATGAAGTCCACAGCCGCCAAAGATGCGACCTGAGTCTCATCCATTAAGTTTGCGATACTCCACTTAATTCGCGAATGTATGTCCCTTCGTACGCGCGAGCCCGAATCGTCGGATTCGAAATAACGATCGCGCAGCTGAGGCGGCAGATTTCGAAAAGCACGTTCCCGGTAAATACCGGCTTTGGCCCGCTGGATCGCAGTTGAGCTTGCGTCGCTGGCTAAGATCTCGATTGACGTACGTTCAAACCATCCGGCTTCGTTCAATGCCATCGCAATCGTCAATGGCTCCTCGCCCGTAGCGCAGGCGGCACTCCAGATCCGCAACGTCGCACCAGGGTTTTTAGCATGCCATTGGGGAACAAGAGTTTGGACCAATCCGCGGATTTGATCGACCTCCCGCCAAAAGTAAGTCTCCTGCACCGAGAGAGCGTTCATCACATTCTGCCACTCGACGGGAGCGGAGGCGTCGTATTTCAATAAGTAATAGTAGTCGAGATATGAGCTGAACCCTCGTTCGATTACGAGCGGCGAGAGTTTATCGATCAGCAGATCGCTCTTGCCGTTGTCAAAAGACATTCCTGTTCGTTCATTGATCAGACTTCTGATCAGGGCCGTGGTGCCCTCCGGCACTGACAGATTTTGAGAACGAGACAGCATTTAATTTGTGTGATCTGTGGTTCCCGCGCTTTTGCCTAACGCAACCTGCGCTGCACGAGCTACATCCGGATCATCGTCTCTAACCAAAGCACCAATAACGTCAGCGACACCTTTACCACCGATCTGCCCCAGCGAATCAAGGGCCGCAATCCGAACGTGGTTGAACTTCTCCTGCTCGACGACGCGTTTAAGAGCTTCGACGCTCGCGCCGGACCTCAATCGACCCAAAGCTCGCGCGCAGAAATACCGCACCCAAACATCCTCGTCAGAGAGGCCTTCAATCAACCGCTGCACGACCTCCGACCCATCCATATTTCCGAGGGCACGAGCGGCAGCGGCCCGTACATTCGCTGTTTCTTCCTTCAAAGCGCGAAAGAGAACATCCAGAACTCGCTCGTCTTCGACAAACGGCAGGTGCTCAATTACCGCACTTCTCACTCGTTCGTTCTCATCACCGCTCAGCTCGATCAGCGCACCGGCTGACTCGGGATATCCGAAGTAACCTGCAATCTTCGCCGCGGACTCGCGAACGTTCGGATCTGGGTCATTCAGGAGCGGAATGATACGTTCTGACATCGACGACACCGCCAGCGAATTCAAGGCATTCACAGCTGCCTGCCTGACAGAAGCATCCTCGTCGCCAACCAGTTTCAGTAGTCCATCGAGGGCTTGTGGATCTCCGATTTGGCCGAGAGCGTTAGCCACATCAAGCGTCAGAGACTTCTCGGCGAGCGTGTCGATTAGCGCATGTGTTGCGCGTGAGTCGCGGAGACGTCCGAGCGCTACCACGGCCGATCGTCTTACTCCCAGGTCTTCAGATCTCAACTGCGGAATCAACAGCTCGACCGTGCCAGAGCCATGTCGTACGAGCGCTTCGATAATCTCGTCGCGCAGATCGTCGCGTCCCATCAATCGCGTGAGTGCGCGGTCCACGCCGGGTCGCTTCAACCAGCCAAGGACCAACGCGATCGAGCGGAGGTTGTTTCTGCCGGGCGTTTCCAACGCGTCGAGCAGATTCTGGATGCCGGTGGGCGACACTTCATGACTGGTTAGATCGGAGATATATGCGCCTTCGCCGTAAAGTTCCTCGTAGCGATCGCAAAGAGCAGCAAGCGCGTCGGCGATCAAATCGGCATGCGACGCCGGAGTATTCAACAATGCCGTGAGCGGACCGACTGCACTGTCGTCACCGAGTTGGCCCAACAGATTGATTGCCGGTTCACGCAGGAGTTCATCTTCGAGCAACGGCATCATGCGTGGTGCAACACGCGCATCACCGATTTTTGAAAGCGCTTCGAGTGCTGCGAACGCGACGAAGAAGTCTTTCGATTCGACGATCTCTGCCAGTGCGTTAACCGCATCGGCTGCCTTCAGTTTCCCAAGCGCTTCGATTGCGTGATACCGCACGTTGGGATCGTCGGCTTGCAATGCCTTCAGCAAGCCATCGACTGCGCGAGCGTCGCTCTTTTCACCTAACGCCAGTGCGGCTTGCATTCGCAGATCGGGATCGGGGCTCTCGAGTAGTTCCAGTAACGGCGAGAGAGTATCGACCTCACTGGATGTCAACACTTGCAGCGCACTGTTCAGGAGCGACGGATTGTGATGATTCTCGACGACGGAACTCACAAGCGCGGCGATCGCTTCGGGTGCAGCGCGTTGCGACACTCCTTTGATCGCAGCGCGACGAACTTTCCAACTCTCGTCACTCAACGCGTCGAGCAGAGGTGTCGTGTCGTAAGACGCGTCGTCGCTGATGGTTTCCGCCGCAGTCAACCGCGTCGCTTCATCGCCTTCAGCCAAACGCTTCGATAAT
The DNA here is from genome assembly GCA_036401595.1 of Pyrinomonadaceae bacterium. Classification (GTDB taxonomy): domain Bacteria; phylum Acidobacteriota; class Blastocatellia; order Pyrinomonadales; family Pyrinomonadaceae; genus PSRF01. The sequence goes on from DASWUM010000090.1 coordinate 35,641, forward strand.
TCTCGTTCGTGTTCGAGTCGCTCGGTGACGTCTTCGACGGTGACAAGCACGCCTGCAATCGTGTCCCCGTCACGCAGTGGAGCGATCGTGACTAGCTGCTGCATTTTGTCGAAATGTTTGGAGGGTGTTGCCGGCGCGCATGGGATGAGGTAACGATGAAACGCAGTCGCCAGGACTTCGACGACGCCGTCGTTAAGTGTGCGCTGGAAACGTTTCAACAACCCGCGCTTCTCGAGATCGGGCAGGAGCGCAGTCAAAGCCTGACCCGTTGCAGTTTGCTCGTCGATACCTGTCAGTTGGGCCAGTGTCGCATCCCAAACTCGAATCACGAGCTGAGTATCTGTTGTGAAAACGCCGACTGTCGGCTGTGTGTTAGTCACTAATTTCGCCGCCACAGAAACGAGATTATTCTTCTTCAGATCCACGCGTATCCGCATTCATCTGTGGCTGATTCTTCGTACGTTTGCTTTTCGGCTTGCCATTGCCGGCGACCATGCCGTCCATGATCTCACCTAGTTCGCGGGCGCGATCCGCCAGTCCCGATGTGCTCACCAACGTTGCTTTCACGCCCTCGGCATTGCGAGTCGTGACGGTCCGAAGCTCTTTGACCGCCGTCCGAATGTTGTCTGCCGACTCCAGATGGCCGCGATTGGAGTTTGTAATCTGCAGCGATTCTTTCAAAACACTGCCAACGCCGACACTCATTTCGTGCGCCGTTCGTGCCTGCTCGCGCATCGCCTTACTCACCTGCTCGGCCTGCACACGCATGTTCTGCGTCGCTTCCGTAATTTCTGCCGAAGCTTTTGCCTGCTCCGCCATCGCCCTGCTCACTTCGTTGACCTGCCGCGCGAGTTGGACCGCTTCTTTCGAAACCTGATCGCCGGCGACTGCCTGTTCACTCAATGCACGCGATGTAGAGACTGCACCACGCCGCATCGACTCCACCGCCACGGAGATTTGTTTGGCGGCCGCGGCTTGTTCGTTGGAAGCCTTGCGCAACTGCTTCGCTACCCCACTCGTGCTTTGCGCCGCCTTGATGATCTCTCTCGCAGCCCGGCCCTGTTCGTTAACTGCCTTGCTCACTTCTTTTGCCGTCCTGCGCATTTCAACTGACGCTTTCACGATCTGCTGCGACGCTTGTACCTGTTCGACCACTGCACCTGAAACTTGTTTCGTTTGCGTGGCAGTAGTATCGACTGCAGTGACGACGTGCTGCGCTGCCGTGAGCTGTTCCTCCGTTGCATCGGCAATTTCTCCGACAAGCTGCGCCGTTTGCTTGATACCGGCCAATATCTTCTGCAAACCAGCGGCGCCGTCTTCCGCCAGTTGACCACTTTCATCGGCGACGCGCATTCCATCACTTGCAGTCGTAACCGCTTCTCGAACGACTTCCTGAAGCGATCGAATGATTGCTGAAATATCGGCAGTCGCCTGCGCTGATCGATCGGCGAGATTTCTGATCTCCTCCGCAACCACCGCAAACCCGCGTCCGGCGTCGCCGGCACGAGCGGCTTCAATCGAAGCATTCAGCGAAAGCATGTTGGTACGTTCGGCGATGATGTTGATGGTGTTGACGATTCCACCAATCTCTTCCGAGCGCTTGCCCATCTCACGAATCACAACTGCCGATTGCTCCATCGCCGAACGAACGCGCTGGAATCCCTGCATCGATTTTTGTGCAGCGGCCCCGCCCTCTTCGGCCTGCTTACTCAACTGGCCCGTCGTCTCCTCAGCACGCTTGGTCAATGCCACTACTGCATGTAACGAACGGTCCATCTGATTGGCACTGCCCGCCGCGTTAGTCGCAGCCTCGGTAATGCGCTCGGCGTTCTGAGCCACACCCTGCACCGAGCGCGCCATCTGTTCGATCGAAGTCGATACTTCCTCGACCGACGAAGCCAGACTCTCGCTCATCGCCGCGACCTCTTCAATCGACGCCGCCATTTCGTTGATTGACGAATTTGTTTGTTCGGCTGAGACGGTCAGGTCGTCGGCATTTCCGGAAAGACTCACGATTGAAGCTGTCACTTCTTCAATACTCGCCGCAGTTTCATTCACTGAAGTTGTCAGCGACTCCGTGTCATCGCTGACGGACTTAATGGAACTGGCGATCTCTGTCATCGCGCCAGTAACCTCTTCAGCCGATGTGGCCATGTTCTGGGCCGTGCTGCTGACGCTCTCAGTTGAACGCGTATTTTCTTCAGCCGCAGCCGAGATCTGCGTGATTGAGGCGGCTAGAGACTCGGCGTTCTTGCTAACCTCTTCGATCGAGGCGGCACTTTCATTGATTGACGATGCGAGCTCTTCGGTTGAAGTCGCAATCGATTCAAGTTGCCCCGTCGTCTCGGCCATCGAAGCAGTCATCTCATCGGCGATCGCGACTGTTCGTTCGAGCACGCGCAACTGCACTTCCGCGCCTTCAGCCACTTCGTTGGCCGTAGTCGTGATTTGACTGGCCGACTCGGCGACTTGCACCGCGTGCCTGCGAACCAATCCGATCTCTCTATTAAGGTTGTTGCCTGAGCTCTCGAATACCTGGGCCATAATGCTATCTCCCGTCCATTATCAAATCCGTACTAGGTTGTGAAATCTGCGGCTCGACTTCGTACTCCAGGTCGAGTACCGCATCCAAATCTAAAATCAAAATCATTCGTTCACCGATCGTTGCGATGCCTTCGAGGTAATGACCACTCAATCCTGTGAGCGCCTCGGGCGGAGGTTCGATTGCCTCCGTTTGAATTTTGAGAAACTCCCGGGCCGTATCGACCACGAGTCCCACCACCCGACTTCCGGTGCTGATAACTACCAATCGCGAACGGAGGTCGCGTTCGATTTTTTCAAACCCAAACCGTGTGCGCAGATTCAGTGCCGGAATCACCTGACCGCGAACAAGAACTACGCCTTCGATTGCGGGATGTGCATTCGGAACTGAAGCAACGTCGTCGATCAGCTCGATTTGTTGGACAAAGCGACTGCGCACGCCGTAAGTCGTGCCGGCTAATTCGAAGAGTATGAATGGTTCCATCTGTGTTATCCGTCGCTCAATGTCGTGACGTAACTGCGAGCTGTCGTAGTGCGGTGGTGTCAAGAATCAACACCACACGCTGATCGCCAAGCTCGGTCGCGCCCGCGATGCCTTTGCTTTGCGCCAGCGGATCCTTGATCGCGCGCACCACGATCTCGCGTTGTCCGAGTATTCGATCGACCGCCAAACCAACCGCGCTTGCGTCTTCACCAATCACCAGCACATGAAAACTCTCGCCACGCTGGTGATTCATCTCAAAAACGCGCGCGAGTCGAATCAAAGGCAGGACCTTGCCGCGATAAGAGATGATTTCGTTGTTCTCCAACACTCGTGTTGACGACGATTCGACTTCCAGAACTTCCGTCACCGCCGACTGCGGCACCGCAAATCTCTGATTGTTCACACTGACGATGAGTGCCTCAGCAATCGCAAGTGTTAAAGGCAACTCGATCGTGAAAGTCGTGCCTTCGCCCGCTTTCGTCGTGAGGGAGACTCGCCCGCCGAGTTCTTCAGTCGCTTGCTTGACTATATCCATTCCCACGCCACGGCCGCTCTCGCGATCGGCTTCTTCGCGGGTTGAGAACCCGGGAGTGCAGAGCAGATTCAATAGCGACTCGTCGTCGACATCGGTCTTCCCATTGCTGAGTCCTTTTTCATTCGCGCGCGAGAGGACGAGACTGCGATTAATACCGCGCCCGTCGTCGGCAATTTTGATCACGATCTTCTCGCCTGCCGTCGTCGCGCTCAGCGACAACAAGCCTTCACTGCGCTTCCCTTGTGCTTCACGTTCGGCAACGGTTTCAAGTCCGTGACTAACGGCGTTGCGAACCAGATGCATGAGTGGATCCATCATCCGTTCGACCAGAAGCTTGTCGATCTCTGTGTCGCCGCCGCTCAGTTGCACGATCACCTTCTTGCCGTTCTCACGCGCGAGATCGCGAACCACAAACGTCATTCGCTCGAAGATCTCGCCGATTTGGACCATGCGCACGCGCATCACGCTGTCGCGCAGATCGCGCAGTTGCCGTCCCATGCTCAGGCTTGTTTCCTGAATCGAGCGGAAGGTTGCGGGCGGTGTCACCCGTTTTAAGTCGGTCAGTTGATCTTCGAGACGCGTACGACTGATCACCAGTTCGCTGACAATGCGCATCAACTCATCGAGCCGATCTAGATCGACACGCACCACACTCGCCGGAGCAATCGTCGGAACTGACTGGATTTCTCTCGTTCTCGGCGCGACCTCGATCGGAGCGGGCTTAAACGTCAAACCATCAGACTCGAAGCTTGCCAGCGCCGCTCGATCGATGTTCGTCGCAATGATGAATTCAAACACGATTTCGCCCGCGCCTTTGACCACTGGCTTCGCCTGCACGAGTTGTCCAACTTCCTGCAAACGCGCGCGCACGCTGTTCACGTTGACGCCACGCTCGGCGAGTTCGGCGGTGGGAGTAAACTCGACGAGCCAACGCATGGCCGTCGCTTCGTTCGCCGCAGGTTCACTCGGTCGCGGCTCTGCTGTTTCGACGCTTGCTGATTGTGCCGAGATCGATTGCAGTTGCGCTACTACCTCGTCGATTGAGGGAATGGGTTGATCGTTACGACGTGCGTTAATCACGCTTTCGAGTAACGAAACGCCCGACACGAGGGCCCCAAATCCTGAAGCGTTTAAGACTGCTGTTCCTTCACGCAGTTCGCGCAGGTAACTTTCGAGATGGTGAGCGAGTTGTTCGGCGGCAGCCAGTCCCACCATTCCCGAGATGCCTTTGAGAGTGTGGAAGCTGCGGAAGAGATTATCGAGGAGCGCACGATCGACTGAGCCCGCGTCCGCTTCGTCTTCCAGCGTCACCAGCGAGCGGCGGATCGAAACGAGGTGTTCGTCACACTCGGCGTAGTAGTCGTCGAGAAACTGATCGAAGAACTCACCACGATTGTCGGGAGTTGGTTTGTCCATCAAGTCGCCTGCAGCAATGAGCCAACAACGTCGGCTAATTGTCGCGGATCAAAAGGCTTGGTTAAGTAGCGATTAGCGCCGGCGGCGAGGGCTTGGGAACGGCTGGTCTCCTCTCCCTTGGTCGTCAGCACGACGATGGGAATGTTTCGGTAGGCCTGATGCTTGCGTACAAAATCGATCACCTCCATGCCGTGCATGTCGGGCATGTTCAGGTCGAGCACCATCAGGTCGACGGGTTCAATTGCCAGTCGTTCAATCGCTTCGAGGCCGGTCCCTGCCTGCGTAGACTTGATCCTATGCAAGGATCCGAGCGACGTGATCACCATGCGCCTCATCGTGGGCGAATCGTCAACCACCAGGATATTGTTCATCTTGAGATCGTCTGGCATTCCAAGACACACTTTGCCGAGCAGATTTCGCCAGCTCGCGGGGGTGCGCAAAGGCAAATCAGGGAACAGTATGAAAGGGGACGCCCATTGTACGGGAAAGTACCGCCTTTTTCCACAGATTACGCTGATTGTTCATAAAATCTGTGTAATCTGTGGGCCACCGGTCCGTGATATCTTACGGTCCCATGATTCATCACGCCGTGTCCGCCCTGGGCTTCGTAATCTTCGCCGGCATCGCCTGGTTACTTTCAAGTAATCGTCGCCGCGTTGCCTGGAAAACAATCGCCTGGGGTGTCGCGCTACAACTCATCATTGGCGTGATCATCTTTAGACTGCCCATTTCGCAGCGAATCCTGCTCTGGCTGAACAACGCGGTAGTCGCCCTGCTTGATGCGTCCAAGAGCGGTTCGACATTCCTGTTTGGACCACTCGCTGCAAGTCCGGGAGAGACAGGCTCGGTTGGCTTCATCCTCGTCTTCCAGGTGCTTCCGGTCGTCATCTTCTTTGCGGCGTTTACCGCAATGCTCTATCACCTGCGTGTTTTGCAGGTCTTCGTCCGACTCTTCGCCTGGCTCTTTCATCGCACGATGAAGATCAGCGGCGCCGAATCTCTCTCGAGCGCTGCGAATATCTTCGTCGGCATCGAATCGGCGCTCGTAGTTCGACCGTATCTGGAGCGAATGACGCGCTCCGAGCTGCTATTAATATTGACTACGGGAATGGCCACGGTCGCGTCGAGTGTGCTCGGCGTCTACGTCGCGTTCTTGACCAACGTCTTTCCACAGATCGCGGGCCACCTGATCTCGGCGTCGATCCTCGCGATTCCAGCTTGTGTCGTAGTCTCGAAGTTACTCATTCCCGAAACTGAAACTCCCGAAACCCTCGCGGCGATTCCGGCCGAAGACGAATCGGATCGCGCGAAGAATCTGATCGGCGCAATCATTCAGGGTGCGATGGATGGGGTGAGACTGGCCGCCGGAATCTGTGCGCTCATCATCGCGATCCTTGGAATCGTGGCACTGCTCGACAAGCTACTCGGTGTTGCGAGCTCGTGGATTGGTATGAGCGAACCGCTGACAATCGTGAGAATACTTGGCTGGGTGTTTTATCCGTTCGCGTATTTGCTCGGAATTCAGTCGAGCGATGTGCCGCTCGCGGCGCGCTTGCTTGGCGAGCGAGTAATACTGACTGAAGTCTTTTCTTACAATCACCTGGCCCAACTGATCTCGGGCGGCCAAATAACAGATCCGCGAACGGTCGTGATCATGAGCTATGCGCTCTGCGGCTTCGCACACGTCGCAGCGATGGCCATCTTCGTCGGCGGCACCGCCGCACTCGCACCTTCGCGTCGCGACGACCTCGCCAGTCTTGGTTTACGAGCCTTACTCGCCGCAACTTTAGCGACCCTTATGACCGGCTGTATTGCAGGAATATTCAGCGGTGGTCAGGGCGTGTTGCTTGTTGGTCCACCAGGTTAACTTTTTGGTCCAATTCAGGGCGAGGATCCGATCTAAAAGCAATGTTGTCGTTATTGATCGTTGCCTTCGTCGTGTCGTAAAAGTTAACGGTCACCTTCACATTCCACAAGATCCGCTGGCCTCTTGGTCTTTCGATCATGCAGTAAAGCCAGTAGTCACCGGACTTCACTCTCTTAAACGAAGCGTTCCCTTCGTAATCCGTCTCGACCCGATCGACAATGTACTTATGCCAAATCGGCGCGCCATTGGTGATCATGAATCCAAAGCGTGTGCGGATTTCACTCTCCTTAAGATCTTTGCTTCCGGTATATGCGGGAGGGGTTGTCGAAGCCATGTGCTTCTTAAAAGCCTCCTCCATTTCTGGACTGGTAATGCTGTTGTTGAGTAGATAAATGGAGTATTTGGCTATCGGCCGTAGACCACCCATCTCCGGGAAATCGCGTGTGGCATTAACAGTTATCGTGCCCAAACCAGGATTACAACCGAATGCGACAAGGATGACGAGACCCGTCGCCAAAGTTCGAATTATTAAAGCGGATCTGTACTTTGCGATTCTCATTTGAAACCTCTTGCGAGAAGGACCATCAATGAGGTGGCGGGGCTAGTCGGGTGGGAGGCGGTCAGCAGTGAACACCTCGAATTCGAGTCTAGGCGATCTTCGTGCGAACAAACAATAGAATTTTTTGTTACTTGTTCGTGGTCTGTTCAGCCTCTTCCATGTGACGCCAAACGTCCGGGCTGGTGCCGTCAACGTCGGTGAAGCCATAAACTCGCGCCAATTCACCTGAGCTGACCGACTGTTGATTCCAACGCGCGCGATCCGGATCCAACGCCAACGAAACGACGGCGCGGCCGACGTAGCGAGGCGTCTCCGAAAGCGCGAAATCTGGCGGCGCGACGGGTTGTCCACTTTGCGCGCGCGCAGGATCGAGCGCATCACGCCAGTTGGCCTCAGTTACACCAAAGTTCTCCAGCATCATTTCGGAGCGCAGCCATCCAGGCGTGAGCGACACCGCCGTCGCACCATGAGGCGCCAGTTCGTGTCCCTGTGAGTAGGCGAGCCGGTTCACTGCTACTTTGGCCAAATCGTAATAGACCGAAATTCTGTAATGCGAGGCGTTGTATTTCGTCGTGCCGTCAGTGACTTCGACGAGCAGTCCACCAGGCTGGGAGATGAGCAATGGTAGGAGATACTTCGAAGTGATGATGTGAGTATCGATTGCCAGCCGTAGGATACGCAGCCCTGTCGCAAGATCGAGTTCCCACACGGGCGTGTTCCACTCGGCTGGACCACCCTTCAGCACCTCTGCGCCCCAGATGTCGTTCACCAGAATGTCAATTCGTCCGAACTCGTTTTTTAGACGCTCTGAAAGTGTTTGCACTTCGTCGGGTACGAGATGGTCCATCGGAATTGCGATCCCGGTCCCGCCAAGCTTCGTCACCAACTCCGCAGTCTCCTCGATCGTCTCGCTTCGATCGTAGTCAGACTTGAGGCTTCGCACACTGCTGGTCCGTCCAGTGCAGATAACCGTGGCTCCCGCCTCCCCGAGCGCCGCGGCAATCCCACGCCCCGCGCCCCGCGTCGCCCCAGCCACCACCGCCACCCGCCCTCTCAAGGCGTCTCGATCGTAAGTTAAGTTCATGAAGTGATTTTATCCACAGATTACACGATTAGTGCATCTTGAACGGACCGCCGTGCGGCTCAGGTTCCAAATCACTACGACTGGAGTCCTGAATCACCTCATGCATCTCCAACACGTTCGACTGTGAAAACGCATCCTTCGGAAGCGAACCGGATTGCGCGTGGCCCTTCACAAACGCATCAGAACGTACCCAGTTGAGAAAATCCTGGCGGCTGTTCCAAATAGTAAAAACCACGTAAGGATCACCTTCGTTGACCGGACGTAAAACCTGGTTCGAAACAAAACCTGGCATTTGGTCCACCAGCCCGGCTCGTTCACGAAACCGTTGCTCGAACGCTTCGGCGTATTCCTGCTTTACATAAATGCGATTGGCGACAGTTATCACAGTTTGATTCCCTCCGTTTACTTTGCTCAGATGATGCTCATTCATCCCGCGACGGCTTTGAGCGTAGCCGTTTGATTTGTGACCGGCGTGCTTTTTCCTCGAGCGTGCGGTTCTTTGCGCTTCGAGAAGCTCTCGTGGGCACGCGTTTAGGAGGACGATAATTCAATTGGGCAACCTTGTTCCGAAGTCTCTGCAGACACAACGCCTTATTCCGGTGTTGGCTTCGTTCCTGCTGCGAGCTGACGACGATACCCGACGGCAAGTGCCTCACGCGAACCGCGCTTTCCGTTTTGTTGACATGCTGCCCTCCCGGTCCACTCGAACGGAAGGTCTCGACCTCGCACTCTCGCAGCAAGTCTTCGTCCGATTCAGGCAGAATAATCATCTTCCATCGCAATATGGCTTAAAACATTAACGAGCATCCTGGCCTTTAATATACACGGGTTTTAGCAGCGATGAAGGTGTGCTAATAGTACACTCGCAAGAAGTTTGAATTGGACAGGAGCCACCATGTCAAATCGAGGCGCGCAATTCAGAAGTGTTCTTTGGGTCGTCGTCGGAATGCTTCTCGTTTTGGCGGCGATAAAAGCTACGACAGTAGCTCAAGCCGATGTTGAAGAGAAAAATCGTCGTGCGATTCAGGAAGCATTCGACAACTGGCGGCGCGGAGGCGGAAAAGGCGTCTACGATCTGCTTGCGTCAGACGTCAAATGGACCATCACCGGGAGATCCGTGGTGGCAGGAACATACCACAGCCGCCGCGATTACATGGACCAGGTCGCGATTCCTTTCAATGCCAGACTCTCGACACCGATCGTGCCAACTGTGCGCGGACTCTACACCGATGGCGACATGGTGATTGTGTTGTGGGACGGAGCCGCACTTGCTCGCGACGGCAAGCAGTACGAGAACACATACTCCTGGTTCCTGAAGATGCGTGATGGGAAGATCGTCAGCGCGACGTCGTTGGAAGACCCGATTGCATTCAACGAGTTGTGGAAAGGCGTCAGGCCGGTTTACTGATCACAGGAGCTTAACTTGATGGGAATACTGCTGCGTCTCGGATTTGTGTTTCTTCCGTTGGTGACGATTTTCTCCTGCACTGTTGCGACTCAGAAGGAGAACGCCGTTGCGACGAGTAGTCCCACCGATGCTCAAAAAGCAAAACCACCCGTCAAACCAAACGCCGAATTGCAGAAGCAGATCGAACGGATCGCTGCTCAGGCTAAAGGACGCGTCGGCGTCGCAGTGGAGATTCTCGAAACCGGAGAGTCAATTTCTCTCAATCCTCAAGATCATTACCCGATGCAAAGCGTCTACAAGCTGCCGATCGGGATGGCCGTCCTGGCCCAGGTTGATCAGGGGAAGCTAAAACTCGAACAACGCGTACGCGTCGAGAAAAGCGATCTCGTGGGTCCGGGTCTACTCAGTCCGATTCGAGATCGAAATCCAAATGGGGTCGAACTGAGCCTCAACGAACTCTTGCGGTTTGCTGTTTCGGAGAGTGACGGAACTGCGTCTGATGTACTGCTCAAGCTCGTCGGCGTCGAAGCAGTCAGTAAGTATCTGAGTGAGCTCGGCGTCAATGAGATCGTAGTCGCCAACAGCGAAAACGAAATCAGCCAGAATTGGCAAACGCAGTATCGCAACTGGGCCTCGCCCCACGGAGCGGTTCAGTTGCTGCGTGCACTACACGAACGGCGCGGTGTCTCCGAACAGAGTCAGCAACTTTTGATGAAGTTCATGATCGAAACGCCAACTGGTCCAAGACGTCTGAAAGGACTGTTGCCAAAGACGGCAGTCGTGGCACACAAGACCGGAACGTCAGGCAGCTCTAAGGGAGTCACCGCTGCGACCAATGATATCGGACTCATCACGTTGCCGGACGGACGACACCTCGTCATCGCTGTTTTCGTGTCAGACTCTCCGGCTGATCTTGTTACGCGCGAGCGGGTAATCGCGGAAATAGCCAAAGCTGTTTGGGATGCGTATAGCCCAGGATGAATCGTTTATTACTTCTATTCACGGTGTTCGCACTGATACTCGTCGGCGTTACCGCTTGTCGTCCGAAATCGCGGGCGATCCAACGTTATCCACACGAACACCTGCCAGCGTCTGCCTTCGAACCACTCGCAAAAATACAGTCCGTTGAGTACAAATTGCGCGAAGGCGAAACGCTCGCCAGTGTCGCGAAGCTTCGGTACGGACATCAGCACTACTCTGCGGTGATTAAGCTGTACGACCATATTGCAGATGAAACTCAGGTTCCGGCAAACTCCACCCTGCGATTGCCGGATATGTCAGTCATCCTCGCCGAGGAGGGTCTCGTAAAAGTAGTCCCGGAGGAAGTCAACTTGATCCTCTGCGCAAGGGCCAAGTACGACAAGATCCTGGACCAGTTGCGAGCACTTCCGCGTGGACCTCAATCAATGCCGGCGCACCTGAAGCAGGAGTTGTTAGAAGCGGCCGACGATCTGCAACAGGCAACGGCCAGCTTGAAACTCCTCAAACCCGGAGTGAGCGCCGCCCCGGTCCGCGCCATCGGTCAACTCGAGCAGTGTATGGAAGGTATGAGAGGTTTGATTGATTTTGTGGATACAAACGGCTACGACATCGATATGGTCCAACAGCGATTCGTCCTGGCCTTAACCTACGCAATCATCTGGGCCAGAGACGGCTTCAGGTAGATTTATCTTTCCAACGTAGTTGAATGATCCGTTCCAGACAAGGTAAGGAACGAGGCGTAATCGTCTTCTCCAAACAGTTCTATCGTAGCAAAATGTTTTCGGACCAAAGCCTCGACGTCAGCGGTAGAACAGTTACCCAATCGGATCCAAATAACTTTCGGAGGAAAGCCAAATAGAAAACTTCGCTGGTGCAGGTCTGAATCCTTCGAGCAGATAATGAGCGAATTATCCTGTGCATATTGCCAGATCTCTGAATCATCAGATGCTTGTAATCCAACATCGCGAACGTGAAGTGAATCTGGGAAGAGATCCGCAAGTAGACGCACTAACTTGAAGGACAAGTTCTGGTCAAAAAGCAACTTCATGCGGCTGGCGCGGTGAATAGTCTGCGCTCCCGGTCTGCGGCGAAGGCAATGCAAGCTTTCAGATCTTCATGGGTAAGGTCCGGAAAATCGTCTAATATCTGCGCTTCGCTCATATCCGAGGCAAGGTATTCCAAGACTTCATAGACCGTAATCCGCAAGCCACGCACACAAGGCTTTCCGCCACGCTTGTTTGGGTCGATGGTGATGTAATCACGGTAATCCATATTTTTTAGATTAAGTTGAGAGATTCGTATCGTCAAGGATCATTTGTGAATCTGGGAACTCATTAATTAAGGAGTCCGTCCACCTATTAACGAGTTATGACAAACACTGCACCCACTGCCAAGCGGTTTATCGAGCGACTCAAGACATATCAATCGCCAGCGCACCGCGAGAGTATGTTGCGCTACTTCAAGACGCCGAGCGAAGGTGAGCCGGATCAGTTTATTGGCGTGCGCATGGGCCAGGTCGTCACGCTTGTCAAAGAGTTTATCGGCATGACGCCTGACGAGATTGAAAAGCTACTCGACAGCAAGATCCACGAAGTCAGGGCGGGTGCGTGCGGCATCATGGACAAGCAGGCACGCAGCAAGCGGACGACGCCTGAGCGAAGGAAAGAACTTTACGAACTTTATCTGCGGCGACACGATCGCATCAACAACTGGGATCTCGTCGACGCCTGTGCCATTCACGTCGTGGGCGGTTATCTCTCAGACAAACCGCGCAAAACTCTCTACAAGCTCGCACGCTCCAGGAATATGTGGGAGCGTCGCACGTCGATCGTAAGCACGGCGTACTTCATTCGTCAGGGCGACTTAGACGACACCTTTAAGATCGCTGAGATGCTGCTCGGTGAGAAAGAAGATCTGGTTCACAAAGCCACTGGCTGGATGTTACGCTTCGCCGGCGACAAAGACCGACCACGCCTCCTGAAGTTTCTGTATCAGCACGCGGCCACGATGCCTCGCGTAGCACTTCGCTACTCATTGGAACACCTTGATCCAAAGCAGCGCGCTCATTACCTCGGTCTCAAGAACCACCCAAAACCGTGAACTCGCGAGGGTTCTTTAACCACAGATTACACGGATGAAGACTGATTGATGTTATATTTCTCGGTGATTTAGGGAGAACCTCATCTATGAAGAAAATTGTCACTCTGCTGGCGTTGATATCCGGGCTGACTCTCTTAGTGCCTTTGCTTGCACAGTCACAAACTTCAAGCACGGCAAAAGTATCAGCGAACGGCCAGAACTTTGTTAGTGCGGCCATAACCGAGAGGCCCGAGCCAAAACCTCCCGAGAACTATCCCGGACCTAAAATCAAACCCACCGTTGTCTTGAGAGTTGTCTTTAGATCCTGGGGCGAGGTCACGAACATCAGGCTGGTGAAAGTATTACCCAAAGACACTCCGAAGGATTTATCAAAGGATTTAGTGAAACGGTGTAAAGAAGCCGCAAAGCAGATCAAGTTCAGACCAGCAACCAGGGATGGTGAGGCGGTTTCGATGCTCATGCAATTGGAATATAACTTTGACCTGGACAAGTAATCACTCAGGATAACTGACCGACCCACCCGTGCGTATTCACCTGGAACATGCCCAAGAAGCGCCGTATCATAATCGTCGCCGGACCCAATGGCGCGGGCAAGACAACTTTCGCTCGTGAATACTTGTTGAAAGAAGCGCGCTGTCCAGATTTCGTCAACGTCGATCTCATCGCGGCGGGATTATCTCCATTCGATCCTGATCGCGCGGCGATTCGTGCCGGAAGAATCATGCTTGCCGAGATTCAGCGACGAACGCATAAAGGTGAAAGCTTTGCGTTTGAAACGACGTTGAGCGGGCACGTCTACGCGCGCTTGATTCCAAAATGGAGAGCCGATGAGTATCGCGTAAAGCTCATTTTTCTGAGCTTGCCGAATCCGGAGCTAGCAATCGCGCGTGTCGCTGCGCGTGTGGCTCAAGGTGGTCACAATGTGGCTAGTGCAGTCGTGCGTCGGCGATTTGATGCCGGTTTACGAAACTTCCGGGACATCTATCAAGACTTGGTAGATGAGTGGTGGTGGTACGATAATTCAGGCAACGCACCCCACTTGATTTCAACGGGTGCCAATGCGAGGTAATCGATGAGACAGGTTAGTTCAAAGTCAAACGAAACGAACGATATCTCACGGGCGTTGCGTCGCGCTGCGAAGGGGGCTTTGGAGCTTGGTCTCAAAACCGGAACGCCCGTCTATGTAATGCGAAACGATAAGATTGTTGACCTCACCAAGGATCAACAACGCCCCAAAAAGTCGCGGTCTGCGAGGAAGCCACCGCGTAAGCCGTAGCAGTTTCATCAGAAAATGGATGGACCGAATCCACGTTGGTTTCCGATGGCCCTGATCGTGGGGGCGCTGTATTTTCTGTTTGGTGTCGGATTCGCGACGTTGGCTAGTCGGGCGACGACTAATTCGGGTCGTGTTACGTGGAATCGTTTAGGGTTCCTGATCTCTGCCGTAGCGTTTACTTTGCACATCGCTTACGAGCACTTTCGCACCCGTAGTTCGACCGTGTTAAATGCGACGCACGTTTCGACTGCCGTAGCGCTCGGTGCCTTTGCGCTCGCGGTCAACGCGAACATTCATGGTTTCAGAGTCGGCTCAAACAACAAGCAACTACTCGCGTTCGCACTCGTTGCGTGGCCGGCCATCACTGCGATTCCCGCGTTTGTCGTCGCACTGGCTACAGCGGCGCTACTTGCTTTGAGACGACGCCGCTAACTTCTTCAACTCATCCGCCCGACGGCATGTCTGAGTTGAACATATCCGCGACGCACTTCCAGCCACCGTCGGACTGCTTCTTCCAGACCTCCAGATACTTGCCCTTGTCGGTTATTTGCTTGCCGTTATCGTCTTTCTCATTGAATTCATAGTTGCCGCTGACGTAGGCCAAATCTCCCGAACGCGCGACCTCGACTTTCGTCACCTTCCAACCACCAGAAAAGTCCGGCGAGCCAAGCATACTTTTCCAAAGCCCGCGGATAGCTTCCTTACCCGTTAAGGTTGGAATATTCGGCGGCATCACAATCGCGTCGTCCGAATAATAAGAGATCGTTTTCTCGACGTCGCGCGAGCCGGCGGCCTTGGACCATTCATCGTCCAGTTTCCGCAATGCAGCTTCGTCGGCACGCGTATCGGATGTTGATTGAGTCCCGCAGGCAGATAAGAGGAAAAGCAGGCAAAGAAGAATCGCAAGCGGTTTGGACATTCTGAGCAACCTCATCGCGAAGAATTATGTAGCCACGGATGACACGGATGAAATCCTGATTTTTATCCGTGTCATCCGCGGCTAATCTTACATCGAATCGGGTATCTCAGCCTGCACTAATAAAGCAAGTAGCGAGAGCGACTCCTGCCAGCCTAGATAGCAGGCCTCGGCGGGAATCACAGCCGGCACTCCCTCCTGCACGATATTCAACTCTGTTCCAACCATCACTTTCTTCAACGTGATCGTCGTTTTCATTTCGCCGGGCAGATTCGGATCGTCGAACCTGTCGCTGTAGACGATGCGTGCGTTTGGCGTCAGTTCAAGATACTCGCCACCGAACGAGTGGCTCTTGCCGGTGCTGAAATTCGTAAACGACATCTTGTACGAACCGCCGACTTTTGCCTCGAGGTGATGAACCTGGCCGGTGAATCCATGTGGTGGAAGCCACTTGCACATCGCCCCTGCATCAGTGAATGCTTTGTAAACTCGCTCCGGCGGCGCCTGAAGCACACGGTGAAGCCGAATAGTATTTGTATTGCCTGTTGCCATGATTCTCCTTGTTGAATTGATTAACCGCCCGCGATCGCTCCGATGATGTAAAACGGTTCGGCACCTGACGCAATTACTTCGGGCAGCGGTGCATCCGCCGGTTCATGTGTCACGTCCTCCCCACAGGCAAAGAATCGCAACAACGGTCTGCGCTCGCCGGCGACATGGTCGCGAATGGTTCCACGCAACATCGGATACCGCGCTTCGAGAGCGTCGAGGATCGAGTGTCGTGTCACTGGACCATCGACCTCGAGCTTAACGTCTCCCGAGACGCCCGCCAGTGCTCGCAAATGTGCCGGTATAACGACCACGATCATGAGAGAGTCTGGACCTCCACTGAAAGCACTGGCGGCAAGTCTCGAACAATGGGGGACCAGGTGTCGCCACCGTCAGGCGACGCGTAGACCTGCCCGCCGGTGGTACCAAAGTAAACGCCACACGAATCGAGCGAGTCGACTGCCATCGCGTCGCGCAATATGTTGACGTAACAATTCTCCTGAGGCAGACCGTTCGTCAGTGCCTCCCACTCATTGCCGCCCGTGCGACTGCGGTATACACGCAGCTTGCCATCCGGCGGATAGTGCTCGCCGTCACTCTTGATCGGCACCACGTAGATCGTCTCCGGCTCGTGCGCGTGGACGTCGATCACAAATCCGAAATCGGTCGGCAGGTTTCCACTGACCTCGTGCCATGAGTCACCTGCGTCGTCGCTGCGCATCACGTCCCAGTGTTTCTGCATGAAGAGCGTGTTTGAATTCGATGGATGCTTTGCGATGTGGTGAACGCAGTGACCCACCTCGGCGTTCGGATCGGGAATGAATTCCGAGCGCAACCCTTGATTGATTGGTTTCCATGTCGCGCCACCGTCGTCAGTGCGGAACGCACCCGCGGCAGAGATCGCAACAAAGATCCGGTCACGATTGTTTTGGTCCAGGATCACTGTGTGGAGGCACATGCCGCCGGCGCCAGGCTGCCATTGAGATCCGGTGCCATGGCCGCGCAGTCCGGGAAGTTCGTTCCATGTCTGTCCACCATTGGTGGAGCGAAACAAAGCAGCATCTTCCACACCGGCGTAGATGGTGTCGGCATCGTCGAGTGAAGGCTCAAGATGCCAGACGCGCTTGAACTCCCACGGATGTGGTGTGCCGTCATAAAACTGGTGCGTCGTAAGCGGTTTCCCGGTTTCGTCCGAGGTGTCGTAGACAAACTTGTTGCTCTCACCCTTCGGCATTCCTTCGGGCGTGGTGGTCGGTTCACCGGCCGGTGTTCCCGGCTGGAACCACGTTTTGCCGCCATCATCCGAACGTTGAATGATCTGTCCAAACCAGCCGCTGGTCTGCGAAGCGTAAAGGCGGTTGGGGTCAACGGGCGAACCCTTCATGTGATAAATCTCCCAACCGGCGAAGTGTGGACCGCTCACGTCCCATTTCTCACGTTTTCCATCTGAAGTCAGAATAAAAGCACCTTTGCGGGTGCCAACGAGTACTCGTACGTTGCTCATCTTTGCGTTCCTCTTTGATAACGTGATTGCAGAGTTCGACTCCTTTTAACATAAGTCGTATGCCGAGTTGTGAAATCGACAATATCGTCAGAAAAAAGTTTGCGAACCAAAAATCTGTGGAACTTTCTACCGTCGAATGCGTCTTAGATGACTGGAAATCGAATCTGGTCATCAGTCAATATTTAGCTAAATGGCCGCAATTGCACCGAAAGAAGCTGTAAAAGACGCGATTTTGGACGCCACTGACCGCCTGCTGGCGCGGTTTGGTTACCGGAAAATGACTGTCGACGACATCGCGGCCGAGGCAGGCATCGGCAAAGGGACCATCTATCTCCACTTCAGCAGCAAAGAAGAAGTCGTGCTCTCGCACATCGACCGGATTGTCGACCGTCTGAAGGAGCAGCTGAAGGAGATTGCCGGGACGGACGCGCCCGCCGCGGATCGATTGCGGCTGATGCTTCTGACTCGCGTGTTGTTTCGCTTCGACAGCATTCAGCATTACACGCAGAGTCTGAACGATCTGCTGGCTGCATTGCGGCCGGGGTTACTCAGACGACGTGGACAGTATTTTGAAGCTGAAGCTCAGATTTTTGCAGAGGTGCTTGCGACTGGCAGGCGATCGGGCGAGCTCAGTTTCGATGATGACCATGCGACGGCGCACGCGCTGTTACAAGCCACGAACGGATTGCTGCCGTACAGCCTGAGCACAACCGAGTTAGGTGAGCGTGCAGAAGTCGAGCAGCGAGCCACCGAGGTCGCCAACCTGATGCTGCGCGGTCTGCTCAGTCGCGAATAAATCTACTGTGGAAATCAATGCGAGAGGCGGCCACGGAGGCCGCCCCTACAGTTGAACCAATTCGAGCCCGAATTCTAGTCGAGTCTTTTATGAGGAGAACTACAATGTTTACGACCACCGCCTACAAAATTATTTTTCGTCTGGCAGTCCTCTGCCTTTTCGCATTTTCCGTTGTTACTGTCGGCTTCGCGCAGCCGGAACAGCAAGATCTCACGATTGACGCCGCAACGCGCACGCAAGTGGTCGATACCATCCTGAAACGCCTCAACGAATCGTACGTGTTTCCAGATGTTGCGAAGAAGATGGAGCAGTCGATTCGCGAACGCGTAACAAAGAAAGAATACGATCAGATCACGAGTGCGAAGTTATTCGCGACGACGTTGACGAACGATCTACAGGCTGTTAGCCACGACAAGCATCTGCGCGTGCGTTATTCATTCGAAGCGATCCCTGAGCGTGGCCCCCAGCGTGAGCCGACAGCCGAAGAACGCGATCAAAGAAAGCGCGATCTAACCTACATGAATCACGGCTTCAGCAAGGTTGAACGTCTGCCTGGCAACATCGGTTATCTCGAGTTTCTCAACTTCATGGATGAAGAGCTTGGCGCCGATACGGTCGCCGCCGCAATGAACTTTGTTAACGGCACGGACGCATTGATCATCGACATGAGAAGGAACGGCGGTGGCAATCCGGCGATGGTCGCGCTCGTTTGTTCTTACCTATTTGGTCCGGAGCCGGTCCACCTGAACGATCTTTACTGGCGCGAAGGTAATCGCACCGATGAGTTCTGGACCAGGAAGGAGGTCGCCGGTAAACGTTATCTGAACAAAGACGTGTACGTGCTGACAAGCCAACGGACATTCTCAGGCGCCGAAGAGTTCACTTACAACCTGAAGAACCTCAAACGCGCCACGATTATCGGTGAGACAACGGGCGGCGGCGCACATCCCGGCGGCGGCTTCCGCATTAGTGAGCACTTTGGAATGTTCATTCCGACTGGGCGCGCGATCAGTCCGATTACTAAAACAAATTGGGAAGGCACAGGCGTAGCACCTGACGTCACCGTTCCCGCGGATCAAGCGCTTCACGTCGCTCGTTTGATGGCGCTGAAAAAATCTGTGGCGACGATAGCCAACCCTGACCGCAAAGCAGGCGTCGAAGACGAAATTCAGAAACTCGAAAAAGAACTTGCGGCAATGAAAGCGAAGAGCTAGAAATTTAGCCACGGATTACGTGGAGGTATGAATGTTCCGCTCTCTCGGTCCGTGTAATCCGTGGCTAATGTTGTATTAAAATCCGAAACCTGGCTTAAGGTTGAGAAAGAATTAGCCACGGATGAAATCCGGATTTTATCCGTGTTATCCGTGGCTAAATACTCGTTAGACTCCCAGCACGTCGAACTAAGCCGAAGCCGCTGCCACCTCGTCCACCTTCTTCGGTCGTGATTTAGTGCTTTGCACGCTTTTACCTTCGGCGCGTTTTGCCGGACTAACCTCGACCGTTTCGAATTCAAGCTGCGCGTCAAATCTTCTCTCACCATCAACCGGCTTCACACGGACGTATGTTCCGTCGGCTCTCAACTCACGTGCGTTGACGTTGTCCTTCAAATAGTAAGCAAGCACCGTGTCCTTCAACACAGTCCTCAACGTCGCGTCTTTGATCGGCGTGAGGACTTCCACGCGACGGCTCAGATTGCGATACATCAAATCGGCACTGCCAATAAAGACTTCTTCTTTGCCGCCGTTAAGAAAATAGAAGATGCGACTGTGCTCGAGAAAGCGCCCGACGATGCTTCGCACGCGGATGTTCTCTGAGACCTGCGGCACGCCGGGTCGCAGCATGCAGATACCGCGCACGATCAGATCGATCGAAACGCCGGCCTGTGACGCAGCATAGAGAGATCGAATCACCGCGATATCGGTAAGACTATTGAGCTTGGCAACGATTCGAGCCGGTCGACCAGCCTTGGCGTGCGCTGTTTCGCGGCGAATGAACTTGATCATTCGTTTTCGCAGGTTCAACGGCGCGACCAGCAAGGAATCGTAATCAGTGAACTGTGAATAACCGGTCAGCGAGTTGAACAGGTTTGTGGCGTCGTCCGCAATCTCGTCGTCGCAAGTAAACAGGCCGAGGTCGGTGTAGATTCGCGAGGTCGTTGGATTGTAGTTGCCCGTCGCAAGATGAACATAACGCTGCAAGACTCTGCCTTCGCGTCGCACTACAAGCGTGAGTTTGCAGTGAGTTTTCAATCCCACCATGCCGTAAACGACGTGCACACCGGCCTGTTCGAGGCGCCGGGCCCACTCGATATTACTTTCCTCATCGAAGCGGGCCTTCAATTCGACCAGAGCCGTGACCTGCTTCCCTTCTTCCGTGGCCTCGATCAGCGCTTTTACGATTGGCGAATTGCGTCCTGTACGGTAGAGACAAATCTTGATGGCTACAACATTCGGATCAGATGCTGCAGCGCTGATGAAATTTGTAACGGTTGCGTATGAAGTGTACGGATGATGTAACAACACATCCTGAGTCTTGATGGCAGCGAAGATGTTTCCACTCTCTCGAAATGCTGCGGGAACGCTCACCTGTAGCGGACGATCCTTCAGCTCCGGACGATCGAGTTCGTAAAGTTGCATCAGGTCCGGAATGTTGAATGGACCATCGATGCTGTAGACGTCCTCTGGTCCGAGTTCGAGCGATCTGCTCAAGGACGAAACCATCTCGCGCGGCATACTCGCTGCGACTTCCAAACGGACGGCATCGCCGAATCGCATCCGTCGCACATGCTTTTGCATCGTCCTGAGAAGATCACCTGCCTCGTCTTCTTTGATCTCGAAGTCGGCATCGCGAGTTACACGAAACAGATGACACTTTCCGGTCCGCATGTTCGGGAAAAGCGCGTCCACATTGGCGGCAACTAAACTGCCGAGGAATGTAAACCTCGTTCGCTTATCGTCGATCGGAATGAGTCGCGGCACGATTGGCGGCAGCTTGATGCGCGCAAAGCGTGCTTCTCTCATTGTTGGCGCAACATCTTTCGTCTTTTTCGACGGCGCCGGGGAGACCATCACGCCGAGGTTCAGACTCAGATTTGAGATGTAAGGAAATGGATGACCTGGATCGACAGCCTGAGGCGTCAGGATCGGAAAAACATTCTCGTGAAAATAATCGTCCGCGAGTTTACGTTCGCGCTTGGTGAGTTCGCCAAACGGGCGAATGACAATTCCCTTCTCTGCGAGTTTCGGAAGGACATCGGCTGACAGACAACGCATCTGCCGATCGAGCATTGGCTTTAGGCGCGCTCTGATCGCCGCTAGTTGTTGCGCCGGCGACATGCCGTCAGGCGATTCCTCAAAAATCTCCGCCTCGATCGCTTCCTGTAATCCGGAGACACGGACCATGAAGAACTCGTCGAGGTTGGAAGAAAAGATGGCCAGGAATTTGAGTCGTTCGAGAAGTGGGTGTCGTTCGTCGAGCGCTTCTTCGAGGACGCGGCGATTGAATTCGAGCCAGCTCAGCTCCCGATTGATGAAGAACTGTTTCTGGTGACGCGACACCTTAGACGGTTCGGGTTTTGGAGTTGAGTTTTTCGGCATGGTCCGACTCGTAGTCGTTGTCATTAGTCCCGTTTCATTATTGCGTGAATGTGTCGAGCTTAACAAAATTAGGCAAACAGTGTTACAGCGACGTAAACCCCGGCTGAAAACGAACCGTTATTCTCGATAAGTCCCGCCCACGGCAGTGGGCGGGATTATGAGCACCCGATCAGCATGCGATACTATTCAATTCGGATTCGAGAATTGAAAAGAAAAACGAGAAAAGTATTGTACATAGCCGTCGCCGTTGGGATGTTGATCTTGGCGGCAACGCTGGTCCTTAGCCATCGTGGTGGACCAGTAAGGACGAGAAGTGGACCTCGCGTGCTTGAGGTCGTCGCCGCAATGGAGACCGAGCCGGTCCAAACCGGCGGCGATTCTGCCGACGACGCGACGCTCTGGGTCAATCCATCAGACGCCGAGTTCAGTCTCATCATCGGAACGAACAAGAAACGCGGGCTCGCCGTCTACGACCTGTCCGGCAAGGAGATTCAGTTTCTCGCCGACGGTCAAATAAATAACGTAGATCATCGTGACGACTTTCCGCTTGATGGCAAGAAAGTCGCACTCGTCACTGCAAGCAACCGCAGCAACAACTCGATCGCGATCTACCGAATCGATGCGCAAACGAGACGATTGCAGAACGTCGCCGCAGGCGTGATTAAGACGATCGACGCTTACGGCGCGTGTATGTATCGCAGCAGTAAGAGCGGCAAGTTCTATTACCTCGGCACCAGCAAGCAGGGTGTTGTCGAGCAGTACGAGTTGTTCGACACCGGTCAGGGCACCGTTGATGCGAAGCGAGTCAGGCAAATAAAAGTTGGTACCCAGCTCGAGGGCTGTGTCGCGGATGACGAGCTTGGATATCTCTACATCGGCGAAGAAGACGTTGGTATCTGGAAGTACCAGGCCGAACCCGACGCAAACTCGGACCGGACAAAAGTCGATGGCGTCGGATCAGGCGGTAATCTGGTGGCTGACGTCGAGGGCCTCACCCTCGCTTACGGAAAAGACGGCAAAGGCTTTTTGATCGCATCGAGCCAGGGCAATAATACTTACGCAGTCTACCGGCGCGAAGACAATAACGCATACGTGAAGTCATTCCGCATCGTGGCCGGCGACAAGATCGACGGAGTTACACAGACTGACGGTATTCATGTCACAACCGCCGCCGTCGGCGCACTCTTCCCGAAAGGCGTCTTCATCGCCCAGGACGGCTCCGACGACAAAGGCAAACAAAACTTCAAGCTCGTCCCCTGGCAGTCAATCATCGGAGACTAAGCTGTCTTCACTCATACCTCAACGCCACGAGCGGATCCACCTTCGTTGCTCTTCGCGCCGGGATCAGACACGCGATTAAAGCAACTACCGATAGAGTGATCGCAACCAGCACGAATGTAGTCACGTCAGTTGCAGTCACACCAAACAACAGGCTCGACATGAGTCGCGTGGCCGCGTATGCGCCCGCGAGTCCCAGCGCCATCTAATAACACCGTTTCGCTTGCGGGACTTACGATCCCACTTTCGAACAGTTTGGGATGGGCCCCGCCGTGGAGTGCGCCAACTTGTTGGCGCTTTGGTATGTTACCAAAGCGGTGCCAAGGCACCGCACTCCAAGGAGACGCCCAATGACTTGGGAAGATTTCTTAACGCGCAGCACAGTCTGGCTTTCGATTGTGGCTTATACGACCGGGTGTGTGATGTTTGCGAGAGTCGTTCTCCACAGGTGGACCCGGTTAGCGTGGACGATCGGTTGCGCCGCATTGCTGGCGCATTTCATTTGCGCGTTCCAATTCGTTCACGCGTGGAGTCACACTTCCGCTTACCGCGACACCGCTCGCCAAACCGCAGAAGTATTTGGTATCAACTGGGGCGGCGGCGTTTTCATAAACTACGCGGTTGCTATTCTGTGGGCCGGCGACGTCGTGTGGTGGTGGATTGCCGGCTTGAGTTCATATCGACGTCGCCCGTGGTTACTGACGTTGATCTGGCATGGCTTCCTGATCTTCATCATCTTCAACGCGACCGTTGTTTTTGGACGTGGACTAACACGTTGGCTGGGACTCGTTGTGAGTTTAGTCATCGTTTTGAGTTGGATCATCATCAATCGCCGGCGTTCGTAATCAGTATTCTTTGTGGCCACTGAAATCAGCACCAAACCCTTTGCGCTCCCGTTTTATTACGGCTGGGTGCACGTCTTCGTCGCTGCGCTGGCAATGGTCGGAACTCTGCCGGGACGAACACAAGGTCTCGGACTGATCACCGAGCCACTCCTCAGAGACCTGCAACTCGATCGCGTGGCCTTCGCACGCATCAATCTTTGGGCCACCTTGATTGGCGCTCTCTTCTCTATTGGAGTCGGCCGACTCATCGATCGTTTCGGCAGCCGGATAGTGCTGACGGTCGTTACCATCTCGTTGGCATTTGTCGTCCTGGGAATGAGTTTCACTCACTACGTCGTCGCCATCGCAATCCTGATAACACTCACTCGTGGACTGGGCCAGAGCGCGCTCTCAGTTGTCAGTATCACAATGGTTGGACAGTGGTTCGTGCGCCGGCTAAATCTTGCGATGGCGGTCTACACGATTGCGTTGAGCATCGGCTTCATGCTCGCGTTTCCATTAATCGGCGCGATCGTGCTTGCAGATGGCTGGCGCACGGCGTGGTGGATCATCGGAATCGCGCTGCTGTTCGTTCTGGCGCCGCTGGCCATACTGCTCGTGCGGCGATCGCCTGAGTCTTGTTCGATTGAACCCGACGGCGATCCAATCGATCTCAGCCACGAATCGGACCGCACACTCGCCGAGGCTTTAGCGACGCCGAGTTTCTGGGTCTTTGGTCTATCGAGCGCAGTTTACGGGCTGATTGCTTCCGGTATCGCGCTCTTTAACGAATCCATTTTGGCAGAGCGTCACTTCGATGCTTCGACTTACTACCGTAGCCTCGTGATCGTCGCGCTGACTTCGCTCGTGGGAAACTTTTTCGGCGGCTGGATCGCTTCAAAGTGGAAGATGAATCGATTGCTTTCAGTTGCGATGATCATGCTGGCAGGTTCTTTGGTGGCGCTGCCGCACGTCTCTACGCAAACACACGTTGCACTGTACGCCGCTGTGATGGGACTCGCGGGCGGTTTCGTCATCGTGATCTTCTTTAGTTTCTGGAGTGCCGCCTACGGCCGAAAACATCTCGGGAAAATTCAGGGCGCGGCGCAGGCTTTGACCGTGATTGCATCTGCTCTTGGCCCATTGATCCTCGCAGAGACTGTCAGCCGCACGGGTTCGTATGCGACGATCTTCTATCTGTTGACTGTCGTCGTGCTGGTGTTGGCGATGCTGGCGTGGTTAGTGAAAGTTCCGCCGCGCGAGAAACAGCAAGCGTAACTATTCCGGGATTTCGATCTTGTAGCGCTTGATCTTGGTGTTGAGCGTTGTGACTTTGGTTTTGAGCAGACGCGCGGCTTGCCGCTGGCGTCCGCCGGTGTGAATGAGTGCGCTGCGAATCAACTCCGTCTCGAAGCGTCGCACTTCAGCCTGCAGATCGATCGTGTCGCTGCCTTCCTCCATCTTCTCGGCAGACGCGATTTCACGTAACAGCGACAAAGCCAGGACCTTCAGATAACTGAGCCTGTTCTCGAAGACGTTTGGCCTGTTGACTAATCGACTGGGCAGAAACTTCGCCGTTTTGTTTGGCGCAGGCCGTACCTCGTCTCGCTGTAGCATTGAAGAGTTGGTAACAAAGCCGTTCATACAGTTACCCTTTTCGAAAAGCATTTCGTCCCAAGTGCTCCGAATTTTCGGAGCGCAACCGTTTTGCTGACTCAGCGGAAGCGCAAGAGATGTGCCCACGCGTTCGTCAGAAAGTCAGGCCAGTTCGTCACCTGTATCAGACGCTTCGCCCCACGCCCGATTGACGAATTTGGATGATTGTTTATGGAATTGCGTCGATTGGATTTTGAACGACTTGCAAGTGGTTCGTTGATTCGCGAGTCTACAACGATTCGTATGCACCATGCGCTCTGCGCCTACGCTCTGTGCCTACGCTGTGCGCCATACACTCTGCGCCATACACTCTGCGCTATATACACTGTGTGCTCTGCTATGAGGTATCCGTTCCGAGCCACGGGCTTCACGCTACGAGCTTGGACGGGGTCAGTACCGCCCGCGGTAGCGGGTGGGTCAGCGTTTAGCACGCGATCTCCGACTTGCTTTGTGGATGCCGAGGTTGACCCACCCGCTACCGCGGGCGGTACTGACTCCGTCCAAGTACGGTCGAATACAACCGTCCATGTGTGGGTCGTAGTAACCTTCCAAGTACGGTCATATCTATCCATATATAGTCGTATCTATCCATATATAAAGGTCGTACATTGTCGAAATTTAAAGATCCTACATCGTACAAAAAAAGAGGAGTGCAGCCGGGCTGCACTCCTCTTCGTGTCGGGGAGAGTTAGGAGTTAGAAGTTGAATCGGAAAACAAACTGTATCGGACGGCCGCCAGGATCGTTCGTTGTCGAAATATCCTGATACGCCGCCGTGATCAATCCGAAGGTTGCGGCCGAGTAATTCGGCGTTTGCAACCCAAGATTCGTCCCAGTCAGTTTCGGATCGTCAACTGCCGAACTCCCACCAACCAGGAAGTTGATGTTGTTGAATGCATTCAGCAGCTCAACTCTAAACTCGATATTCTTCGTTTCGTTGAACCGGATCTTCTTCACCAGACTCATATCGAAACGAACAAAGCGCGGTCCTTCGAGAATCAGGTTGGCAAAGCCACACTGACCCACGAAAGCCTGCACACAACCATTGCTGTTTGCCGGCGCGATGTACCTGCCCGTCGGTGCACCAAGCGCTCCAAAACCCGCGCCTGTTGCCGACACGCTGAACGCACGCCGCGTGTTGAGAATGATGTCTTCGGGCAGGAACGAAACCGTGCGGTTCGGCAGCTTGCGAGCGTCAACCGACTGCTGCAGCTCTTTCACGTCCATTCCAACTAACTGAACGTTGCCGAGTGCAAACGGTCTGCCACTCTGAATGCGAGCGGTGCCGTGCCATTCCCAGCCTCCGACGAGGTGATTGGTCAATCCGTTTACGCCACCCAGCAACCAACGTCCACGACCAAAAGGCATTTCATAAATCCAGTTTGCCTTGAAAGCGTGTGCGATGTCCTGAGGCGCGCGATAGTGCTCCAGCGGTTTGTTGAGATCGCTGCGGAGCGTCAACGGCTGCCCCGCCGAACTCTGGCTGGATGCGTAGAAGTTGGTGAGCGACTTGGACCACGTGTAGCTCATCTGGAGCAACAGGCCTCCAGCCATGCGACGGCGCAGCTCAAGTTGCATCGCGTCGTACCCAGTGTCAACGTCGTTTGTGGTTAAAGTTACCGACTGTATGCCCGCACCAAGCAGACCGACAGTTGGGTTAGCCACAAAGAAGTTGATCGGCGATCCGGCGGTGACTCCGTTTGCAAGAAATGTATTCTGCAACGTGGTCGCAAAGCCGACCGGATTGGCGAAGTTTGGATTCAACTGGGTGAGCCGAGTCGAATTCGTGAACTGTGCTACACCAACATAGGCTGCCGCACTGTTCGCGTTTGCTCTGTTACCCGTGAAGAAACCAAGCATGATCGGTAGAGGCTGGGTGCCGCTACCGGCGCCAAAATACGCGTACGTGTTTCCACGTCCTGCATTTCGATTAGCAACGAGGTTTGCCTGTGCCTGACGAAACTCACTCAGGAAGCCATTCTCGAGAATGTTGACTTCGTTGAGTCCGTAACGTCGCCAAAGATCACGACCACGCGTGCCAACGTAACGCGCTTCGACAACTGTGTCTTTGAATATCTCGCGCTGTACGCCGATGTTCCACGAATGGACCAGGCCAGTCTTGAGCTTCGGATCGAAACCACCAATCGTATCCAAAGGTTGAACGCTGATTGGATAGCTTGGCGTGTCCGCGAATGCTGGCGGCGCGAGGGCCGCGCGATTGCGGAACAGTGTGCCTATCGGCAAGTTTCCTGCGTCGACGTCGCTGCTCAACGCCAGCGTGCCGCCAGGATTGCCCTGAAGGATCTGCGTGATATTGCCGAGACCTTCACGGACGAATGCGACTGAATAACCGCCGCGAATTACGCTCTTTCCCGCGTCGCCGAATATGCGATGCAGGAATCCGTTTTGGAAACTCGGGCTCCACGCCACGCTTCCACTCGGTGCGAAGTTGTTCCAGTCAGCCTTGTAGAGTTCTTCACCTATAGCCAAAGGAGTCAACTGCGTCGTGCTGCCTGTTAAGGTGCCTGGTTTGAAAAGATTTCCTTCACCAGATTCGCCGAACAAGCCTGCGAACGTCGCCTTCGCGAAGTTGTCGTTTCGAGAAGTGATCGGCCGCTGCGGTTCCCAGCGAACACCGAAGTTAACCGTCACGTTGTGACGGAAGCGCCACGAGTCTTGTGCGAACATTGCGAACTGTGGCTGGCGGAACTTCAGGATCTGCGAACCGAACAACCCGTAATGACCGTCGTTCAGGAATGCTGTGCGATCGACGGAGGTCACGCGTCCGGTTAGCGTTGCGTAAAGTTGGGAAGCTGTCGCGAGATCAGTCGCGGAAGCACCCGGGAAATTAGCGTTGACGAAAAGATTTTCTGCGGGGTCACCTTCGGCGATACCAAAGTTCACATTACCAACCACGTTGTTAGCTGCATCTGAGAATGTCTTGATCAGATTGTAGTTGCCGCCGAAGTTGAATGTGTGTTTGCCCTTGACCCACGTTATCGAGTCGGAGAAATCAAAGCTCGGCGTGTTGCGTTTGCTGGAACCGAAGTTCACGCCGAAGGCTCTGTTGAATCGCTGCGGAAATGCTTGCACAGCCGAGGCGTCGGTAATTCCCAAATCAAAAAGATTCAGGTCAAAGCCGCCCTGGTTGCCAAATTGATCCGGACCAATTGGTCCAAAGTTTGACT
Source organism: Pyrinomonadaceae bacterium (assembly GCA_036401595.1). GTDB lineage: Bacteria > Acidobacteriota > Blastocatellia > Pyrinomonadales > Pyrinomonadaceae > PSRF01. The sequence continues at coordinate 64,198 of DASWUM010000090.1, forward strand.
GGCCGCCGAGCATGCCGAAGCGTGCTTCGTTAATCAGGTTAGGAGTCAGCGTCGAACGCAGCGATGTGACGTTGGTCCAACGCTGTGAATTCTGACCGGCTGAGTTTGGAAATCCCGGGAATGCCGGATCGGTCTGATTCAGAAAATCAACCGGCTTGCCGCCGAATTCCTGATAGTTCCAAACATTCGACAAAGCGTGATTCGAAGTCAGATTGAAGTCGAGACGAACGGTCGTGAAATACCGGTCCTGACCACCCTGTCCGACGAAGTTGAATTGCTGACGATTTGGATCGCCAACGAGCGGTAGCACATTGCCTTGCGACGTCGAAGCGCGAATGTCGCTTAGCAATGAGTTGATGGTCGGATCTACACTTGAAGTGAAACCGTGAGCACCTGCGAGATTGAGCACGTTAACCTGCGCGCCTGAGCTCGTCGTGAAAATACCCTGTTGCGCGAGTGGGCTAAGAACAGTGCGTTGTCGCAGTTGCTGCTCGGGCAGCCGGAACTCTTCGTAGTTAACAAAGAAAAATGCCTTGTCTTTGCCGTTGAAAAGTTTTGGCAGCACGATTGGACCACCGGTGCGAACACCGTACTGGTTGAGCAGGATGCGGTTCTTCGGAGCTTTACCGAAGTACGTCGGGGCCAATGTTTCGTTGTTGAAGTAATAGTTGGCTGTGAGATATGGCTCGCGATGGTACCAGTAAACACTGCCACCAAAGTCGTTTGATCCGCCACGTGTCACAAACTTGATTTGCACCGCGCCGTCGCCGGCGCTTTCGGCGCCAGGCGCCGCAGTGGAGACTGTCACTTCACCAATCGAGTCGATGCGCGGTCGCACAAAGGTGAAGAAACCGTCATTTGAACTGATCAGATTGTCCTGCACGTCTACGCCATCGAGCGTGATGTTGAGTGCGCCTTTCGGCAGACCGTTTACGGTTGACGTACGAGGACGGCCAGTTGTCTGAACGCCGGGAAGCAGAGTCACGAGGTCGAGCGCATCGCGCGACGCCTGCGGTTGATCGACGATCTGACGACCGGTGATCGTTGTACCGACAGTAGCGCTTTGCGTTTGTATCAACTCGCCGGCAGCATCAACTATCTGCACCGTCTCAGTTGGCACGCCAACTTCAAGCGAGACGTTGACACTCGAAGGTGTACCGACGTCAACTTTCACGTTGGGAAGAATTGTGGTTTTGAATCCCGGTGCTGCAATCGTCACCGTGTAGGTTCCTGAGATCAGCGCCGGGACATTAAAGGTGCCGTTATCGGCGCTGGTCGCAGTGAACTCCTGAGTTGTTGCGTTGTTCTTGACAGTGATCGACGCGCCTGGGACCACTGCGGTTGTTGGATCGCTGATCGTACCGGAGATTGAACCGGTCGAACCGCTCTGCGCCAGGGCTGGTGGGCCACAGAGCGAGAGTAGGAGCAGCGCAGCAGCGATTAGAGATCGTTTCATGGATACCCCTCCAAAAGTTTGAAGTTTATTGTCCGAGTTATGGAACACGAGGAAGCTGTCTGGGGCGGCTTCACTAAAAGAGGGGCAAGCATTATTCCCTTTGCGATCTTGTCAGCGGGGTATTGAGGGTAACTGTGGGAGCGGCCTGCGGTGGACGCACTTGGTTTGAATGCGTGAGCAGACTCTTGCTCAATTTGGATATTTATTGATTAGCGTCTTGCTGGATTTGGATCGGAGGCGTTCCGAATTTAGGATGGGGACATCCCGATCTTGAGATCACAGTTTGTGATCTCAAACGTAGTTTTGACTGATTTGCTAGGAAATATTGCGATCTTGAGATCGCAAAATGCGATCTCAAGATCGGGATTTGACGTCAAGAGTTCCCTTTAAATCCGATCTGTCGAGGAGACGAAGGTGGTTCCTCCGTCAGCTTCTTTAACTCATCAAACACAACCCTGAAGTATTTATCGTGAGTAGAAAGTTTTCTAATGACAGCGGCAAACTTACGATTGAGTTCTTCGTTCGTTTCAAGCATCTGTCTCAATCGAACAAATGCTCGCATGATTGCGATGTTTACTTCGATCGCTTGTTCGCTGTTCAGCACGGTAGACAACATTGCGACACCCTCCTCCGTAAACGCATGGGGCAGATAGCGTCGGCCGCCGTGAACCAAACTTGAGGTTGCAATTTGCAACCTCAAGTTTTCAGCCTCTTTTCTAGTCAGACGGAACATGAAATCCTCAGGAAACCGCTTTTTGTTACGCGTAACCTGTTGATTCAGCCGTTTAGTCGTCACTCCATAAAGCTCCGCTAAATCGAAGTCGATCATGACCTTCTGACCTCGAATCAAGTAAATTCGTCGCTCGATGAGTTGGACAGATACGGATAGACTACTGGTTGTGAGGTTTTTCTTGTGAGGCATAACGGCGACAGAATAGCAGAATCTATCGTGATTGGTAGATCTGTGTAATCTGTGGATACTGAGCCGTGATCGAGGAGCGACGTAAATGAAATTAGAAATTGTCCAAGCCGGTGATCCAGTATTGCGTCAACAGAGTCGCCAGTTAACCGCAGACGAGATTCTCCGCCCATCGATCCAGGAACTAATCACGTTGATGCGAGACACGATGCGCGAGGCGCCAGGCGTCGGACTCGCCGCGCCACAAATCGGTCAATCAATTCAACTGGCGGTCATCGAAGATCGCCCAAGATACATCAAGGATATCTCAGAGGAAGAACTCGCAGAACGCCAACGATCCGCAATTCCGTTTCACGTCATCATCAACCCGAAGCTCACGGTCGTTGGTAATTCGTCAGCAGTATTCTTCGAAGGTTGTCTCAGCGTCGAAGGTTATCAGGCGATCGTAGATCGCGCCCTCGATGTCCGCGTCGAATGTTTGAATGAACGCGCTGAAGAAATAACTATCAACGCCCACGGTTGGTACGCGCGCATCCTGCAACACGAAATCGATCACCTGAACGGAACTCTCTACATCGATCGCATGAAGGCACGCACCTTCACCACCGGTGAGAACTTTTTCCAACACTGGATGGACCTCAGTATCGAAGAAGTGTTAACAGAACTGAAATCGTGAGGCTACTCGCGTCCTAAGACGGGCGTCAGGTTTGTTGATTTTTGTCGTTGACAATTGAATCACACCCAACTCAAAGAGGCCCCACCCAGTATTGGGTGGGGCCTCTCGATCTTTGCGGGAATCAGCCTAAGGCCTATCTACCTCTTTCGTCCTTCGCATTCGAGGACGCAAGTCCCAAATTCCTGCCCGTTTGGGTATCCATCAGTCAGCTAAATCGCTGACCTAGCGATGCGCTACGAAAGCGGAATCGCAAGAAGCGGACGGTGTCGGGCAGAGACAAAAATTTGGTTAACATGCTCCGCCTCCTAGTAATGGCAGTATACGTTGGGAAGCGGAGTAAGTTCTACAAATTCTTGATGAGCCTCGTGACTGATCTGGGGCGCAAAGCCACAAAGCCCGGCTTGCTTCGTTGTCCTTGTGGCTTTGCGCGAGAGGTTTACGCGAATAACTCGCGCTCAAGCACAGCCAACTGCGAATCAACCATGCCGTAAACGTTCAACTCACCGCAGCGGGTAAACGCAATATGCTTCACGACATGCGCCAGCGCTTTCGGTTCGTGAGATCTTTGCAGCGATCCCATGAGCACGAACAGTGCCGCCGCAGATTCTTCACCGCCTCGGCAAATCATCTCAGCCAACGTTTCGATTTTCTCTCTCCCTGAATCATCTGTCTGTTCCGCCAATTCCGGTTCAGCCGCCTCGATCATGTCTTCATCTGCATCGGCCTGCCGCACGAGTCTAGCGAGCCACGGATCATTCGTCTCCAAAGCATGCCGAAGAATCGCGCGGCTGTGCGGATCAATCGATTTGTCATTCAACACTGCCTGCGCTCTTTGTTTCAGCGCATTCATTATTGTGTTGGTCCTAGTTGTTCGATTTAAGTGAGGTGTGTCTTGACGCGCTGTTGCGCTACTATGACTAGTCATGGACTTCATCCTTTCTGTAGAAGGTTGAGGTTCAAGGGTCGGGTTCGTGTGTCAGCACAATCCGGCCCGCTTCTGTTTGGTGGAGTGGTGTGTACTATAACACACGTTGCAAGCAAAGGATTCTCTTTGGGCTCCTATTGATCTGCATATTCCGCTTTCATTCCAATGTTTACTTGAACGAGCAAACTTACCATATGGCCGGTGGCAAGCCTTTAGCAGCGATGTAGGAACTTATAACCGAATCGCTGGTTATAAGCTGACCATTCACCACAATCGCAGACGCTAGGATAATTTTGTCATGTATCTCATGGTTGTCTAGCTGCACACCCACAAGTGCCTCTAATATCTCTTGTTCGATTGCTCTTACTTCGATGTTGGGGGAATCTTCAACCGCCACGAAGGCTTCGTAATAAAATTGCCTCAATTTCTCTTCGGTCGTCAGCCACTTTTCGAATACTTCAACAAATACCACTGACGGAATGGTAAGTCTCACTTGTGTGTTCCGACTGTAAAGAGCCTCTGAGATGAGTGACAGAACCTTCGTCGACAATCGCTTTGTCGCAGGAAAGATTTGGTCAAAGTATGCGATTAGTCCATTAGTATCCAAAACGTATCGTTGTGCCATATTCGTATCGGCTGAGGTGAGATTGCAGCGCGACTAGTTCGTCCGCCAAATCTATTTCTCGATCTCGAAGATTTCCAAGCATGAACTTTACAAATGTGACGTCTGACTCATGCAGGCAAAAATTCATCGAGTCTTCCAAACCGTAGAGATTTGTAATAATTTCTATGCAATCATAGGAACTCTCTTTCAAATACCTATCCAATAGGTGCGATAACAAGTAGGTCAAAGCCCCAAGTTGATCGCCCCACGCCTCAGAGTCTTCAATCCTCAATCGTAACAGCTTATCATCGACTGCCTTTCCAGCGGCTTTGAAGTCTATGAATGCTCCGAGTTCAGACTTGTTCATACAATAATACATCTAATCCTCCGCCTTACGGGCTTTCTTCATTAGATCCTCGGGTTCAGTCTCTTTGTTATCCCGTGCGATCTCAGTTGTTATTTCTATTCCTCCTTTGTTGGCAAGAACAAAGTCACGATCAATGATCGCTTGATTTTCTAGAGAGGCAGCTTTTTCCAACAACTCATATGCTGTTTTTAGGATTTTCGACGCATTATATTCTGACATCTCGCCAATGAGACGGACGGCGTCATTAGTGAAAGGTGATAGGGGATCAGAGCCGACTGGAGCTATTCGATATTCCGAAAGATACTTCTTCAAAAGCAGTGATGCGTGGTTCTCGCTTAGCTTCTCGAAAGCGATCACATGACTTGAGTCAACACGAGGGGAAATAGGAGCACGATTCTCCATTCCAGAAAGTGCCCAAGCCTCCTCAATGAGACGCTGAACACCAGCATGCAAGACAAGGATCATGTTATAGAAGCCAATTTTGGCGTTCGTAAAGGTCCCATCGAAAAGGCACGACCTGAGTTCAAGAGCAAAGTCCCGTTTTTGCCGGGCACTTTGAAAATCGGGAATTCTTTCAAAATCATCAACCAAAACATAGGCTCCATTGAAGCCCGCCGCCTGAAAGAACCGTACTAGATGTGAAAAGAGAAAATCGTACCGTTCCTTTCCTTTTTTTAGATCCTGCACGTAATAATTGGCAAAATCTCCTTCAGTCTCAAACGGCTTGATTAAGCTTGGCCGACCTCGTAAAACCGGGAATGTCGGTGGAACCGCTTGCAAAAACTCGTTAGAAGCTACAGTCTCTGAGATCGCTGACAAATCGAAATCTCTTTCCCAAAACCACTCCGGCGATCTCAATCGTTCGCGAAGGGACTTCTCATTTTTTAGATCCTCGGTCAGATCAGTTCTTGGATAAAGTTTTGTAATTGCTTCCAGCCGCAATATTGCCAGGCACTCATCAATGATTCGTAATCTCAGGATCGCGTCAAACATCTGATCGACAAAGCTCGGAAAAGTCTTTGTCCTCCCGCCTGCTTCTGGAGTGACCAAAAGAGCAAAACATTTGTTATGGCCATCAGAAATGTCTAGGCAATACTCCTTATTGATATTTTGTTGTAGATTCACTAGAAAGGCAGACTTACCGTTTCCTCGCCCAACAAATGACGTATCGACTAGATAGCCCAACCTGATATGGTTTAAGTCCGCCTGAGGATGTCTGAGGAAATTCTCCTCGATCTTTTCGTACTCGGGCCTTCGGATTTCGACTTCATAGATTTCACCGTTCACTCTCTTGTCAGTGGAGTCTTTATTTACAAAAGGGTCTGACGGAAAGGGATTCTCCTCAAGGTTAAATCTCTCAAATCTTCCTCGAGCCTCGAATTGACCACCATCGGATGGCCGGCGCAGAAGTGTGCTCATCTGTTGACCCCTTTCGTCACATCAATAGCTATAATATTTCGATGCCTACCGTCTACCATAACAGGCTCGCGCGTAAGATAGGCTGCTTTGGTCTCTTCCGGCAACTTGTCGACCTCAAGCGAAATTCTAACCGCTAGTCTATTGGCTAAGTTAAGTCGATAAGCTCGCTCCAAATAGCTCTCGAAAAGTCTCTCCGAGATTTTTAGTTTGAAACAAACCAATTCACGCAGGGACGTTAGGCTTATGAAATAGCTCTGGTTAGACCGTCTTAAGTCAAAATATCCGTCAACTAGAGACTTAACAAACTTGTTCTGTATTCGGTCCCAACTCGGTCGGTGTACGAACAGCTTCATCCCGTCTCGATATGCATAGATTTCTCTAAAATCCGAGGAAAGCGTTTTTTCAATAACAACAGACGTAGGATAGACAATTTTACCGTGAAAATGTGGAAGGAACTCGGTAGCGTGCAATATTCCGATTTGCTTCCCTCGATACACCCACCGCTCAAAAGCAGACCACGAAGATGAGTAGCCATAAATGTCGCGAAGGAAATAGTTGATCCAATAGTCCCTAATTCGTTTGTTAATAGCATTGTACTTCTTCGGATCGAACGGCATTGATGGATCCTCAGAAAGAAATCCTGCTCTTGTCAAATTAACTAACAACTCGTCGTTTCTTTTTTTAAGTTGTCGGTCAAAATTTAGGTGTTTCATCAAATCCGCTTCGAGTTTTTTCACCAAAGCCCACGAATAGTCGATTAGATGACTGGTTTTCTTGATTTCAGCTCTTTCGAAGTTCAGGAGGCGAGGCGAGTAAATCGGAAAAATCAAAAGACCTGGCGGGTGTGACTGTACGTTGTAAATAGAAGCTATCAGATTCCGAAAGACAGCCCCCTTTTTTTCCATGAGACTAAACAGTTGTTGATGAAATTTATCAAAGTCTTGGTTGTCAAAATCACGAATGATTTTTACACCCGCTGGGGTCAGAATGAGTGACTCACGTGTCTCTTTGAGAAGCCCGTATTCCCGAGCCTCATCAATCACACGGTCAAATGTGTATAGATATCTGTTCTCCTGTGCGCTGGTTAATTCCTTCCGGTCCCTCGTGACTGTTTTGTATTTCGATTCACCCAAACCATATTGATGTTTTAAGACCTTAAAGAGTTCAAACACATCTCTTCGCTCTGCAGATCGTTCAACACTCTTCAGAAGCACGTAGAAGTACTCAAGGAGAGTAAAAGCAGGCTTAATGATTCTCATAATGGACATTGTGGAGTATAGCTTTCCTCTACAAACTTGACGATATTTTCCGAGCGATGGAATTCCAAGCGTCTACTAATCCGGTAATGGAGTCCTCCTGCTATTTATGGTTTATTTCCGACTCAGACAACAGCTGGATCAAAAGCTGAAAAGGGTTGTATCTTAACCCGATTCCATTAGGCTTGGGTTAGATTGCTTGCCATCTGGAACTGAATGCGAACTGTTAATACCACAAGATACGTCACGCCCCTTCGCGAAGGTGGGTCGCTGCCGGCGATCATTGAGGCGGATGATGATGGGATGTATGTGCTCAAGTTCCGGGGGGCGGGACAGGGGACGAAGGCGCTGATTGCGGAACTAATCGCGGGAGAACTCGCGCGAGCGGCGGGGTTGTTGGTGCCGGAACTCGTGTTTGTGAATCTCGATCCGGAGATTGCGAAGACGGAGCCCGATCCGGAGATACAGGATCTCATTCGCGCGAGTGGCGGGTTGAATCTCGGGCTGGATTATCTGCCGGGTTCGGTGATGTTTGATCCAGTGGCGGAGAAACCGGATGCTGAGCTTGCTTCGCGTATCGTTTGGTTCGACGCGTACGTTACGAACGTCGATCGCACACCGCGAAATGCGAATATGTTGATGTGGCACCACCGACTCTGGTTGATCGATCATGGCGCGGCGCTGTACTTTCATCACGCCTGGACCGACATGGACCAACGCAGCAGGGCTCCGTTTACCCTAATTAAGGAACACATCCTGCTTCCCTTCGCGAGCGCGCTCGAAAACGCCGATCACGAAATGACAAAAGCGATCACTGAAGAGGTAATTAGAAGAGTCGTGGATCTTGTTCCGGATGATTGGATGACGGATTCTCCATTTGCAACAACGGCGGAAAACAGGCAAGCGTATGTCGAATACTTAACGAAGCGTCTCGAAGCGCCGCGCAACTTCTTGGAGGAGGCGATTCGTGCCCGATAAGTTCAGGTATGACTACGCCGTGATTCGCGTCGTACCGAAGGTGGACCGCGAAGAGTTTATCAACGCCGGCGTAATCGTCTCGTGTCCCGATCTGTCTTTTCTCGAAGCCCGCATCAAGCTGGATGAATCGCGGCTACTCGCGCTCGATCCATCGGTCGATTTGGATCTGGTTAGAAAACATTTGGCAAGTATTCCTACGATCTGTCGTGGTGGAGAAGAAGCCGGAGCTATCGGCCAGCTACCTCAGCGCCAACGTTTTCACTGGCTCGTCGCTCCGCGAAGCACGATTATTCAAACCTCTCCGGTTCACACCGGCAGATGCGGCGACCCTGCCGCGGCGCTTGAACATCTCGTCTCCAGAATGGTTTGAGCCGCGGATTTACGCGGACTCGCGCGGATCACATGGTCAAAACAACGCGGAACCGTACTTTGCCGCTGTGCATTTGTTCATAAGCTTCGGCTACACGTTCGAGGGGGTATTTTTCGATCATGGGGTGAACGTTTGTCAGTGCACTGAACTCCAGCGTGTCCTGTGAGTCTCGCGCGGTGCCTGAGTACCAGCCGGCGACTGAACTCCGGCGCAGGATCAATGAGAATACGTTGATCGAGAGTGGCTCGGATGGAGCAGCGGGAACAAGTAACAATCCATTCGGCGACAAGCCGTCAACCAGTGGTGAGATTGCCTGGGCGCTTGGAGCCGTTGCGAGGATGACGCGAGCGCCGCCGAGCTTTTGCAATTCAGCGACAGCATCGGTCGCGGTCGCGTCGATGTAATGATGAGCACCGAGCTTCTGCGCGAGTTCCTGTTTGTCGTTACCTCTGTTGATGGCTACGGTTTGGAAGCCCATCTGTCGTGCGTACTGAACTCCGAGATGACCCAATCCGCCAATGCCGTGAATCGCAACCACGTCGCCCGCACGAGCGCCAGCGTTACGCAGCGCGTTATAAACCGTGACACCGGCACACATGAATGGTCCAGCTTCTTCCGCCGGAACTTCATCCGGAATCGCCGCAATCGCATTTGCCGGTGCAATCATGTACTCGGCGTAGCCGCCGTCGAAGTCGACACCGGTGACTTTGCGATTGATGCACATCGCGAAATCTCCGCGCCGACACTGATTACAAACAAAGCAGTGCCCACCATGCCAACCGACACCAACGCGTTGGCCGACGGTCCACGAAGTAACATTGGCGCCGAGCGCATCGATGCGTCCGGCGACCTCATGACCAGGCACACGTGGATACTGTAGCCCCGGCCAGATTCCATCTTTCACTAGCACGTCGCTGTGGCAAATACCACATGCATCAACCTTCACACGCACCTGCCCGACGCCGGGCTCAGGTGTCTCGCGCTCGACCAACTCCCAATCCCCACCTGCTCGACTTATCTGTGCTGCTTTCACGATTACTCCTTAATTAATATCCATCGACTTCTATGATTGCATCTGCAAACGCCTGCGGCGCCTCCTGCGGCAGGTTGTGCCCGACGCCGCCTGTAATAACTCGGTGCGCATATTTGCCCGAGAACTTCTTTGCATAGGCAGGTGCGTCAGGATGCGGCGCTCCATTCGCATCACCTTCGAGCGTGATCGTCGGCACGCTGATCACAGGCCCTTGAGCAAGTCGCCTTTCAATATCGTCATACTGTCGCTCGCCTTCGGCAAGGCCGAGTCGCCAGCGATAGCTCTGAATCACGATCGGTACGTGATCGGGATTGTCGAAAGACGTCGCGCTGCGATCGAATGTCGCGTCGTCAAAATTCCATTTCGGTGACGCGGTCTGCCAGATCAACTTGTTGAAGTCGCGACGATACTTCTCGTAACCCGCGCGGCCACGTTCGGTGGAAAAGTAAAACTGATACCACCAATCGAGCTCAGCTTTTGGTGGCAACGGCGCGCGGTTCGCCGCCTGGCTGCCTATCAGGTAGCCACTCACTGAGACCATCGCTTTACAGCGTTCCGGCCAGAGTGCCGCCATGATGTTGACCGTTCGTGCACCCCAGTCGAAACCGCCGACAACTGCCTTGTCGATCTTGAGCGCATTCATCAGCGCGATGGTGTCGACAGCTATGGCCGCTGGCTGACCGTTTCGTACGGTGTCGTTCGAAAGAAAACTCGTGGTGCCATAACCACGCAGATACGGAACGATCACGCGATATCCCTTCGCAGACAAGAGCGGTGCGACGCCGGCGTAACTGTAAATGTCGTACGGCCAACCGTGCAGCAGGATCACGGGACGACCGTTAGCTGGCCCAACGTCAGCGTAACCAACGTTCAAGACACCAGCATTGATTTGCTTGATTGGACCAATGCTTGATGTTTGCGGCTGAGCATTGGCGATTCGCATCATGCCCAGCTCGGCTGCGGCAATCGTCATCGCAGTACTGGTAATAAAGCGCCGACGGTTCTGCTTATTCTCTCCAGACATCGCACTCCCCCTAATGTGAACCCATGAAGTTTCGCATCAGCGACGCGATCTCATCAGCCGCCGTATCCAACGCGAAGTGTCCCGCATTGAGAACGTGAACTTGAGCCTTAGGAACATCCTTGCGATAGCGCTCCGGCTCACCGAGATCAAACGAGAGATCGTACTTGCCCCAGATCACCAACAGCCGCGGCTGCTTCTCACGCATCCATGCCTGCCATTTCGGATATGAATCGACGTTTGTGCGGTAGTCGTAGAAGAGATCGCTCTGAATCTCTGCTTGCCCGGGCTGGCTGAGAAAAGCAAATTCATCGGTCCAGAGATCCGGGTCGTAACGTTCGACGTCCGGGTCGTTGCCGACGTGGCGTGTTCGCGTCGTTTGTAACGACAACAGATTCGTGCGCAGGGCGTCTTCGTTAGCAGCACGATCGGCCCAGTAAGCGCGGCGTGTTTTCCAGTTCGTGCCCAGTCCCTCGTTATGGGCCACCGCGTCCTGAACAATCAAAGCCTCTGCCCGTTCGGGATGGGTGAGGATCATGCGAAAGCCCACTGGTCCGCCGTAGTCCTGCATGTAAAGGTTGTAATGCGAGAGCCCCACTGCTTCGGTGAAATGATTCATCACCTCAGCGATGTGGTCGAATGTGTACGCGAATTTTTTTGGATCGGGCCAATCGGAATGTCCGAAGCCGGGATAATCAGGCGCGATGAGGTGATAACGATCGGAAAGCCGAATGAATAACGGTTCGAACATCCGCGACGAAGACGGCAGACCATGCAACAGCAACAACGTCGGTGCTTCTTTTGGACCAGCCTCCCGGTAAAAGATATTCAGCCCATCCACTTTTACGGTTCGATAAAACGTCGGCTGTTTCACCGGATCCCCCTTGCTTTGTGCGTTCACGTCGTTAACTGGGATGCATGTCAATAAAACAAAGAACAGGACAAGCGTTGCAAATCGCGAAAACATAACACCCTCATTCAGTCGCTGAACTTAACCCCAGTCATCTGCTCGCTAAGAGTCCAAAGGCGCTCCGCCAGATCGGGATCGATGGCCCAAGGGAGCACGCCGCCCGGTTCCTGGTCTAACCCTTGCAGATTGAAATCTGTAACTACCTGAACGATGTCTACGTCCATGCAGTAAACCCCGCCTTTGCCTTCCAACTGCGGACTCGTCGCACACCAAACACTCGTCGCCGCTCCCTGTTCTGTGTTCTTGAAAGCTCCACCTGCGCCGGAGAGTTCCTCCTGCGACATAAAACGAGCTAGGTCCGTGTGAATTCTGCCGGGATGTACAGAGAACGCGCGGATGTTGTGAGGTTCTCCACGCTTGTCGAGTGCGACGGCGAAGAGAGCATTAGCTGTCTTCGATTGCCCGTACGCTTGCCACTTATTGTACGGACGCTTTTCAAAATTTGGATCGTCAAAATCGACGGCTCCGAAACGGATCCCCGTGGACGAGAGTGAAACGACCCGCGCCTTGCCTGCACGTCGCAGGGCCGGCCAGAGTCGCGCGGTGAGTTGAAAGTGGCCCAGATGATTTGTGGCAAACTGCGATTCATAGCCACGCGCGTCACGTTGCAGCGGCGAGGCCATGATGCCTGCGTTGTTGATGAGAATGTTGAGCGGTCTTCCGGTGTCTAAGAATCTGCCTGCGAAGTCGTCGATCGATTCGGGATCGATCAACTCCAACGTCTCGAGCTCTACTCGCGGAATTCCAGCCAGCGCACTGCGAGCTTTCTCTTGCGTTCGTGCGGGCACAACGACTGTTGCGCCCGCTTCCGCCAGGGCGCGGGTCGTTTCAAGACCCACGCCCGAATACCCACCAGTCACGATGGCGATCTTGCCTGTGAGGTCACAGCCCTGGATCACTTCCCTTGCCGTGGTCTCTGGTCCAAACCCCGTGTTCAATGGTCTTTGTTCGGTTGTCACAACTACCTCACTGATCTGAACGCTACCCGGAGTTCTTCACAGAAAAACTTCGGCTGTTCCCAAGCGGCGAAGTGTCCGCCTTTGGGCAGCTTGTTGTAATGGATCAGTTTGGGATACGCCTTCTCTGCCCAGTTGCGCGAAACCAGATAGATCTCATCCGGATAGACACTCACCGCCGTCGGGATGTTGACACCCTTCGCCGTAACAAACGGCTCGTGATTTTCCCAATACAGACGAGACGATGAGACACCCGTGTTTGTAAACCAGTAGAGCGTGATGTTGTCGAGAATGTCGTCGCGCGAGAGACCTTCAGTTTCGCCGTCAAAGACGCGTGCAATGAGCGCCAGACTGCGTGCATCGTGATCGAGAATCCACCCGGCGAGTCCGATGGGCGAGTCTGCAATTCCGTAGAGTGTTTGTGGACGGTTACCCATTTCGAGTGCGTAAGCGAGGCCCTTTTTGTAGAAGAAGTCGAGCCTGTCCCAGGATTCCTTCTCTTCGTCCGAAAGTCCGGCCGGCTGCGGGTTGCCAAGGAACACTGCCGTATTAATGTCGACTGGAATGCCGCCCGCCATGTTGGTGTGGATCGCAACCAATCCTTCAGGCGCCTGCAAACCCATGTGATCGGTGATGAGCGCTCCCCAATCGCCACCCTGGGCCACATACTTTGTGTATCCAAGACGCTTCATGAGGGTGTCGTTGGCGCGTGCGATGCGATCAGGAGTCCAACCAGCCTCGGTCGGCTTGCCTGAAAAGCCGTAACCGGGCATCGACGGAATCACCAGATGGAAAGCGTCTGCGGCCATGCCGCTATGTTCGGTCGGATTAGTTAATGGTTCGACGATCTTTAACTGCTCGACGACCGAGCCGGGCCAGCCGTGCGTGACGATGAGGGGCAATGCGTCTTCGTGTTTCGAACGGACGTGAATGAAATGGATGTCGAGCCCGTCGATTTCGGTGATGAACTGTGGCAACGCGTTCAGCCTCGATTCGACTTTACGCCAGTCGTAATCGGTCGCCCAATAGCGCGCGAGTTTCTGCATCGTGGCGAGCGGCACACCCTGGGAGTGATCTGTCACCGTCTCTTTTTCGGGCCACTTGGCTGCGTTGATGCGGTTGCGCAAGTCGGTCAGTTCTGATTCTGAAACGTTCACAGTAAATGGACGAATAGCGGTGTTTTCACCTCCTTGCTCGGTCGCTGGTTGTGTAGCACTGGTGTTGCTCATGTTCTTCTCCTTTTGGTAGTTCGGGATTTCGGATCTGCAATTGTTTTCCGGGCTGAACGCGACTTCGCAGTAGACCACAACCGTTGGAGAGAATCTATTGGACCAAAGTATCGATCGTCAGGTTAGTATCTGTTGAATACGGGCGTCTCCTTGAAGTGCGGTGACTTGTCACCACTTTGGTAAACATACTAAAGCGCCAACCAGTTGGCGCACTCCAGGGGAGGCGCTCATTCCACCGCGTCGATACCAAAGTATGATGGACTTTTACGCGGGACGAGGGCATCCTGACGACGTGCAAGACGTTGGCGAAAATACGGCGGAGCTTCTCGAACGCCTCAAACGCGCAGAGGAAGCCCTGGAGACGCGTGAGCTGAACTTCCAAACATTGGTTCAACGCGCGGAAGCCCAACTCGCAGGCGAGAAACGTCTGCTCGAGATGGTCGCTTCGGGTTATCCACTTTCAGACGTCCTCACCGAGTTGTGCAAATTTGTCGAAGACACTGCCGCCGATTGCCAATGCGGTGTGTATTTGATCGACGAACGCGGACCCAAATTCCGCATCGGCGCTGCGCCCGGACTGCCCGCAACGTTCAACGATCCATGCGAAGGTTTGCCGGTAACTCCCGAAGCCGGCCCGTGCGGTGTCGCGGCGTGTACGAAGACACAGGTGATCGTGAGAGATTTCGAATCCGAACCGCTTTGGGAATCGTGTTCGATTCGGCCACTCGCGCTTGCGCACGGCTTCCGCTCGCAATGGTCCACTCCTATTTACTCACGCGACGGTCGCGTGTTAGCCACGTTCGGTATTTTTCAACGCAACCCAGCGAGCCCAACACAAGTTCAACTCGATCTCATCGCACAAGTCACACACATCGCCAGCATTGCGATCGAGCGCGCCTTGAGTGAGGCAGCGCTGAAACGAAGCGAAGCCTTTCTCGCCGAAGCACAACACCTTAGTCGCATCGGCAGTTTTGCGTGGAATGCACTGACAGACGAAATCACCTGGTCGGAACAGCTCTATCGCATCTTCGAGTTTGACCCACAAACGACCGTGACGCTCGAACTGATCGGCACGCGCGTTCATCCCGAAGACATTCCGTTGCTGAACGACATGATCGAACGCGCGCGCAAAGCTGTCAGCGACTTTCAATACGAGCATCGGCTGCTGATGCCGGATAAGTCGGTGAAGTATCTAAACCTCATCGCTCATGGAATGCGAAACGAAGATGGTGAAGTTGAATACATCGGCGCCGTGCAGGATATTTCGCGCCGACAATCTTCGGAAGAGGCACTCGGTAAAGCTCGTTCGGAGCTGGCCCATGTCGCGCGTGTGATGAGTCTGGGAGCATTAACAGCTTCGATAGCACATGAAGTGAATCAACCGTTGTCGGGCATCATCACAAACGCCAGCACGTGCATGCGGATGCTGGAAGCCGATCCGCCAAACATCGACGGCGCCCGTGAAACCGTGCGCCGTACGATTCGCGACGGACATCGAGCCGCCGACGTCATCACACGATTGCGCGCGCTCTTCAGCAGGAAAGAAGCGTTAACCGAACGCCTGGATCTAAACGAGGCGACTCGCGAAGTGATCGCGCTTTCATTGAGCGAGCTCCAGGGAAACCGCATCATCCTGCGCGCCGAGCTTGCCAACGAACTTCCACTCGTCACCGGCGATCGTGTTCAGCTTCAACAAGTCATCCTGAATTTACTGCGTAACGCTTCCGACGCGATGAGCAGCGTCGACAATCGTCCCAGACAGTTGCTGATCAGAACTAAGCAGGACGGCAACGGCGCGGTGCGTCTGAGCGTGCAAGACAATGGTGTGGGGATTCAACCTGAAAGCATCAACAAACTTTTCGACGCTTTCTACACCACCAAGAGCGACGGCATGGGAATCGGACTGTCAGTCAGTCGCTCGATCATTGAGACTCATCAAGGAAGTTTGTGGGCAACACCAAATGATGGTCCAGGAGCGACCTTCTCTTTTTCTATTCCACACGTCACTGATGCGGCAGCGACCCCAGACAAAACTGCGCGCGCAAATCATGAGCGCGCGGCGAGGCAAGGCTGATGAATGCCCGACCTCTCATATCAGTCGTAGACGACGACGAGTCTGTGCGCGAGTCGTTACCCGATTTGCTAAAGGAGTTTGGCTTCGACGCTAAGGCGTTCTCGTCGGCTGCAGACTTCCTCTCTTCCGATTGGGTGGGCCGGACCAATTGTCTTATTCTGGACGTCGCGATGCCCGGTATGACTGGCCCAGACTTGCAGCGAGAGTTAACGCTGCGGCGACACGCGATTCCGATCGTTTTCATCACTGCGCATCGTGACGATAACGTGCGGCCTCGCTTGATCGAGCAGGGCGCAGTAGAATGCCTGTTCAAGCCATTTACTGAAACGGATCTGCTTGCTGCACTGAACACCGCGCTACGAGTGAGTTGATCTTATGTGAGTATGACTTCTGCCAGCGCAGCACCGAAGTCACAAGCTAAACCCATCGTCTTTGTAGTAGACGACGATGTCTCCGTGCGTGAATCGCTCGAGTTGCTAATCAGCTTTGCGGGTTGGCAACCGGAGATGTTTGCGACTGCGCAGGAATTTCTCGCGCGTCCGAGATGCCTCTCGCCGAGTTGTCTTGTCCTCGACGTCTCACTTCCCGACCTGACGGGTCTCGAACTGCAACGGCTCATCGCGTCCGATCGGGCTGATATGCCGATCATTTTTATTACCGGACACGGCGACGTTCCGATGACGGTTCAGGCAATGAAAGCCGGAGCGGTCGAGTTTCTGACAAAACCATTCGATGATGAAGTCTTGTTGACTGCGATTCACCAGGCCATCGCACGGAGCACCGCGACACTCAACGACCAGGCCCAGCTTCAGGAGTTTCGCGACAGTTATGACTCGCTCACGCCTCGCGAGCAGGAAGTCTTGCGCCTGGTGGTCTCGGGCATGTTGAATAAACAGATCGCTCTAAAACTCGGCATCAGTGAGATCACTGTCAAAGCGCATCGCGGCAAGATGATGCTCAAGATGAAAGCCGACTCGCTCGCAGATCTCGTAAAAGTCGCCGTGCGACTCGGCCTCACGCCTCCCGGATCCACAGATAACACAGATTCTCAACAATAATCTGTGTAATCTGTGGATAGAAAGGGGTTCGAAGTTCAATGTACAAGTCGAAAGCATATTCGGCTGCGAGCGCCACGTCGCCGCTTGCGGCCAGCACGATCCCGAGGCGCGATCTGACCGAACGCGACGTGCAGATCAAGATTCTCTTCTGCGGTATTTGTCACTCGGATCTACATGCGGTTCGCGACGAGTGGAACGAGTTCATGCCGACGGTTTATCCGATTGTTCCGGGTCATGAGATCGTGGGCGAGGTCACAAATGTTGGTTCGGCGGTCACAAAGCACAAACCGGGTGATCTCGTAGGCGTCGGTTGTTTGGTTGATGCCGATCTTACGTGTCACGAATGCAAAGCAGATCTCGAGCAGTTCTGTCCCAACAGAATTCTGACCTACAACGATCCTGACAAACATCTCGGTGGAGTTTTGTACGGCGGGTATTCGGAGAGCATCGTCGTCGACGAGCACTTTGCGTTGCGAATTCCTCCGAACCTCGATCCCGCCGGAGTCGCACCGTTACTCTGCGCCGGCATCACAACCTATTCGCCACTTCATCACTGGGGCGTGACGAAAGGCAAGAAAGTGGGCATCGTCGGTCTCGGCGGGTTGGGCCACATGGGTGTAAAGATCGCACATGCACTCGGCGCACACGTCGCAGTCTTTACTACCTCGCCGGGAAAGAAAGAAGACGCGCTTCTCCTCGGCGCGGACGAAGTGATTCTGTCTCGCGATTCAGGCGAGATGCAGAAACATGAAGGCACGTTTGATTTCATTCTCGACACGGCATCCGCACAGCACGACATCAATAGTTATCTGAGCTTGCTTGCGCGCGACGGCAATCTGACTCTGGTCGGCGCACCACCCGAAGGGCTCCACGTTAAACCGTTCTCACTGATCGGCGGGCGACACAGTTTGTCAGGCTCTGCGGTTGGCGGCATACGCGAGACACAGGAGATGCTCGACTTCTGCGGCGAACATAACCTCACTGCCGACGTCGAGGTGATCCCAATTCAGAAGGTCAACGAAGCTTTCGACAGACTGGCGCGCTCTGACGTGAAGTATCGCTTCTCAATCGACATGGCTTCGCTCGAAGCTGATTAAGGGCTATCTGATCTCGACGGACTGCAATCGTTGTTCGATACCTGGAATTGAACGAATCTGAAACTCGGGCTCGATCGTCTTCGCGAGCCCGAGTGCTTTTTCATAAGTCGCGCGGGCCTGTTGCGGCTGGCCCATCGCGAGCAGAATGTCGCCTAATGCAAGTTGCGTTTGTATCGAATCGGGCGCTAACGCAACAGCGGCCTGGGCTTCCTGCAGTGCTTGGTCGAGTTGTTTTGCCTGGACGAGGTTCTGCGCCTTTTGTACCTTGCTCAGTGCTGCCGCCAACGGCATTTCAAACTTACCGTCAAACACGAAGACGCCGCGATCGATTACCGCCGTCGGCTTTAACAGCTTGAACTGACCGTAAGGATCGAGCGAGCCCGGTCCGAATTCAACACTCGATAAGTTGCTGGCGCTGATCAGCACTGGTCCATCTATCGAAGTTGGAACTTCGATCGGGACGTTCAGCCACAAAGTGCTAATCGTCGGCAGAGGCTTGCAAGGTATTCCGTAATAGCTCGGCTCGGCGACGCCCTCCGCAAAATACAGGAACCAACAGTCTTTCACTCCACGTCCATCGAGATAGTGCTTCACACTCTTCAGTTGCTGGCCCCAATCAGAGTTGGAGTCAGTCAAGTATTTATAAGTTTGCGACGGTCCGCCCCAGAGCTCGTTTGCATAGGCAATGTAGTTTGGAAACGCCAGCACCGACGAGCCCGCGTGAATCAGAAGCAACACTCCGACGGCGTAAGCCCACTTTCGACTTTGCCGGATCAAAGCCCACGCAGCTCCGCCAATAAGCACATAGAGAAAAACGTAAACCACCAGAATGTGTCGCACACCGATGTTCATTCCCACTGTCAACGCGACTATCAAATAGAAGATCACCGGCACGAGCAGAAAGACGATCTCACGCCAGTGGTTCAGGCGATGAGTGATGACGACAAAGAGGCTCAAAAGCAACAGCGCCAGAACGCCGATCGTCGATTTGATCAGAAAGGCAACCGGAAAGTAGAACCACACGCCGTGTGCGTAAACTTTGCCGAGCATGTAGCTCGTGTAGTAATTCGCCGTGAGTTTTACGTCGACCAGCCCATAGAGATACGACTCAGGAAGTATGTGGAAACGAGCCATGACCGAAATCGGCCACGCCTCGTAAGGTTCCAAACCTTTGACGTACTCGACGAGCGGTGGATTCAGTTGCAGACCGTTCGGTCGCGCGTCGTAACGAAATCTGTAAGTGGACCAGAGGACAACCCAACCGATCAGCCCGATAAGCGCGAGCGAGCCCAGGATTCTGAGTGTATGACGGCCGAACCTTTCTCGATTCGCTGCTGCAAAGAAGTTAAAGATGATCTCGCACGCTGCGAGTAAGAACAGGATTGGCAGGACCAGCAGACCAGTGTGTTTTGCGGCCAGCACCAGTCCGACAGAGACTCCGGCTGCGATCAGCCGTAAAGCCGACGGAGACTTCACGAACCGGTAGAACATGTAGACGCTGAGAAACATGAAGCAGGCGAGTCCGACGTCCGTCGTGATCAGCGCGCCGTGTGCAAGCAGGTTTGGATCGAATGTGAATAGCGTGAGCGCGATGAGAGCAGCGCCTGTGCCAAACATCTCTCTCGTTCCGAAGAAGATCACTAATGCTGTGAGTAGTGTCAGAACTGCGGCGCCGGTGCGCGTCTGTGCAAGAATTTTGTCGGGATCGTTCTGGTAGAGAAACTCTTTGCCGCGAAGGAATGCGTCCTCTTTAAAGAATCGTTCCTCAAGAGCGGGAGATTTTGGTTGCGACCATAATAAAGGGATGGTCACGAAGAGCTTCACGAGCGGCGGGTGTTCCGGGTTCAATCCGAAATCGCCGTGAGTCCAGGAACGATAACCAGTGAAGATGTGATTCCCCTCATCCCAGGTTTGTGATTCTCGGCGTACTGAGAGAAACAATTGCAGACTCAGAACGATCAGGAGAAAACACAGAGCCGCGATTTCACGTGCGTTGAGACTTTTTTCCGACAGGGTCACCAACACCTCCGAATTGGACGCGGATTGATCAAAGCTTCACGCTGGATCAGCATACTAGGTCGCTCGGCACGTACTGTAGGGGCGGCCCTCCGTGGCCGCCCCTGTGTCGAACTCATCAGATTCAGTAAGCACTGGCCTCGGATTCGGCGAACACGATTCCCATCCAAGGGCGGCCACGGAGGGCCGCCCCTACAGTACGTGCCGAGGATTTCAAATTACTAATACCACCGGAAGACGCGCACGATGTTTGAGAAATCATCCGTCCATGCGTTCGCTTCTCCGTGCCCTTCAAGCGCGCGCCACCGCGGATTTTGGGACAACTCATCAAACGCAGCGATTGATTCGCCATCACCAGCCACTCGGATGGATCCTTCCCTCTAACCGGGTCATACTCTCCGTCAGCAAAACTCATACTCATCGCACCACGCTGCTTAGCCAACTCTGCCAGCACCCGATCGAGTCGCAGACTCCGGTTCGAAATATGAAACGCCAGCATCCCTCCAGTCGCGAGCTTCGACGTGTAAAGGTCAATCGCCTCCTGCGTCAGTAGATGAACCGGAATCGCATCGGAGTTAAAGGCGTCGAGAACGATAAGACCGTAATGATGGTCCGGCGCATTCTGCAATCGCAAACGCGCATCACCCAAAACTATCTCAGTTGGACCAGCCGCACATTTCTGCAGGTAAGTGAAATAGTTTGGATTTTGCGCGATGCTAACGACTGCCGGATTGATCTCGTAAAAAGTCCAATGCTGATCGGGGCGTGAGTAACAGACCATCGATCCGGCTCCCAGTCCAACCACGGCGACATTCGGTGAAGCGGGATTGGAGTTGAACGCGTCGAAGATCTGCCCCAATGGCCCTTCGCGATGAAAGTATGAAAGCGGCTCGCATCGATAATTCTGATCGATAAACTGGCGCCCATGAATTGTGTTGCCGTGGTAAAGAACGCGCGTGGCGTTCACCGGATCGATATTCACGCTCAAAGTCCCGAAGAAATTTCGCTCAACATGCAGCGTGCGGTTCTGAGTTTCGGCGTAGACGACGCTGCCCAACAGCACCGCACCAAGCGCAAGCGCAAAGCGAACTGGCCGCCTGCGGAAATGATGGTTGATGAGAATCAAGGGAACGCCAAACACAATCGCAACGCCCACCGCTGGGCTAACGTCATATTGCTTTACAAGAAAAACCAGTCCGATGGTGAGCAGCCCCGCGCAGACGGGCAAAACAACATCGAGCAGACGATCACGTGACGTGTTTATCTCGGTGGCGTGCGGTCGAATGAGGCACGCCAGCACGATCGCGAGTGGATACTCAATCAGAGTCTTGAAAATGACCGGAGCTATTAACGTGTTGAAGAGTCCGCCGAGCATTCCGCCAATCGCAACGCACAAATAGAACTCAGCGAGCCGTCTCGAATCCGGTCTATCACTCGACAGCCTGTTATGACAGACCAACGCGGCAACGAAGAAGAAGAGCAGATGCAACAACACGATCGCCGTCGTCGGCTCCGTTGCGTTTGCCGCAATCACCAAAGTAAGCAGTATGGCTAATCCACTGAGTGCAGTGCTCGTCAGTCGTTCGGAAATCACCTTCTTACGTCCGAAGGCGAGAATGAACGTCACGAGGTAAAGAGCCAGCGGTATGGTCCATAAAAGAGGTGTGGGTGCGATTTCTGTGGTGATGTAGGTCGTGACTCCGAATAGGAGGCTTGACGGAATAAACGCTAACAAAATCCAGTACAGGCGCCGTTTGAGCGAAATGGACGACTGCTGTACACCAACATCTTCGCTTTCAACTTGCTCTGTTCGCGACAACTTCCACAGCACGAGCGCACAACCCAGACTCAACACCAGAAACACGACATAGGCCACCGCCCAAAGCTGAGTTTGGCGAGACAATTTTAGATTGGGTTCGAGCAAAAGCGGGTAACTGATCAATGCGACGAGACTGCCTGCATTGCTAACCGCAAACAAAAAGTAAGGATCGTTCGCCGCAGCGTGACCGGTGTGTGTAAACCACTTCTGCAATAACGGGCTGGTAGTTGAAATGAGAAAGATCGGCAAGCCGATCGCAGTCACTAAATAAGCGAAGAGCCAGAGCGCCGGATAACTCTGTTCGGAGATTGAGCTGGAATTGCCGCTGAGCGTAAGAGGCAAGTAAAGACACGACAAAAGCAGGAGGACGCTGTGCAGAATTGCCTGTTTACGAACTCCGATCCAAGAAGTTGTCATCAACACGTATGAATATCCCGCCAGCAGCAGCACCTGAAAAAAGAGCATGCACGTGTTCCACACCGCCGGCGTGCCGCCGAGCCGCGGCAGCAGTATCTTGGCCATTGCCAGTTCGATCCAGAACAGCAAGAGCGCGCTTAGGAAAATTGTAGTGGCAAACAGGAAAGACGCTCGCCGGGATGTCATATCTGCCGCATATTAACCGATTTCTCTGTGCCGTGAGTTTCAAGTTACTATCCTGCTGTATCGAAGTCTGCGGAAGGGGTCCATGAACATTCCAGCAGCTCAACCTTCAGAGCTCGATCAGCACCGCAACATCGCGGCAGATCTTGTCGCCGTCTACAACTCGGCGGATCAAGAAGCTGCTACGCGTCTTAACGATATCTTCCACAGCGACCTCAACACCGAACAGATTCGCGATTTTATCCGCGACAAGCTTTTTAATCTTCCCGACACCCAACAACGCGTCGACAATTTCACCCTCAATGATGCACGGCTCATGGTCGCCAGGCTCTATGGCTTCAAAGATTGGGACGAGCTTGCGCAGTCAAGCATCAAATCCGCAAGTGACTTACCTTCGGCTCCGTTTGTCCTGAGCTCCACGCCACCGTTTTACCGCATCGACTGGACCAACAAGAGCATCGAGCCGCGCCAACCGATGCGCGCGAAAGACTGGGAAGACATCTGTACGGTCATCAGGGAGCTAGGAATCACATGTATTAACTCCGCAAATCTCATCGGCGATGACGATCTCCAAATAATTTCACAACTCGATCAGATCACGTCGCTCAACCTCGACGGGTCCAAGCGCGTCACCGAAAAGGGGCTCGAACATCTCGCTCGCATGCCACAGTTGCAGGAGTTGATACTCGGCGGCCACGTCACGGATCGTGGCCTCGAAGTTCTTCGCCACCTTCCGGAATTGCGTGTCTTCAAGATGTTCTGGCAAGGCAAAGTTACTGACGATGGAATTGCAAATCTGAGGTTCTGCGATCAACTGGAAGAAGTCGATCTTTTGGGCTGCAACACCGGCGACGGCGCGATCGCCGCTCTCGCAGGAAAACCCAAACTGCGTCGCTTCAAAACCGGACGTAACGTAAGCGACGATGGTCTCGCGCTGTTGCAACAGTTTCCTGCTTTCAAAACCCCGTACTCACAAGAACCTGAGTTCGGACTGATGTCGTTCAGCGCCGAGCCCACTAATCTTCTCATCGATGGTCCATTCACACATGTAGGTCTACGCAACCTACGCGGACTCGACGGGGTTGCCGGCTTGAGTTTCTTCTGGCACACATCGCACTTGCGCGGCGAAGATCTTCAATATCTCGATGGCTTAGCGAACCTGGTTTATTTGGGTTGTCAGGGCGAACTCTGCAACGACGACGGGATGCGACACATTGCTGCGCTGCCAAAGCTTCGCATGTTGATGGGCCAGGGCACCGTTGCCACAGACGAGGGTTTTCGAGAATTCAGCCGCTCTCAAACGATTGAATACTTCTGGGGACGTGAGTGTCCAAACTTAACGGGCGCGGGATTCGTTGCCCTGTCGAAGATGCCGGCACTGAAAGGCCTCGCAGCCAGTTGCAAGTTTGTTGATGACGCAGCCCTTGCGAGCTTGCCTGACTTCCGTGCACTGAGAGAGTTGATGCCAATGGACGTTGAAGACGATGGCTTTCGTCACGTCGGTCGCTGCGAACAACTCGAATCATTGATTCTGATGTATTGCCGCAACACCACAGACGTCGCAACGAGTCACATCGCGGGAATGCCGAACCTGAAAAAGTATCACGCAGGTTACAACTTAATCACCGACACAAGCCTGGAGCTGCTAAGCCGGATCAAGTCGCTCGAAGAGATCTCCTTCGAAGGCTGCAAGTTCATCACTGACGAGGGCATTCCTTTCCTCACGACTCTACCGCGTCTCCGCGAAATCTCGATCGGCGGTTGTCCAAAGGTAACGCGATCGGGAGTCACTGGTTTCGCGAGTGGCGTGCGAGTAAATTACGACCCACGTTGAGAGTGTTAAGCTAGCTCAGTGCGAATGGCCTTAATCGCCATGTCAATGTCGCTTTCGGTATTGAAGACGTGTGGCGATATTCGATTCCCATTGAACCACCGCTTTTCCCCGACCTTAATCACGATGCGATACTTCTTCAATATCAGGTCACGGAAGGCTCGGCTGTCGACCGCGTCAGGAAGTTTGAATGCAACCAGCGCCGAAGTTAGCGGTCCCGGCGGCGGGCTGACGAGGGAAATCTTTGGGACCTTTGTAAGGCCTGCGTAGGCGCGATCACGAAGTGCAATAATCTGCTTCTCAACGGCGGGCATTCCTCGTTTTTGCATTGCTTCTGCGGCCGCACCGAGACCGACAATGAGCGGCAAACTTCCGACACCCGTCGAACTCGAGACAAACCGGCGTCCGCCTTCGCGCTGCACCGGCTGTATTAGAGAGCTTGCTTCCTTACTGATGTAGACAAAGCCAGTTCCCTTTGGGCCCATCAACCATTTGTGGCCCGTTGTTACGTACGCGTCACACGCCAATTTCTTTACGTCGACATCGATGCCGCCGACTGCCTGAGCGCCATCGACGATACACAGTATTCCTCGGCTCTTGGCCAGCGCTGCAATCTCGGCGATCGGCATTCGCAGACCCGTAGAAGAAACCACATGACTCACACAGATGACCTTCGTCTGGTCGGTAATCGCGTTTGCAAAACGACTCACGATCGCTTTGGTGTCGAAATCGCCGGGCGCAATCGAAACCAGATCGATGATTACGCCGCGACGTCGCTTCAAGTATTCCCAACCAACGGTTCCACCTTCGTGCTCCACGTCTGTCGTCAGCACGCGATCTCCCGGTTTTAGATCGATGCCGAGAGCGACGCTGTTCATTGCGTCTGTTGCACTTCGGGTTAGCAACAGTTCGTCAGCCGAGCAGCCGATCAGTGCGGCGATCTGTTCGCGAGCGCGATCGGTGGCGACGTGTGCGGCGCCGGCTCCATAAGCCATCATTACCGGGTCCAACTCCAGTTCGTGCCATGCGTTCAAGACTATGTCGAGTATCGATCGCGGTGTGGGTCCAAGCGCCGCGGTGTTGAGGTAATTCAGTCCGGGCTCGAACATGAATTCCGCTTTGTCTTTTGACAGCACGGATTCTGAATTCAGAAGAACCGCGGTGGTTGCCACGCCGGCAATCAGCTCACGTCGGGAAAGTGTGCTCATAGTTTATTCGTTGCACTCGGAACGTACTGTAGGGGCGGCCCTCCGTGGCCGCCCTTGATTGAAATCGAATTCGCCGAACTCGAGACTGTCGCCTCTTGAATGTCGAGGGCTCATCCGAGGGCGGCCACGGAGGGCCGCCCCTACAGTTCGATGAATGATCCGTGAAGTTACTTCAACGTCTCGAATTCCTTCTTCGCTTCGATCAAGATCGGAATATCCTGATCCGCATCTTTCCAGAGCGCGAAGAAATCCTGATACGACTTGCGCGCCTGCGCCATATCGCCTTGCATCGCAGACGCTCGCGCAAGCGCCAGGTGCGCGAGCGGCCATAGCGTCGAGAGCGAACTCTGTCCACGATGGTCCAAAACCTTGCGTGCTTCCGCAGCGGCCTGCGCACCCTGGCCCATTTTCAGGTAGACCATGCTGCGCAGTGTTTGTGGCGAGAACGCGGCCGCCGTTTCGTACTGCCCTGCTTTCTCTAGCAACTCGAGCGCCGCCTGCGCCGTATTGTGTCGCAATTCAACCACCGCTTCGATTTCAGGGATCCACACGAGGTTCACCATCGTGTCATTCGGATGTTTTTCCTCGAGTTCATCAACCAGTTGCTGTGCCTTCGCGTAATCACCCGTAAGTGCAAACGCGAGTGCAGTGCGTGTGAGAACGTTGCGATTGCGTTCGATCTTTAGCGCCGCTTGGGCCAACGTCGCCGATTCGGTGGAAAAGCCAAGCCACGCTGCGCGCAAAGCCTGATCCGCGGTGTAACTGGCTACGACTTCTTTCGCTCCGGCACGCTCTGCAAGTTCAGTCGCACGTTTTAGGTGTTCGTTCGATTCATGCCAACGTCCGCCAAACACTGACGATTGGGCCACCCAATAAACTGCTCGATACTCGTCGGTTCTACCATTGGCCCACGCCACCTGCTCTTGCAAAGCCTGCGCATCGCCTTTAACAAACGCCACCGTGTAAAGCCGCTCGCGAATACTCGTGGTATCCAACTTTTGCGCGATCGCCTTCTGACAGACGTCGCGCGCTTCGTCGAAGCGATTCAGCCCGATCAAGGCCTCGGCCAGGTTTCCCGGCCAGATCGCAGTGTTGGGATTCAGTCGCTGCGCTTCAGTTGTCGCCATCACGGATTTTTCGTATTGCCCGGTGATCGAATAGAGGTTTCCGAGATTGCCCGGCCCGCGAGATTCACGCGGATAACTCCGCACGTACACCTGCTGAGCTTCAATCGCCTTCTCCAACTCACCCGTCACGATCTGATAATAGAAATACGTGATGCGCGCTCGCTCGTCTTCGGCTACGCGGTTACTCAGAGCGAACGCCTTCGACAGACTCTCCGCGGCAAGTGCCGGCTGGCTTGTGTTTGAGTATTGGAGCGCGAGTCCCAGCCACGCGGTCGCGAAGTTAGGATCCATCTCGGTGGCGCGTTTGTAAAACTCAATCGCTTTGAAGAACTGTCCTCTGTCCTGCTCGGCTCTTCCGAGGGCGTATTCCTTGAGCGCTTCGAGCGACGAAGTGGTTACTTCCAACTTCGCGTCAAACTTCTGGATCGAGCTCAACTCCTCGCCCAGTTTCTCGCGCAACTCGGTCGCCGCGCGCGAAAGCGCTTTGAGCACCTGATCCTTACCCTCTGCTTCGACCTGGACGAGGGCCAGTTGATCGCCAGTCTGCCCGTTAAGCGCTTCAAGCGTGATTGAATAGTTGCGATCAAACTTCACGATCGTGCCGGCGATAAACGCCTTCAATCCCTGACGCTGACAGATCTCTCGCGCACGCTCGCGCGTCACGCGCTCGTCCGGCGAAAGACTCATGAGTTGCAGAGTTGCACGCGTACGCGTTTCGGGAAAGATGTCGAGAAACGGCGACTGCTGCAACTGCACGGCGAGACCCTGCCGGAGTGTGCGATCGAAGACGTCTTCACCGGTCTTGTTGTCAAACTCAGTGAGCAGGATCGTGTCTTTGTCAGTCAGTAGCGCGACTCGCTTGCTCTTCAGGTACAAGAACAGACTCGCGAATCCCACCAGTGCTATTACTCCAACCAACAGCAGCACAGCGCTGCGCTTGTGCAGCTTCACCTGGTTGACGATGTACTCTGCGCTCGAGACTGGATAAGGTCCGCTTTGTTGCGTGGTAGCCGTCGC
This sequence comes from Pyrinomonadaceae bacterium, assembly GCA_036401595.1. Classification (GTDB taxonomy): domain Bacteria; phylum Acidobacteriota; class Blastocatellia; order Pyrinomonadales; family Pyrinomonadaceae; genus PSRF01. The sequence goes on from DASWUM010000090.1 coordinate 92,224, forward strand.
TCCCGAGATTCGCCGCGGCATGCCTTGATCGAAGATGGCGGTGCGATCGCTCTCGGCCTGATTCTCAAGTTGGCGCTTGACGTCTCGCATGTCGACCAGCATCTCGGCGGTCGTCTGATAACGATCGTCCGGATTCTTCGCGAGAGCTTTGTCGATGATCCGCTCCAACTCGTCCGGCACGTGCTTCACGAGCGTTGATAGCGGCGCGTGAGGTTTTTCCTGGATGGCGATTATTTGCTCGAGCAGGTCTTTTCCTTCGAAAGGCACGCGCCCGGCAATCATTTCGTAGAGCACGACACCCAAACTCCAGATGTCGGTGCGATAGTCGAGTGTCTTCAGCGCCTTCGACTGCTCGGGAGACATGTAACTCACCGTCCCCATGACGATCCCTGTCTCCGTGTACATTGGCCCGCTCGACTCACCGTCCTGCTTGACCGGCTTCGCCAGACCGAAGTCGAGCACTTTCACGATGCCGTCACGACGACGCAGCATGATGTTCTCGGGCTTGATGTCGCGATGGATTACGTGAGAGTCATGCGCTGCATTCAACGCGGAAGCGATCTGGACGCCGATGTCCAGCACCTCGTGAAGATTCAAACGGTGGCCTGCTAAGTGCTCTCGCAGCGTGACGCCCTCAACATACTCCATCGCCATGAAACGTGTTGAGTCGTGCACGCCAAACTCGTAGACGGTGAGAACGTTCGGATGATTTAGACCGGAGACAGTCCTTGCTTCGCGAATGAAGCGCTGCAGCCATTTCGGATCGGCGGCGACGTCGGCAGGCAGGAGTTTGATCGCCACTGAGCGATCGAGTTCGCTCGTATCCTGCGCAAGATAGACCTGGCCCATTCCACCCGTACCGATGTGCGCACGGATTTCGTACCGACCGAGTTTTACACCTTCAATGAGTGGCATTACGCGATACGCCGCTTGAGATTCTAGGCGAGTTTGTAGCCTTGGATTACTTTGACTGCACCGTCGAGACGGAATGATTATCTTAATCGGATTTGGTCGAAGAAGAAACTCCCGCAACGTCGCGGGAGAAATCTTTTAATACACTCGCCAACCCCGCGACAAAAACTCTCAACACTTCTCAAAAGAAAGCTTCGAACTCTGCGCGCACCGGCCGCATCTGATCCAACATGACTGATTTGAATCGTTACATCGCTGGTGCAATAGCGATTGGCGTGTTGTTGCTCGCAACCGCCTGTAATCCGGGTACGACTGAGGAATCACCGGCAGCGGATGCCGCGTCCGCCACCGAAGACATCGCAAGCGCGGATCAAAGCTACGCTCAACGAGCAGACTTGCTACAACTGCGCCGCGGCATAGTTTCACTACGACAGGCGCTGACTAAAGATCCCGGCAACTACGACGCCGCGTGGAAGCTGTCGAAGTTCAACTACTATCTCGCGACCCACAGTGACGATTCGAAAGAGCGCGACGACGCGTTTCGCGAAGGTATCAGCGCTGGCAAGACTGCGGTCCAATTGCAGAACGACAAACCGGATGGCCACTTCTGGCTGGGTGCGAATTACGGCGGCGCCGCGGAGCATTCCACGATTCAGGGGCTCGCAACTGTGAATGACATTCGCACCGAGATGCAAACCGTGCTGCGTCTCGACGAGGGTTATCAGAACGGCAGCGCCTACATGGTGCTCGGCCTCGTCGATCTCAACGCTCCAAGCATCGTCGGTGGAGATCCGAAGCGCGCGGTGGAGGAAATGGAAAAGGGTCTACCCTTCGGCGAACCAAACGCGTTCCTTCATCTACACCTCGCCGAAGCCTACAAGAAAGTCGGCCGCAACGACGACGCTCGCCGTGAGATCAAAAAGATTCTTACGATGACCCCCGATCCCAACTATCAACCCGAATACAAAGAGGCGAGCGCCGCCGCGCAGAAACTGCTGGACCAGATCGACCACGGCGGCTGAGCACGAGCCGTTTGAGCAGCCTTAGGAGAAAGATGTTGCCATTGCCATCGTGGAGGATTGAGAATCTTTGGTTTCAAGCTATTAAAGCCAAGTTTAATAGCGGCGACTACTCGGGCGGCTTATTTTAGAATCAGGAAAATTACTAAAATCAGTCATCTGCCAGACGTCTACACCAATGAGACTTCTGGCGTGCTTGGGATTACGTCAGATTTGTGGGTTAGATCACACTCCTACTTGTTCGTTGGTTTGTGTTCTTATTTGGCGCTGTTGAACATGGGTAGATTTCTTGATTTTCTACCCATATTGATATGAACCTGGGTAGATTTTTCGATTTTCTACTCATATCGATCGATATATGAGCAGGTTGCTCTGATGCGCCTGGGAACAACTCGCCATGGGAGCTAACTCACCAGACGCGAGTTATTCCGTAGGCGTCCATGCTTGCATCAGCACTTACAATCGAAACCTTTTCGACTATCGCCTGGGCCACGATTAAGCGGTCGAACGGATCGCTGTGGTGTTTTGGAAGCCTCGCTTGGGCGTCGGCATATTCAACAGTGATCGGAAGCACGGTGATGCCAAGATCGATAAGCACCTGAGACATCCAAAGTGCGTACGGTTGAGTTAGAACCAACTTGCCGAAACCGATCTTAATCGCGATCTCCCAAATCGAACCGGCACTGAGGAGTAACTCATTCGCTGGATCAGATATGGCTGCATGTGAGGCCGGGCTAAGTTGTTGATGTTGATCGACGTACCAAATGAGCGCGTGAGAATCGATCAATAGTCTCATTCCATATATTCCTCAAAGTCATCGAGCGGAGCGTCGAAATCAGGAGCCATATACTTTACGGTGCCTTTAAGCGTACCCGCTCGGCGAGCAGGAGTCTCGGGCGTTGAGACTCCCTCATCCTGTTCGAGGCGCTCGAGAAGTAGGCGGCGGTCCTCGGGAGTCAACGACTTCACTTCTTCAATTATTCTGTTTAGCCTTTCCGTCGACATGGTCCTCTCCGATTGTCGATTACTTAGGCCAATTGTACTACTTCTGCGTTCTCGAATTGAATTCATCACCTACAGGATGTCACAAATTGTGATATCCCCTTGATTGGTAAAATAAAGCCTGCACGAAGTCATTTCCGCATAATAATACAGTTCGGCTTCGTGCAGGCCTACTAGAGTCAGTGCGGAAGCGAATCACCCACAAACAATTCGCCTTCAAGTACAGCAATCTGCGCATCGACAATGCCGTAGGCGTTCAACTCACCGCAGCGAGTAAAGGCAACGTGTTTCGCTATATTCGCGAGTGCCTTTGGATGCGTCGCATTTTCAAGCGTTGCCATCAGGACCACCAATGCCGCCGACTTCGTCTCCGCTTCATCACCAGCGCGACAGATCATCTCCGCCAACGCTTCGATCTTGTCCTCGCCGGAACCACTGTCCTTTCGCGACGTCTCGATCCCTCTCAGGTTGTCGACGACACTCTCACCCGCATCCGCACGGCGCACGAGTTCCGCAAGCCAGGGATCGTCAATCTCCAAAGCGTAACGAATAATCGCCCGACTCTGCGGATCGATTGATCTGTCGTTCAGGACCGCCTGCGCTCTTTGTTTAAGAGCATTGACGATCGGTTTGGTCCTTGATGTTCGGTTTGCGTGAGGTGTTTCTCCGCGCATGGTTGCGCTACTATGACTAGCCATGATTGTCATCCTTTCTTAGGAAGGTTGATAGTCAAGGGTCGGCTTCGTGTCCAACCACGAGTCGGCCCGCTTCTGTTTGGTGGGTGAGCGGGCACTATATCATAATTCACGAGCCTGCGTTTCTTCTTTCTCAGTGATCGATTGAAGGAGTTTCTGGAACAGCGATCATGCAACTGGATCCTCGCAGTCGTGGGCAGTGCTACAAAAATTTCTGAATCCGCATATTTCTCAGCCGGATTATCTGACGGTAACAAGCAATTATCCACGATTCGCGGTTCACGAATTACTATTAGCGACTATGAACTCTTCGTGAGTATCTCCGACTTCGACTGGTTTAGCCCTTTCGCTTCGGAAACGATCGTGGTGAAGGTCAACTTCGGGTGTTCATCTTCAAGTCAACTTTCCTGGCAATACGACCCGCGAACCTTTTGTTTGGACTTCCGCGCCTTGCATTACCTCGTGACTTTATTGGGAAGGTGTGCCAAGTTAAAATTGACGCTAATAATATTTGAGGGACATGGAACCTTTACCTATTCAAATCTCTAGTGCCCAAGAACGTTTGCGCAGAACTAAAGCTTTCTCGCCAGCTCTCCTCCAACTGTTGATTGAGATAGATGAGATGGGGGAACATTCCAAGCGACTCATTCCTGAATTAGTTGAAACTATTAAACGGGGCGTTTACGTCCCATCTAGTCCTCTGGTTGACATAATTTCACGGTTAAAAAGTAGTGAGTTGTTGGGTGCGGCGTTGGAACAAGACGGATGGTCGCTTAGTACTTTCGATCGCTGCAAATTATTTCAGGCTGGGTTCGCCCAGTTCCAAGAGGGTCTGCTCAACGAACTCTTTGAAGTCTATGAGTGTGACGCGGAACCTCGGAGGAGTGCAATCGTGGAGGCATTAGCAAAGAGCGGTACACACGATGCCCTAGAACCGTTGCGCGTGATTGAGCACCTTACAGTCAAGGCTAATTCGGAAATGGCGGATGAATTAAGAAAAGATCATGGCACACAGGAAACAGCGAAACCGACAAGGCGAGGTGATTACATACCAGCGCGACAAGATTTCCTACAAAAGGTTCGTCAGGCAATTCAGTCGATTGAGAGTCACCCGGTTTCTAATCATGGTGTTGAAAGTTTCGAGGTAGATCATGGTATTGAAAGTTCGCCTTCGGAAGAGCCTGAAATGGCCCACGTATTGTTCATTGATGTTGTAGGCTTCTCTAAAGCAGCAATGACAGTTCAGCGAAGAGTACAGAACGAACTCAACGAAACTGTTGAAGCCTTAGCCGCTGTACACAATAAGGTTAAGGACGACAGCCTACTCATTCTTCCGACTGGCGATGGAATGGCGTTCGTATTTTTTGGCGGCGTCACGCCTCATGTAAATGCCGCCAAGGAATTGCAAACTAAATTGGGGAAGGATAACAAGATAAAGCTTCGAATGGGATTACATAGCGGCCCTGTGCATCGAGTTAGGGATATCAACGGCCGGCCAAACATCACCGGTGCTGGAATCAATCTCGCACAGCGCGTAATGGACTGCGGTGACGCAGGACATGTGCTTCTATCGAGCACGGTCGCTGGAACACTTCGGGAACTCGGGGACTTGGAGGATTTTCTTGAAGATCTAGGGCAGGCAGAAGTCAAACATGGAGTTGCCATACATATATTCAACTTGCGAGGCGTAGGATTTGGCAACCCGGAAAGACCATCGAAATTAAGCTCGGCTTCAAGACACGGACGCAGTGTAAGTTCGGTCGAGGCGCAGCCATCAACCCAAGTGCAATCTAATGAGGCCGAGCATTCGCTGCCGAACGTTCGATCTGCAATCCGAACAGAAATCGAAACGAATCTCGACTTATTGCAATCGATCTGGAATCCTGTGCTGGACGCTTACAGAAGGTTTCAACATGCGGATCATATTCGGCAAACGCTGAAGGCTGACGCAGTCAGAAGAATCACACTGCCAGGATGGAATCGTGAAAAATGGCAAAGCCTTCTGCCGTACGCAGTGCAAAGCCTCAGTAACGAGGAATTCAAGCTGGTCGATAGATTCTATAGCAGACTCACTAGATTGACAGAGCTTAGAAACGGTGAATCAGATCGTTGGCGCGTGGAAGGCGAACTGATCATTTCCGATTTACTCGCTGAAGGCAATCCGTTGGGAGAGTAAGGGCCCTTCGTTTCAATGCACCCCTCCGTTGCGCGTCGAGTAAGACAAGCGTCTAAATCTAATCCTTGAACCTGTTGGTGATACAAACCGACCACAACTCGTCCAAACTCAAGATACTCACATCCTATTAACAAGACTCTTGATCCAAATCATGGAGCATTCGATCAACCAGTTCTGCTGATGGTATGACCATGTTGGCTGGGGAGCGGAACCAGGCCCATGACCATGAGGATTTCGCAAATCCCGATAAATAGCCTTTAGCTGATCAGCCTCCCAAGGTTCAATAAAACGACCGTTTGTTGAACTTACGAGATTATCTATGTAGCTTGAAGCCCCACGTTCAGTCCCGCGAGTCCACCCTTTTTCGTCGCTGATTATTTTGATCGTACTTTCCAACGCCTTGAGTGCATAAAAGGCTGCGTCACGTTCGTTGTTATCACGCCGATCGATTGCTTCCTTCACATCAATATCCACGTTGGCCCATTTTTGATTTTTCAACAAATTCCAGAATGGTTCATCAATCTGCGAGCCAGTTGCCTTGTCGGAGGAATACTGAAACAGGCCATTGTGATATTGCAGGTGGATTTCAGCTTCTCTAAATCGGATGTTCAATTCGTGAACGGCCGAGCGAAACAGATCCTTATGACGTTCTTCCTCTGCAGCTCGCTGCGGTTTGCGTCTTCCAAAGATGTTCAATGCTTTCGAAGAGTTTGTAGGTTTATACAAGGACCTCTCAATCTCGGAAAATAGTAATTCGAGCAAACTGAAACGAGCTGACACGAAGGATTCCGCATCGCCTTGTGTGATCCTCCAATTAAACTGTTCGCATAGTGCGCTGATACAAATCTGTGCTGGGTTCTCACTATCCCCTGAATATATTCCGTATCCTAATTCTCGCACCAACTTTGTGTATGCGGTACCGCACTGAGTGTCGATGTGGGGAACCGTAGGTCTCAAGTCCTGAATGATAATTTGCGTGCCCTGTCGGAGAAATACATAGATCTCCCGATTCACTTGACCATGGCCAAAATAGAAAAAGTTTGGATAGCGCTTTTGAAATATGTCGGTAATCATCTGGCAAAGCTACTTATGCCCGCAACACAATTTAGCCGTACCCGAGGCTCTCAACAAATGCACCCATGATGTAGCTCGGGCTTCATGAGTTCGGCCGCGATGTGTTCGTTGTAACATTGGGTACCACGGCTGGATGCTGAGAATTTGATCAAACGACGGACCCGATTTGGTCGAGGAACGGAACACATCGTTACGTTCCTAATAATCACGGTCTCCTGTTCCGCCCTGTAAGCGCGTCGGAGGTAATCGATATTGTGTCATTTCGTAAGAGGCGAGCGAAGATCTCGAAGTGCAGATGTGCCGTCGATTGTCTGCAATTCACCTCGGTCAACTGCGTCGATCCGGTCCTCCGATTCGGCAGCCCATTTCGCTTCGATCTCTTTCGCGCGCTCTTCATCGAGACTTTCCCACAGAATGTCAATTAACTTGGCGCGCTCGTCGGAACTGAGACGAGTTATTTCTTCCTGGATGGATGTAAGGCTCATAGGAAAATCATTGATTTGAATGCTAGTGTCTGTCAAGGAAGGTGATGCAGATTTTCGGTGTCGAAACTACAGATTACACCGATTGAAATCACGTAAGCTGCTTACTCCAACCGTTGCCGCGCAAGCTTTGCGTATTTGCTTTCCGGGAATTCCGTGATGAGAGAACGAAAGTATCTGGCCGCTTCTTCTTCATTACCTATCTGCGCACTCACATCCGCGAGCATGTAGAGCGCTTCGTCACGTCGCGAGAAGTTTGGGTACTCGTCATAAATACGTTTCAGTCGGGACAACGCTCCTTGCATCAAACCTCGCCCATCGACTCGTCCACTCAAATAGAACTGCGCCATCTGTAAATGAAACTGCGCACTCTCCTCTTGCACAAGCTTCAGTTGCGTTTGGAATTTGTCGCGCCGCGGATTTGACGGACAAGACTGAAGCAGCAAAGCAAGCGCCTGCTCAGCCTCGCGTAGTGCCTTGTTACTTGCCTTACGTCTGTTGAAGAGCGTTTCGACGTGGTCTGAATGCGCTGCAGCGCACGGCGCCTGCTCAGCATTCGCTCGGGGTGATTGAGCAATCGATAGGATTAGGACGAGTATCAAATTCATATTGCTATAACTGTCCGACACTATCCTCGTCGTGCCAGTCTCGCCAGCAGAAACGACACTGCTTCGCTAATGAAGTTCGCAAAGGTCTGCCACAGTGAGGACACGGCGTTGTCTTCCGCACCGACTTGGGTCCGGCAGAATGCTGAACCCATAGCTTCGCCCAGGCGGGCGAACAACCCGTCGCCTCCTTCAATTCAATCATCGCCATTACAGGCCGATTCTCGCGGATACATTGCCGAACCCGGCGTTCCGCAGCTTCAGATATATCCTCGAAGACAGGTATCCTTGCGCCACATTCGTGACAAATTGGGCCTCGTTCCGGCGGCCCGTTGCCGGCGGCGAGAACTTCTGCTCGTGAATAGGACATTTTGTCCATGTGAATATTGCGTCGTACCCACCCGCTACCGCGGGCGGTACTGACCCCGTCCAAGTCCGGTACTAATTCTGATGGTCTGCGACTTCGTTTTTGAAACCTAACACAACCCTCGTCCGTAAAGGTCTCTTCATCTGCATGCATAGCCTAATCAACCATCAACTCAAACGAAAGAGGTGTTTATGCGTTCACGCCGTTCAATTATCGGCTTGCTGATACTTTCAACCTTGTTGCTAGTCGCGCTGGCGGCGCCGGTCTGGGCGCAAAGTCCGCCCGTAATCGATCGCGAGCTATTCTTCGGCGACCCGGAAGTTGCCGGCGCGCAGATCTCACCTGATGGCGCATACATCGCGTTCATGAAGCCGTTCAAAGGCACACGCAACATCTGGGTGAAGAAGACGGCGGATTCGTTCGACAAGGCGAAACCCATCACAGCCGACACGAAGCGTCCGATTTCCACTTACTTCTGGTCGCGCGACGGCAAGTACCTGCTCTTCGTTCAGGACAAGGGCGGCGACGAGAATTACAACGTCTACGCGGTCAACCCGTCAGACGCGCCGGCTGCGGGACAAGATGTCCCCGCCGCACGAAACCTCACGGACGTGAAAGGCATCCGCGCGTTTATCTATGCGGTGCCGCGTAGCGAGCCCGACGCGATCTACGTCGGCCTGAACGATCGCGACGCCGCCTGGCACGATCTGTACAAAGTCAAAATCTCCACCGGCGAGCGCACGCTGATGCGCAAGAACACCGAACGCATCACGGCCTATTTCTTCGATCTGAAAGATCAGCTCAAACTCGCAACGAGATCAGCCGAGAACGGCGACACGGAAGTGTTGCGCGTCGACGCAGACAAGTTTACGAAAGTTTACACCTGCAATGTGTTTGAGACGTGTGGACCGATTCGCTATCACAAAGATGGCGAACGAGTTTACTTCCAAACAAACAAAGGCAGCGGCGTCGATCTGGTGAGTCTCGAACTCTGGAACCCAACCACCGGTAAAGAAGACCCGGTCGAAACGGATCCGATGAAACACGTCGACTTCGGCAACGCGATGTTCTCAGAAGTTTCCGACGACCTGATTGCCACCACCTACGACGACGAACGGGAACGAATTTACTGGAAAGACAAAGGCTTCGAAGCCGATTACAAAAACCTGCAGAAACAACTTCCCGGCAAGGAAATCGGTTTCGCCTCGTCAACAAAAGATGAAAAGCTGTGGATCATCAGCTCAAACTCTGACACGGATCCCGGCGCAACTTATCTCTACGATCGCGGCACGAAGAAGCTCACCTTGCAATATCAGATACGCGAGAAGTTGAACCGCTCGTATCTCGCACCGATGAAGCCCGTTAAGTATCCATCGTCTGACGGCTTGGAAGTTCCGGCCTATCTAACATTACCCAAAGGCGTGGAAGCCAAGAACCTTCCCGCTGTGATCGTTCCGCATGGTGGTCCATGGTATCGCGATAGTTGGGGTTACAACGCGTTCGCCCAGTTTCTCGCCAACCGTGGTTACGTTGTGCTGCAACCCAACTTCCGCGGCTCGACTGGTTACGGCAAGAAGTTTATTGACGGCGGAAACAAGCAGTGGGGCGACAAGATGCAGGACGACATAACCTGGGGTGCGAAGTATCTCGTCGCGCAGGGCATCGCCGATCCGAAGAAGATCGGTATCATGGGCGGATCGTATGGCGGCTATGCGACGCTCGCGGGTGTTGCGTTTACACCTGATGTTTACGCGGCCGGAGTTTCGATTGTTGGACCATCAAATCTAATCACGCTCCTCGAGTCGATTCCGCCGTACTGGGAACAGATTCGCAAGCTCTTCTACGAGCGCATGGGCGATCCAAACACGCCCGAAGGTAAGGCACAGTTGCTGCGCCAGTCGCCGTTAACTGCAGCTACAAAGATTAAGACTCCGCTGCTCGTCATTCAGGGAGCCAACGATCCACGCGTTAACAAGCGCGAGTCAGACCAGATTGTGATCGCGCTGAGAGATCGCGGATTTCCGGTTGAGTATCTGGTGGCGCCTGACGAGGGTCATGGCTTTGCTCGCCCGGTGAATAACATGGCGATGTTTGCGAGTGCGGAGAAGTTTCTCGCGAAGTATCTCGGCGGGCGCTATCAGGAGAGCATGACGCCGGAAGTGTCGCAACGTCTGAACGAAATCAATGTCGACGTGAAGACGGTGACGATGCCGAAGATGATGACGGAGACTTCCGCGCTGCCGAAACCCGCGGTCGATCTGCGGCCCGGCACTCACAACTACAAAGCGTCGATCGCTATCGCAGGACAGGAGATTCCGCTCACCTTGAAAACTGACATCAAGGAAGAAAATGGAGCCTGGACCGTCAATGAAACGGCTCAAACTCCGCAAGGCGAGATCGTCGACGTCAGCACGATTGAAAAAGGAAGTCTGCTGCTGAAGCGACGCTGGATCAAGCAAGGTCCAATGACGATCGAGATGGATGTGGCGCCGAACAAGTTGAGCGGAAACACAAACATGAATGGGCAGTTGACACCAATCAATGCCGATCCCGGCGGCGCCTTGTTTGCCGACGGCGCGGGCACGTTTGAAGTGATCGCTTCCCTTCCTTTGGTCGATGGCTACAGTTTGAGTTTTCGCAATTGGGACTTGCAGAAAAACAAACCTCAGATCAAACAGTTGAAGGTGGTTGGAACTGAGAGCGTTACTGTTCCGGCAGGCACGTTCGACGCGTACAAGTTGGAGATAGTCGCCACCGACAACGATGCAGACAAGCAAACTGTTTGGATCGATAAAGGAAGCCGAAGGGTGTTGAAGATCTCCGCCGTGCTGCCGAGCTTGAATGGAGCCGTGCTGACTTCGGAGTTGACTCCGTAAGCAATCGCGAAGCGTAAAGCGGTTGGTCCATTTGGACAGGATTAACAGGATTTTTTCAGGATTGACAGAATTCATCTTGAAAAATCTTGTAAATCCTGTCCAAATGTCTTTCAGGAGCGAATACTCAATTGAAAACACCCCAACGCAAAATCATCGCAACCTTAGTCGTGCTTCTCTCGTGCGTGTTGACGTTGTCAGCGCAAGCGCAGCGAGGAGCTTCGGAACAGAAAACAGCGAGCTACTTCGAATCGATCCGCAAATCGCCGCCGAAGCAAATGGCATTTCTGTTGAAGATGCCAAAAGGCGGAGACCTGCACAATCACCTCTCCGGCTCGATCTACGCCGAGCGATACATCCAGTGGGCCGCAGACAAAGGGTTATGCGTCAACACCACCACGATGGCGCTCGTCGTGCCGGCCTCGCCGTCAAAGTGTGACACAAATCAAACGCCGGCGAATTTAGCGCTGACGAATTCAGTGCTGTACCGGCAGATGGTCGATGCATGGTCCATGCGCAACTGGCAGCTTTCCGGACAAAGCGGGCACGACCACTTCTTCGACGCCTTCGGCAGGTTTGGAGCAGCGACTTATAACAATAGCGGCAAGATGCTGGCCGAAGCCGTGAGAAGCGCCGCACGCGGTAGGGCTCTTTACGTCGAGCTAATGTTGACTCCCGACGGTACTGCCACGGGAGTTATATCCAGTCAAATCGGAGAGAAAGTCGGCTGGGATGGGAATTTTGAGTCGACGCTCAGTAAGCTGAAAGCGAACGGGATCGAGAGTGCCGCCGCGGTGGGAATCAAGAACATCCAGGATATGGAGGCTGAGAAGAATCAGATCCTGAAATGTGGCACGCCTCAAGCGGATGCGGGTTGCTTAGTTACGATTCGCTACGTCGCGCAGGTCTCGCGAAACAGCTCGCTGGGCCAGGTCTACGCGCAGATGGTGACAGGTCTTGCGCTTGCGAACGATCCGCAGTCGAAAATCGTAGCGACGAACCTGGTGCAGGGTGAAGACGGTCTCAACTCGATGCAAAACTTCTCGCTGCACATGCAGATGTTGAAGTTTCTGCGACCACTCTATCCGCGGGCGAAAGTCACGCTGCATGCCGGCGAACTTGCTCCCGGGCTGGTGCCGCCCGACGGTTTGACGTTTCACATTAGCGAGTCAGTTATGGTCGCGGGCGCCGAGCGTATCGGACACGGCGTCGACCTCATGCATGAGAACAATCCTTATGAACTCTTGAAAGAGATGGCCCGTCGCAATGTGATGGTAGAGATCTGTCTATCGAGCAACGATCTGATTCTCGGTATTTCGGGTCCGCGCCATCCGCTTGCCACGTACATCGAATACGGCGTCCCGGTCGCGCTGGCGACGGATGATGAGGGCGTCGGGCGTTCGGAGATTTCGGTGGAGTACCTCAAAGCCGCCGAAGACCAGGGGCTCGGCTACCTGCAACTCAAAACGATGGCCCGTAACAGTCTTCAGTATGCGTTCGTTGCCGGGCAGAGCTTGTGGAGCGACGCACGAAAATTCGTCCCAGTTGCGCAATGTGGTCGCGACGTTGAAGGCATGAAAACGACTTCGGAAAGTTGCCGCCAGTTCTTAGCAGGCAGTGAAAAGGCGAGGCTTCAATGGCAGCTCGAGCAGAACTTCAGCGCGTTCGAAAAAGAGTGGTAAGGCTTTTCCTCAAAAGTCCGAATTCGCACTTGGATGGAGTCAGTACCGTCCGCGGTAGCGGATGGGTCAACGCTGAGGTTCCAAGATCGACGGTGATTTCGCATGCCGATCGTTGACCCATCCGCTACCGCGGACGGTACTGACTCCATCCAAGTCTGACGTCCTCCTCTTCCGGCAAAGCGGAGTTTCTCAGTACAACCTCAAACTGTCGCAGATTTAATCCAAGTCGCCATTGACATTTCGCCGGACTTTGCATAGAAGCACGCTGTAATTCCGGATTTGAGCATTCGTCCTCCGTACTTTACTTAGCCTGAACGGGCTCTCGCTCTCGCAAACAAATCGATAGGACCTTTGAAGTGGACTCTGCGGAGAAATGCTTCACGTATTTTTCCATATGAGTGTGAAGACGAATTTGAGTTTATGGCAGAACACCCTCTCAGCTCTGCTGTTGCAATTAACCACTAACGAAGGAAAGAGCGAAATGGCGGAAACAGACGCAACCCAGAATGAGTGGACAATCATGTTCCACTTCGGGAGTGATAACGATCTCTCACTCCTCAACATCTCGCAAATCAAGGCCGTCAAAGAAGCCGGCTATCAGAAGAACACCGAACTCCTGCTGTATTTCGATTCCTTCGAAACTGGAGTTCCGACAAGACTCTTCGACATCAACCCGAAGGGTAGCAGTAATCGAAGGGGAACCAGAATCGGCGATGGGAAAGATCCGTTCGTCAGAAGCTTTCTTAAAGATCAGATTCTCCCCGAGACAATGGACCGTTCAAAAGGAGAATGCACCAGGGCACTGTGCGACAAGCTCAAAGAGCCTGATTCGATGACGGCGAGCGAGGGGTTGGAGAACTTTATCGGTTACTGCATCGAGAATAAGCCGGCCAAACATTACATCTTGTTCCTGGTCGGACACGGATTGATCGTGGGTAACGATAACTTCATGCTGGACGCAAAACCAAAGTCGGGTATTGGGCTGGTGAAATTTGGCGAAATCATGAAGACCTTCAAGGCGAAGGCTGCTGCAAAGGGCGGCGAGGTTGAGCTGCTGTGCCTGCATAGCTGCTCGATGAGTGCGATCGAGATTTCATGCGAACTCAAGAACACAGCGAAGTATATGATTGCGTCCCAGGGATTCTCATACATCGGTAGTTGGCCCTATCGTCAACTCATGAAGAAGATTTTCAACGTCACTGAAAAGGGTCTGACTGACGCGTCGATCCGGGATTTGGTTCAGCGGATTTATGAGCTCTCACTTTACAACGCACCGGATTTTGCTTTTTCCGGTTATTCACATGACCTGACTCTGTGTAGCTTAGCCGAAGACAAAATTGTCCAGCTCCTGGGACCACTGCAAAAATTGGCAGACAATCTCAGGTGGAGTGTGAAAAAGAAACGTGGCAGGCAATTAATTTCGCTGGCTCACCTGCAATCTCAGAGTTTCTGGCGAGAGGAATACACGGACATCTACGATTTCTGTAGTTGCCTGATTGAGAATTGTTCCTTCGATAGTGAGTTCGATACGTCGCTTGCAAACGACTGCCTGGCAGTAATGAAGGTATTCGATAGGCCCGGATATGCCTTCGACAATCTCATCGTTTACACCGACAACTTCGGATGGCAGTATCGCTACGCTCGCGGACTATCTATCTATTTTCCATGGTCCAGGCCACTTGGAGACATCGAAAACGATCCGATCAAGAACTACTCGGGTTACACGTTCGTCAAAGATCTAGGAGCAGGACAAGCCTGGTTTGGTTTTCTTCAGGATTATTGGAACGAGACAGTGCGTAAACTGGACGACATCAACCCGAACGAAACTGAAGTTATTAATATGGTAGACAGTTTGGAAGTAAGTTTCAGCAAACCTGGGGGTGCAATGAATAAGCCGGGCGGTAGCGCTGCAGACTCTCCATGCATCTGTCCGTCCATCAAGAACTTTCCTACGGCGGTCAAGCTTGGGCGACGCGTTCAGCGATACTCGGCTACGGGAGGAGTGGACCCAGCATTTGATGACACGGAACCAGCGCAATTCGAATGAAGAAGATAAGTTTACTGCTTTGCTTAATATTCGCGTCGGTCATGCAGTCACCGGATCAACCCCCGAGTGATGACATTCTGACTCGTGATAGCGATGAGCATGTGATCTCGCTCGAAGAGCGGCAGCAAACTGTCCAAGTTCTGCTGACGGCGGCTGAGTCAGCGCGCAACAACGGCGATGCTTTGAATGCCGCGCGCTTTCTCAACCGCATCGGCAGCCTGCAACTACTCCTCACTAAACCGAATGATGCACTGAAGACATATCAGGAGGCGTTGAGTGTCATTAAAGATCAGGACGCCGCAACAAAGATCAAGAGTCTCAACGGTATCGCCGGGGCTTACACCTACCTGAGACAGTGTGTTAACGCTCGGCCATTTCTAGATCAAAGTATCGAACTGAGCGACCAAACCCACAACATTGCCGGCAAAGCGCAAGCCTACCTCACCCTGAGCGATTGCCAGAATGACGAGAATCAACTGTTAGCCTTGAACACCGCGCAGGAGGCGTTGGGACTCTGGCAATCCGTCGGTAACAAGTGGGGCATCGGCAAAACCTACTCCGCAATTGGGTACTATCAATTGACGCTGCAACGGTTATCGGAATCAGCCGAAAGCCACCAGGCGGCTTTGTCGATCTGGCGCGAACTCAAGATTCCTCATGAAGAAGCCCAGGCACTGATCAATCTTGGATTTGTCGAATACCGCAAGGGTGAATGGCAAAACGCTATCTCGTTCTTTTCGCAAGCACAGGGTCTGCTGGATCCCAAGGCCTACCCTTTTGAGATGGGACAGATCACCATCACGGTAGGACAGATTTTTATCGAAACGGGTCTTACTGACGCTGCGATATTGAACTTGCAACAGGCAACCAACTACTTCACGCAATCCGAGGATCCGCTCGGAATTGCGGTTGTTTCAATTGATCTGGGAAAGGCGTACAACCAGGCCGAAAGGTACACCGAGGCGATCGATACACTGCACAAATGTATTGCAGACCTCGAAAAGCAACCGGGCCTGGCCGCAATGTGTCATGAAGCGCTCGGTCAAACTTATGTCGCGCTGAACGATCCCGCCACCGCCTTCGTCCACTTTGAGACAGCGGTCGATCTGTTCACCAAATCAGCGCGTGTCATGGAGGCCGCGAGAGCCCGAGCACGAATGGGCCAGGTTTACGCGACGCAACGGAAATTTCGCGAGGCAGAAAACTCTTATGTAACTGCGCTGAATGAGTTTCGAAAATTGTCGGATCGACTTAACGAATCCGCTACCTTATTTAATCTCGGCAAGTTGAAACTCGAAACAAAAGATCTTGCGAGTGCAGAACAGAATCTGCGCGAGTCGATCGAGGTGACTGAGAATATCCGCCGCACTTCGACCACCAGAGATCTGACAACCGCTTTCTCCGCAACCATTCACGAGCGTTACCAGCGGTACATCGACTGTCTGATGCTTATGAAAAAGGACGCAAATTTTGCGACCACTGCTTTTGAGTATAGTGAAAAGGAACGCGGAAGATCGCTCAAGGAGCTATTGCAGGCGACCCAGTCAAACCTGATCCCAGGCATCGATCCACAGTTGGCCCAAAAGGAACAGTCGCTACGACAATCTCTCAATGCCAAAGAGAATTACAAAACTTGGATGTTGAGCAGGAAGTACGATCCGAAAGAACTGGTTGCGGTGGATGCAGAATTGAACCAACTTCAGCAGGAATATGCACAATTGCTGAACACTCTCAACACGCAATTTCCTGCGCATGGAAGAATCCAGAACCCACAGAGTTGGGATCTACGACAGATCCAGGAGCAGGTGGTTGCTGACGACAATACAGTACTGCTGGAGTACAGCATCGGCGCGGACCGCAGCTACGTCTGGGCCATCACACGCAACGATATTGTGAGTTATCAACTCGCATCGGAGGCCGAGATAACCAAGGTTGCGCAAAAAGTCTATGACTTACTAAAAGAACCGCCAAACTCGGCGGCTGAAGCTGAGCTGGCGAACGCGTCAAATGAATTAAGTAACCTTGTCCTGGCTCCGGTTTCCAAATCGCTGGACAAGCGGCGAATCATCCTCGTAGCCGATGACGTGCTCAACTACATTCCCTTTCAGATGTTGCCGCAACCAAACAAGCAGGAGCGATTGATTGAGTCACATGAGATTATCAACGCTCCTTCGGCGTCGATACTTGGAGAACTGCGTCAGGAAACTGCTCGTCGCCAACCCGCAGCGAAGGTGCTGGCAGCTTTCGGCAATCCGGTCTTTGCCTCAAACTACAATATTGCTAAAGCCGCTAATTCGGGCGCACTGGTTCCCGTACTGGGTACCGCCGGTGAACGTTGGCAACACGCACTGCGCGACATCAAAGTTGAAGGCGATCGAATCGATCCAACAAACATTCAACCGCTCTTGTACACCACGCGGGAACTGGAAAATCTGCGACAAATCGCGGGCGATCAAACCCTGATGGTGACCGGCTTCGATGCCACGCGCGAAACTCTGAATAACACCGATCTCACTCAGTACGCGATTGTTCACTTTGCCACGCACGGTGTTCTCGATCCGAAGAACCCGGAAAACTCTGGTCTGTTCCTGTCGATGGTAAATCGCGATGGGAAGCAGCAGAACGGCTTTGTCGGCCTGCAGGATATCTATGCGTTGAAGTCGCGTGTGGATCTGGTGGTGCTAAGCGCCTGTCGTACGGGACTCGGTAAAGCGGTAAAGGGAGAAGGCTTGATTGGCGTAACTCGCGGCTTCATGAATGCGGGTGCATCAAGCGCCGTGGCGAGCTTGTGGAGTGTTGACGACGAAGCGACTGCGGAGTTGATGAAACACTTCTACTCAAACATGCTTCGTGATCGGATGTCACCAGCCGCAGCATTACGTGAAGCGCAAAACACAATTCGGAAAGATCCACGCTGGAGTTCGCCTTACTACTGGGCAGCGTTTACGTTTCAGGGCGACTACGATCTCAATATCAAGGTCGCTCAAGGCAGATCTTACCGGCTTCTTGGAATCGTTGCCGTCGCATTGCTTCTGATTCTTCTTTTAGGTTTGTATTTGTGGTGGCGCCGGTCGCGACTCAATAAACCGCTCACTCCACAATGAAGCGATAATCACCGGGAAGTTGTTGTTCGACACCAGCAGGACTAATCGAGAACACCTTCAACGCGTAATATCCAACCGGCACATCAGCCGCTGGTATCGAAACGTTAACTGACTTTTCGTCCTGCCCGATCACTTTTACCGGTTTGGTATTGCGACCGTCGCCCAAATCAACTCGATAGCGTACGTCATGACTTGCACCGTCTGGCAGCAGCAGCGAGATTCTCAGTTCCCCAACCCCTGAGTCTTTCTTGATTCGATAAATTGGAGTGTCAGACGATCCTCGCCTCGCAGCAGTGTTCGTCAACGCGAAAGACACCGTTGTGCGAGAGTCATTCCGTGTAATCCAAACGCCGGCAAGCGCGAGGATCACCACTGCGGCAGTTGCAAGTCCGATTGTACCGGTGTGTGTTGTGAAGAAATCCTTCAGTTTTTCAAACCAACTCTGAGGTCGTGGCGCAGGGATTGGCTGTTTGAGACAACCCAATGCTTCTGAGAGCACGTATCGCTGGCGGCCCTCAGGTGATGCAAGCAAGTGAGTCTCAAACCATTCTCGTTCCGGTTGAGTCAGATCTCCGGCGGCGTATTCCTCAATCAGATCGTCCTTTGAGACCTCAAATTCCTCAAACAACTGATCGTCGACCATCAGCCGCTCTTCAATCTTCTCTTGCTCCTCGGCGCTGAGATGCCCCAGAAGATATTGTCGAATTTGCGTTTGATCCTGGTTGCTGAGTGACATTTAAAGGACTACTCTCCGTTCAACGTGCCCTTCTATTAACTATGTTCTGGGAGGCAAATGCGTTTCACTGGGTCCCCTTATTTTTCTGTAATCTTTCAATGCACTCACGTAGACGTGAATGAATGTGACAGACACGTATTCTCAATGCGTTTTGCGTAATTTTCAATTCGGCTGCCAGATCTTTGCGGATCTTAATCTTTTCACCCTTTTCGCCCTCGTGGTAGCGAAGCGCGATGTAGCGATCTGTCGGCGATAGTTTTTCCAAACATTCATCAAGATAGCCGCACTTCTCTTCGAGCTCGTCCGGTTCCGGTTGAGGGGGCGGGAGCGGATTCGGTCGCTGTTGCCGTATCCAGTCACGCAGGACATTCTTGCCGACGCCATAAAAATACAGCGCCGGATCGCCAACGAAATTCTCTATTAGCCAATCGATCTTTGAAATGACGACATCGGTTGTTTTATCGGCGAGGTCTTCCGGTTCCCAGCAACCGCGGGCGGAAAATATTCTGATGAGGCGGAAGCGAATCTTCTCATACTTCTCGGCGGCCTTATCGCGGTCCGGATCGAGCCAGCGCAATAGCTTCTCAAAATCATCGGGGGGTAGGCTGCTTGTATCCATCGACGCAGATTGCGCAATTCCTGAGTGAGACTGCGAAGCTAATCAACTTTAACTCGTGATGTCAATCACATAGCCACAGATTAGGCCGATTCTATTAATCAATCTGTGTAATCTGTGGATAAACTACATTCGAGAATCCCAAAACATGACTGTTCCTTTGGCGCTGGCGGTTGCGAAGTGTTTGTTGTTGGGGTGAAATGCCACTGAGTTGACGTTGTCCAGGAATCCGATCATCAGCGAGCGCTCTGTGGGCACGTTCCAGACACGGATTCGGCCGTCGAGCGAGCAGGCCACAATTTTGTCACCTGTTGGCGAGAATGCAAGAGAGCAGATGCAGGAAATATTTTTTCCAAGCATTCGAGCTTCGCCGGTTTGCACGTCCCACAAGTTCAACGTCTCGTCCCAGCTTCCGGAAGCCACGCTTTTCCCGTCCGGAGAAAAAGCCACTGCAGTGATTTGGCGACGACTGCTGCCGATAATGCGAGCAGTTCCAGTTTCCAGATCCCACAAACGGATTGCAGGATTGCTTTTTACGGCGTCAGCGGCTGCGATCCACTTGCCGTCCGGAGAAAATGAGATTGAGCTAATGCCTCCGGCAGGGCTCTTGAGAATTCTCATCTGGCCCGTCTGCAAATTCCAAACGCGCAACACGCCGGTCGCTTCAGCACTCGCACAAGCGAGACTCTTCCCGCCCGGCGAAAACGCAAGCTTCGGGGATTGTTCGCCACACTCTCCCAAATTCACCATCTCGCCCGATCGTAGATCCCAAAATCTAACACTCGAGCTCCCCTGATCTGTTCCCTCGCTGGCCGAAGCGATCATAAGACTATTAGGTGAATACGCCACTGACCATATTGGACCATCCGTCGAACCGACAACGTGTGGTCTCTTGCTATCAAAGATGTACCGGTACATACGACACTCATCGCCTCCGAAAGCAATCTCATCACCAGACGGTGAACAGGCGACTGTGCGAAAGGCTTTCTCAGACTGAGCCACCACACCAAACAGCATCGGCTCCTTGTATGAAGTGGATGTGACTGCGTTCGATGGCAAGGAAGATTCTGAGTCTTCATCATCGCGTCCGGCTTCTTCTCGCAGGAGCGCGCGAATCGCCTGCCCCCACGAGTCGACGATCCAACGAGCCGTTCCCTCATCCAGCGATCGATCTTTGCGCAACCGTTTGACGAGCAACCCACGCAACAGGTCACGTGGGAGTCCGTCGCGCGAAGTCAGCAAATCGCTCGGGATGCGTTCGCGAACGGCGAATACAAGCAATCCGATTTCCTCTTTGTATTCGCCACAATAATCTCTCAAAAAATTCTCACAGAGCTTTGCGTTAGTAAGCGGCGCCCGGCCGTGACGGATCAGAATCTCACTCAGCTTTTGCGTGACCAGTTCGTCGAGCTGTTTCAAGACCAGATTTCACCTTCTATATGTCCGAAGTTGATTCGTGTGCCGACAGCGAGGGTCACGCTACGTCCTGGCGAAACGTCATTGATCTCTCCATTGCGGTTGGTGGTGGACCACGTTCCATCCGAAATGTTTTTCAATCCCCAGACCGATGGGTCCGCGGGATGACGAGTGACAGCGGCGACCGCGCGCGAGAAATCATATTTCTTCTCTTCGTCAACATGGTGCGCGAAGAGTTGTGTGTCGTGATTGAGCATCACGAAATTACGACCGAGTCGCACGCGCGGAGGCAGGTGGAGTTGATGACGGCAGGACCAACAACGACTCGAGCCGTCAGATTCGGTATCGTCGTGAAAGTTTTCTGCGTTGCAGTGGGCACAGTAAATTATCGCATCGCGAAGCCGGACCATTGCCGCGCGCCAATTACTTTCGCGCACGCGCCCGTGTTGTGGATCGATGATGCCTTCGGTGAACGCCTTGGTAAACAGGTCGCGCAGGAATTTTGGATAGATACTCCAGAACACGAGCGGGTTGCGCTGGTGATGCGGATCGGGAGCGTTTGAATCGTCTGCCGGATCGAAAATGAAGACCGGTTCTGTGCCGTAAAGCTTTTTCATCGCCGGCAAGTCGAGACACTTGATCGCAAGTTCCTTTTTGCCTTCGAGAGGGTGATGCATCATGAACATGTAGAACAGCAGAACGGCGAGTGAGAACAGGTCAGTCTGTGTACCGGGCACGGCGTCGCCACGAACAATTTCCGGCGCCATGAAACGCGGCGTACCGTAGACGCCACTGCGTGACTGATTATCGACAGCGACGTTGTCGTTATCGCAGATCAAAACTTCGCCTGAGGCGGGATCGAAGAAAGCATTGCCGAACGAGATGTCTCGATAACAAAAACCTTTCGAATGCAGTTGGAGGTAACTGTGAGACAGTTCCAGTCCGGCAGTCGCAATGGCGCGAAAACTTGGTTCTATTCGTCGCTTCATCATATCGACGATGCCGCGAAAGCGCGGATCGCGAAGCGGCATGATGTAGCCAAAGCCGGGGTTTGAATTTGAAGCCGCAATCTCGATGGGCCACAGAAAGCGATCGCTGGGAGAGCCCATTTTGATCAGAGTCTCGAGTGCTTTGCGCTGCTCCGCTGTGCCCGAAGATTGGAAATACCATTTGAGCGCAACCGGTTTGCCGTTTTGCACAGCCCGATACACCTCACCCTGACCACCACCACCGAGAAATTTCTCGACGGTGCACGTAGACCGCGTTGAAGTTGTCTGTACCTTCTGACCGGCTTTGAGGATCTGGTCCATGATCTTGAGCGCCAACGGCGCGAAATATGAATGCCAGGGGCAAGCGCGAGCGAAGCGAAGCGCGTCGCCCCTGGATAAATACCAAAAGAGCGTCGAGAGGCCTGAAAGGCCGAAATAATAGGCGTCGTATTACGCCCTTTCAGGGCTTGTTGCCTATTTTGTTTGCGTTACCAGGGGCGACGCGCTTCGCTTCGCTCGCGCTTGCCCCTGGCATTCATATTTCGCGCCGTTGGCGCTATACCGAACAGAGAATGCCCAACGTCACGTCGTCGCCGCTACCGGCGCGAGTCGAGTCGCTGAGCCAGACTTCCAGGTTATCTTTCACGTGGCCAAGTCCCTCGGCCCGAATTGTTTCGAGAATGTCTGTTCCGACCTTCAGAAACCCCGCTTCATCGCGAAATGAATTGGGATAACCGTCAGTCGCGAGCAGAATGAGCGCCGGGTGTTCGTTTGTAATCGGCTGGAAACTCACTCTGAAATCGCTCCACGCGTTAGACGTGCAAAGCGATGTGGTCTCATTGCCAAACAGGCGATCGTCTTTCGCCAGCGGTTTTGAAACCGCACCCTCCTCGCTAACAGTCAGAATCTCGCCGTCGCCGAGTTGTAAATACAAAACAAACCGCTCGGACACGGCAGCGGTCACGATGGTTGCGCCATAAGCTCTGATAAGCTCGGCATCGTCGCCTCCTAAAGCGTTGAGCTCGTCTTCAGACAGGGGATTCGCTGCGATGTGTTCAACGGCTTCAATAAGCCACGAACGCACCAGCGCACGAGGCAGCCACTCTTCCGCCGCACGCTTCACGAGCGATAAGTTCTCCGCATCCATCTGGGCCAGAACAAACTCGTGGACCAATTGAGTCGCTTTTTCAACGGCGATGCGTGCGCCGATGTGGCTGCGTGGATAACGCACGCTGCCATGTCCGTCGGCCACAGCGAGAACGAGGGATGAACCATTACCGATCCAATGAATCGCGTCCTGGTTCGGCATGCCGCTGCGTTCATGCGAAGCACCGCGGACACTTGCACCCGCGGTCTGCCAACGTCGCCTGTCTTTCACACGACTCATTCCTACCAGACGTCGTCTGCGGATGGACCGGTCGCATCCGGCAAGGCGGGAATCGGCACGTTGAGGCCCAACGCCGAAGCAGCCGCGCTTTGACTTGCCGGCGATGAAGCAGATTTGAGCACTGCGGTCGAAACCCACCGGATGTATTTAATTAAGGACTCGGGATTGTTAGCCTGGAGAGGTCGAAGCTCCGGGTTGGCAATAAACTTCTTCAGCACTTCCTGATCGGCGTCTTCGCCGATCGCGATCGCGATGCGCACCGCTTTGCGTCCCCACGGCTCGTTCATCAGAGACTGCAGACCTCCGGTGAAATCGTCAGTCGGCTGGCCATCAGAAATGAGCACAAGTACTGGCGGCAAGGCGCGCTCGTCCATCGGCGGAATCTTCAGTTGATCGGCCACGATGCTCAACGCTTTGCCCATTGCGGTGACGCCACCCGCGTCTAAATCATCCCACTTGAAATCGGCGATGTCTGTTGGTTGTGAAACGTGCCACTGTGCGCCGTCAGAAAACCTGACCGCGCGCACAAGCACTTGCGCATTCGGATTCTCGTCGGCGACGTCCTGCATGTGAGGAATGGCTTCCTTGATTGCAGTGTTCAACGACTGGATCTTGCCGTCGACCGCCATCGAGCCTGAGCAGTCGGCAATCCAGATGAAATGCAATGGTCGCGTCGCTAACTCACCACCAGGTCGCATGGTCACTAGGGATCAACCTTTCGTCATTCAAACTATGTCTGAAACATTATGCACTGAGAAGCGGCCTCATGATTACTTGAGTCGTCCTCCCAGCTCCTCGCGTATGTCGGTCATGATAGATCCAACACGGTCCAGTTGGGACACTATCACTTCATACGCCGCCGTATAAGAATCATCCCTGATTGCCATACCGGAGATGACTCCGGTTGCCGACGCATTGTGCTTCAGATTAGCCGCCAGGTGCGTCAGATACCTGTGAACATGACGTTCCACGAAGGCGAGGTCAAACGTCGCACCTTGGTTCAACTCTCCCAACATCTCGTTCTTGGTCTGAGTTTGTTGTGAATCAATAACCTTATCTGCTGACACATTCGATTTTTGGAACTGATTCACGGTGGCCCCACTTGCCACATAGCGCCCTTGTACATCGGAATCGTCGACGGCCTGGCCTGTTTGAGTGGCGTATTCGCGGGGATTCAATGATGTGTTCATGAGATGTGCGGCATCCCAAGCGTTCTGTCCGGGAACCGTCTCCGGACCTTTGTGACGCTGGCCGACTTGTACCTGCACGCGAGCGTGGTCGGTAAAGAGAGCCGGTCGGACCATGCCGCCTCTTTCGTGAATCTCAAAGGCTGCCGACACCACCTGCTGAAAAAAACGAACTGTTCGCGAGGCAACGTGGAGCTTATAACTATCCATATTCAAGTCGGGCACACTGGCGCCGGGCATGTATCTGGTGTCTTCGACTTTGTCTCTTCTGGCCCTTTGAATGACTGAACTCGAAGGCGCAATTTTCGGCTGGAGTGTTCGTTTCTGTTCGGGACGATACACCGGCGGCGCTGAAGGTGGCTTTCGTTGCGAGATAGATTTCGGCTGCACAGTTTCGCGTGTCGCTTGCGCTACCGGCGGACTTTGACCCAGCGCGCGTTTTGTCTGTAAGGCTTTTGGAACCGGTTGGGGTCGATAGACTGCCGGCGGAGCAGGCGACTTCTGCTGCGGCAAGATCGTCTTCGCCTGCACGATCGTCTTTCCCTCCGGACGAAAAACCGGTGGTGCTACAGGCTTACTTTTACTCGGTGGTTTCATCGTCACGCTAATCGCCCTCACAACATCTCATTGGTGATAAATCTATTACCCTGGTCGGAATCATTGACGGAAAACCTGCCGGCTTGCCGTGAGAGATCCCATTTTCTACGGACCGTTTCAACCCAGCCCCTCCGTCGTAGTCGGTCGAGTTCTTCTCTGCGCCTGGCCCGCTCGAGTTTAAGTGGGTATTCATCGGTACGGGCAAAGCCGAGATTGACCTGAGCAGTCATAAATCCAGACTCAGTATCCTCGCCCATCATGCGCCGGAAACGTCCGACAAAATCCTGTCGTTCCTCAGCCACTACATTCGGGTTCAGACCTTCAAGCGGAGTTATTTCCACCTCATCTCCGTAACCACCTACAATTTCCTGGTGTGCAAAGTCCCTCACTCCACGGTGAATAAGGAACTGCGGTTTCTTCAGGTTCTTGCTGACATGCCCTTCCAACGTCACCAGACTCTCGCCATCTTTTGCAACCACTGTGGCTGCGTGGTACTTGCAGTGTGGGTTGTCGATATAGATGTGACGCATCATGTCGCCCACCTGGATTTCGAGATCGCGAGGGTGATCCGGCTTCGTGACGTGGACGTTCTTTTTCTTTCGTCCAGTCTGCATGAGTGGAAGCTCGCCGTTCATCATCATCAGGTTCTGAAGCGCATCACCAAACGCATAACAATCGTTCTTACCAAACACTCCGATTGTTGGTCGTTCACCAACATCCGGTGGCGATAAAACCTGTCGCCCGAGACCTCTCAGCGAGAAACGCTCGTTCGAATCAATGAAGCCCTTTTTGATGTACTCGTACTGTCCGGGTTTTCCTTTCACTGGAGACGCGAAGGTTTCTTCTTTGCTTAGAAATCTCACGTTGGGCGTCCAGGCGTTCAGCGGTATGTGAGAGCCCGCCGTACGATCGAGCGTTCGCTGGTAGAGTCCATTCGGCTTCGGTGGGCTCGCACCTATCACACTGTAGAGGACTGTGTTGTCAGCAGGATCGATCAGATACTTACGGTTCTCTGTCATCAAAGCAGTTGTGAGATCCACATCACGCTGAACAACATTTCCTACTCTGCGCCCAGGCAAAGTTTGCGACCGCTGTATTGCGCCGGGAGGAGAACCGACTGGCCGCTTAGTCTGCAAGACCTTAGGCATCGGTTGCGGGCGGTACACCGGCGGAGCACTTGGTCTCATTGACACTCTACTTGTTGGTGAGTTCTGACCCGATAAACGCTTGGTTTGTAAGACCACGGGAACAGCCTGCGGACGATAAGCGGGAGGCGCAATAGGTCGCTTCGCAGTTGGCGGCGCAATGGCAGTCTTCAACTGAGCCACCGCCGGCTTGAAATGATTTATTGGCTTCTTAATTGAGTTCACTTCAACTCTTTTGAAATCGCGAAGGTCAGACGTAAGTCTTGAGCGGTACTCACTCCATTCAAGGCTGGCTCCTGTTGCACAACCACCAACTCGCTGCGAAGGTTTATCGCTTCGGCAAACTCAGGGTCCAGACCAAGCGCCTGATCGAGATATTCGAGAGCTTGATCCAGTTGGCCCAAACCGTAATGACAGACGGCAATGTTGTAAGCGGTGCCAGGCGCGATGCCGTAGAGACTCACGGAATGTTGCAGGAATTCAATGGCCTCTGCACGAAACTCCATTTCGAGGAGAAGCGTTCCCAACTCGAAAGCCAGATCGCTCTCTTCGCCGATCGGCAGATAGGAATCCCACACTTTCACGATTGCTTCCCGCAACTGCTGCTTCTCAAACGCCGACATGTTTTCCAGATGTTGCTTGATGAAGGGAACGCACTCCCAGAATCGCTTGTGATCCCAGCAACTCAATCTAAGGAAGGCAACGATTTGTTCGAGAGTCAGGCCATCGTAAATCTCAGAGATGCCCTCTTTGAGAGTAAAGAAATCATCGGGTCCAAATTTTTCAATCACTTCAGCGTAAGCCTGTCTCGTCTCGAGAAAGTCATCGCCTGACCCGCCAAACAAGAAAGCGGAGATGTTTAGACTCTTCGTTTTTCGTTCCGGATGAAGCACCTGACCGCCGAGCTGCCGGCAAAACTCGCCGATGATCTGGTAATCGACCATCAGGGAAAAAGAACCATGCACTGCCATCGTTGGCGCTCCCTTTCCTTCAAGCAGCGCCTCGTCGGAACTGTAACCACGATCTCCAGACAAGAGCAGCATGCGCCCGCCTGAGAGTCGATGAAGGTTTTCAACGCATTCCAATGCCGCGGTAGGAAAGAGGAACGCAGTATCAGTCAGACGCTTCTTGTAATCCGCCAGAATACGATTCCACTTTGCGTCCTTGTAATAGTGTCCGTTCACTCGATTGAAGTCGTACGAGAATTCAACACGGGAAAGGATTTCCGGATCGTTTGGGTTCTTCTCTTGCATCGGCGTCGTCAACGTCAACAACGTCTCAAAGAGTTCGCCGCCCGAAACTAAGAATGAGTCTTGCGGAATGCTGTCGAACAAATAGTTTGCAATCACCACGAGCGGGTTTCGCAAATTTCCGGCAGAGATTGTTTCGCCGCCATGCATCAGTTTAAATTTTCCGTCATGCTCCACATCGAAACGCGCAAAATCGAGCACGCCTTCTTTAATGAACGGTTCAAACCAACGGTGCGTGCGCCAGCTTTCGATCGTCCGGTCAGAGAAATCCGTCATCACATACTTGATTCGGACATCTTTCAGAACAGAACCGCTTCGAAGGGCCAATAACTTTTTCAAGAAGCTGTAAGCGAAGCGGCCCGGCCCTGAACCGAGTTCAAGGATGTAAATGGGCTGGGTGAGATCAATTGGCTTTGCTACGCAGTCGCGCAGGAACCAAAAGACGGCCTCCGCATACGCGCCGGCGATAAAAGGACTGCTCGTGATATGGTGCGGGACAGCGCCCGTGCTCCATGCTTCAAATCCCTGGCGCTCGAAATAATTTCGCTGGAGCTTCCAGAGGAGGGAGCGGGAGAGGCGCTGTTGCTGTTCCAGCGTGCTGTTTTTCTTGTGAACGCCGCGGACTGCTGCGGCGTCGTTTGAAATTTGCGCTCCTTTGCTCCGCATAATTTTAGCCCCGCACACATTTGATCTAGAAAGGTTTACTCTCCTTGATAATGGCACTTGGTTTCATGGCATGTCTGCCATAGACACCATCTGCGAAATCCCCAGCTGCATGCTCCGCACTTTCAGGGATTATGTCTGACTTAGGATTATTGCAATCTCTGCAGATCCACCAGAGATTCGTGGGATCGTTATACAACACTTTCACCATGTCCTTTCTGGCCAGTATCGATTTACCCGGGCCTTTTTTTAAATATTTTTCACTCAACAATGCTGCACAGTAGTGACGCCATGGCGTCATGTGGTCTAACTCGAAAGCCGACGCGACCTTGCCGCAGTTTTGACACTTGCTCCCCGGCTTCGGCTTCTCATCAATTCCTAACTCCATCATGATCGATGAACCGAACCAGCGGAACCTTGTTCTGGGTACCGTGTCCAAATCTACCCACTCAACCTTCGCCTCTAACCTCGCACCGGCATCCACCGCCATAGCTCTTGCTTCCGATGCATAAGAAGACGCCCGCTGTATCGTCGAAGACGCATGTCGCACGGCTAACGACGCTTTCCTCTGCAGAACTTCTGACCTTTGCGGTTGGTTATTTACACCACGTGGCATCAGTCCATTTTTGGCTTGGCGCCCAACATTGTTCTTCATCTGCGAGACTTGGGGCACAGACCGTGGGTGGTAAGCGGGCGGAGCAACAGGAGGACTCTTATGCAGCGTCAACTGCATCGTCTTACGCTCTGCGATGAGCGGCCTCAACTGCGGCTTGTAGATCGGAGGCGCAACCGGTTGCTTGACACTCAACGCCGAAGCCGGATTCTTCGACTGCGCGATCGGTCGCCGCGGCAATTGATCCGTTTGCGGCCTTTGAGGAGCTGCGCTTTTTGTCTGCAAGACTCTCGGTATTTGTTGAGAAGGAGAAGCAGCCGGCGCGGCGGGGCGCGGGCGCGCTAACCGCCCTTTCGGTGTCGTTTTTGTCGGCAGCTTGTTCATAGCCTCTTACTCGGCCTTTGGTCGAAAGCGTCGTGACTTCATCTTACCGGCTCTTCCTGTGGATTTACCTGCATGCCTGATGAGTTACAGGAACGGTCACAGCGTTTTTGTTACTCCGTCAATTTTCATTACCCCGTCAATGATAGTTATGATGAAGAATTTCTTTTGCTTGCAATGTGCATACATGTCGTGGCGGCGATAGCCTCCCTGGTCGTCTGTGACACGAAACACAAATCCGGCGACAAATTTTTTCTCACGTTTAGAGGCGCTGATGAAGAACTTACAACAGTCTTCGCACGGCGCTGCGTTTTGGGTAAAGCCGATCCACCTCGGATCTTTTCCGCCGACTAGCTTGTTTTGATCAGCGGTCCATTTACTTATCAGTTGGAACGCAAGATCAGCCTCGGCATGGTGCGTAAGGGGCTTTCCACTACTTTCTTGTTTCCACCCCCCGTGTTTAAGAACAAAGCAAATCGACTGAAGTCCTTTGGTAAATTCATAGAGAGGTGTGGGCGGTGCTACGAACTCTTTCGACTCTGCCGCTTTGCTTCTGCGCTCCCTCTTCGGTCCACCTCGTCTCTCGGGTTCGGGTGCTTCTACTTCGGGGGGACTCACAATCTTGTTGAGACTACCAATGAGAGTGTTGAGTCTGGTGGCTTTTAACATGGGGGATGCAGCCTTGATGGCCTCACCGAAGTCGCGGTCAAATCTATCGGTGGCAATGCCGTGCGTTCTCTTCACAGCAGCGATCCATCCGCGGAGTTTGACCAATTGGTCCTCTGTCACCGGTCCGTGGATAGGAAACAAATCGAAC
The DNA here is from genome assembly GCA_036401595.1 of Pyrinomonadaceae bacterium. GTDB lineage: Bacteria > Acidobacteriota > Blastocatellia > Pyrinomonadales > Pyrinomonadaceae > PSRF01. Next base: position 122,059 of record DASWUM010000090.1, read on the forward strand.
GCCACCGGCGCCGGCTCCACCTTCACTTCGGCATGGGCCGCCGCAGCCGCAGGCATGGCCGCGGCGACGGGCGGCGGGCCGCCGGGGACCTCAAGGTCAAAATCATCATCGTCGCCTTCGAACTGTCGCACGCCGCTGGGAAAACGAGCCACATAAATCGGATTCCGTTCGAGTTCGCTGTCATCAACCTCCGAAATCACCATTGTGATTGTGCCGCGTTCCCCATTACTTCGCATTCGCACCTTCATGCCCTGTAACTTACTGGCATGACCTGCGTTGTCACCGACACGGCGCTGGATTATGCCTCCGGTTGGTCGTAGTGCCACCGCAGGTCTTGCGGCCGGTGCTGGTAACCGAACAGCATCGCGCTGAGTCTGCGCCATCTTCGTTTGCAAAACTCTCGGTACCGGCAGCGGGCGATACACCGGCGGAGCCGCCCCGGACATCTTCGCAGCTGTTGGGGTTGCAGCATTGCGCTGCAATACCAAAGGCTTCGCCTGCGGCCTGTAAACAGGAGGTGCGACTGGGAGAGTTCTCGTCTGGGAAGCAGCGGCCGTTTTACTCTGCGCAACAGGTAGCTTGACACTCTGTGCAAATACACGAGTCTTCGCCTGGACCACCTGCGGCTTGGATCGATGCATATGCGAGCTGGTGTGCCTAAACGAATTTCTCGCACCCGGTGGCTTCTTATTCGGTGGGTTCATAACAGCCTCATCCTTTTTTCCGCTTGTGTTCGCCCTTGATGACCTGCTGATATGAGTAAAACTGATCCATTGGCAGGTTCGCCTGTTCGGCGTCTTCTGGATACGGTTGATAATGACCCGAGCCGTTGGACCACCACTCGAGCTGGCCGTTGTTAAAGAAGATCTCACCCGCGTAGAGCACTTGCTTTCCTTCCGCAATCGACGGATGACGATAGCGAGCATGCAGCAACATCTCGCCTTCACGCGTGCGCACGAAGTTGTATTGCTGATTCGGCACGTTCACGCTGTGGCTGTTGACTTTCTGCAACCGGTATTGATTCGCAAAACTGTTCAGCCGGAAAACATTTCCGTGATCGACCGGCTCGACGGCGCCAGGATGAAGATTCGGATATATCTTCAGCGCCTGCACAACTCGCGAAGCGAACGGTTGCACGACGGATTGCTCTTTAACGGGCTGCTTTACTGGCGCAGTTGGCTGGACCACTTTCCTTTCCGGAGTTTCGGGTCGACCAATTGCCATCTTTGATTGCAGGACTTTCGGCATCGCGTTCGGACGATAGACCGGTGGCGCCTTCGGAGTGCCTGGCGCACTCTGAAAAGGTGGAGCCTGTAGTAAGCCGGCCTTTCGCTGCAGAACTTTTGGCGTGGGCGGCTTGCTGAGACTTCCGGGCGGTTTTGTTTTTGGTCTCCTGGTCACGATGGATCTTGTTTCTCCGTCAGAGTCCGGTCATCTCTTCGTCGCTCGAGTCAATTGACGGCGGACGTCCGGCGACAGATATCTTGATCCCCCGCTGATTGTTTCGATTGTTCACTGGTGTCTCCGTTGGCTCTTATCCACAGATTACGCGGATTGATTGAATGAATCTGTGTAATCTGTGGATACGAACCTTAACCTCAATGAATGTTAATCACCCGGAAGAACGGGTTGCGCTCTCCACCACCTGCGTCACTCCAAATGTTGTAATGGGTTATGCTGATGTAGAACTGATCGTTCACGTAGTCGTAAAGCAGTCTGAACGCCTTGCCCAGGCCCGACCCGGTAACGTGGAACTCCGCGTACTGTGCAACGAAGCCTCTTTTATCCGTATCCTTCGCTTGCGCGTCCCGATGATAGTTCTGCTGTTTTTGATTCATCGCCGCGGGCGTGGCCGTTTCGGGTAGGTGGCCGCCGCGATTGCAATGGAAGTCTCCTCGATAAGTTTCCCAACAGTTGGCCGGATCATCGCCAGCCATTATTTCGCGGATCGCATCCTGAACCTTACCTGGCAAAACATCGAATTCCACGGTATGCAGCCTGAACCGGCCCGCCGGTCCCGTTTCCGGCGTTTCGGCAATCGACTTTTTGATCGTCTTGAAGTTCTTCTGGCCTTCAGCAATGTCGCCTTCATTCCTATCTTCTTCGTAAGCAGCCATTGCCCGCTGAACAATTCCGAATCGCGTCTGACTAACAGGAGCGCTTCTCGCCGGCGTCGCGAATTTTGCCTGGCAGACAGGCCTGTTCGCTTGCATGACGAGGGGGGGCTTGTTGGGTTTATAAACAGCCGGCGACTTCGGCGCATTACGGCTAACCGTTGGAGCTGCGGTCACACTACATGCGAGTTTTCTCTGTAGGACTCTTGGCACAGGCTGCGGCCGGTACGCCGGCGGCGCCGCGGGAGGCTTTCGCGCTGGTGATGTTACTGGCATCGCGGAAATTTTCTTTCGTTGATTCATCAGTTGGCTCTACAGCTTTCGTTCCATCATTGGACTGCCACGCTGTGATTTACCAACGCTTCTAAATCCCTGACGGCGATACATCGCAACCAGCGCTTGCGGCGAGATTCCGTTGTCGGATGGACGCGCTTCGAGACTCGCGGCTTTGTAACCTTGTCGACGCGCGGTATTGATTGCCGCATCGATCAGCTTGGCGGCGACGCCGCGACGACGATGTTGCTGATCAACTTTGAGATTCGAGATAAAGACCTTGCCGGCTCCCCCCGCGCTGATCTCCACCGAGCCTGCGACCTGCGGCGTTCCCTGGATCGTGGCTCTGATCTGATGGTTCTGACCACCGAGAGGTAGCGGCGCCTGCACCGTGTAGTTCGGCGCTTTCAAGGTTACAGTTGACACTGGACGAGCAGGCGCGCGCGGGTTCGCCACATTGGGTCTGGCTGGACCAGTTTGCGGACTGCGAACAAGTGCTCGAGCGTGTTGATTAATTCGCGGAGGTTTCATAGTTCTTCTCCCCCTTCTACTCGGCGCTCTTCCGGCGCGCGACCTGTGTCAACGCGGCTTTGATTCCCATGCGATCGGCCTCAGCTTCGAGTGCGTGGTCCTGGACCACGGCCACGCCGCCGCCGAAAGGATTCTTCACGCGTCCGGATTTCTGTTGCAGCACATGCCACAACTCATGGCCCAACAGTTTCTGACCCTGCAACGTGTGCGGGTTGTACTGGCCGGGCGCGAAGTGAATGTTTGTGCCCCACGTGTACGCAATCGCGCCCAGCGACGACGCCTCGCGCCCGATGTGCACGCGCACGTCGGAAAAGTCAGCACTGAAGGCTGTTTCCATTTTTGAGCGCACATCGTCGGGTAAAGGCAGTCCGCCACTCTTCTGACGCAGCGGCACGCGAAACGCTTCAACACCGTTACCAGCCTTGCGTTGTATTGCTCGCGCTGCATGTGGGCCGGTGTTCTGAACCGCCGGGACGTTACGAATTTCGCCGCGTGTTATTCGTGTATTCCACAAGTTCAGTCGTGCTTGTAAAGCGTTGTTACCGCCAAGGACGTTCGCCTGGACCACTCCCGCAGACGAACAGCCAACCGACATGCTCTCCATGGCCACAGTTGGTTTGTGCATCTTTGTCATAACTCAGTCCTCACATTCGCCGGTTAAAGCGATTCCGCGGGGCGCACCACGGCTTTGATCTTTTCCTGCTTCGTGAAATTGGCCGCGGCTCGGGTGGCCTGCTCGCGGTCGGAGTACGTGCCGATCCGCACTGCGTACCACTGGCGCGCTTCAGCATCTCGTCCGGAAAAGAAAGTTGGTGCGTAACCCTTTCGTTCCATTTGTTGCAGGAGGCGGCTCGCCTCTTTTTCGTCGAGAAACACCCCGACCTGAACCGTGACGTATTCCGGTTCGGCAGCGTCCTGCTTGTTTGTTTGATCCGCGTCTGCCTCGGAAATGATTACGACGCGATCGTCTTTTGGTGACACGGCTGCTGCCACTGTTGCTGCGGCTGCTGGTGCTTGCGAAGCTGCCGCTGGCGCAGACGCTTGTGGCTGTTGTGGCAGCTCCAGTTTTGGCTTCGTTGTATTGGGCGCGCCCGCTTTTGGCATTGCGGGTGTTTCGTCGAGGACCGGTTCTTTCGGAAGCCCTGCGCGTTGCTCTTCGGTGACGGCAGACGGCGTCGAGGTTGTCTCCCCAGTGGTCCATTGACGGCCGATGATCCAGCCGGCCACGAACAGCAATACGCCGATCAGCAGCAAACATGCGCTCAGCGAAATGATTGCTTTCTTATCCAGTGCAAATTCGTAATTCATGATCTTTCACCCGCGTTAAGGAATCATCACTGTGTTCTGACCCGGATTCACGATTTGAATAACTCCGCCGTATGCACACATCAATTTGCTGGTGTTGTTAAGCGCCGGCATGTTCGCGATCAAGACTGTCGGCGAGCCTGGAGCCCACGGCGCAGGGATCACAGGGACGCACGGCATCGGAGTCAACGCGCCCAACGCCGCGGCGGTAGCGGACGCGACCGTCGGATTCGCCAGCGACGAACACATGCCGAACGGCATGATGTTCACGAGCGGTTTGTGATCCATAATGTTCGCGTCGGGCGTTTGGGTTAGCGTTTTATTCGCAGGCAACACCGCGAGTGTGCTCGGCGCCGCGCCGAAGCTGCACTGCAATGACGCTCCCATGCAAACTTGTAAAGCCACGAAGAAAATCCTTTCTAGCCACAAAAAGGCACAAAAGAGTTAATTGATCTTTACGAGCGAACCTTTGATCGTGGTGATGCCGGTACTTTCAACGGTCGTCGCCGACGATTTGATTGTGATCGTGCCCGTAGCCTCGATTGTCAGATTGCCGGTCACCTTCAATGAATAGTTGCCACTCACGTCCTGTGTGAAATTTGCTTTGTTCGTGTGCGTTTCGTTGCCGGTGGCGGTCAGATCGCGCGTGCCTTTGACCTCGTACGTCTCGTTGCCGGTGTCGACTTTGAACGTGCGATTACCCTTGGCGACCACGTAAGTGTCGTTGCCTTCCTGAATCGTCGTGGATCGATCCTGCTTGATCTCGTTGGTCTCGTTGTGCAGGACTTTCTTGGTGCGATCGTTTTCGACGACGATGTTGTGATCCTTCTGCGCGTGGAAGTAGAGCTCTTCCGAGTCTTTCTTGTCCTCGAAACGAATCTCGTTGAAGCCACCGCCACCTTTCGAAGAATTTGTCTTGACTGTGCTCTTCGTCTGCTCGTCCGGGAGGGTGTACGGCACCGCCTGATCGCTGTTGTAGACCGCGCCCGTGATCAGCGGCCGATCGGGATCCCCTTCGAGGTAGCTGACGATCACTTCCTGCCCGATGCGCGGCAGAAAAATTCCGCCCCACTGTTTTCCAGCCCAACCGTAGTCGACTCGAATCCAGCACGAGCTGTTCTCGTCGTTCTTGCCCAACTGATCCCAATGAAACTGCACTTTGACGCGGCCATACTTGTCGGTCCAGATCTCTTCACCGGCTTTGCCGACAACGATCGCCGTCTGCGTGCCCGCGATCGAAGGCTTCGGCGTCACACGTGGTGGACGAAACGAAAAATCAGACGGGAAGGCCGTGAAAGAATTTGTGTAACTCTCCTGCGTGCCCGCGTGCGAAACAGACTGCAAGACGTAAGTCTTGTTTACGTCAGCACGATAATGATCCTTCAACTCGAATTTCTGACCGGCGCAAAAAGCACGCACGAACCCGTCGCCGCGAATCATCTTTTGAGGTTGTTCGAGCGCGTCGAGACGGAGATCCGCACGCTTCTCGCCGGCATCCTTCTTGAGAAAGCCGCCCGGATATTCGTAGACCCTGAACTTCGGCGCGTCGCTCTTCGCTTCCACCTGCAGATCGGTGTTCGGAGTTTCAAAGTTGAAGTCGTCGTGTGCATAAGCGCCAGTGACGACTTGTTCTTCAACGAGACAACGTGTAATCGCAAGATCCTGAGTGTGGTCCACCAGCGACTGGCGAAAGTGCACCGCAGTCGACTCCAAGCCGGGACAAGTCGGATTGCTCGGCGAGTCGTCGCCAAGAACGAGCGTGTGTTTGTCGGAGCCGTGTTCGAAGTAGTAATAAATTCCCTCTTCTTCCATGAGGCGCGACACGAAATTGAAAGCAGTTTCGTTGTACTGAACGCAGTACTCACGCTTCTCATACGCCGCCTTGAGATCGTTGCGGAAATCAGTAAGCCCAAGATCGGAGAAGACGCTCTCGAGAATTTCGGGCACGCTCTTGTTTTGAAAGACCTTGCAATCGCTCGTTTTGGTCAGTAGCCAAAGCCACGGATGGATGTCGGCGTAGTAGCGCGTGAGACGAAGGTTTGTCTCTTCCTGAACGAAACGTCCGACGATACCGTTGAGGTGGTGCTCGGTGTTGTTACCGAGAGTGAGTGTGACGGTCACAGGTTTTCCGACGATCGCCGTGAAGTCGATCGCGTTGTCTTCTGAAACCATCTCGAGTGTGAACTGAAACAAGCTCGAGATTCGTTCTTCACCGCGGAACGCGCGTAGCAACAGCTTGTTCGGCCCGAGCGGCGTCGAGACCTTTAGTTTCAGATTATCCTGAATGTACGCAGCACTCACGGATCAAATCCGTCCCTTCTGTGTTAATCCGTGGCCCATTTCTTCTGATTCTTCAGAACTGAGATAAGCATCGATCCTGCGTCTGAAAATCGGATCTTCCATCATCGCAAACGTCACGTGTTCGCTACGCAGCACGGACACTTCACACTCCGTCAACGCCAGTGCGGTTTCACTGTATGGTTTGGTTCTGAGCAGCGCGCGCTCGCCGAAACAATCACCTTTGCTCAACACGCCCAGCACGGTTTCCTTGCCGTGCTCTTCGCAACGCGACAGTTGCACTTTGCCTCGCTGAATGACGAACATTGACACACCGGGATTGCCCTGCAACATCAACACTGTGTTCTTCGGAACAACGCGCTTCATTCGTCCGAGCAACGCAACCTGCTTGGCGCGTGGCAGACGATCGAGAATGTGGCTCTTGATCGATCCGGTGCTGGCACGAAGCGACTCGGGCGTGATCACGATCGAGGGGTTCTCGATCGCGGGGGGACCGTGCCCGTTGCCATTTGTATGCGGCGTAATGTTGCGTTGCGGACCGAGCCACGACATCCACGAAAGCGCCGGCTCTGTGCTCAGCGCCACGCTCGGAATCTCATCGCCTTTCAGAATCAACCGCACGTTGAACTCAAACTCATCTTTGACGTAGAAACGCACGAGGTCGCAGAGCACGCCGAAGCGCCACTCAGTCGGCAGAAAGCCCTCGAAATCTTCCAGGCCGAGCGGACCGAGCGCTATTTCGAACCGCGCGTGCTGGTCCCACACACGAGTTCCCAACACACACGTGTCGCGTCCGAGTCGCTGGTTCGCGCCACATTCGCCAATCCTCGTCCACTGACTCTCTTCGAGGTCGCACCACTTACCGACAAATTGAGTTGTCTTAACGTCGACCTGAAAGTAGTCGGTGAGGATGCGTTGCAAACCGGCAATCGATCGCGGTTGTTGGGCCAATATGCCGGCGTAGTAAAGCAGTGCTCTGTCGCGAATGTGCATGCGGCCCTGCAATCGCGGCGTACCCATTCCGATCAGTGAATACAGATAACGCGCGATTTGATCGTCGCCGGGCGTGGCAGAACCAAGACCGACTCGATGATGCTTGCGAATGCGATAGAGCAGTGAAACGAGGCGATGATTGAAGATGTCGAGAAAATCTCCGAGCGCTTTGTCGTTGTGCGACTCGCGTTGTAGCACCAGCTCAGTGCTCGGAGTGTCGAGTGCGCCGAGACAGCCTGCGAGACCGAGAAAGTTAACCGACATCTCGGACGGCGCTTTTGGCTGTTCGCGTTTGGGGATGTCTTTTTTGCGTTTGACCTGGGCGACGTCGCTCGACGGAAAGTCGAGATTGACGACGGATCGGAAGTGGACGATCTCCTTTGCCGGATCCGCGCTCTGTCCCGGTGAGACGAGGCGTTCACCTTTCGAGGTGTGAATAAACTCGAGCAGGCGAACGGCCTGGAAAAAATCAAACCGGTGTCCTTCGGCGAAGAGCCAGTCTTCTACCGTCGATTCTTTTCCCCAGCCGTAGTTGTTTACAGCAGGACTGTTTCGCCCGCCATCGGCTCCCATTGCTTCCAAATCCCTTCGCGTTGCTTGCTCTTGACGATTAGTTGTGTGAACGAATTGACTGACGCATACGAAGCGAGAAATCGGTTGAGCACCGAGCTGAAAAGAAAGCCGCCGCTGCCTTCGTAATAATCCTCGTCGAGAACGAGAGTCACTTCGTTGCCGCGGCAGAATCCGCGCCACGAATCGTGGCCGATGTGACGCATGACTTTGCGACACGACATCTCTCGCAATCCCTCGATCAGTTGATGATGCGACTCGGCGAGACAATAGAGCCGCAGAATTTCCTTCAGCGCCGGCAGGCTGTCTTTCTCTTCAGAAAGAGAGAGATGATTGAGTGATAGATGCGAAATCAACGGCCATGCAGTCGCGCCACGCAGCGGCGGCGGCACTGCCTGTGTCGGTTTACCGAGACACACGATCGGACGGTCACGATCGAGTGGCGCATGCTGTTCCATTTGAAAGACAGCGTTGACTGGAAGTTCGCTGGCGAGCTCGCGATTCGTGCAGAGCGTGTGTGCATATACCGTTTGGATTGGGGGAAAACTCGGTTTTAGATCGAGGTCGAGAAACGACAGCATCATCTCGTGACCGGGAAGATCTTTGCGCTGTGCGGGCACGCGGCGCGCATGCCAGAACGCTTTTTGATCGGAAGTCTCAAGCCGGTGATTGTAGGAATAGAACGGCTCGAGATGCTGCGTGGTGTCGGTGTCGTTCGACGAAGCCGAGACTGAAATGATCGAGTGGATTTCAGTTGTTCGCTCGCGGCGCTTATCCGGGATCAACGAATACTCGAGACTGCGATGATCGAGACGAATCGGCTCGGTCGTCTTCGGAAACAGGTTGACGATCGGCGTGCAGCCGAGACAGAACGTGTTCTCGTCGACGACGAGGTTCTCTTTCGGTTGGCGGTTGAGCAGCAGTAAGACGTCAATACCGGTCGGTTCGCCGTTACCCAGAAAGTCGATCAAGGTGTTTGTCGTCTTGCGACGATCGGGATTCGCCTGATCGAAACAAAGATCGAAGAAGAGATACTGTTTGGGAAACGCGAAGTATTCCAGCAGCAGCATGTATCCCGGATGAACGTTCGGCGGATGCGGCAACAGATCGTCGTACGATTCGAGTCCGACAGACTTGATCGAGTCGGCGCCGAGATAAATTGGTGCCGCAGCGCCCGGAATTTGAATGGCAACGTCGTGTACGTTGCAGAACAGCAGTTCGTAAAGTGTCTTGACTGACGTCGGATCGCCGTTCAGGTAAAAGCGCAGACGATCGATGGGCAGCTCGTTGAGTTTTCCGCCCGGCAGACACTCCAGTCTCAAACGAAGTGACGCCACGGCTTTGCTTTGAGCGTCGATAAAACTCCAGCGACGTGTACTTTCGAGCTCTGCGCCCGCGACTTTCAATGGCCAGAGTGTGACCGGATACGCAGTTCGAAAACGACAGTACACACCGTTCGCGGCATCGGCGAAGAGTGGTGTGTGGCGATCGATCGTGAAGCCGGTCGTCAACTTTCCCTGGTCCTGTGCGACGTTGAACTGTGCGATCGCCATCGACGGAATCGGGCTCGTCAGTTGCGGATAGAGAATGTTCAGCAGGGCGCTGGTGATGTCGGGGAATTCGCTATCGATCTCGTGTTGCAGGCGGCCAGTCAAGAACGCAAACGCCTCGATTAGCCGTTCGACGTGTGGATCGGCACACTCGTCGCGACCGAGCTCCAAGCGCTTCGCGACTCTGGGATAGCGTTCGGCAAACACACCTCCCATGCGGCGCAGGTAAGAAAGCTCCGACTTGTAGTACTTCAAAAGTTCTTCGTGACTATTCGCTATCATGCATTTCTGCCGTTCCGGTCTTGCTGTTCAATGTCAAAGGAAACGAAACGGGTTCGGCAAACATGCCGACGACCAATTCCGCGTTGATGTTTAGCCACAATGCCGACTCGGCATTGAACGCTGGTCCAACGTCGACGCGAACGTGTCGCAGACGCGGTTCGAACGCCGTGATGGTCTGGCCAACGATTGAAGCGATCAGTACGTGATCGTCGGCATTGTGTGGCGAGAGTGACGAGAAGTCGGGTATGCCGTAGTTGACGACAGACCTTTCCTCGTCGCCGAGCTGATGCAACGGGATGGAGCAGCGCGTGTTAAGCAACCGCTCCAGTTCCCTTCGCACCGAGGCTTTTAACTGCTCGCGGTTAAGGATGCGCAAGGGCCGCTCATCGTCCCGGTCAGGAACATCAACCAGGCGGTCGAAGAGCAGCGCTCGCGCACCCGCAATCGGTTTCGGTTGGGCCATAGTTAGTAACGCCGAAGGCGTTCGCTAATTTCAGCCCAGGGTTGGAGCGCAGCGACAACCCTGGGGAATGTGATCAATCTCATTTAGAACCCTGTAAGGGTTCGCCACGCAACGAACCCTTTCAGGGTTTAGCGGTTCTTGCTATGCCACCCCAGGGTTGTCGCTGCGCTCCAACCCTGGGCTGAAATTAGCGAACGCCTTTGGCGTAGGGAGGACAGAATTTATCCTCCTTTACAACCGCCTTCGGCGTAGTTGTTACGCGTTGACGTTCTTGGAGAGGTCCCACTTCGTATCGACGTGGCCCTGCTCCGCACCCTCGGCCTTCTGTGTGTGGAAGTCCCAGGTGATGTGGTTGTAGTTTAGTGTCACGGTTTCGACGGGTTTATCTCCGCCGCCGCCGCCGATCGATATCGAAGAGAGCACGACGTTTTTCAACGTGTACTTGATCAGCGGTATCACCGCGCCTTTATCGTTACGGCCGACCACCACTTCCACACTCTTGAAGTTGTCACCTTTACAACAAGCTTCGTTGAGTTTGGGCGACGACTGATCGAGATACTTGGTGACGGTGAAGTCCTGGTGATTCGGCTTGCCCGACGTCCTCTCCGTGTTGCTTATGTCGCCGGTAATCTGCATCGCCACACCATGACTGAACGACAAAAGTTCGATTTGTTGAGCGAACTTATCCATCGTGCTGGTTCCGGGAATCGCCGGATCCAATTTCATCAACAATACGTCCATACGTCCTCCGTTAAGTCAGAATAGAGTTGTCACGCAGCCGCGGGTGGCGGCAGTTCGGCAACGAGGCGAATCGAAGCCGTTAGCTCATCGAGTTGGAAGTGCGGCCGCAGATAGACGACGGCCTTATACACACCGGGCTTGCCCACGACGTCTTCGACGTCAACGCGAGCTTCGCGCAGTGGATACGAGGCCTTCGAACTCTGCGACGCCCTGTCGTCGAGCAACACGTAATCTGCGATCCACTTGTTGAGATAGTCAGAAACGTTTTCCTTCGTCATGAAGCTGCCGACTTTGTCGCGCATCATCGCCTTGATGTAATGCGCAAATCGTGAAGCAGCCATGACGTACGGCAGTTGGCTCGACAGCCGCGCATTCGCAGTCGCTTGCGGATCCTGATAGACCTTCGGTTTCTGCGCGGTCTGGCCGCCGAAGAACGCCGCGTGATCGGTATTCTTGCGATGGACCAACGTGATGAAACCAAGATCGTTCAGTTCCTTTTCGCGTCGATCGGTGATGGCAACTTCAGTCGGACACTTCAAAATGACGTCGCCTTCATCGGTGCGGAAGTTAACGGCCGGCAGACCTTCAACCAGACCGCCGCCTTCAACGCCGCGAATTGCCGCGGTCCACTTGTAGAGCGCAAATGCGTTTGTGATCCGCTCTGCTAATGCGTACGCAGCATTGCCCCAACAGTAGTCTTTGGGATTGCCGTCGACTTCTTCCTGGAAATCGACTTCATCGGAAGGAATGCGTCCGGTGATGCGTTGTTTCTGATCTTCGCCTTTGTCATCCGGTCGCATGTCCTTGCCATAAGGCGAGCGGATCAGGAAGTGCGGCAGACAGAGCGCGACATAACGTGAGTCTTCACTGTCGCGGAATGAACGCCACGGAACGAGCTCGGTGCTTTCGAAAATCTTGGCGAGATCGCGTGGATTGCCGAGCTCTTCGAATGAATCCATGTCGAACATCTGCGGACTGGCAGCGGCGATGAACGGAGCATGCGCGGCCGCGGCCACGTTCGACATCTTCTCGAGCCATTTGATGTCCTGCGGACTGCGTCCAAACTCGTAATCGCCGATGAGCACGCTGTAAGGACTGCCGCCGAACGTTCCATATTCTTCTTCGTAAATCTTCTTGAACTGGACGCTCTGATCAAACTCGACGGCCCTTTCCAGATCCCTCTGAATTTCGTCTTTGGTTGCGTTCAGCAGACGAAGCTTCAACATGGTTCCGGTTTCAGCACGACTAACGAGGTAGTGGAGACCACGCCACGAACTTTCGAGCTTGCAGAAAGCGTCGTGGTGCATTACCTCGTTTAGTCCTTCATCGACTTCCTGATCGAGAGCAGCGATGCGTTCGTTGATCGCGCCGATGAGATCGGAATCTTCACCAAGCGTGATCTCGTTTGCTTCAACTGCCTCGATGAGTTCGGAAACGGCATCGACCGCCTGCCTCGCTTGCGAGGGATCGCGGACAAGCTTGGTTTCCAAACTGTCGTGAAGGATTTGCAGTTTACTTTGCAATTCGGTTTGTGGTTGAGCTGTGCTCATTATTTCTTACCTCCTTCGGGTTCCTTCGGAGTCTCCGGTGTTTCTTCAACCTTCGCTGGCTCGGCCGGTTTTTCAGTCAACAGAGCCTTGAGCTCGTCCACCTTGGCTTTCATTTCTTTGCGCTTGGTTTCGTCTCGGAGTACTTCGAGGAACTTCTGTTGCAGCTTGACGTTACCGTCGAGCTTGGCAACTGCGTCCGAGAGCCGCGTGCGTTTTTCAAAGCGGCCTTTCAACTCGAGTTGACCAAGGACGTTGATAGGACTGAAGTCGTCGAGGCTTTCGAACTGCAAAACAGTGGAACCACCGTTTACAGCGACTTTTGGTCCAACAGACTTCATGATGTCGTTGAAGTTGTCGCGATCGATCTCCACGTATTTGCGTTCCCGCAGCGGGACGCGATTAGGATCGTCAACGTTTCCCGAAAGGTCGGCCAGGATCCCGGCGACGAAGGGGAGTTCCATTTTGACGAATGAACCTCTGGTCTCCACGTCGTAGGTGATCTGCACCCGCGGAGGACGTATGCGATCCAGTTTGTGTTGTGTGCTTTCTGGCATCGACTCTCTCCTTTATTGGTTGGGGGGTTACGGTTTAGTTGCTGTTGTTAATTTCGTGATTGCGGCGACTTGCTGCAAAAGTCAGGGACCATTGTTGGAAGGGGTCAGTACCGCCCGCGGTAGCGGGTGGGTCAGTGATCAACACGGGAATCACTGAGTGATTTTGAAGCCGACCCGCCCGCTATCGCGGGCGGTACTGACCCCTTCCAAGTACGGTCTGATTTTTTAGGCAAGCCCTGTGTGATGCTCAACTCATGTGGGCCACCTCTTTCCGGTTAGCCGCAGCAACCTGTCGATCTCACTCAATTCGCCCTCATTGCGGACGATCTGCTGGAGCAGTTCAGGCAAGCTCATGCTTCCCCATTCGACCGCCCGTTGCACAAGGTACGGTGTCGGGCTATGGGGCTCGGTGCGAAGCAGGTAATCGGCAACTTCCGACAGTCTCCGGTACGCGTCACTGCGACTGCGGATCGGGCTATTGGACCAGAGCTCGAGCTCAGGTTCGTCGTGAGTTGCCGCGGAATGCAGTTCCTCGTCTGCTTCCGGCTCTGCGGTGCGAGTTTGCAGATCCTGAAAGATGAGCTGCTGAATTGCAGTCAAAGCTTCTTTGAACTGGCGTAATCCCGGTGCGTCCTTGCCACACTTCTCGTCGAGTACCTGTTCGACCAGAACACAGCCGTCGATCGCGTCTCTGAGGTCCTCAAGCAAATCCATGTAAGACGTGCGATCAGTGGCGGCGACCGCGGCACGGAACGTGGCGACGGTGGGATTGATCTTGGCGAGCGCTTCCTGCAACGCGCGCGGATCTTTCATGGCGAGGTTTTCGAAATGGCACGCGCTCTCCCAATCGACATATGAATAACTTTCGCCAGTGCTGTCCGGCGCCGTCAGCGAAACTTGCTTGAGCTTGAGCGTGAGCTTCTGTTCGATCCAAACGAATGGCGCGATGCGCGCTTCGACGTCACCGGCTTCGATCGAGGGATACAAATCAGCCCAAAACTGATCGCAGAGACCTGCCATGAGCCGCAAACCTTGCGCGACACCGGCAAAGCCGTAGAGATGGATCCATGCTTCGAGTAACCAGCCCGCAATTTGTAGATCTTTGGTGCGAGTTGTCAGCGTTTCGATGCAGATCGATTCGGCAACAGACCAGTCAGCGCGCTTCAGGGTCGCTTTGTAAATACCCTGGCTGAGATTGGGATCGTCTTCACGACGTGCCTCGGCAATGCGATCGTAAGTCCCCTGGTAACGAAGTGATTCACCGGCCGGATTGTCACCCGGAATCGGTTGCAACCATTCGTGCAAATCACTCTGTTGCGGCAACGTTATAGCGTTCATCTCATTCACTCCTTCAAATCGGACACCATGCTTGGATCGGGTCAGTACAGGGAGCGGTAGCGACCTGGTCAATGCTTAGCGTTTGACTACATCGTTGGACCAGGTC
>DASWUM010000091.1:0-2438 GCA_036401595.1 Pyrinomonadaceae bacterium
TTCGCTCGCACTTGCCCCTGGCTATCATATTGCGCGCCGTTGGCGCTGTCTTGGTCCGACTTACAACGCGCCGACAAATTGATGCAATCCACCGAACGCCCAAGCCCGTTCGTCACGTTTTTATTGGACGCCTCAACCAAATCTCTGTAATATCACCCGCTCCCCAAGAGTGTCGCCCAACGTTTTGATGGAAATTTCTTCAATTTTTTGGAGCTGAGGCTATGAACAAAACCACCTCAATTGCGATCCGTTTACTCTTTGGTCTTTCAGTTCTCCTGATGATTGCGTCTGTCGCAATCGCGCAGCCAGCAACTGGCACGGTGAAACGATTTGCGATGAAGTCGGCCGTGCTGGGTGAAGAACGGGTAATCCTCGTGCGTACTCCCGCCGGCTATGAAACAAACAAGCTCAACTATCCGGTGCTGTACATGACCGATGGCGACGCCCACATGGGCCACACCGCGAGCACCATCGAGTTTCTAACTCAGAACGGACGCATTCCGGATTTGATTGTCGTCGGCATCACCAACACGGATCGTACGCGTGACCTGACGCCAGTGCGATCGAGTAACAAGAACGCCGCGGGCGATCTTCAGTTTCCGACTAGCGGTGGCGCCGACAATTTCCTGAAGTTTATCGAGACCGAGCTCATTCCTGAGATCGAGAAGGAATATCGAGTGCAGCCGTATCGCATTCTCGCCGGACACTCGCTCGGCGGGCTCTTCGCTATTCACACGATGATCAGCAAACCCGGAGTGTTCAATTCTTACATCGCAGTGAGTCCTTCGCTGCAGTGGGAAAACGGCGAAGCTCTGAAACGCGCCACGGAATTCCTGAAGAATCAGAAAGAATTGAAAGCGACACTGTTTGTGTCACTGGGCAACGAGCCGGGCGCGATTGGAGATAGCTTCGAGAGTTTCAGAGAAGCGCTTGCAAAGACAAAGATCAAAGACTTCGAGTGGCAAGCGGAGCGCATGGATGACGAAGACCACGGATCGGTGGTGTTGCGCAGTCACTATTTTGGCTTGCGCAAAGTTTATGAGGGCTGGCAGGGTCTGAGAGATCCGAAGAGTGGAGCTGTAACCGGGGGCTTGCAAGGAGCCGATGCGCATTACAAAAAACTCAGCGACAGATACGGCTATGCCATTCCTGTCCCGGAGAACCTGATCAATCAGATAGGTTATCAGTATCTCTTCGACGGCAAACCGGACGAGGCGATCGCAGCATTCAAGGCGAACGTTGAACGTTATCCGAATTCTGCGAACGTCTACGACAGTCTTGCTGAAGCGTATGAGCGTGGTGGAAAGATCGATGTCGCAGAACCGCTTTACGACAAAGCGCGAATCCTTGGTGAGCAGAATAAGGATCCAAATGCGGCGACCTTTAAAGCTAACTACGAGCGCGCGCACGCAAAGATGAAAGAGACCAGCAAGAAGCAGTAAAGAATGACCGAGCAAGGGCGGCCACGAGAGCCGCCCCTACATCACGTTCCGCGGGCTCGTTACAGCTTCGGCACGTACTGTAGGGGCGGCCCTCCGTGGCCGCCCTTGGTTCGTTTCCGCTGACCGACTACACTAAATGCGGCTGGAAGTTGTGGGCCAACTTCCAGCCATTTCTTTTTATTGAACGCGCAGGGGGGAAGGTTGAGAATTAAATTGACTGGCACACGGAAACAAAACACGCGCTGCTGCTTTCGATCGCCGTGACGTTGTTCATCGCGCCGCAGGTAATTCACGCGCAGAACCCGCCGGCATTTTTTACTCACAGCGAGCTCGTGGGGCTGTACGATCAGAATCCGTTGCCGGACGAGTTGCGCCTGAAACTCGAGCGCCTCGTCACGACACCCATCGTGAACAACGCCGTCCGCTCACGGTTGAGCTTCCGTTGGGAAAACTTAAGTCGGATACTGCGACTTCAAACTAGCACTCCAAACTTCATAGGAGGATAGACACAAATGAGAACCCGGCTCTTTTTGTTGATTCTGACTGTAACTATTCTTGCAGCCGCAACTACAAATGTATTGGCGCAACGCAAGTGGTATCGCGGGAATGTTCGCGAGACGATTCGCCAGATCGAAACCGACACCGATCAGTTCAAATCATCCCTCGATAACGCTCTCGATCACAGCAACCTCAACGGCAGCCGTGCTGAAGATGAGATCAACGACTACGTCAAGAAGTTTGAGGAAGCCACCGATCGATTGCGCGATAAGTCTGAAGATCGTGAGTATGCGCCCAACGCTGCGCGCGAGGTGCTGAACCGCGGCCGGAACATTAATAACTTCATGCGCTCAAACCGTCTGGGTGGTCGGGCCGAATCGGATTGGGTGAGAGTGCGGAACAACCTGAATCGGCTGGCGAATTCTTACTTCATCAACTGGCGCTGGTAGCAATTGGACCGCGTACTTGGAAGGGGTCAGTACCGCCCGCGGTAGCGGG
>DASWUM010000092.1:0-23401 GCA_036401595.1 Pyrinomonadaceae bacterium
AACCAAAGCGGCGTCAAGACGCCGCACTCCAAGGAGGCGTCCTTTACTACGGCGTGAATTCGAATGCTCCGATATCAATCGCTCCAAACACCGGTCGTGCCTGCGCGGTACCAACTGCCAGAGCAGTATGGAACGGCGGCAGAAACGCCGGTGGGAATAAAGGACTAATGAATGGATGTCCCGCCGGACTTTGCGGCGCGCCGTTGCCTGCGTCAATGAGAGGACTTCCTGCTGCGGGTCGCAAATCAAGAGTCGCAATGTTAACGAATCCCGGATTCGCTCCGAGTAAAGTCCCGGTCCAAGCCGTTGGAATCAGGGCCGAACCGGTAGTCACCCAATTGTTACTGCCGGTACTTACTTGACCCGCCACCCAACGTACGCGTGTCTCCAATACAACTTTGTCGATCGCGGCGCCGCCGACGCGGAAGAACACATTGTTGTGCATCTCCAAACTTTCAATGCCCTCGAAGATCTCGACACCCGGACTAACCTGTCCCTGTCGCAGGATGAAAGTATTGTTCACAAATCGATAACGTCCGTCGGTGTGTCCGGTGCCATCACCACCGACGCGTGCCATGCGCGTACCCTGCGTCGCGATATGTTGAAACACATTTCCGACAACGTCCGAATCTTCTCGCGCGGTATCAGTACCTACATCCTTGTTGCCGTGCGGATCAGGTCCAATCAGTTCGATCTCGCCATAGAAGCCGCCGGAAACCCAGTTGTAATAGATCTCGTTGCGTTCCGCGCGGCTCTTGATGTTGTTGCCGCCATTTTGATCGTGCAGATAGCAGTACTGCATGCGGAAAACTGAACCTGGGTGCATCGCTTCGTCAGTGGCCATGTACACCGGATGCTGGCCGGTGCCATTACCACAGTGATGGACCTCGACGTATTCCATCAATAACGAGCCGGAGCCCGTGTCGGCGCCGAGAATTCCATGGGCCGGACAGTGATGGACCACGCAGTCACGTAGAGTTATGTCGTGAGCGTGGTGATAGATGCCTCTGAAGCTGCCGCCGGTTACGTCGAACCCTTCGAATACGTAGTGATCTGACAAACGAAATTCGACAGTGTTAGTGCCGCCGGAAATGACCGGACGCAACCCGTTAACCCGAATCCCTCTGATCGTAATTTTGTTTACCACAGTGCCCGGCCGCGTGAATATCAGGTCACCCGGATAGGTCGCATTGCCGTCTACTTCTGCTATGTCGCCAGGGTTAAGGAGCGGTGCGACATCCTGCAGCTTTGTAAAGGCTCGAGTTGGACCAACTTGATACGTCGTCGCAAATGCGGTGCTACCGCAAGCAACAATCAGGAAAAGTGTGACTATGAGGTGTTTCATCGAATCTCCCTTCGTTTCCGGTGTCGTCCTTATTCGGCTGCTCTGTGCCACAGAGAAGCCGTTAACTAATTCGCCCTCTGCTTCGCAATCGCCTGAGCGAGTTTGTAGCGAGCGCGTTCGTAATCATTGCCAGCCTCTGAGAAACCAACGGCTGGACCTGAGTCGGAAAAAACATGGGGGACCACTGATTGGAGGACTTCGTTAACTACTGCATCTAATTTCAACTTTCGCGCCATCATTAAGTACTGATGGTCCTGCAGACCGCGTCGAAAATTTGCCAGTTGTACGGTTGAGATTGGCCCACGTATGCCGCGGTCTTGTTCGGGATGAAGCTTGTCTTCACCGGGATAGATCAGAACGCCGTCGCCATTTATATAACCCTGATCGTCGAGTGGTTTGTTCGGCTGACCACGATTGTCGAATGTGATCGGGTTGGCCCAAACGTTCTGCCTTCGCTCGCCGACTTTCTGCCGGTTGTGCTGCCAATGCACCCCGTGCCAGTAAAAATAATTGTCGATGTCGTGTTTGAAGCAGGCCCAGATTGTGGCGCGTGGATCCGTGGCCGGAGCATCGATCACGATCGCGCCCGCCGCGGGTCTGCCGCCGTTATAAATCCAATATCTTCGTCCGTGCCGGCGTTCTTCGGTTGCACGCTTGATGTCATACCCAAGTGGGCCCGTGTCCCAGATATCGATCGCGCCATCGAGATCTTTTACGTAGTGCTTCGTTACAAAAGTCGGCAAGGCTCTGCCAGGACCAGGATTGGAATGCAGATTCTCGGCGAGTTGGCGGATGTAGTTGTACTCCGATCGACCAGGTTCGTCGGGCAGATATAGAAAAGTGATTGCATCAGGAAACTTTGGTTTGAGGAAGTTGATCCAGCTATCTGCTTCACGCCATGCACTCGCACGCTCATCGAATGACTTTCCCGGTCCGTAAAACGTGCGCGGGATAATCTGATTACCAACCCCTGCGCCGGGGCCTTCGTAACCTTTTGCTTTGGTGAAATCGGTGCCGTCGAAACGACCGAGCGCGGCCGAGACGGAACTGATATCGTAACCATGAACCAACTCGATGCGCTGGCGGTGGGCAAAGCGATGATACTGCGGATCCAGATCGCTACCCTGATAGAGCTTTGGTTGCGAGCTCTCGTAATAGACCATCGCATGCATACTGTTTTGATCTGGCAACGTGAAGTCGAACAGCTCCAGTTGGACAGGTATCGTTTGCTTCCGACCATCAGCATCAATGGTGATCGTTCCTGAATAGAGACCGGCGGGAAGATTTCGATCGGTATAGACTTCGATCCAAACGGATTGATTCTGTTTGCCGGCTATACGCAGTGGAAAACCACCCAACCCGGCGCGTGCATTCTCCGGAATCAGTTGCACCGGCTTCCATCCGGTTGGATCCTTTGGAGCCGCTGGAGAGCCGACCTTATAGATCCATTCGGCATGCGACGGCACTTCCACGTTCATGTAGTTGACGGAAAATATTTGGATGGGACGGCCCGTATAATTCGTCGGATCCGGACCCGGTGCGTTGTACGTGATTCCGATCTTGCTGCCTTTTTGAGTGAGGCGAGGCAGCGCGACAGTTAAACGATCGATGCCGTTATCATCCGCTTCGACGATCAATTGAAACGCGATGATCTCGTTGCGCGCTCCGAAGATCCTTACCTTGCGACCGTCCCACGTGGAGTTCGACGATTTGTTGGGATTGTTGAGATCATCTCGCTCCACTTTCTCGCCATCGTTGACGGCCCAAATCGTGCGAATGGACCCACGCGCAAATGGTGCGACCAACAGACAACAGGCAAGCAGAACGACGGCGCACACGGTCGATCCTCCACGTTCGGGTTTTTTGAAATGGTCCATGTCTTAGTCTGAAACCGGTTCTGTCGCGATCGTCTGAGCTCGAGTTTTGTCTGACTCTGTCGGCACCCGACCTGCCGCGATAAACGCAAGCCCGATCAGCGTTGTTACAACTGCGTAGATCCCAACAATCAAACGATCGCGTCCCGGCGAACTCGCAGCAACAAGCAGAAAACACGCGATACCCATACCTGTCGTCACTTTGCCAACGAGCGCAAGTTGTCCCCGACCTGACACACCGGCCGCTCCCAGTTCAGTCGCAGGGTCAACCGGCGTCTTCAGTTTCGCGAAGAACGCATCAACTCTTCGTGCAAACTCCCCCTCAGGCGAGATCAGTAACACCGGAATGAAAAACGCTATCGTCGTAGTAATCGCGGGAATACCAATCAAATACGTTTCGTTGAGTCCCATCCCGAGATAGCGATTCAAGTAGAGGTTGACGAAAAGGGACGTAATCGCACCCACGACATACGCGCAGACGGCGGACCACCATGGCCCACCCTTCGCCGCAAAGCCATAAAGCAACGGAAGTCCAAGCGGGATGAGAAACATCGACTCGAGAATAAACAAGAGAGTGAAAATGCCCGTCGCGCCCTGCGCAAAGAGCAGTGCGACACAAATCATCACCAGACCGACGCCAAGCGACGTCAAACGGCTCGCTGTCAGCATGTGGCGATCAGAAGCGTCTTTGCGCAGGTAACCCTGGTAGATGTCCTTCGCAAAAATGCCGGTGATGATGTGGTTGTGGGCAGACAGTGACGCCATCGACGAGGCGAGCATCGCTGCCAGTAAGACTCCGATCATACCCGGCGGCAACACGCGTAGTCCCATCGCGATATATGCGGCTTCCGAGGGTTGTTTAAGGCCGTTTGGAACTGTTCCCAGATCAGGTATCGCGACTCGCGCGATCAGTGGCGGTAGATAAAAGATCAAACTGCCGATCGTGAACAGGACCATGCAAAGAACTGCAATTCTCTTTGCCGACTGCTCGGTGTCGGCACAGAAGTATCTTTGCGCGTTGCCGAAGTTGTTGTAGCCGGTAGTTTGCGAAACGGTGTAGACAATCAAAAACAACCAACCATAGTCACCGGCAAACGGATTGAAGTAGCCAGATGGTGCTTGCGCGATAAAACTACTCAGACCTCCCACGTTCGAAAGCGAAAGCACCATCAACACGCAGGCAATTGGGAACAGGAACATGAACTGAAACATGTCCGTGAAACACACGGCCCAGTAACCGCCCAGCACTGTGTAACCCAGCACCACCAGACCGCAGATGATCACGAGGTATTCGACGGGAACACCCAACGCTATCGACATAAAACTCGATAACGCAAACAAACGAACTGAGCCGAACATCAACTGGCTTGGACCAGTCAACCACGAGAACATCTTGTGAGTACCTTCGCCAAAACGACTGCGAATGTATTCAACAACTGTGGTTACACGAGACCGGCGCCACGCCTGGGCAAAGAAAACGTAGCCAAAGAGAAAAGCCGGCACGGCGAGGAACATGAGGAACACACCGATAATGCCCTGGCGATAAGCGAAACCTGCACCGCCCGTAAATGTCCAAACTGAAAACCCGGACATGAACGATGCCATTCCCGCGACCCACCACTCAACGCGATTACCACCTTTCAAAAAGTCTGCGCCAACGCGCATAAAGCGCATGAAATAGGCGCCAATGCCGGCCATCAGCAGGAGATAACAGACAAGCACGACGTAATCGATCATGTGAACTGAACTGTGCATGCTGTTCTCCTTTAGGAGCGACTTAATGAACGTGGGGGGAGTCGAAAAATCTGAAAAATGCTTATCAGCGGCGATCTGTTTTCCGGATCCGTTTCAGCCGCGACCCAGGTACTCTGCCGCGACGACGTCAATGAATAAATGCGCGTCAGGGTGTGTGCGCAATATCGACGCCGGACAGCTCGTGCTTATCGGCCCTGCGACAGTGTTTTTGATCGCCTCGCGCTTAGCAGGTCCTGGTGCGATCGCGAAAAGTTTCGGTCGAGCCATTAACGTGGGGATCGTCAACGACAGCGCATCCATGGGAACTTCGTCGAGAGACGCGAAGGCGCCATCATTCACCTGTTGATTTCTGCAGACTTCGTCGAGTTGGACCACCTTTACGGATTCCGGATCGTTGAAATCACAAAACGGCGGATCGATAAAAGCCAGGTGACCGTTTTCTCCAATTCCGAGCACCGCGAAATCAGGTGGATTCTGCTGCAAGAGTTCGGCGTAGCGCTTTGCTTCCGCAGTACCATCCGGAGCATCGCCACGCAATCCATGAAATTGTCCAAACGGCACTTTGTTCACCAGGCGATCAATTAAGAAACGGCGAAACGACTGCGGCGCGCGATTATCCATGCCAAGGTATTCGTCGAGATGGAAAGCAGTCACGCGCGACCAATCGATATCGGGCGCTTCCGCCAGATTCGCCAGAAACTCGTTTTGCGACGGCGCGGACGCGAGTATCAAAACGGCTTTGCCGCGCTCTTGAATCGCTCGCCGGATCTCGGCTGCAATCACGGACGCCGCGGCTTTGCCCATTGCCGGTCGCGACTCATAGACGTAAACATTGAGTTCGTCCGCGCGAAAGTTTCTGTTCAGTCCATCTTGTACCGTAGCCGTTGATTCCATAGTTCTCCAATTTCAATCCACAGATTACACAGATTCCATAAATCAATCTGTGTAATCTGTGGATACACAAAAGTTGCACACAAAGAAGCTCAGCCGACTTCAGGACCAGCGATTCCGACAACAAACGGCGATGTCTTTAAGGCTGGGCCACGAGCACGCATTCGTATCAGGTCACGTTCTTTCGTAAATCCACGTTCGGCTAACATGCTCGTGCCGATACCACATTCCTTATTGAAGTCGATATAAACAGGCCGTCCATTCAATTGACTCAACACTTGATCCAGCAGCGTCTCAGCCTGTTGCGGATCTCTTGAAACTACGGGCCCGACGTAATCCGCTCGTGTGCCTCGTCGCGCGAGGGCATAGCCGTTTAGAGCATCATCTGCAGCTCTGAGTAAAACGGGTGAAACCGGACTCTTGTCGATCAGCCTTTCGATCAGCTTTGAACGATCTGCATCGAATGCAAGTCGATCCAACTCCAGCAAAGCATCGCGATCTTCGAACGTTAGAGTCTTTGTGCCGCGCGCTTCTGAGTTGGCAGTTCCAGTCCATCGCTCAACTGTCGACTCGACCTCAAATCCAAATTTCTCGTAGACCGGTTTTCCCAGCGCCGTAGCGTCGAGCTTGATCGTGTCGACCTTGTCCTTCAAATAATCGAGCGCCACGCTCATTAACTTCGCTGCGATTCCGAGGCGCCGATATTGCGGGTCGACCAGCACCATCCCAATCCAGGCCAGCTCCTTGCCGTAAGTTGTGGTTGTCGTAGTACCAACGAGGCGGCCATCCCTGATCGCTCCAAAACAGCCGTTGGGCTCCAGCATCAGTAAACGACGCCAGTCTTCCTCGGTCTGGTTCCAGCCGGCGACTTCTTTGAGTTGCATCGCGGCAGGAATGTCCGATTCAAACAACAAGCGAATCTCTACGGCAGTCGACGGCTGCATGATTCAACTCAATACCGAAACTTGTTCTGCCCAAATATTATTTGCCGGTTCCATGCAGAACTCAGCCATTCGTTTTATGTTCCATTCAACCGGCCAGTCGAATACGCGACGCAGATTTAGCAGCCACGCGAGCAAACCTTCTTCGGGATGAAAGTAGAGCTCGAGTAAAGCCCGGGCTGTTTTTCCGCCGGTCTTCATGGTGTATTCACCACTGGGTAGCTGAAAGAAAGTGTGAATTTGAAAACTGCTGGCGCCGCGCAAAAGGTATTCGGCGGCTATTCGTCCTGACACGATGTTGCCGGTGGCACTAATCGGTAACTTGCAAACTGGAATTACTTCCTGTCGCTCAAGCGAGCGTAACTGTGCCAGTACACTCAAATTGCGGGCGCTCAGATCCGGTCCACCGTATGCTGTGCCGCGAACGCCGTCGAAGACACGATCCGGATCAAACAATCGATTTGCATAAACAAGAAAGTCAGGTACTTCGTCGCCGGAACACTTCTCGTTTACAGCTCGCAACATTTCAAGTTGAAATGCATCGTCAAGGATCGCATTGAAAAATTTCAGACCGATCTTTAACGTCTCTGGAGCTGCGCCACTTCTCATCAACGAAGTAACACGAGTCAGCCATTCGATGATCATTTCCGCGTGTGCAGCGCGGTCAGAACCCGCCAACGTCGGACTGAAGTCCTTTTCGATAATCATCGGCGCATTCGGCTCGTGTCTTTTCCACACGTCGACTAGACACTTCGTGGTGTATTCGTATTCGCCAGTTTTCCAAACACTTTCCGCTGCGCTCGGCAGGTGATACTTGCAGGAGGGCACAACCAAAACAGAGGCAGACCGCGCAACAGACAACGCCTCGTCAAAAAACTCGAGGTATTTGGCGAACGTGTCGTACCAGCCTCTCCCTTTCCAGGAGACAGTCCAACCTTGAGTGTTGTCCTTGCCGGTAATTCGTTCCACCACCATCTTCGTTTCTTCGATGGCCCATTCGCTCATCGACTGCGCGCCCGAAGCATCTTCAGCAATGATCGATTTAAGCACGACGAAGCCGAGCTGCTCTTCACAATCACGCCGCACCTGCGACAGATTCAAGGAGAGTTGGCCCGAAGCTTTACCGAAAGGATTCTTGATCGGGTGGTCGCCGTATTCACTGCTTAAGTCGATCTGATACTCCTCACGAACATACTCTTCCAGTCTGGCAGGCAGGCCGGTTCGAAAACGTTCATAGTCGCGAGCCAACGTCGTGCGTTGTCGCGAGTCCAGTTCTGGATGTCCGCTAAGAGAAAACATTTATGGAACCAGCACGTTCAGGTTGTTCAGGACGTTTGTGATGTTGTCGACTTCGTGCGGAGACAAGGCCGGCCCCCACGGATCGTTGACTGCTTCTGCTGGAATCAAGCCAAGCTTTGCAAGAACAACCAGAATGCGACCGATGTAACCTTCCATCGGATCAATAAAAAGCACTTCGGCGAGTTGGTCCACCATGTCAGAGAGAGCAAGAAAGCGTTCCGCATCACCCGCGAAATGTGCGTCGATCAATTCAGACTGAAGATCACAACAAACGGCTCCCATGCCAACGAGAGCTGCGTTCGCACCCCTTCTTAAGCTATAGCCTAG
The DNA here is from genome assembly GCA_036401595.1 of Pyrinomonadaceae bacterium. Taxonomy (GTDB): domain Bacteria; phylum Acidobacteriota; class Blastocatellia; order Pyrinomonadales; family Pyrinomonadaceae; genus PSRF01. Next base: position 8,433 of record DASWUM010000092.1, read on the forward strand.
AAATCGGTCTTCACCCGTGATCAGCAGTTTGTCCGGGTGTCGCGAGTTGATTTGACGCGCGACGTCCTGGTAAGTCATCACGCTGTCGAGTGTGGCCATCTTGATACCGATCACATTTGGCAACGATAGGAGATGGTCCAATACGTCCGGGGAGTACGATACGCCGCCCGCGGCTTCGTAGAGATAAAACAAAATGAGCGGCAATCCGAGAGCTGAAAGTTGACGATGATGCTCGATGATTAGCGAGTCTCGTTGTTCGTGATGTCGCAACCAGCTCGGCGGATAAGCGAGTAAAGCGTCTGCACCGTAACGCGCGGCTGTTGACGCCATCGACAAGGTGGCTTTTGTTGCCTCGTCCGGATCTGTTTGATTACTACGAGCACCAACGCCGGCGATTAGAGGTTTATTTGAGACGCCTCGACGCCATTGCTGAATTACGCGCTCGGCTGTCTCATCATCAAGAAGCAGTCCTCTTCCTGTATGTGCCCAAATCGCGATCCCGGCGATCGGTTGGGAACGCATGAAGGCAATGTAGGCTTCGTGTGCACGTTCGTGAAAACGCCCTTCACGATCGAACATTACCGGCACCGCAGGTATCAGCCCTCCAGTCAACGCTGCTTTGAGTTGTACGGACGTATAGTTCATCACTAAACGATCTGCGCCGTGGTACGTACCAAGCGGTGACAAGTCACCGCACTCCATGGCGGCGTCCTATTCCAGAGAGCCTGGCGTCTCCTTGGAGTGCGCCAACTTGTTGGCGCTTTGGTACGCGCTCCAACGATTCACCCCATGTGCGGCACGGACAACAAACTGTTCTGAATCAAAGTAAGAGCGCCTTTAAGACTTGGCCGAACTTCAAACGCTGACGGTCGAATGGCGGCGCGATGCGACCGAGGCGCCAATAGGTTTCGCCTTGTCTCCTCCACAATGATCGGTTCAATCAGGCCCCAGACTTTCGTAATTTCACCGCCGATGACAACAACTTCCGGATCCAGTCCATTGATCAAACCCGTAATTCCAATACCGAGATATCTGGCCGTTTCACGAACAGCTTCTGTTGCCGCAGGATCTCCCGCGTCAACCAGCTCAACTAATTTGCGCATTGTCGAAACACGCTTGCCGTTCGCGTCGCGCAAGTCTGCATACCTCTTTAATGTCGCTTTATCCGAAGCATAGAGATCCCAGCAGCCTCTTTGCCCGCAGCGGCAATCCGGACCGTTCAACTCTATGGGAATGTGTCCGAATTGACCGGCCGTATTATTTCCACCACGATAAAGACCACCATCGATAACAACGCCGCATGCCAGTCCGGTGCTGACACTGACGTAAAGCAGATTGCGAACGTGTGCGTATTGAGCTTTGCCGTGCCAGATCTCGGCGAGCGCTGAACAGCGCGCCGAGTTATCGATGATCACCGGAAGACCAGTGGCTTTTTCCAGCAGATTCACCACCGGCACATCACGCCACGGAAGGACCACTGAAAGAAGAAACTTGCCGCTCTGATTATCCACCAGACCCGGAAGACTGACGCCGATGCCGGGAAACTCGATGAACGAATCATGCTTGAGACGAAGCTTGCGAATCTCCTTGCCGATTTTGGTCAAAAATGAGGAAGCGACAGATCCTGTTTCGAAACTGACACGCGACACAATGCGATTGTTGAAGTCGCTGAGTGCGAGGATCGTTTCATCTGCACGGATGTCGAGTCCGAAAAGTCCAAAGCGTTTGGAGTTAAGGCGCAAAGGTGTCGGGGGTTTACCGCCAATCGGCGTTGTTCGTCCCGAGCCTTCTTCGATGATGCATGCGTCCTTTAGTAATTCTCCGGTGATAGTGGAGATCGTAGCTTTCTTTAGCCCACTTATCTTTGCAATTTCTGCGCGTGAGATGGGCTGGCGATCCGAAAGAATGCTTAGCAGGATGCGACGGTTAACCAACCGCAGCATGTCATGACCCGCCGCTGTGACATCGGCGAGATTTGGTTTGCGGGTAAAGTTGTGACGCGAAGCACTGCTCATGATCTTAATTAGAACCCCGAGGTAATGGAGACTGCCTCAAAGACAGTCTCCATTTACCTCGAGTATTGCTGGTCTTTCCATTTAGAACGTGAGCCGTAGTTTCGCACGAATCGAGCGACGATTATCAATTCCCTCTTGCGTGAAACTGAGATTATTGCGCCCGAAATTGTCGTTGGGATTCACCGCTGTGATCACCGGCTGGCCTGACGAATTCAAACCGATGTCAAAGTCACCGAGATTCGCGAATTGAGTGTCGAGTGGCGACAGCAGAGGATGGTTAAAGACGTTGTTGAAGTCAACACCAACCTCAAGCTTTGTACTCTCACTAAATCGGAAGAACTTGCGGAGACCGAGGTTCACACCCCACGTACCTGGCCCAACGAGGGAATTCCGTTTTGCAACGTCCGGGTTATCGAACACGTCCGCACCTGTGGTTGGCAGAGCAAACGCGGCCGGATTGAAGAAACGATCTCCACTCACACCTGTATAGGGGTTGCCAATTATACGAGGTCGAAAACTTGGACCACTGAAATCGCCGACGGCGTCAACAAAGCCGCTGGCGATATTACCTGGGAATACCGGATCGCAGTTATTGCAGGTCCAGAACGGTGTAAACCCGGTGCCACTCTTGGCGAACATATTCCAGGTCACCTGGAAACCACCGGCAACTGAATCAACCAACTTGGAAGACGAGCGGCCAAATTGGCGACCCTTTCCAAAGGGAATGTCGTAGGCGCCATACGAGACGAACCGGTGACGCGAAACAAACGAGTCGCGAGAAAGATCCTGATCCGTATTGAACTGATTGTAGAGCGCGCCGCCGAGACTCGAGTTGCCAATATCGAGACCGCTCGACTTCTGATCGAGCAATGTGTAAGACGCATTGAACGTCAGTCCTTTAGCAAACCTACGGTTCACTTCGACTTGAAATGCATGCGAGTGACCTCGACCAACATTCCCGTAAGTTGCCAGGAACGAACCGAGTCCATCGGGAAACGGACGTCGTGCTTCATCCTGTGCTGATTCAACGCAGTTGCCAAGATCATCTGTAATCACACCCGGTGTAGTGTCATAACAAGGATTACCCTCACCGTCGGTGACGCCAAATGGTGTGTTGCTGGGAGCCAGCTCATTGAGATCGAAGCCGGCGATTAGGCCATGGGCACGTGAACCAATATATGACACGCGAATACCGAGATCGTTCATCAACTCGTATTCGAACGTGGCGTTGTACTGTTCGATGCGCGGAGCTTGCAGATCAAACGGAATGGCGTTGGCAGCTATTCCTTGAACTGAGGCCAGAGTTGCATTATTGAAAGGCGTCAATCCGCGACCGAAGTTACCACCAGCCGGATTGATGCCGCCCGGAAGACCTACCGTTTGCCTGGTTCTTACACTCTGGTTGAACGTATTTGTCGCAATCGCATCACGCATTCCCTGTGCCGCAGAGGTCGGAAAGACAATTCCATAACCTCCTCGGATCACGCTCTTTTCGGTCATGCGGAAGGCTGCGCCGAGACGCGGTGCGAAGTTGTTTTTGTCAGTGCGAACAAGACCCCGGCCAACTTCTGCTTCATCCGCTGTCACTGTTCCATAAGTAATGAAGAATGGGTGAATTCTTGCTTTAACAGCTTCGCTGGGAACTACGAAGCGGCCTTTCCTGCCTCCATTGCCGGTGCCCGTTGGATCAAAGTTCACCATCAAGTCGTTCTTATCGACGAACGGTGTGATCAACTCGTAACGCAAACCGAGATTGAGGGTTAACCGCGGATGAATCTTGAAGTCATCCTGGAGGAAGACGCCCGACTCACTATTCGATACATCAAGCGCTGGACGAACATCGCGCACGAAGAGTGCCGAGTTGTTTACAGTCGACGGCATACCGAGCAGGAACTGAGCGAAGCCGTTAAATGTGGCACCCCACGTCAGGGTTCCGCGCGGGTTGTTTCGGTTTAGAGCAAAACCATCAACAGCCTGGTTGCGCACGAAGTCACCGCCTGCTTTGATGGAGTGTTTGCCTTTGGACCAGGTTACGGTATCGCCAAAGGTGGCGAGCTTCTGGTCCATCGGACGATCCGTGTTTCGACCGCCGTTTGGAATACCTTGGAAGGGTCCGAACGTAAACGCTACCTGACCGGGAGTGTCAATAAGGCTTGCGCCGACTACCGAACCGTAAGCCGTTATTTCCTGGTCATTGAAGCCGACACTGGAGAGAAACTGACCAGTTGTTATATTTGCGCGTCTGTAGAGGTATTGGTAATTGATACCTCCCCGCGCTTCGTTCACGACAGTGTTTGAAAACAAACGCGTGTACGAGAGCGAGAGCGTGTGATTCTTTTGGTGCTGCGAAAGTAGACCGAAAGCCGGCAAAGGACTCGCCACCAGTCCGCGATTGCCGTTGCGCACCTGAAAATTGTAAACCGCATAGAACTTATCCTTGTCGGAAAAGTCGTGGTCCAGACGCAAAGTCGCGAGGTCGCGTGTGAGCAATCCGCCGAAACTCTGAGCGAAATCTGCCAGACGGCCGGTCGTGTTTAGACCAGTCACCGGATTGACGTTGAACAACGGCGCCGCCGGATTTGCGTGAGGGTAGTAGGCATTGAGAATATTCAGAGCAATCGGGTTCAGCAGGCGTGTGGGTATGCTGACGAATCGCCGCGTTGCGCCGGTAAGAATCGTGTTGTTTGCTTGTTCTTGTGGCGTCAGTAAAGCAAATACTCCGGTTGGGACCGCAGGCTTGCTCGTGTCGGCAATCTGAGTGAAGTTACCGGCGAGGACCAATGAACTCGGTATGTTGCTCGATCGAACTCGGACCGGAGCAAGATCCCAACGTCGCTCGTATGACATCAGGAAAAATGTCTTCCCCCGGTTGAACGGTAGTGGACCACCGAAAGATCCACCAAGTTCATTTAGGTTGAAATATGGTTTGGGGAAAGCAGGCACAGCACTGGTCGGCAAAAATGTCGCCTCATCACTCTTTTCCTGAAGCGAGCGAGCCGCGAGAACAGAGTTCTTGTTGTTGTAAAAGAGCGATCCGTGGTACTCGGATCCACCGCGCTTTGTCTCGATGCGAATATTTGCCACACCCGAGTATTCGGCGGTGAAATTCTTCGACAACACGATCAGCTCACCGACGGTTTCGAGAGAAGGCTGGCTCGACGTGGGTTCGCCGAAGATTCCGCCATTCGTTCGTTGGCCATCGAGCGAGAATGTTGCGCCGTAGCTCTGGGCGCCAAGGAATTTGAAAGTTCCGTCGCCTCCCGGCCCCTGCGTGATGTCCGGATTCAAATAGAGAAACTCCAGAATCTCACGACTGTCGCGCGGCACTTCCTGAAGCTGCTGATTGTTAAGGGTGCTGGCGATGACCGGCTGATCGCGCTGAATCAGTCCCGCGTCATTACCGGTAACCGTTACGGTCTCATTTTGCGTACCGACTTCAGCCTTAATATCTGTGCGAACAGTCTCAGCACCGTTGAGCACCGTCTCCACAATTATCTTTTTGAAGCCCGTCGCCACAACCATTACTTCATAAGAGCCTGGCTTCAAGGCGGCGGCTTCGTAATTTCCTTCGCCATTAGTGGTCAGGTCTCTGGAGAGGCCGGTCGCTTTGTCTGTGATCTTGACCGACGCGTTCGGAATAACGGCGCCATTTACGTCCGAAACGGTGCCTCGAATGGTTCCGAGGTTTGTGCCCTGTGCGAGCGCAGTGCTCATACAACACAAGAGGACTCCGGTCACTAAAACACTCGTCATGACTGTGCGTAGGATTTTCATGTCTGACTCCTTAATGAAACTGAGCGCATTAGCATGTGCAGACACTCCGGGGGGAACGAGCACCGCTATCCGGTTCAGTAAAGATAAACTCCAAAATCTGGGAGGTTTGTTCACGTTTCAAACGAACCATGGCTACCACGTCCAACCAGGTGATCCTGAGCGGGTTAGTTCGAAACCGGGACTAACCTGCTACCGTTTACCGCAATCTCTTTTTTGTTGCCGCCTTTGGTTGTTCGCTGTGTTGGACTCGAGCTAGTCCGCGATCTTAAAAAAATCTGGCGCGCTTATAACATCCACCCTCGATCGATTGCAAGAACAAATCGATCTGTAAAAAATTTTGTCCCTTCGGAACCTCCGTGGCCGCCCTCGATTGGAAACACGTTCAAGAAACCATGACGCCGTATGTGCGGGCGCCTTGAGTCAACACAGGGCGACCACGGAGGGCCGCCCCTACAGTACGTTCCGAAGCGTCCCATTACATTCCGAGGCGTCCTCTATTTAATCACTGGCAGAATTAACGCTGAACCGTGTTCACGATCGTGGTAGATGACTTGATGCGCTTTCAACGATCGCGTCGCGCCTAAAATATCTTCGCCGGTGTTCAGATTTCGATCGAACCGAGGAAAGTTACTGCTCGATACATACAACCTTATCCGGTGACCGGCCTTGAACACATTCGCCGTCGCCCACATATCAATCGTGTACTTGTAGACCTGACCGGGAGTAATTGCCGACGCCTGTTTCGTACTCTCTCGATACCGCGCGCGCACAATGCCGTCGGTCAGGAACCGCGCATAACCATTCGCATCAACGTCGACAAGCAACGCTGTGAAATCCGTGTCCACTGCAGACGTCGACGCATACAGCTCTAATAAAATGAATCCTGTAACTTCCGTGTCTTCATTCAATGGCGGCGTTGAAAACACGAGCACATCGGCGCGTGTTTCATTCGGCCTTTGATCTGCAGGACCAGGTGGAATTCCCTGTCCGCAACATAAACGTCCCCCAATCGTCGGCACCGGATTTTGCGGGTCGTAGGCAAATTCATCCTTCTTTTCGACATTCGCCGGCGCCGTGGGGCTCAACGAACCATCGCCTCCGACACTATTGGCGCCTTTGGTTGAGTGCAGGTAGTACTTCGTGTAACGAGTACGCGCGAGAGGAAACTCTTTTTCGTCGCGCCAAACGTTGTTCCCCATGATGAAGAGACGAACAGGTGCACCACTTGAGTACTCGTTTTTTATCCCCTTCAGCGTGTAGTCAAACCACTTCAATGTTTCGGCCGTTGTGTCCATCACCGCGTCTTTTCCAAACACAACATCGCCAATCTTTCCCTCAGCCGAAGTTGGCGCGTGGGCCCATGGACCAATAATCAATCGTTGACCGGCTCGAGCCTCCGCGGTACCGGCTTCAGCATGCAAGCCGGTGTAGTTCTTGATCGAACCTTTAAGAAACAGATCGTGCCATCCACCGGCGTGCAATCCCATCACTGTCATCTGCGAGTAATGATCCGACACGCGCCACTGCGCCCAGTAGCCGTCGTCACGCTCGTGCGCCAACCAATCGCGAAAGTAAGGTGCGAGTTGAGAAATCTCGGGCGTTTTTAGAACTGTGTAGTCCTGGAGTGGCAGTTTGTTGACCCATTCTTTTGGCGCCTGAGCCCTCTCTGCAGAACGACGGAGTGTGTCGATCGCGAGACCTGAAGTCCACGAACTACTGAACCACTGCATCAACGCACCACTTTGATAGGTCCACCCGTTGTAATATTCCGAAGCAGTCACATAAGGGAATATCGATATGAGGTGCGGAGGTACTGCCATTGCAGCCAGCATCTGCGTGGCGCCGACGTACGAGCCGCCAAACATGCCAACTCTGCCGTTGGATCCGTTCAGTTTTGCGGCCCATTCAACAGTATCGAACCCGTCAGCGCTCTCGTTACGAAACGGATAAAACTCTCCCCCCGACGCAAACCGACCGCGCGTGTCCTGAAGCACAACGAGATACCCATGCGACGCCAGTTCATTGGCCATTCGTGGATCGTCGGCCCGGTTATAAGGTGTCCGCTGCAGGAGAACCGGAAACTTTTCATCACTTACCGGATGATAGATATCCGCAACGAGCGACACTCCATCTCGCATCTTCACGCGGACGTTCTGCTGAATCGTGACCCGGTAAAGTGTTTGAGCCTGTGCGGTCGCAGTATGCAAACTGATGACGAACAACGCGGCTTTCAATACACGAATGGTTCGTTTCCGTTGAGCAGCCATAGTTGATTAACCTCTTATCCGCTCTACTCCTTCGCCCTGGTGCTGTAAGAAATAGACGAGCTGACTCGTGAACTGAAATGCCCAGTTAAAAGCACGAGCCGGCCGATTCATGTCGAGCTGAACAGCAAGGTCGAGGAAACGCTTAAACCGTTTCCCATAGATCGCTTTCCGTCTGCGGTCTTTAGTGAAGAACAAACCCAAAGCAAAGATATAAGCCATCTCTGTGTTGTGCATCTCCATATCTGGTCCAATCTCGCCCGGCGATGCTTTTGGGTCACCAGCAGCAAAGCAATTAATGACGTAATAGGCTTTCGATCCATCGGGAACGATGCCCTGGCGATCGAGAAAGTCACACCACTTCACGACAATCTCGCCGACGCGGCTGTCGCCGGTGAGCGTCCAGTAGTGGAATAGAGGATCGAGCAACAAGGCCATCATCCACGCAGAAGTCGCACCGGGAAATGTCGCTTCGTTTGGATCATAGAGTTCCCAGTTCTGTCGTAATGAGCCGTCTGGAGGACGACCGTCAGGAGGTTGTTGCTGATGTTTGTAGTAAGCGTCGATACACTCGCGAGCTTTGGTCCAATATTTTTTATCGCCGGTCATTTCCCAGCCGTGCAGTATTCCCAATAAACCATAACCCTGATGTCGCAGAGTCCAGAAGTTTCTGCCACGCTCAGGATCGACGCCGAGTGGAACCGACTTGATCAGGTCAGGACTATAGACTGGATTTTGTTGTTTGAAGCAGAACTCAGCCATTACCTTGCCGCACGCAAGCGCACGCTCGTCTCCCGTCAGCAGATAGTGAATGTGCATTGCTCTGGGATAAACGTATTTCAGGTCGGCGCCTTTAAGCGTGAAGGTTCCCGCGTCCGGACCGTCCAGTTTCGTGTGTTGCCGAACGAAATTCGCGGCGTGATATGCCGCGTCGAGATACTTACTCTCCCCGGTGCGAATGTACATCTTGTAGTAGCACGTCGTTCGATCAAACAACCATTCGTGATAGACAGTACTATCGAGATAACGGAGTGAGCCGGGAAAGTTTTTCTCGACAAACCGGTCGTAACTCGAGTAAGCACCCGACCGCGCAGCAGGAACCTGTGGGCCGACAATTCCTGACGCACACAACCAGTCCGCCGGCAAAACCGCCACGACGCGCGGACCTTTCAATCCATCGTCGTCAATTAATGTTTTGGAAATGGGTACAAAGTTCGACTCAAGGTGGTTTTGCCTGCCATCAAAAGTGACAGTTACGCGCTGCGTTTTTCGTTGAGAGAAGTCGGCTTTGAACTGAATCAGCAACGATCTGATCGAGCCGTCGCGGCCACCAGTCCGCCATGGTTCGAGAGAACGAATAGCAATTGACAACTCCGTTCCACGCTCGTCGACCAATTTTATCTTCCGTGGATCTTTCAGAAACCCGAATGGCAATGGGAGGCCAAAACTTACAACTTCATCTCCGAGATCATTAGCGCGACCTTCAAGCGTCACGGTCAATCCACCTGCCGTGTTCGCACTCACATGATGCGGAAGGGGAACAGCGATGAGTGCCATCATGCTGTTCTTCAAAAAAGTTCTGCGTGAGTTTTCCGGCATAGACCTAAAGACCCAAAAGGCGAGACGCGTTTTCGTAATAGATCTTCTTCAAAATCTGCTCAGGCAATCCGATGCCGTAAATGCGCCAACGACCCTGGGGCGGAATCGCTGCCGGCGCATAGTCAAAATATTCGTCTTCAGTCTCGAGAAAACGGTAATAGATTTCATAGAGTTCATTGCCGAAGATTTGCTGCGGTGTTTCTACGCCGTGTGGTGTCGCATCGGTAGCAAACAAAATCCGATCCTGGTACTTATCAAAAAATTTACGCGACATGCGTGGCTGTCGACCGAGTTCGCCGATGCGAGCGGCGATATCTACATACATATTCGGATAACGATCGAGACACTCTGAAACGTATGGCAGATTCTCTGAATTTGCGGTGTGAAGTGCGACAAACTTCGTGCGTGGATGTCGCTGCATCACACGGTTGCGAGCTTCCTGCAGTTCCGCGTTACTGGGATAATCTTTGCCATGAAAAGACCAATCCGGATGTGCGCTCAGTTCTTCGAATCTCTCGTTAAAACGATCGGTTGGCAGAAAGAACGCCTCAGGATCGGACACATGTATGGCGACCGGCATATCGAGTGCACCGGCAGCTTCCCACATTTCATCAAATCTTTTGTCATCAATCTTAACGAGCGGACCGGTTGTTACGTTTTCGCGAAGGTAGAGACCGAGAGTCTTAAGAATTTTTAACCCACGCGCGCCCGCCTTCTTCGCTGATTCCATCTGTTCCGCCTGAAAGCGGGAGTAATTTGCCATCTTGATCTTCGCATACCACGGTTCGGTGAAGACGATAAATCGATCGCGATGGGGCTGCTGCCAGTGACTGATGGTTTCTTCAAGCAGGGGGCCGTATCCACCCGTCAGATTAACCATGATGCGGACGTTCTTTGCGTCCATCACTTTCAGGATTTCGGCCGGCGTGGCAAGGTGATTTACAACATCGCGTTGGCCTTTGCGGTCCACCCATGACAGGTGTGTATGAAAGTCGATGTTAGGAAACCGCGAACGCGGCACATGCGTCTCCGGCACGTGAAGCATGCTCTTCGGCTCGTAATCTTTCAGCGCGAGGGGCTGATCTGCTTTAACACTCGCTGGTGTCTGGGCGTGCACAAGGTCGAAAACCTGAGTGCCCAAAGCGCCAAAGCCCGCAGTCGCGACAGTCTTAAGCCAATCTCTTCGTCGTAGAGCCATGCGTTGTCTCCCTGTTCTTGCCGGCACACAAAAATTAAATTTTGCGATCCAGAGCGGTTAAGGTATTGTTTGTAAGCAACCCGAACAAACCCCTCGCATAGCAGCGATGCTTCGTTGAGGAGTTAAAAAGTTCAACCAACTTTTGTTCGAGTACGCGGTTTATAACACCCGCAACGTAACCTGGCAAAGTACTTTTTTGAGTACGTGACGCGATTTACATCGAAGGGTCGCGTTCACGAGGCTATTTCACCGACATGAATTTGTCTGACCTTAAATGGGCTCTGGCCAGTGTGATCGCCGCGGGTGACGTCGATCTCGAGCAACAAACGGCGCGACTCACAACACTCTCAGATCTCTTCTTCAAACATTATGGCGACGGCCCGGTTTCGCTGCTGCGGGCACCTGCGAGAATAAACGTCCTGGGCGAACATATTGATTACGTTTCGTATCTACCGACCGCTTCGCTAACGTTCGGCAGCCGTGAGCGCGACGTATTTATGCTTTGCAGAAAATCACACGAGCCTGTAGTGCAATGCGTTTCCTCGTCTCCGCAGTATGAGCCGTCGTCGTTCTCGATATCGGATTCAGCCATCGATAAGTTTGGACCTGATGTTGAGGCAGAGTGGCTTGGTTTTTTATTTGCGCATGAAAAGCCTAAACCTCATTGGCGAAATTACCTCGAGGGTGCTGTCACTTTTGCACGAGGCAAGTTCGGCCATGAAATCGGCAACGGAATGTCCCTGGCGCTCGACTCGAACATACCCGCAGGCGGCGGCGCTTCATCGTCATCAGCCCTCGTGGTGCTGGGCGGAGCAGCAATTCGAGACATGAATGGCGTTTCTTGGACCCCTGTAGAACTCGCAAAAGACTCAGCCATGGCTGAGTGGTATATCGGCACACGCGGCGGGTCGATGGACCACACAACGATTTGTCTCGCCCAGCCCGCCAGCGCAGTACTGATTAACTATGCGGCAGGACAAACAAAGCGCGTTCGACTTCCGGATCAGCCCTTTGAGTGGATCACATTCTTCTCGAAGCCTGCTGATAAAGGACGCGAAGTCATGATCGAATACAACGAACGCGCCGCCGTCTCACGATTATTAATCCCGGCCATAATCGATCAATGGACAACAACCGCGCCCGCTAAACACAGTCAGTGGGAACAGATATTAAAACCAATCGCAGCAGGTGTGATTGACTCGTTTACAACAGCAGAAGCACTTTTATTATCGCTACCGGAGACGATCTCAATCGACTCAATAAGCACGCACTACCCGGCGGCCTTCTCAGAATTGCAGAAGTCATTCCCTGGTCTGCTCGCTGAAACGTCGCGCTGGCCTCTCAAGATTCGAGTCAGAGCTCTGCATCATTTGAGTGAAGTCAAACGCGTGTCACTGGCTACACGTGCTTTGGAGTCGCTGGAGAATAGCGACAATTCCGGCGACACACTCCAGGTCATACAGAACATTGGAAAATTGCTCGACGAATCACACGCGAGTTTGCGCGATCTCTACGAAGTTAGTGTTCCGGAAGTCGAAGAATTGCTGGCGGTCGTTCGTGATGATGCTCACGTGCTCGGCGCCCGTTTGATGGGCGGCGGATTTGGCGGAAACATTCTGGTGTTGACCACGCGAGATCACCGTGAAAGCCTAATTGAAAAAGTGCAGCGAGAGTATTACGAACCTCGCGATCGCAACGGCGTTCACGAAGGATCGGTAATGGTGTCAACACCTGGTCCGGGACTGGCCCATGTTGATCTGAACGATCTCTGGCGCGACTCGATCACGGCCGTCAACTCACTTGCACCGGCGGAGTCACACGCAGCGAATCTGCGCAACTTGATCGACGCAGCGGACGTCGCCCGTGTCCCACACGATATCTGGCCCGTAATCGTTGCCGCCGGAAAGGGTACGCGCGCCTCAGAGACGGGTCTGAAGACCCCGAAACCAATTGCACTCGTTCGCGACACGCCTGCCATTGTTCATGTTTTGCGGAACATTCACGCTGGTCTGGGTAAAACTCGGCGACCCGTAGTCATTGTCTCACCAGACACCGAAGCCGCAATTCGTGAAACGCTTCGGGAGGAAGACGTACTCTTCGTCACTCAACCTGAACCACTTGGAACAGGTGACGCCGTACTAAACACTCACCAACTGCTACGTGATTTTACTGGCCGGACTCTGGTGGTCTGGAGCACGCAGCCGGTCATACGTGAAAAAACTTTTGCGCGCACGGCGAAGTTGGCCCAACTCTTTGGAGCTTACGACATGGTTCTGCCGACCGCGTTTGTCGAACGACCCTATGCGCCGATCCAGCGCAACGCATCTGGCGAGATCGCATCTTCAACTGAAACGCATCTCGAAGCGGCAGAAGCAATCGAATGCGGTGAAACAAACATCGGCCTTTTCCTCGTGAAGAATCAAAAACTATTCGAGGTCTTGCTCGATCTGCGGACTCGTTACTGGAACGAATCAACGGGCCGCTACGATCGCAGTCGCGGGGAGTTGGGTTTTCCTAATGAAGTCATCAGCACTCTCGCGCAACGGACGAACGGCGTGTTCGCAAGTCCCTTTGCGGACGCACGAGAAGAGCAAGGCATCAAGCGCTTAGAAGATCTCGGGCGTTGCGAACAATTCATTTCCGAACTCGAACAGGACAATGGCAACGACGGCAAATAGCGCCAGACCTTCGGCCAGACCGATCTCGAACTTGCGCTGGTGGATCGGAGGCTTACTGTTTGCTTCCACCGTCATTAACTACATCGATCGCCAGACACTTTCTGTTCTTGCTCCTTATCTCAAACTGCAATACGGGTGGAACAATCAAGACTTCGCGATGATTGTGATCGCATTTCGTGTTGCTTACTCAGTTGGACAAACCGTCTCGGGTCGCTTAATCGATCGCATCGGCACCCGCAAGGGACTCACGATCACTGTGATCTGGTACTCAATTGCGGCGATGTTGACGTCGTTCGCCGGCGGTTTACGCAGTTTTGCGTTCTTTCGCTTTTTACTCGGCGCGGGTGAATCAGCAAACTGGCCCGCCGCCACAAAAGCTGTTGCCGAATGGTTTCCCAAAAAGGAACGCGGCTGGGCCGTGGCGCTGTTTGACAGTGGTTCTTCGATCGGTGGAGCAGTCGCTCCGCTTCTCGTCATTGGCTTGTACAAATACTTTGGCGGCTGGCGACCGGCCTTTGTAATCACCGGGACGCTGGGCTTTTTGTGGCTGATCGCCTGGCGCATGCTGTACAACCCGCCCGAGTCTCATCCGCGAATTGGAGACGCCGAACGCGCAATGATTCTGCGCGATCGAGTTGAACTGGATCAGCAGGACGAACAGCCGACTCAGCAGACGAAATGGCGAGACCTGATCAAGCTACCGCAAACTTGGGCTGTGATCGCCGCCCGTACGATGACCGATCCGGTTTGGTTTTTTATCACCGACTGGTTTGCCATTTATCTGGTAACTAAAGGCATTAATCCCGAGCAGGGACTGCTGGCATTCTGGATTCCTTTTGTTGCAGCCGACCTCGGTAATTTTTTTGGTGGCGGAATGTCGAGTTGGTTAATTCGACGTGGCTGGCCAGTCCTAAAAGCGCGCAAGGCTGTGGTTGTGTTTGGCGGACTGGGAATGACCCTGCTGATCCCAACTATTTTCACTTCGAACTTGTTTGCGCTCGCAGGTCTCTTCGCAGTTTCCACGTTTGCATACGCGTCGTTCTCAACTATGGCGCTCGTCCTTCCATCTGATCTTTACCGCAGCGAATCCGTCGCAACTGTCAGTGGCATGAGTGGAACTGGTGCGGGCCTGGGAACGATCGTCTCGACATTTCTGATCGGCTATGTTTCAGATCATCGTTCGTTTGAACCGATTTTGATTACGGCAAGCATCATTCCTTTCATCGGTATGATCCTGGTTTTGATTTTGATTCGCCGACGTAATTGACGATGGCAGTAAAAAGTACGCCGAAGGCGTTCGCTAGACACAGCCCAAGGTTGGAGCGCAGCGACAACCCTGGGATCATCGTTTGAGAAAAGCTACAACCCTGTAAGGGTTTGCCTTGCGAGGAACCCTTTCAGGGTTGATAAGTTCTTTTATTTGCTTACCCAGGGTTGGAGC
>DASWUM010000093.1:0-38711 GCA_036401595.1 Pyrinomonadaceae bacterium
TCCCGCCGACGGTTGACAACTTCGTCGTCTCAATAAAGCCGCCAGTGCTGATGGCTGTGCCGCTGCCGAGCAGCGATCCGTTTGGCTGATAGATTGAAATTCGCACACTGGTGATCGAGCAACTGGTAACCTTGATTGACGCGCGCTGTCCGGCAGTCGCATCAAAAAGAATCATGCCGACCTTGCCGGATGTGCTGAGAGTCACCGTTTGGCTGTTTCCCGCAGTCATTCGCCCTGTAACCGCGACATCCGAAGCGGTGTAAGGCGATGGGGGCGCAAAGAAATCGTCCCCACTGGTCGCTGTACCCTTTGAGGTGCTGACAGTTACCTTTCCTGAGCCACTTACTGTCGGAACACTCGTGGAAATACTTGTTGCAGTAGCCGAACTGACGAGACTGTTGGTGATATTGAATTTCGTCTTGTTCTTTGAGGCGGTAGTATCAAAGTTAGTACCGCTTATCGTGACACTAGTCCCGGCTGGACCAATCGTTGGAGAAAAGCTGGAAATTGTCGGCGTGGCTGCGGCTGCTACAGTAAAAGATGTACTACTCGAAACAGAGCCTGCTGAAGTTGTTACTCCGATCACTCCCGTTGTGGCGCCAGTTGGTACCGTGGTAGTGAGCTGCGTTGCTGTCGAAGCGCTGACCGTTGCTGTAACACCATTGAAGGTGACGGTGTTCTGGCTGGGAGTCGTACTGAATCCCGTGCCATAAATTGTCACCGAAGTGCCAACTGGGCCAACACTCGGACTGAAAGTGATGAGGCTTAGCGTCGAGGAGCTTTGCCGGGAAATAGACAGAATATTTCCCACCGCATCGTAGGAGTAACGAACCGTATCGCCGGCGGGATCGGTAACCGCTATTAATCTGCCCAATTCGTCGTAAACGTACTTGATACTACTTTGAGCTAAGACATCGTCCGAACCACTTAGTCCGATACAGACTGCAAGGATGAAGAGTTGAAAGAGGTTTCTGATAGTGTAATTGCAAATGGCTCTCTTCATCGGAAGCAACTCCTTCTTTATCGACGTGATATATGTAAAAGCAGACCTCTACTGCGGAGTCTGTTGACTCGACAAAAAAACCAACAGCTTTTTTTCAGAGTTACGCTGAGCGGATCCGTAGCTGGGACAGCAAAGCGGTCAGCGTAAATAGCGAAGGCAATTATTCGCCGAAGACGGATTTTGCCGTCGCGCTAACAATGGGCTGATCAGGGAGGTACTACGGAGTTAAAACGTCGGGGAAATTACGTCAAAGAGTATAAGGAAACTAATGCGCCGCACCTTAGAGCGATTTTAAAATTTTGTCAAGAACGTTTTTTTACGTTTAGTTTTTTTGTTTTTTAGAGGGGAGCGCGGCTGCGATGGCAGTCACAGCCGCGCGGCTCGGAAGGGTTAACCCTTTTGCGTGGATATCGAGCAGAGAAAAACTACGGGCAGGTTTGGGCAGGCATAGAAATCGATGTTTGCGTAATGATTCATCATTACTCCACTGGTACGACAAACTCATTGCTGCGAACCATGTTCAAACGCGAGCGAGCGGCAAGCTCGATAGTGCGCGGATCTGTTCGCAGTCTTTGCAGATCAGATTTCAGCGATTGGTTTACACTGCGCAGCACCTCGACATCCGTTTGCATCGACGTAAGTTGCTGCGCCGCGACCTGAACTTTCGCCCGTGTGCGCATGTTTACCGTCACACACACGGCGAGAGTCGCCAACAAAATCATTCCAAAAACTACCCATGAAGGAATTATTCCGCCGCGGCGCCGCACCTCCGTGCGTGAGCCGATGATCTCAACTGAGATCTGCTGTACCGAGGCAAGAGAACTCGTGCGGGGGGTCACACGCTGCGCCCTGATTCTTTCATCCACCCAATATGTGTTTGCTACCTTGCTCACCTCACACCTCCCAGTTCCTTTGCCGTTCAGATTTCGCTTAGGTCGTACTTTTCAGCTTCATGCCAATGTGGCAAAGGTGAAGGCTTACGCGTCGGGTGCCTGCCACCCCTATCCCGCCGAGCAGATTGTCATGCGCTCAAAGTTAAGAGGCTGCTTAATCGAATTCTGTGGGTTTGGCCACAAGATAGTTGGTACCTTGTGACCAGCAGCCCCAACTAAATGTACTTTACGGCTTGTCAATGTGTTGCCGCTCAACAACTTAGCGGCGATATCGGCGGACTGTAGCATCCGTGCTTAAGGGAGTAAAGATATTTCTCTTCAATGGTTTAAGCCCGTAAGTTGAACATTTACTTCAACTAAGAGCGCTTAAGCTCTGAAATGGGCGAACAGGCGGCGAACGAAAATCTATGCCCAAAATGGGCTCTCAACCGGCAGAAATCCGAGAAGTTAAAACTTGTTGACAGCCCAGGCCGGGCAAACTAGACTCGTAAAACCTGCGGGCTGTCCCAGCCCATGGCACTACGATTTGAACTTCTTGTCCCTGCAGCGCCTCACTGAATCGTGAATCATCACGGTTTTTCGAGCAAATTTAAGGAATGGTGTTGATGTCTGACTCTTTGGTCACAGGCCCGGATGCCCCTGCCTCCGAGTTAAGTTCACTTAAACTGCCTATCAGTTCCATTGTTAGAGCTGTTTGCGAAGCTGCTACTGGTGGCCCCGATCTGCTCTACGAGGTAATGATCAAGATGAGCTTGATGGTCGAAGCGACCGCGCCGACCTACGGCTTATCGATCTGGGCCACGTCTGATTCAGGCAAACCGACGCTCCGTTGGGCCGAGGGACTTGAGGAGACGGAGATCGCGATCGGCGAAACAGCAGTTGCAGAAATTTTTACCAGCAAAGGCCGGCCGCAACCGGCGAAGGAAGGCGATCAGGCGATCTGTTTGTTGCTGGCGTTGCCGTCGGCTGCACGCGAAGGCGCTGCACTGTACGGAAGATGTGTTCGACCACTGACACCTGAACAAGCGAAGGAACTCAACGCGCTCAGTGACGTCGCACATTTGGCCCATTCCCATCAGTCGGCCAGTAACGTTCCCGCAGCAGCAAGGCCGGCGACTGTCACTTCGGTCAGCTCGCTACCCGGAATGGTTTTTAGTAGCCGGGCGATGGCTGACGTAGCGCGAAACGTCGAGCGCATCAAAGACTCGCATTCGACAATTCTCGTAACTGGTGAGTCAGGAACCGGCAAGGAACTCATCGCTCGTGCGATTCATCGTCTCAGCCGGCGTTCTGAAAGTGAGTTCATTCCTTTTAACTGTTCGGCTGTTCCATCGGAATTGATCGAGAGCATGTTGTTTGGTCATCGCCGCGGAACGTTTACCGGTGCGATGTCTGATCAGGCTGGATTGATCCGCTCGGCGGAAAATGGAACGTTGTTTCTTGACGAGATCGGCGACCTGCCACTCGCGCTACAACCAAAGCTGCTCAGGTTTCTCCAGGAAGGTGAGATTCATACTCTCGGTGAGCGCGCGCCGCGCAAGGTTAATGTGCGCGTGATCGCCGCCACGCACAAAGATCTCGAAACACTCGTCAGCGAAAGACTCTTTCGCGAAGATCTTTACTATCGAATTGCCACGCTAACGTTGAAGGTGCCGCCACTTAGAGAACGACGCGAAGACATCTCAACTTTGATCTCGCATTTCGTGAGTCACTATGCACGGAAGAACGAGCGCCCGATTTCTGGAATCACTGCCGAAGCGATCCAGATTCTCGAGACTTACTCCTGGCCCGGCAATATTCGTGAGCTCGCTGCAGAGATTGAACGTCTGGTGCTTTATGCTGAAGACGATGGTTACATCCGTCCCGAGAATATCGGCCATCGAATTCATCCGCGCAATGGACCAACCGAAGCGACTGGCGAGAAGCTGGACGATTTACTGGAAAGCTACGAGCGTCGCGTGATCACCGAAACGCTCAAGCGTCACGATTGCAACGTCGCTAAGGCGAGCGAGGCCCTCGGCTTGGGATCGAGACAAACTCTTTATAAGAAACTGAAGCGCCTGGCGATCGACATCGGCGACTTCCTTCAGGAAGACACCGAACCAGGCATGCAATACCGAGCGTAGCCACAAAAAGGCACAAAGAAGATTTTAGGCAGGTATCGTGTTCGATATCTGCCTATTTTGTTTTTGTGCCTTTTGTGCTTTTTGTGGTGACTAAGTTGTAGCCTGCGGGCGACAACGCATGATCCTTAACAAAACAACATCTTCTTAGCCTCAATCACGCTTCTTCACTCAACTTGGTCCACCAGCGCTTGTCAACTGCGGGCGACAAAAAGCTTCACAGATCACAGCAAAACCGCCACTAGACCACTGGCACACCGGTTGTAAACGTGATGGTCGTCGCGAAGCAATCGCATCGCATCACTGGTCGAGCAGACAAACACAAATGAAAGCTAACACCACTACAAACTTAGTATCAGTCGCAATGCTCGTAATCCTGACCCCGTTCCTGGCGCTGGCAATTCTCGTCAGCATCAAGACAGCAGGAATCAGGGATAACGAACTCTTGTTACTGATGCTTACGTTGCTGAGTGCTGTTCTCAGTGGGATCAATGGCTTCGGGCGTCGCACGCCCAAAGCTGTTCCACTTACGACAGCGAAAGCAACTAGTGACCCTCGCCTTCATCTGTCCGCTCGTTCGAGCAACAACGCCTAATCGAATCTAAAAGGAGCAACAAAATGATTAAGAGATTTTTCGCAGATGAAACCGGTCTTGAACTTTCTGAATACGCAGTTGCCGCAGCGCTCGTCGCGTTGGCAGCGGTAGTCGCCTTCCAGACGTTGGGAGCCAACATCGGCACGAAGATCACTGAACTCGCCGGCAAGATTAAGTAGTTCTTTGCATCAATCGCACCGGCAGCGCCACGTTCCGCGGGTTGCTGCCGGCTGAAGGGAAGGCTCGAGCCTTAAAATTATTGGGGGAGAACGCAATGATTAAGAGATTTTTCGCAGATGAAACCGGTCTTGAACTTTCAGAGTATGCCGTCGCCGCAGCGCTCGTAGCACTAGCGGCCGTCGTAGCTTTCCAGACGCTGGGAACCAACATCGGCGCGAAGATTGACGAGTTGGCGGGCAAGCTTAAATAGGTTTTCTAGGAGGCTCAAGCCTTCAATCCTTCGAAGAAAGGAAACGGACCATGTTCAAGAAATTTTTGAAAGACGAAACCGGGCTTGAGCTATCTGAGTATGCCGTCGCTGCTGCTCTCGTAGCACTCGCGGCGGTCGTGGCGTTTCAAACACTTGGAACGAACATCGCGGCGAGAATTGACACGCTGTCAGGTTACCTCAAGTGACCTACAGGTAGTGAACTGCCATTGTCGGTGGCGCGCCCTTGTGAAGTTTCGTTCCACGGGTGCGCCGCCACTTTTCTGCTGAATCCTCCAGGACCACATGGAAATGCTAAGCCCAACAGCAATCGCTTTTGAACTCTTTCTGGTGCCGCTTGCCGTGGTCATTATCTATCACGACGTGCGCTATCGCCGTATTCCCAATCCATTCGTGCTGGCCACACTCATTACCGGATTCATATTGAACTTGTCACTGTTTGGTTTTAGCGGCGCTCTTAACAGCCTGAGCGGCTGTGTTTTTGCCTTTATCCTAATGTTCATCCTGCACGTCTTCGGAGCAATGGGCGCGGGCGATGTGAAACTCTTCGCTGCGATCGGCTCTGTAATCGGCGCCCAACTTGTACTGCCGACATTTGTAGTCGTGGTGCTGACGGGTGGTTTGCTTGCCCTCGTATCGGTTGTGCGATCGGGCGTTTTCAAAACGACCATGCATCGCGTGCTGCAAATTCTGGTCGGCTTGCTGCCGGGCTGGCCAATGCCCAAATTCAGCGTTCCTGCTGATCATCGTCTAACCATCCCTTACGGTGTGGCGATCACCATCGGCGCCATTATCGCAACCGCGATATTTCACCCTTAAACGGTCAACACCCAGGCTTGACCTGGCAGAACGGAGAGTTGATTCCATGCGAAACAAACGTTTTTTCATAGTTCTGGTAGGGGCACTCATTTTTGGAGTGCTCGCTGCCGTTTCAGTCAGCAAGTATCTATCGAGCGCACAGGCCTACTCGAAGAACCTGAACAAGATTGCAGTAGCCAAAGTGAACATTCCGCTCGGGAGCAAGATCATTCCCGAGCAGATCATGGTGGTCCAGTTTCCGAAGGAATCTACTCCGGACGGCGCTTTCGAATCTCCTGAGAAACTCGCTGGTCGAGTAGCGGTGATGAACATCGCAGCGCGCGAGCCCATCACTGAATCGCGATTGGCACCGGAAGGAACGGCGGCCGGACTTTCGGCAATCATTCCTGAAGGCTATCGCGCGATGACCGTCAAGGTCGACGACGCCGCCGGCATCTCCGGTTTCATTCAGCCGGGCACGCTCGTCGACGTAGTTGTGGTTATCGACCCGCGCGAAGGTTCCGGCATGCAGGATCCGATTTCGAAGATCGTTTTGCAGAACATCAAGGTCCTGGCCAACGGACAGAACATCGACAAGCCGAAAGATGAGCGCGAAGCCAACAGCGTCAAAGCTGTCACGCTTCAGGTTACGCCAGAGCAGGCAGAAAAACTCGCACTCTCGTCCAGCGAAGGCAAACTGCAGCTCGTCATGCGTAGCCAGATCGACCAGGGTGACGAACAGACTCCGGGCGTCAACAAGCGTCAGTTGCTGACTGGCGAAAAAGCGTCAGTAGCTCCAGAGCCAGGTTCACTGAAGAGTGAACAGCCGAAGAGTGAGTCGAAGCCAGTTCGCCGCATCTCAGTAGCGCCGAAGCCAGTTGCAACAGCCCCAGCTCCTCAGCCCACTCCGCGTGCGTCAGTGGAAATGATCGAAGGCGCCAAGAAGCGCAGTGTCGAATTTCCATAGATCACTCAACCCTAATTTGAATCACTTGAAGTTGATCGCATTGACGATCGCTTGAAACAAAGGAGCATAAGATCATGCAGAGCCGTTCCCCAATTTCACGCCGAATGAGTTTATTACTGGCGTCCCTGATTACAATTTTTGCTACCTCCATCGCGCACGCGCAGGAAAACTCCTACAAGGCGTCGTTCAGTCAGAACAAAGAGCCAATTGCGGTCAACGTTCTGGTGGGACAGTCGCGCGTGATCAATTTCGATCGCCCGGTCGGACGTTTCTCGGTTTCGAACCCGGACATCGCCGAAGCCGTGCTCGTCACGCCGGACCAGGTGCTCGTTAATGGAAAAGCTTTCGGTCAGGTCAACTTCATCGCATGGGAGCAGACCGGCGGTCAGTATTTAACGTTCGATGTTTTTGTGCGTGGCAATCTTTCGCTGATTGACTCGCAGATTCGCGCGCTGTTTCCGAAGGAAGACATCCGTCTCAGTCAGACCAACGGATCAGTCGTCATTTCAGGCAGCGTAAAAGACGCGAACACGGCTGCGCAGGTGCAGGCTGTGATCGAAGCTGCAAACCTGAAAGTTGTGAACATGCTGTCGTCACCAGTTTCCGGCGCGACACAGATTCAACTTGAAGTTCGTGTTGCCGAAGTCAATCGCAACAAACTGCGCGACTACGGCACCTCCTTCTTACAGAACGGACAGACCGGCGGTTACGCGAACAGCGGCGGTGGTCCAAGCACGATTAGTGACACTGTCATCGGCAGTGCCAGTGCTCTGATGAACCCGGCCCTGAACGTCCTGCTTTTCAATCGCGCGCTGAATACAGCCGCGATGCTTAAGGTCCTGCGCACTGAAGGTGCGTTTCGCGAGTTGGCCGAACCCAACCTGATCGCAATGAACGGACAGCAAGCGAGCTTCCTCGCCGGCGGTGAGTTTCCCGTGCCGGTGCTTCAGAACTTTGGCACCTCGGGTGGCGGTGGTGGCATCACGATCGTTTGGAAAGAGTATGGCATTCGCCTGAACTTCAAACCGACGATCATCGACGAAGATCACATCCGTCTGGAACTCGAACCGGAAGTTTCAACCATCGACTTCGCGAATGGCATTAAGTTCAACGGCTTCGTTATTCCTGCACTGCGCACACGTCGCGCCAAAACTGGCGTTGAGCTGCGTGATGGCCAGGCATTCGCACTCGCCGGCCTGCTCGATAATTCGGAAACCAAGACGATGTCGAGAATTCCGATCGTGAGTGACATTCCGGTAATCGGCGCTCTTTTCAAATCGAAGTCATTCGAAAAGAAAGAGACCGAGTTGATGTTCTTCGTGACGGCGCACATGGTTAAGCCGGTCAACGGCGACGACCTGCCGACGATGCGTGGTATTGATGGTTTGAAAGGCAACTCGCCATTGGGTCTCGAGCCGAAGGGCGAAGGCATCCAGGGCCAGAGTGGTTACAAAGTCTCGGGACAGACCGAGCAGACACCAGCCGCGGCGCCAGCCAAGGTTGAAGAGCCTAAGACCAAAACCAACACGAACACCAACGGCACAACTCAATCCAGCACTTCCGGCGCTGTCGGAAGCGTGCGCAATGATCAAAATGCCTTACCAGTGGCGAAGGCCGTAGTGATGGATCCCAATCCGGGATCCGTCAAACCGTGGTGATGCCCCAGTAGTAATAGCAACTCTCTTTCTCGAGCCGATCATCGTTCGTAAGTGTTAGGGGGGATCATGACGAAGAGCACATTAGAACAAGCGGAAAAGAGAAAACGAGAACGAGGTTCAGTACTGGCAACATCGGCAATCGCGATGTTGTCAGTACTGCTCGCTGTCGGTCTGGGGATCGACATTAGCAGGATGTATCTATCGAAAGCCGAACTACAAAACGCAGCCGACGCAGCAGCGTTGGCTGGAGTCTCCGGATTGAACGGCGGTCCCGCCGGTATTACTGAAGCCGGCGATCGCGCGGTCCTGGCGATGAACAAGTACGACTTCAACAAGACTGGCGTAACTTTCCCGCGGTCCAGCGTTGAATACGCAGTCAATCTTGATGGTCCATACATGGCCGAGGGCGCTGCTGCCGGTGCTGCGAAGAATATTCGCTTCGTCAGAGTTACCACTCCGACGTTACCGGTTGGCATTTCCTTCGCCGCGCTCGTATTGGGAAGCAGCCGAGATCTTTCGGCGACGGCAACAGCGGGCTTTTCAGTACCGCTGAATGTTATTTGTCCGTGGCTTCCCGCCTTCGTGCTCGACAATCCCGCTGATCCAATCAAGCCAGGCGGTACCTACACGTTTCGTCTGGATCCGGGTGAATTTATCTCACCGGGAAACTACCAACTATTGGCTCCAATTCAGTCAGGAGGTAGCGGTGATCGTGAAGGTATGGCTAATGGAGTCAACTGGTGCATTTCTGTTGGTACAGAGGTGGCGACCAAACCCGGTGTGACCGCTGGTGCGGTTCGACAGGGAATTAACACAAGGTTTGATGATTTCTCCGGCGGATTGGATCCTGCAACATCGCCGCCTGACACCAACGTCGCAGAGAACATTACCTACACTCAGTATCGCGATAAGACCGTGTTCAAAGCGCCGAAAAATACAGGCGTCACTGATCGGCGTGTAGTTTTCATACCCATCGCCGCCAGTTTACCGGGCGGTGGTCGAGACGCGATCGTCGTCGCCAGATTCGGTGTCTTCTTCCTTCAGACTTCTGTTGGTGGGGGCAACGGTGGTGAGCTCAAAGCCGAGTACATCACTGACACCGCTTTCGCCGGCAATAGCAGTTACGACCCAGGCGCAGGCGCTGTGAACGACAACATGGCCGTTCCAGTGCTCTACAGGTAGGTGAAATCATGCACGCAAGAATCAGAAGAATCCGCAACCGACGTCGTTGGAGAAGATTGCTCGACCTGCAGCGTTTTCGCAGAGACGAGCGTGGTCTTCAGCTCGTCGAGACGGCAATCGTCATTCCGATTTTCTTGATGTTGTTTGGAGCGACGGCTGAGTTTGGCAGGTATTTCTACGAATACACAACGCTGGCCAAAGCGAGCCGAGCCGGCAGTCGTTACCTGGCTACGGCTGTGGTTGGCGGAACCGAAGATGCCGTCGCCAAGAACATCGTGGTTTACGGAAATACAACCGGCACCGGATCACCGCTGCTGACGGGTCTGACAACCTCAAACGTTGTCATCACTCGGCAGGGTGGAACTCCCGTCCTGCCGCAAACAGTCACGGTTTCGATCGTCGATTTCAAGCATCAGCCGATTTTCGATTTGGGCAAGTTGACCAACATCACCGGACTTTCAACAAACGTCGACGTGAAGCCCAGCGTGACGATGCGTTACCTGTTAACCCAACCTCCTCCCATTTAGTTCGAAGAGGAAAAGATCATGAGGCGAAACAAACTGTTTTTCTCGAATGAACGGGGCAGCACGCTGGTTGAATTCGCGATCGGTGTGACTGTGTTTCTCACCTCGATGTTTGCAGTTGTCGAATTTGGACGAGCCCTCTGGACGCACAATGCACTTTCAGATGCTGCACGACGCGGCGCGCGATACGCCACGCTTCATTCAGCCGCTGATATCAATCAGGTCAAGAACGTAGTGGTCTACGGTGATCCGGCCGGCGGTTCGCAGCCTCTGGTTCCGAATCTCAGTACCTCCAACGTTTCAGTTAATTATTCGAACTTTGCCCTGAACAAAGGGACGGCCTCAGTCAGCATTACCAGTTACCAGTTTCAATTCATCCTTCCGTTAGTCAGCTCGAGTATCACGATGCCGAATTACACAACCACTATGACAGGTGAGAGCGTTGGTTGGATTCCGGCGAACAAGTAGTTGACCAGCGGGTAGAACAAGTGTGGGAGCAAATGAACAAAGCCTGTCTCAAGCTTCGAATCCACTGCCGGGTGGCGCCAGTAGCACGCCAGCCGATCGAACATCGCTCCGGTTGAACGAGCCGCCGGCCTTGCAGAATTGCGATGGACCTACCGTAACCCCCAGGCACTCTGTCAGATAGTTTTCAAATCAAGACAGCCGCCGGTAGTGGAATCGAATTAACGAATCAAGAGGATCAGATGACCGAACCAATTTCAGTAGTAGTCCTCAGCACCGGACTCGAAAACTTCAAAGACATTCGCAAAGCGTTATCGGCCGAACCACGAGTCAAGCTGCTCGCCGGTGGTAACGACACGGAGCAACTTTACGAAGAGATCGTTCGCCTGAAACCGGCAGCCGCGATCATCGCCCTTGGCGCGAATGCGGATTACGCCGTCAAGTTCATTGAAAAGCTGAACCGCGAATGTCCGGACACCGCACTCATCTCGGCGGCTCAGGATGCATCGCCGGACATGATTTTGCGGAGTCTCCGTGCCGGTGCGCGAGAGTTTTTGCGGATACCGATCAGCGTCGAAGAACTGCGCACGGTCCTCGATAAAGCATCAGAGTTTTCGAGCAAGCAAGTTGAATCGCCGAAGAAAAAAGGTCGAATGGTCGCTGTGTTTTCCAGCAAAGGTGGCTGCGGCACTTCGTTCATCGCGACCAACCTCGCCGCTGCAACCAGCTCCAAAACAGTCCTTGTTGACCTCAATCTTCAGGCCGGCGACCTGCCGCTGTTTTTAGGACTCGAAGCGAAGTATTCGATCGCCGACATGTGCGAAAAACGCCAGCGGCTCGACGAAACGCTTATCAACAGTCTCGTCACTCCACATTCGACACATCTGAGTTTGCTTGCCGCTCCGCACGAGGCCGACTCCGCGGACGAGATCGAGCCACAACACATTTTCGAAGTCCTCGAGAAACTGCGTGAACACTACGACTACGTGGTGCTCGATCCGCAACACACTTTCGACTCGATCACTCTCGCCGCGCTCGATCAGTCGGACGAGATCGTGCTCGTCCTGACGCTCGACATTCCCGCGATTCGCAGCACGCAAAGAGCGCTCGAGATCTTCGACCGGCTCGGATACCCGCGAAACAAGATACGCATCGTCGTCAATCGCTGGAGCAAGCAGATCGATCTCGATCTCAGGCAGGTTGAAAAATTCCTGGGCGAGCCGGTAGTTGCGTTTGTGCCCAGCGACTATCAAACCGCCGTCAGTTCGATCAACCTCGGCACACCGCTCGTGCAAGCCGAGCCCACCTCAAAAATCGCGATGGAGATTCGACGCATCGCAGAGCAGATGTCGCTCGGTATTGCGCCGATCGATCACTCGAAGCAACGCCGTCCTTTCTGGGCTTCACTGCTGAAGAAGCAATCGGCCCAACCGAATTTCAAACTTCAAGCTTCAATGGAGAAGGTCTAGCGGCAGCCCCGCAGATGAGCAAACATCATGGCACTACGTGAAAGATTAATCGGCAACAATAACAACGGTGCGCCGGGAGCCGTTTCGGACGGCACCGGTCAACAGTCATTCCAGGAAATGAAGTCGCGTCTGCACCGGACGTTGATCAACCGGATGGACCTGACCAAGCTGCAAACGCTTACTCAGGACCAGGTCCACGCAGAAGTTTCGCGACTGGCCGAGGCCGTGCTTGCTCAGGAAGCGATGCCGCTGTCCGTTTCGGAGCGCGAGCGTCTCGTCAACGACGTGCAGCACGAACTCTTCGGACTTGGACCACTCGAGCCATTGCTCAAAGACCCGACCATCTCCGATATTCTGGTCAACTCACACAAGACGATCTACATCGAGCGTCGCGGCAAGATCGAAAAAACAAATGTGCAGTTCAAAGACGACGAGCACCTGATGCGCGTGATTGAACGAATCGTTTCGTCAGTTGGACGTCGCATCGATGAGTCGTCGCCCATGGTCGACGCACGCTTGCAGGATGGCTCGCGTGTCAACGCGATCATTCCGCCGCTTTCGATCGACGGACCAGTGGTGTCGATCCGCCGTTTTGGTGCGGATCCGCTGAAGATGTCGATGTTGATCGACTACAAGGCGCTCACGAAAGACATTGCAGACATGCTCCAGATGGTTGTCACTGCGCGTCTGAACATTTTGATCTCGGGTGGTACCGGCGCCGGAAAGACCACACTGCTCAACGCGCTATCCGCTTACATCCCCGAAAACGAGCGCATCGTCACCATCGAAGACTCGGCGGAACTTCAGCTACAGCAGCCGCACACCGTCAGACTCGAAACCAGACCGCCCAACATCGAAGGTCGCGGTGAAGTTACCCAACGAGATCTCGTGAAGAACGCGCTGCGTATGCGTCCCGATCGCATTGTTATCGGTGAGGTTCGTGGCGGCGAAGCCATCGACATGCTTCAGGCCATGAACACTGGTCACGACGGCAGTTTGACGACCGTCCACGCCAATACACCGCGCGACGCTCTGGCTCGTCTCGAGACGATGATTCAGATGACCGGTATGCGTCTCTCCGATCGCGCGATGCGCCAGCAGATCGCTTCGGCGTTGAATCTCGTCGTGCAGGTGGCGCGAATGTCAGATGGTTCACGTCGTGTGACTTCAATTTCAGAAATCACCGGCATGGAAGGCGAGACGATCACGATGCAGGAGATCTTCCAGTACGAGAGAACTGGAGTTGATAAAGAAGGCACGGTTCTGGGTCGCTTCCGTCCAACCGGTATTCGTCCGAGATTCGCCGAACGGTTGAAGGCTTGCGGGCTGCAATTGCCACGCGTCTTCTTCGAGGAGATGTAAGCAATGATCATATCGTTTCTTGTTTTCGTCTTTGCGCTGTTCCTGGTTCTGGGCGCCTACCTGCTTGCAACTCACGGCACCGATCAGAAGCGTGCACGCCTGCAAAAACGTTTGTCGGAGGCTTTACTTCATTCGGCACACACGGAAGACGTCGAAGTGGTGCTCGCTCGCAATGAGTTGATGAGCGAGATCCCCTGGATGAATCAGATGTTGATCAACATCCAGGCAACGTTCGCCTTGAAGCGGATGTTGGACCAGGCCGATCTGCACATAACACCTTCGCGACTGCTGATGTTTTCGTTCATGGCAGGCATGCTGGGTGGATTGGCCGCGTCGGTTTTGACGGTGTTCATTCCGCTCATGATCCTGGCCGGTCTCGCTTGTGCTTCGATACCGCTCATTCACGTCTATTACAAGCGCAAAAAACGTTTCGATAAGTTTCTGGAACAGCTTCCCGAAGCACTCGATCTCGTCAGCAGAGCGCTCAGTGCCGGCCACGCATTCTCTGAAGCTCTCCACATGATCTCGATCGAAATGCCGGAACCGATTGCCACCGAGTTTCGCAAGACTTATGAAGAGCAGAATCTTGGTCTCTCAGTCAAACTCGCACTCGAAAACCTGACGCAGAGAATGCCGCTTTTGGATCTGAAGTTGTGTGTGACCGCAATTCTGATCCAGCGCGAAACCGGCGGTAACCTGGCGGAGATCCTTGAGAAGGTCGCGTACACGATTCGTGAGCGCTTCCGCATCATGGGCGACTTGAAAACCCTGACGACCAGCTCGCGAATGTCAGCATGGTTGCTTTGTGGTCTGCCAATCGGCGTTGCGTTAGCCGTCACATTTTTGAATCCCGACTACATGAGCGTGTTGTGGAAAGATCCGCGCGGTCACTACCTGATTGCCCTCGCTCTGTTCATGCAGATCACGGGTATGTTGATTGTGAGAAAGATCCTGAAGATTCAGATCTAGTCCACAGATTGCCTGGAACGAAAGCCAACGAAAAGGCGCAGCAATGATACTTCTAATCGGTCTCTCAACTTTTGTCTGTATCTCACTCGGTCTACTGGGTGTTTACTGGCTGCTTTACAAACCGCAGAGTGCGGCCACTGAAAGACTGCGCCGTATGAGCGGTCCTAAGACTGCCGGTGCTGCTAACGTTTCAGTAGCGGCAATGCCCGACGATCGTCCGGCTACCGAAATCGCGCAACGCCTGGCCGAGCCGTTGAACAAACTGCTCCCGCCGTCGGCGACCGAAGCAAAGAAGTTGCAGAAGCAACTGATGCATGCCGGTTATCGCTCGGCTGAAGCACCGATTGTCTATCGCGCACTCCAGCTCACCTCGATGGCTGGTTTCCCGCTCACGGTTGCCGGCGTGTGTGCCTTAACCGCGCGACCGCTGCAGAGTGCGTTGATTTACATCATCATCGCTTTTGTCGCAGGCTTCTTCCTGCCACGCTATTTTCTGGGCCGCTCGATCAAGAAGCGCCAACGTCTCGTTCGCTGGGGACTGGCGGATGCACTCGATCTGATGGTTGTCTCAGTTGAAGCCGGTTTGGGTCTGAATGCGGCGATGGTGAAAGTCTCGAGCGAGTTGAAAGACGTTCATCCACCGGTCGCTGATGAATTCGAACTCGCCAACCTCGAAATCAGAGTCGGACGCGAGCGTGACGAAGCATTACGCAACCTTGCAGAGCGCACCGGTGTTGACGATTTGCACAGCCTCGTCGCGATGCTGATCCAGACCGACAAATTCGGCACTTCGATAGCGAAGGGCCTGCGCGTGTTCTCAGATTCGCTGCGCACCAAACGGCGCCAGCGAGCTGAACAGGAAGCTCAAAAAGCTGCAGTCAAACTGCTGTTCCCGCTCGCGTGCTTCCTGTTCCCAACGCTCTTTATCGCAATCCTTGGCCCGGCGGCCCTTAACCTCATTGATACTCTCGGCAAGATGTAGAGGAGTGGAGTGGACCAATGAACAAACGAAGAATACTAGCTGTTCTAATCGCATTTGTTTTAACCATCGCCGCAACCGCGATGTGGAGTGCTTCGACGATCCAGCGTGAGGGCGATCCTGACGCGATCGTTTTGGAAGATTCAGGTGCTGAAGCGGGCGTCGATCAGCCGAAGAAGAAGGGCAACAAAGTCGTCAAGGTTCTGGCAGCGCCGTTCAAGCTGTTAGGAAGAGTGTTTGGTGGCGGCGGCGACGACAACAAAGTTTCCCGCATGACCGAGAAAGACGCGGAACGGTTTGAGTCAGTGGGCGTCACGAAGATTGACGATGCACGCCATCAGGGCACAAAGAAAGATACGTCGTCAGCGTCAGCGCGTGAGCACCTTGAAGCCGGCCGCGAGTATTTAATGGAAGAACGTTATAGCGAAGCGATCAGCGAGCTTTCGCTGGCGGCCTCGATCGATCCGAAGTTGACTGAAGCCCACAATCTGCTTGGCGTTGCTTACGACAAGAAGGGCTTTAGTGATCGCGCGCGCGACTCGTTTGAACGTGCGGTGAAGATGGAAGAAGATGCCGACACGCTCAACAACCTCGGTTTCTCGCTCTATCAAAACGGTAACTATCGCGCTGCGATCGATCGTCTGAAACGCGCTGCGAAACTCGCGCCAACCGACGAGCGCATTCTCAACAATCTCGGTCTGGCGTATTGCCGTCTCGGCAAGATCGACGAAGCCTACAAGGCTTTTTCACGTGCGACTGGTCCGTTGAATGGCAATCTCAACACCGCCAAGATGCTCGAGCGCTTCGGCCGTGAAGACGACGCCATTCGTTACTATGAAGCAGCCCGCACGATCGATCCAAACAATACTTTCGCTCTCCGTCGCCTGGCCGATCTCTACCAGCGTATAGGCCGAACTTCGGAATCAGACGCTGCTCGCAGCGCACTCGCTATGGCTTCCAACAACGGAAGCCTGACTGGCAAGTAGGACCATCACGATCTATCAGAGGAACAACACATGTCGCACACCGCAATTCTGACGCGCGCGGAAATTGAAAGCATGGGGCCACCGCTTCCGGAGGAAGTCGCCGACACCGGTATCTCCGAGCAGTTCCTCTGCGATCTCGCATTGAAGCACGTCGCCATGCTGCCTGAGCCGACGACCATGGCGGTCTCCGAACGCATCAGTCTTCCGCGTACGCTGACTGAGGATCTGCTGCAGCAGCTTTATCGCGAGAAACTGATCGAAGTGAAGAAGCAGTCGGCGATCGGCTCCACGCGTTACGCGATGCTGGACCACGGCTGGGATCGTCTGGCGCGGTTGTTGTCGATTAGTGGTTTCGTCGGACCGGCGCCGGTTTCACTACGCGACTACTCGCACATGATGAAGCTTCAGTCGATTCCGTCAAACACGGCAGACATGGATACGGTGCGCCAGGCATTTCACGATCTCGTGCTACCGGAGTCGCTGTTGCAAACACTGGGCTGCGTTATCAATTCTCGTCGTTCATTGTTTCTGACGGGATTGCCCGGAACAGGTAAGACTGCGGTGGCGGAGCGCATCAATGGCGCATTAGAGGGCGGCATTTGGATTCCGTACGCGGTGGAGATTGACGGTCAGATCATTCGCGTCTTCGACGGGCATTGTCATGAACCGATGCCGAAAGAAGACACTCCGATTGACTACGACCATCGCTGGGTGTTTATTCGCCGTCCGCTCGTTATCGTTGGTGGCGAGTTGACGCTGGAAAACGCCGACCTGACGTGGAGCGAAGCGGCGAAGTTTTACGAAGCGCCGTTTCAGATGAAATCAAACGGCGGCACGCTCGTGATTGACGACTTTGGCCGCCAGCGCGTGGCGCCACAGGATCTCTTGAACCGCTGGATCGTGCCACTCGA
Source organism: Pyrinomonadaceae bacterium (assembly GCA_036401595.1). Classification (GTDB taxonomy): domain Bacteria; phylum Acidobacteriota; class Blastocatellia; order Pyrinomonadales; family Pyrinomonadaceae; genus PSRF01. The sequence continues at coordinate 17,333 of DASWUM010000093.1, forward strand.
ACGTCGCGTCGATTATCTCGCGCTGCATACCGGCAAGAAGATCGAGGTGCCGTTTGAACAGCTCGTGGTTTTTTCTACAAACCTCGACGAAAAGGATCTTGCGGACCAGGCGTTTCTGCGACGCATGGGTTATCGTGCGCGTGTTGAGCCACCGACTGCGGCCGCTTACACCGCAATCTTCAAACAGCAAGCCGACCGTCGCAACATCGCCATCGACCAGCCTGTCATGGACCACATTCTGATGAAGTATCGTGTGGAACACAGGCAGATGAAAGGTTGCGAACCGCGCGACATTCTCGATCGTGCTACAGATATTTGCCGGTTTGAAGGCAGGAACACGCAATTGACACCGCACGTCGTCGACATCGCGTGGCGCAATTATTTCGGAACGTCCCACACGTTCGCACCGGTGCAGACGCAAGAGACCATGATCGAGCGAACACTCGCGGATCCGTTAGAACTCTAATGAACCAATCAGTCAAAAATCCCCGTCATCCGTGGTTACTGATCTGTATTGTGCTCGTGTGCGCGAGTTCCGCACTCGCACAAACAACGGTCAAGATCAAGCTGGCCGACGGCTCATACATCACCGTCGACGACGCCTGGGAATCACCACAGGGAGTTTGGTATCGCCAGGGCAGTCTGAGTCATCTGCTCGCTAAAGAAAAAGTAAAGAAGATCGAGCGAACAACAGATACGCCTCCTCCCTCGCCAGCCGCTAAGACTAATGACGACGATCATTTCGAAGACACGGAAGTTATCGCGCGAGCTCCGGTAACCAACGGTGTGTACGACAAACAAGCCTGGATCTATCTGAAGGGTGGAGCACGTGTCGAAGCGGACAGCGCCCGTCAATCGCCGGCCGGTGTCTGGTACAAGCGAGGGTCGATGGACATCTTTATCGAAGCGTCTCGTGTCGATCGAATCGAAGTTGAAGATCCGGCGACCGTCACTGCGCAGGCAGGAAAGAAAGCCAGCGGTTGGAGCACAGGCAGAGCCGGACTCGATAGTTTGATTCGTCAGAACGGCAGCAAATACAACGTCGATCCGTACCTGATCTTTCTCGTGATGGAGCAGGAGTCGCATTTCAACACTGGCGCCGTTTCACCGAAGGGCGCGCGTGGGCTGATGCAACTGATGCCAGGAACTGCGGCGCGTTTTGGAGTACGACGTGCGCACGACGCAGCACAGAATATTTCCGGTGGTACGAGATACCTGCGCGAGTTGTTGAATCGATTCAATAACCGTGTGGACCTGGTGCTGGCTAGTTACAACGCGGGCGAAGGCGCAGTCGCGAAGTTTGGTAACAAAGTGCCGCCTTATAAAGAGACTCGCAACTACGTCAAGAAGATCAGTTATCGCTACAAACGCAACATCGCACGCACAAAGAAACCTGCCGCCACGACTGTCGCCAAAGACTCAGGCGAAAGATAAATGGTCATGAAGGGAATTCTGCTCACCTGTTTGTGTCTCTTGTTGACCGTTGGCGCTCACGCACAACAGCAGGATGGACCGCTCACGAATGTGGCGATCGTGAAGCTGGTCAAGGCGGGCTTCAAAGAGAAGACGATCATAACGATCATCAACAATCGACCCGCCGATTTCAAACTCGATACGGAACATCTCATCGAACTGAAGCGCAACGGCGTTAATGAGAACATCATTCTCGCGATGCTGTCGGTGCAGATGGGAACCATCATATCGAGCGAAGACGAATGGTCGGGCGATGCGTTTTTCAAAGACTTCAAAAAGCAGAACGGCGGCGAGTCGCAGCCGCAAAGTAGTGGTGAGAATAATATTTTCGGCTCTGGTTCGAGCTCGCAATCGTCTAGCCGGTCGCGCGGCGGCTCAGGCGGAAATCAGAACGACAACAACCTGAGTGGTTCGGCGACAGTGCGCATCATCAAGCCGCAAACCGAAGCCGGCGGAGCCGCAGCGCCAAAGCTCGAGAAGACACCGACGCTCACTAATGAAGGTGTGATCCGGTTAGTCGAAGCCGGGTTTTCAGAAGGCACGATCATTAAACGGATCGAAGACTCACCGGTCGAATTCGATCTCTCGCCAGCAAAGCTCGATGAGCTCTTCAAGAAACGCGTTACCGACGCGATCATCGCCGCCATGCGCGCCGCAATGGGCAAATGAACTTAGCCACAAAAAGGCACAAAGCGCGGAAACAATCAGCGGCCAAAACGTTACACTGCCGAGCCGTTCCCGCATCCTGTAGCATTGAGACACACGATCTGTCCTGATCTTCGATTACCTATTTACTGCTAAGTTAAAGACAGTTAACGCTTTAGTCGGATTTTTGGGTGACGGTACGCTCGTTGCTCTAAGGTTCGCGGCCTTGGAGTGTGTTGATCTGCTGGGGCACGCCATAAAACTATCGAACGGACGGAGAGACGATGCGACCTATTAAGCATGCGGAGAGAGGATTGACCTTCATTGCGGGAGGCCTTTTCAACGCGATTCAGTCGGTAAACAAGTACAAGCCCAATCCTTCTTTTACTCCAAAATGGTCAGAAAAACCCCTTTTGAAATCATGGCAGAAAAGTAAGCCAACCCTCGGCTGGCCACGCACAACCGATTCGCTCTGTCCAAACTGCGTGATCGAAGCACGCGAAGCCATCATCAGTGGCAAGAAAGACGTCAGCGTCCTTATTAATGAGAAGGTCGGTGAAATCAAAGCTCAGATCATCGAGCGCAACGGCGAGATCTGGATGATCAAAGATTGTCCGACTCACGGCCACTTCGAAGATATGATGGCCATCGACTCCAAGTTTCTCACGCACATCGAAAAGATGTTTCCCGGTCGCGACATCGACGCGCACAACGACGAGAAACTGCACAATCACGGTTCGAGCACAGTTAAGTATGGTCGTGGTGCGGTGTTGACCGTCGACCTTACCAATCGTTGCAACATGATGTGTGACCCGTGCTTCATGGACGCCAACCAGGTTGGCTTTGTTCATGAACTGAGCATGGACGAGATCAAAGAGATTCTCGACAACGCGATCACGATTAAGCCGCGACGCCAGATGTCGGTGCAGTTTTCCGGTGGCGAGCCGTCAATCTCTCCGCACTTCCTCGAAGCGATTAGGTACTCGCGCAAAGTTGGTTACAACAGTGTGCAAGCAGCTACGAACGGAATCGAGTTTGCCAAGAGCAAAGAGTTCTGCCGTGAAGCAGCGGCAGCCGGACTTCGTTACGTTTACCTCCAGTTTGATGGTATCGGCAACGATGCAAATAGCCACCGCCAGGTAGGCAATCTGTTTGACGTGAAGATGAGAGCTATTAACAATCTTCACGAAGCCGGCGTCGAGATCGTTCTGGTAACGACTCTCGTTAACGGCATCAACAACGATCAGGTCGGTTCGATCATTCGTTTCGCACTCGATAATCCGAAAAAGATTGCGTTCCTGTCGTTCCAGCCGGTTTCGTTCACCGGTCGCGACGAAGAGATCACCGAGCATCGTCGTCTACAGCAGCGCTACACGCTTTCGCACCTTGCTCACGACGTGAAGAACCAGGTCGGCATCACTGAACCAACACGCGACTGGTTCCCGCTTTCATTGATGGGCGCCTTCGCTGACTTCGCAGACCTCGTCCATGGTCCGGATGCGGACTGGGGACAGGTTTCCTGCGGCTGCCACCCGAACTGCGGCGTCGGCACTGCGGTAATGATCGACAAGGAACTGAAAGAGATGCGTCCGGTGCCGGAGTTTTTGAACATTCCGGGTCTCGTTAAAGACATGCAGAAGATCACGGATGCGGCCCGCGGCAAGTGGATGTCGAACCTGATGATGGGTTTGACTCTCTTGAAGCACTACAACCCATACAAGTCGCCGTCGCAGTTCACGCTTTACGAGCTCTTCAAGAAGTTTGACAAGTCGTTTGGTTTGACTGGTAAGGACTACGGCAAGGTAAGCGGCGATCGCAGCACACAGGACATCGAGAAGCGTCGTTCGGATCGCTGGAACTTCCTGTTTATCGCGGGAATGTGGTTCCAGGATCTATTCAATTATGACTTCCGCCGCACCGAAATGTGCATCATTCCTTACGGTACTCAGGAAGGCGAGATTTCGTTCTGTGCCTACAACACCGGTATCGGCTGGAGAAACATCATCGAGAACATGCACCAGAACGCGACCGTCGCGAAGTGGTATCAGGAGCATGGCCGTCACGAGATTTTTGCCGGTGGTAAGAACGTTGAAATGACCGACACGAGCCACGGCATGATTTTGAACGAAGTTGATTTGATGCGGCCTAACAAACCGCAAATGGAAGGACCGAAGACCGCGCACGAAGAGGCTGTGATGATGCGCAAGCTTTATCAGGAGATGGTGCTGAACAAGCAGTTGCCCACCGCGGAAGCTGATAAGCCGGTGCAGATTAAAGGCTTGAGCCGGAAGAAAGAAGAGCCGGCCGAAGCGGTGCTGGTCTAATTTGGAATAACCGCAGGAGGAACGCAGGTGGACGCGGATTCTTTTCTGATCCGCGTTCTTCTGCGTTTAACGGCCGCCTATACTTGACCCCGGGCATTCCCCGCGTGTTAAATTGTTAGTCCGCTAGGATCTAAAGAAAAGGAAAGCAGAGAACGAATGGCAATAGTGACTGTTAATCAGGGTGAATCGATTGAAAGCGCGCTCCGCCGCTTCAAGCGCAAAGTGATGACTGAGGAGATCATCAAAGACGCCAAGAAACACGCGTTCTTCATTCCTCCCGGTCAGAAGGCGAAATTGAAGTCGGCGCTGGCTCGGAAACGCAACAAGAAGAAGGGCCGGATGCGCGTTCCCCGCGACTAGTAATCTCCTGCACAACTTCAGGCCGTCGTCTTATCTCACCAGTCGTCTTTAACCAATGTTCACGAGTCGGACGCTCCTGAGTGAGCGAGCCGCCGAACTTGGAGTGTGTAGACGCTGGTTATTTTAGCTTTATCGTATGACTCGTATCTTGATCACTAACGACGACGGTATCCACTCCGATGGGCTCATCAAGCTGGAAGAAGCCCTGAAGGTCCTCGGCGATGTTTATGTGGTCGCGCCTTCGTCTGAGATGAGCGGCGCTTCGCACAGCTTGACCCTCGCTCGGCCGTTGCGAATCAGACAGCTTGACGACCGCCACTGGTCCATTGACGGTACTCCAACCGACTGCGTCACGCTTGCTCTCAACCGAATTCTTCCTGACAACGAACGACCGCACATCTGCGTCTCCGGTATCAATCACGGCGGCAACCTTGGCGACGATGCCACTTACTCCGGCACGGTCGCGGGAGCACTCGAAGCCACTATCCTCGGTGTTCCAGGCGTCGCACTGAGTCTCGTCGCACGCGATAATTTTGACTTCGAAGAAGCAGCGGCGTTTGCAGTCGTGGCCGCGCGAAAAGTTTTGGACGAAGGTCTGCCGGAAGGCACACTCCTGAATATCAATATTCCTCCGGGCGAGGTCAAAGGCGTCAAGGTAACGAGGCAGGGAATCAAGAACGCTCGACCCGTCATCACAGAACATATTGACCCTCGCGGCAAACCGTACTTCTGGATTGGCGAAGAGTACTTCAATGGGAACTCGGTTGAGGGCACTGACTATCACGCGGTTTCACAAGGCTACATCTCAGTGACGCCGCTGCGCAGTGATATGACCGACCATCAGGCGCTGACGGCGATCGAAACCTGGAATTACATCAAAGACTCCGAACTACTCCACAAGAGCTAATCAGTTTAGAATTCGTTTCAGTGCAGCCAGCAAACAAACATCGGCCCGCTTCGCTACAGGAGTATTTGATTCCGAGAGAGCGTATGGTTGCCCGTTTGCGCGAGCACTACGGCATTCGCGATCCAAGAGTGCTGGAGGCGATGCGGAATGTGCCGCGCCACTTCTTCGTACCGGAAGCGTTACAAAGTCGTGCTTATGGCGATCACGCATTGCCAATAAGCGCCAACCAAACCATCTCGCAACCGTTCATCGTCGCTAAGATGACCGAGCTTTTAGAGCTCGATCCTAAGAGTCGCGTGCTCGAAATTGGCGCCGGCTCCGGTTATCAAACAGCGGTGTTGGCGCACGTGGCAGCTCAGGTTTACTCCATCGAGCGCATCGGAGATCTTGCGCGCGAAGCGCAAGCGCGAATCCGGCAACTCGGAATTTACAACGCCACGGTGAAGTGCTTTGACGGCACGCTTGGTTGGGCGGCAAACGGGCCGTACGATGCGATACTGGTGGCAGCGGGTGGTCCAACTATTCCCCAACCACTCATTCTGCAACTCAAAGTTGGTGGTCGTCTGGTTGTACCGGTCGGTGAATCACGAGAGAGTCAGCGGTTGATTCGAGTAACCAAAACCGATCTGGGGCCAAAGGAAGAAGATCATGGAGGCTGTGCTTTCGTACCTTTGATCGGCCAACACGGCTGGTCTGATCGGTAAACTTGCTCGAGATATGATTGCAAAAATAATCACCATACTTTCCGGGTTCATCGTCGCCACCATTTCCAAGATGGGCTATATGGGCATCGTTCTTCTGATGGCCATCGAGTCGGCCTGCATACCGCTGCCTTCGGAAATCATCATGCCGTTTTCGGGCTACCTGGTGTCTCGCGGCGAGCTGAATCTCTGGTGGGTTGGTGTCGCCGGTGCTGTCGGTTGCGTGCTGGGATCCCTCGTGGCTTACTGGGTTGGTATGTATGGCGGCCGGCCGTTTATTGAGAAGTATGGCAAGTACATTCTGCTTTCGCGTCACGATCTCGACATCGCCGATCGTTGGTTTGCGAAGCATGGTGAAGTGATCGTTTTTGTTTCTCGTTTGTTGCCGGCGATTCGAACGTTCATTGCGTTTCCCGCGGGTGTAGCGCGAATGAATCTCACTCGCTTCGTGATCTACACGTTTGCAGGCTCACTGCCGTGGTGTCTCGGTCTCGCGTACGTCGGCCAAAAGCTTGGCGAGCAGTGGGACAAAGACGACACGTTGAAGACCTGGTTTCATCGTTTCGATTTCCTCATCGGCATCGTGGGTGTGCTCTTCGTCACCTGGTGGATCTGGCGCCACATCAAACACTCCCGCCCGACCGCACATACATAATTTCTTTCTGTGCCTCTTCGTGGCTCAGTTCACAAACTGTTCATAACTGGATCACGCGCCGTTAACCGCGAGTCGCTACCTTCTCGGTCCAAACCCTGAAAGGAGCAATTCATGTTACGTGTGCTTGCGACGGCACTCGCCGTTATTGGTCTGACTACTGCAACGCTCTGTTTCTCCGCGCCCAATCCACCTACTCTAACACCCGGAATAACACTTGTCGGTAAAGGTGTAGTGAGCGGAAGTGCGCTCGACTCATCCGGACTCACCGGCAATATCTGCCAACAGAGCGCACCAGCTAACTGTGTACCCAAAGCAATCTTCGGCGGCTTCGGATCTGACCTGACTTACACGGGTCACGATAACGTCTTCATCGCCGCTCCCGATCGTGGTCCATTCGATGGCTTGACTGACGTCCCATACCTCGATCGCTTTTATTTCCTACACATCACAACAGACGTCGGCGCACCATTCCCAAACATTCGCACAGTCTTGTTGGATACGCGGTTCTTCAAGGATCAAGGCGGTGAGAATTTTGTTGGCGCTGCCGGTTCATTCAGCGATCGACTCGATCCGGAAGGTATTCGCGTCGCGCCGGACGGAACGTTCTACGTTTCTGACGAGTACGGTCCATACATCTTCCAGTTCAATCGCCAGGGACACCTCGTGCGTCGTCTCGAGTTGCCGTCCAGGTTCGCGATTGCGAATCCCAGCGCCGATCCGAACGAAGAGCTGCTCGGCAACACGGCGGGACGGCAAGCCAATCGCGGCATGGAAGGACTGGCAATCAGTCCGGATGGCACGACGCTATTCGGAATCATGCAGAACGCATTGCTTCAGGATCATGGACTCAATCCGTCTCCTTCGACCGATCGCCTTGGCCTGAACAACCGCATTCTCAAAGTCGATCTCGCAACTGGTGAGACTCACGAATATGTTTATGTTCTCGATGCAATCAATCGCGGCCAGGGAGTCTGTGAGATTCTTGCGATCAACGACCACGAGTTTCTCGTCGTCGAACGTGACAATCGTTCTAACCTGCAAACGCCACCACAGGCGCCGACGCGCAAGACGATCTACAAGATCGATCTAACCGGTGCGACTGACGTCTCCGGAATCGACAGTCTTCCCGCCGGCGCATTGCCCGCGAGCGTGACACCAGTAAGCAAAACTCTCTTCATCAACCTGCTCGACGCCGATCTGAATTTGTCCGCGACCATCCCCGAGAAAATCGAAGGCCTCTCGTGGGGACCCGATCTTCCGGACGGCCGGCACTTGCTCTACGTAATCAGCGACAACGACTTGAACCCGAGCCTCGCCACGCAAATCTACGCCTTTGCAATCGAGCCGGCTCTAATCAATTTCCAACAACAAATCCTCCCGGGCCCACTCTTCCCACCAGGCCAGGTCAAGAAAGCCCTCAAGTAACTTTCAAACGAAATTCGATTCACGAGCCCGGAGCCTAGTCGCTCCGGGCTTTTCACGTTTCTCGATCCCAATCCGTAAAAAAATCAGCGTTAATCCGCGGCCCGGTTTTTCTGGAAGTTTCTCGCCACCTGAGGCAGAATGCGGCCATGGTTGAACACAGAATTCTGAATGTTTCACTCCTCATCCTTCTTGCTGCAGTATTAACTCGAGCACAGACGGCCTCGACTGACGTCCGCGTTAAATTACTCTTAGCCGAAGACAAGACGTCTTTCCGCATTGGCGAATCCATCCGGCTCGTAATGGAGTTCACTTCCGACGTGCCGGGCCACACTGTCGACACCATTCCGGATTCGGGAGGGCCGTTTTCAGAAACTATCTCTGTCTCACCCGAGAGGGGTGTAAACCGTTGGTACGACGAAATGACGCGCGGCTTTCAGTATCCGCGCGACGTCTTCTCATCTCAGAAGATCTCTGCCGCACCTACGCGTTTACCGATCACGCTCAATAACGCTTTGCGTTTCGATCAGCCGGGGCACTACACGGTCAAGATCACTACGCGACGTGTGCATCAGACAATCGCCTTGACTACTAACGAAGTCTCCTTCGACGTGGTTGCCATGAGCGAGGAAGAGGAGCGAGCGGAAGTAAAACGAATCTCAGCGCTCCTCGATGCAAATCGCGTTTCACATCCCGATCAGACTGCGGCGCGAGAGTTGGCCTTTCTCACTGGCGATGCTTCAACACGCGAAAAAGTTCGTCGCTTTCTGAATCCGAATATTGAAGGCTCTTATTACGGGTCAAACATTTATCTCGGACTCTTCATCGCCCGAAATCGCGCCCTCGCGCTCAAGCTGCTGGAGAAGGGAATGCGGGATGTAACACAACCCGTCAACTCCTGGCTAGTAACGACTGTAAGCTTGCTTTATTTCTTACAGGAACAGCGCGGCGTTCCTTTCGATACGACGCCGCACGATCGATGGCTGACCGCAGAAAGTAATTCTCGATTCGCCGCCATTCAGAATAGTTACCTGGCTGAACTCGCACTCGGTTTGAGTAAACGAAGAGGACAAAGTCTGAGCACCACGGCGTTAACCATTCTTACGATGGCGCCGAAGAATAGCGACCGCGCCATCCTGGTTGCCGAAGTCCGCCGCGTAATAGCGCAGCAGTTTAGTTCGCTGGATCGCGACGCTAAGGATCAGTTGCTACGGAAACACTGGAGCGACATTCGCGATCCGGGGCTGCTTGGCCCACTAAAGCTGATACTCGCGGACCGTTCCGATTCTGCCAGACCTCTTCACGAGCAAGCCCTGAGTCGACTAATCGAGGCGTGGCCCGACGAAGCGCGACAATTCGTGATTGACGAGATTTGTGACGAGCAGTCCAACGTCAAACCCGAGGTGCTGGCGCGACTGAGTGACAAATCGCTGTGGCAGGTTGACCGTTGTCTCGTGGGCCAAATGCACCGCTTGCAGGGCATGATTGATGCCTCGGTTCGCATGGTGTTGGAAAAGAAAGCCCCACTGTTGGTACGTTACGCGACCAAAGACGACTACGGAGAGATTATCTGGGTCTATCGAGAATCGGGTTTGGATTTTCCTCCAGAGCTCTCAGCCGCGCTGCTCGCCTACCTCGCCAAACAAGACGAACCGGCAACAATTCCATTGATCGAGCAGCGACTCGAGAAGATAACTCCGAATAGCGAGGACAACTTTCTTCCCAAGCTGACTCGGCTCTACTACTCCGACGGCATCGGAAAGATCTTGAAACAACGTCTCAACCTGGACGAACCGTATGCCGTAAGCACAGCGGCGTATCTGCTGGGAAAATACGGATCACCGGGAGACGAAGTCGCTTTACTGAATAGACTGGCAAAATGGCAGAACGATTGGCGAGGGCGAGTGACCGAAGCGAACTCCAATTTCCAGGGCATCGCCGAGCGTGACTTGGTAGATGCGTTGATAAATAGCAAAGCGTTTGGCTTGACTCCTGAACGCAAACAGGAACTACGCCGCAACTGTTTGACTGAATACTGTAAACAGAGCAACCCGTACTTGAGACCGGAGAGATAGTTACACCCGTTGTTTCCAACGTCGCTCGTGTCGTGCAGTATGTAGAACCGCGACCACCGTCACGAGCTGATCCTGGATCTTATACACAACTTTGTACGGAAAACGATTTGTGAGAATCCAGCGAATGTTCCGTCGCCGGTCACGCAATCGGTGAACATGAGGATTAGCCAGCACACTATCGATTGCTGCGAGGACCGTCTTTACGAAGTCAGTTCCCAAGCCTGCTTCATGTTCTTCGTACCAGCTAGCGGCCTCTTCGATATCTGTGAGAGCGTCAGGCCTGATTTCCAGACTATAATTCACTTAATGAATCGCTCTTGAAGACGGCGCTTGGCTTCTGTCCATGGAATTGAGGTTTCGGGATGTAGTTCCATGTCTCTGAGGCGAGCTTCCAACAACGCTTTCTGTTCGTTTGATAGTGGATCGTCGTCGTCGAGCCAATTATCTCCATCCAGTTCGGCCAGTTTCAAACGAATCTCAAATCGTTCTTCTTTGGTGAGTTTTGGTAATTCGTCGAGTATTTCGGTTTTGCTCATGGAAAGATTTTAGCGACCTCGGTAAGTAGAATCAACGACTAAGGTTTGGAGCGACCTGATTGCTCTCTTTTACTTCACCTGCTCGCCAGCGAGCAGTGGGTGCCTACTCGACATCTGAAAAACCTCGCAAATCCATTCGGCACACTCATTGCTTTGTGTTTCGCGAGCATAGCTCTGCTTAGTTTCGTGCTTCCACCCTCCCGATTAACAGGTGGAGCAAGTCGGACCTCTAAACCTTCAACGAGCTGTGCGCATAAACAATCAATGAGTTTTTGAAAGGATCCCCCATGTCCAAATCTCTCTTGTCCCTCCTCCTTGCGTTGGTTCTTTCTCTCTCTTGCGTTTCATTCGCTTTTGCCCAGGACACTTTCACGACGTTGAAAAACGCGGACATCCTGACGATGGTCCGAGCAAAACTGCCGCCCGCACTGATCATTGAGAAGATCAATACCTCGTCGTGCAGCTTCGACACGTTCCCATCTGTATTGGCCGAGATGAAGTACAAAGGCGTGCCGGATGAGATCTTGATGGCCATGGTCCAGGCGCCGCATGGGGGCCGCAGGCAATCACCGCAGGCAAAGAACCGAGCATCAGACGCTGCGAACGTTGAGGTTCCGACAGTTCTCACTCCGATCACGATTCCTGATGGCACTCCTTTAGAAGTAGAGGCAACCTTCACGGTCTCATCAGCCGAAGTGGAAGAGGGGAGTGCAGTCAGTTTCACAGTTATCCATCCTGTTGTCATTAACGGCTCCACTGTCATCGCGCGCGGCGCACGCGCCACCGCGAGAGTGACGAAAGCAAAGAAAGGCGGCAGTTGGGGACGTGCCGGTACACTTGCGTGGATGATGCAAGACGTTATGGCTGTTGATGGTACAAAAGTCCCGCTGGAATTCAGCAAGAGCACGCGCGGCGACAGCAAAGGTGGCACGGTAGCCACGGGCATCATCGTGACTGGCGTGCTTTTCTGGCCTGCCGCTCCGTTCTGGGGATTTAAGAAAGGCAAAGACGCGAAGGTTCCAGCCGGGAGACGGTTTGATGTGACAGTGCATGGGACTACAGCGGTACAAGTGCGGGTAGCGGCGGCTCAACAGTAATTAAGCCGCCAGTTTTGCAACAGGCTGAATTGATCTGTGCTGATCGGGGGCAAAATGATTTCTTAAAGGAGATCCAACAAAATGGCAAAGCGATCCTCTTTGGTTTGCCAGCACCTTGAAAATATCTCACGCGGAGCTCTTGAAGAATATCAAGACATCATTCGTCAGTACGTTAGAGATCGCCACGGAGTCTATGCTCTCTATCGTCGAGATAAACTTTATTACGTCGGTCTTGCGCGGAATCTGAAGATGCGTCTCGGACATCATCTTCGCGATCGACATGGTGACTCATGGGATCGCTTCAGCGTTTACCTTACCATCGGAGACAGCCATCTCCGTGAACTTGAGGCGTTGATTCTTCGGATAGTTAAGCCCAAGGGAAACGCACAAAAAGGAAAGTTTGCCAGGTCTGAAGACATCAAGCGCAAATTCGGGCGCGACGTCCGTCAGCGTCACCGGCGGGATATTGACATCCTGTTGGGCATTAGGCGAAAACCCGACAAACCTGAATCCAGAATTCATGTCGCTGGCAAGAAAGGTTCTTTAGTTAGAGTCTTGAGAGGACGCGCACTGAGATTGCGCCGGACTTACAAGGGCAAGCTGTTCAAGGCGCGTCTGAGAAAAGATGGCAAGGTAGTTCATAACCGAGTGATCTATCCAACTCCGTCCGCCGCTGGGAAGGCAATCTGTGGGCGGGCAGTCAGCGGCTGGAAGTTTTGGCAGTGTGAGCGTGCTCCCGGCGATTGGGTTAAGTTGGAAAAGATTCGACGTTAACCACTTGAGATGATCGACTGTGACCGAAGCGTTTAGTAAGCGCTCGAAACAAAAAGGTTCGCTTCTTATGACTGAACTTACACTAACAACGATTTTCGAAGAGGCTGAAGAAGGTGGCTACGTGGGATATGTCGCTGAACTTCCGGGTGTCAACACCCAGGGTGAGAGTCTGGAAGAAGTGCGCGAAAGTCTTGGCGAGGCTGTTGAGTTGATCTTGAGTTCTAATCGCGAGCGATCTGAGAAAAGTTTTTCGAAGAGTGGAAAGGTTACCCGCGAACGGATTGTTTTTCGTGTTGTCTGAGACCTCTCGTCAATATTCTCATCCATTTCAAAAAGACCGCTCTCACATCTGTAACACTGTGATATAGTCCCATCACTCCACCAAAAACGAAGCGGGCCGACTTGTGATATCAGCACAAAGCCAGCCCTAGAACCTCAACCTTCTTACGAAAGGATGAAGATCATGGCTAATCATAGTAGCGCAACAGCGCACGAACACACACCTCACACAACCAGCTCAACGACAAACGCGATCAGCGAGGCTTTGAAGCGACGCGCGCAGGCGGTCATCGAAGACAAATCTATCGATGCAACTACACGCGCGGTTGTCCGTTACAGTTTGGAGATTGATGATCCGTGGCTTGCCGATCTGGTGCGGCGCGTCGATGCGGGCGAGACCATCATTGATGAGTCGGGATTTCTGCTAGCACCCGCAGCCAGTGACGACGATTCAACCGAGCGAAAGATTGAACTGTTGACGAAAACGATCTGCGAGGCTGGTGATGATTCAGCCGCAGCATTACTCGTACTTATGGCGACGCTTGAACAGGCCGCGCATCCGAAGGCGCTGGCGAACATGGCGAAGCACATCGCCTTCACTCGGTGTGGTCAGTTGAATCTGTTCGGCATGGTTGACGCCCAGGTTGAGCTTCTCGAACCCGATCTGTTAGCCAACAACTAAATCGCAGCGTAACGGATTTGGCAGCCGGCTCCTACGTCCGGCTGCTACTTGACCGCAACTACCTGACGTTCCCGATATTTCAATAACAACCGGTAAATAACGGATTGAATTCGAGTGCCAGTTATCGGATCTTCGGAAATTTCAGTTTGAATCTGAGGGATTCAATGCATGATCTGCCAGATCATGTTTTGAATTCGCCAAGATCATCCAAGATCTCGCAGACTCAAGACATGATCTGGCAGATTCAAACCATGATCCGGCAAATTCAAGATTGAATTTCGAAAGATCAAGCAAGATCTGCGGAATTCAAGACAAGATCTCCGGGATTCAATCTGTAATTTGTGAGAATGCAGTTGCACCCCGGCAAATTCAATGCATGATCTGGCAGATTCAATACATGATCTGCCAGATTCAACATGCAATTCGGCAGAGTGCAAGTACCACTGCTCCAAATTCAAGACAAGATCTTGCAAACTACTTCGGCGTGGGTAATCGGAAGATCCTTGACCGCGTCACAATTGAACGCGCTTTGTCCGGCTCGGTCACACTCGCGAACTGGTCGGCGATGGAGTCTTGCTCCTCTTGCGAGCGGCGCGCACGGTCGGCGGCGAAGGCAGGGGCGATTTTCTCCATGCCTGACATGTCGGCAGTCGCCATCCAGACGAAGTGTGTGAAGTCGCCGTCAGTCTTTACTTCCTCGACCGACAGTCCATAAGCCAACAACACGCCGTCGGCAACCAACTTATCGAAAACAGGCTTGTTGTACTTCTCCCATGTGCGTCGATATTCACCAAACTTTCCGGGCTTGACCTTGCCGAAGTTGTAGCGCGTAACCGGCAGCGTACCGGCAGGTGGGTTTGGTCCAAGTTTCACCACCACATCACGAACGAGCCAGTCGCGAGTCTTGCTCATGTCAAAAACATCTTGCTGTCGTTCGGCTGTTGTCATGGGCGGTTTCTGTTTGCTGGCATGCGCTGATTCGACTCGCTTGGCATCCTCTGCCGCTAACTTTTGTAACTGTGCTTCCATCGCACTGAGTACCTTGTCGACGCCGCTCCAGTTATTTACAGAAAACCAGATCAGGTGCGTGGTCCCGCCTGGATAACGCAAAACAGGTGTCTCGATGCCCCAGGCCTGGATGACGCCGTCTGCCATCAACTTGTCGCGCACTGGCGCGCCGACGGTATTGACCAGTTCCATGAATCCTGCTTCCTGGCCTGGCCTAACGGCGTAGTCGTAATAGAACGTGAGCGGCCCTGGTGGCGGTGGTGTCTGTTGGCCCATCACGGCCGAGCAGACAAGTAGGAACGCTAAGGGGAGTAAAAAGATTTTTCGCATTTGCTTTCTCCATCAGCCGAATGGACGGCTGTAGTCAGGGGGTTAGAAAACTGAGATTGATTCTGGGCAATGCAACGATAGACGGGTTTTAGATCAGGATAAGGTGGCGGTCAAGAAGATTCTCATGGTTGAGAAAGCAGTCTTATGAGCATTGGTGACGAAGGTTATTGTTTACAGGATTTACAAGATTGAAAAAGATTTACGGCAGATCACTGGCCCGAAGCTTTCTTTAGCCCGGTAGTCCAGTTCAACACGATCGTCATCGGCGCGCCCGCCGGCGCATCGATCGGCGTGCTCATCAGAAAGCGCTGACCATCAGCAGTCGCGGCATAGCTGTACGCAAAACTCGTTTTCACGCCGGCGGGGAAGAGTTCGCGCGGAATGCCGCTTTCAAACTTGCCTTCGGTCTTGAGATCTACTGCCATCAGCTTCTTTTCTTCAGTGATGAAGAAGAGTTCTTTCCCATCGCCCCGCCACAACGGTTGGAGCCCGCCGCCTGTCGAGATCTGCCATTTGTCCGACGAGAGTGGAAAGCGCTGCACGTAAACTTCTATGCGTCCTGATTCATCCGAAACGTATGCGATAAAATGTCCATCAGGCGAGAACTTACCAGCCACTTGATTGAACGAGTTCGATTGCAACAAGGGTTTTGTTTCATGACTGCCGGACATGCTCAGCGTCCAAATAGCGCCCTTTGATTGCGGCAACCAGTTCTCGAACAGAATGAGCTGTCCGTCGTGCGACCAGCTCGTTGGATATTTTGCCGAAGGTGATACCAGGAGCACTTGCTCGTCACCCGCGCCACTCGCGGCTTTTTCATAGAGATTAATCATACCGGCGGGGGCGTCTCGGTTCGATCCAAACACGATACGACTACCGTCCGGTGACCAGAGAGGAGTTCCGTCGCCTCGCGGATCGAAAGTTATGCGCGACGTTGTTCCGCGATTCAGATCGTATAGCCAAATGTCGCTCGCACGACCATCAGCATCGAGCAGACCAGCCGCAGCGCTGCTGCCATCGGGTGAGAGGGCAACGTGATCCGCGTTTGCTGGTTCACCAACGACCCCGAGTTTCTTCCCAGTGCGATCAAACCAGGTGAACTGTGAGGCAATGCTGCCAGTTTGATACGCGAGGGTGCCGTCGCCGGAGACTGAGAAATCAAACTCATGATTCTCACCCACGTCCGCTATGCGTTCGGCAACAGTTACAGGATCACCGGTGACTTTCAACGATGACGTGTCGAAGGGAACAGCGACGAGCGTGCCCTGGTTTACATAGAGCAGGTATCCGGGCGGCGCAAAGGCCACGCGTGAGATTGCGACAAACAGTATCTGACTATCCTGCGAGTCGAGTGAGCCAACGCGAATGTGATGATCTTCCGTGGTATCGGCATCGGCGAGAAATACAAAGTGTCGACCATCCGGAAGAAAGGACGGCCAACGATGAGCTTCTTCTTTTGGAGAAACTTTTGTGGCCAGCTCAGGCGAACCACCCTGCGCTGAAACTCGATAGATTCCTTCGGGCCCGCCGAAGAGGATGACGCCGTCACGATTCCAGGCGCCGCCACTATATTCACTCACATCGCACAACACCTGCGGTCGACCGCCTGACGCATCAATCTTGACGAGCTTGCGATTGGAAAAATAACCAATCATCCGGCTATCGGGTGACCAGAATGGCGTTTCGGCTCCCTCCGTCGCGGCGAGAGGCTGCGCGGTGAGTGAATCGAGTGGGCGCACCCAGAGCAGATGCTTGCCTTCAGAATTTGTGGCCACGAACGTGACGCGCTGACCGTCGGGCGAGACAGTTACATTCGAGGCGAGGGTGGTGTTTTCGGGTGCTGCGAGCGCGAGACGAACGGAACGGCGCTCAGCTGGTTGTCGTGAAAAGAACGCCACAGCGAATGCGATGGCGGCAATGAAAAGTATTGCAGTGACACCAAGCCAGATGAGTCTCTCACGCGACTGGTTTCGCGGTGCTGGAAGAGTGTTTACACCGATCAACGTCTGCTGGCTCGATTGACTCGACACACCTGAGAGCGATTCCAACGCAAACGCGACGTCAGTCGCAGATTGAAAACGACGGTCGGGGTTCTTTTCCAGGCAGTGGTTAACGACGCGCTCCAGTGCAGGCGCGGTATTTGAATTGGTGCTGCTGAGTTCAGGCGGCTCTTCTTTCAGGATTGCATTTAGTGTCTCGATCGCCGAGTCGCCATGAAATGCGCGACGGCCCGAAAGCATTTCGTAGAGCACAGCGCCAAAGGAAAAAATGTCGGAACGATGATCGACTGTCGTGGCTCTAACTTGTTCGGGCGACATGTAGCCGGCGGTCCCCATCACGGCGCCGGGATTGGTGTGAACTCTACGCGTCGCGATATCGGTTTGCGCCTCCGGATCGCTGGCCGGCTGGGTAAGTTTCGCTAAACCAAAATCGAGAATCTTCACGCGCTCATCGTTGGTGACGAAGAGATTGTCCGGTTTGATGTCGCGATGAATGATGCCTTTCTCGTGTGCGGCAGCCAGACCGTGCGCGATCTGTATGGCATAGTCGATTGCTTTGCGCGCTGAGAGACGACGATGCGTCAGTAGATCGCGCAGACTCTCACCTTCGAGTAGTTCGGAAACAACGTAAGGTGCGCCGTCGTGCATCCCTACATCGTAAACGGCGAGAATGTTTGGATGAGTGAGGGTACCGGCTGCCTGTGCTTCCTGTTCGAACCGTTGCAGCCGGTCTTGATTGTCGGCGAAGCTGACGGGTAAAACTTTGATCGCCACGTCGCGATTTAGTTTCTCATCGCGGGCGCGATAGACCTCGCCCATGCCACCTTCGCCAATCTTTGAGCGAATCTCATAGCGACCGACCTTGGTTCCAGGGGAGAAGGGCATTTGGCCCATTCTATCCGCGCGAGTTTTATCCGTAAACGATCCGTGTTCATCCGTGTTAGATTTTTACTGGAAATGCGTCTCTTGCGACCCATACTCGCTCTCTTATCAATAGTCTTCGTTTGCGGCACGTGTTTCGGTCAGCAAAATCTTGGACCAGCAAATCGTGAAGTCGCGGACTTCGCACTTGAGTTAACCGTCCAGCCCGCCGAGCGACGCGCTGAGATGCTGGCCGCGCATCCGGAACGTCTCACCGTTGGTTTACGCAAGGAACTGATTGGCATCGGCAACTTGCGTTTCGCCGGTTCAGAGTACGCCAAGGCGCTGGACGTTTATCAGCTCGCGGAAAAGATCTCGCAACAAATCAACGACACGGAAGGCGTCGCGACGGCCAAACTAAACCTGGGAAGCGTTTATTACTTTCAAGGCAATTACGAAGTCGCAATCGAGCACTACCGCAAAGCCGAAACGCTCTTCCGCAGTCTCACTAACGATTTCGAAGCTGCACGTTGTCACTTTGGAATTGCACTCACCTATCAGGCCCAGCGAAAGCAAGCCGACGCACTGAAGATGTTTGAAGAGGCACTGAAGCAATTTCAGTCGCTCGGAGATAAAACGGAGATTCTGAATACACTCGCAAGTATCGGCGGACTGCAATACGAGTTGGGGAATTACGAAGCTGCGAGTAAGACGTTTCTGGCCGTCGCAGAATTGGGTGAGAACGGCGAGATCTTTTCGCGTGTTGCCGAAGCGTTCTACATGCAACACGATTACGCACAGGCCCTCGCTTACTATCAGCGTGCGCTCGATCTCTTCACTTCTCAAAACAGTCTCGCGGGAACTATTGCTGCGCTCAGCGGTGCGGGAAACTGCTACTTCTATCAACGTAACTACGATCGCGCGTTGGAGTTGTATCACCGCAGCCTGGCGCTCGAACAAAAGCTAAACGATCCAACTGGCATCGCCACCCGCTTGCAGAACATTGGTCACGTCCACCGCGCTCGAGGTGATTACGCGTCTGCGTTGGAAGCGTATTTCAAGAGTCTTTCAATCGCCGAACCACTGCCAAATAAACCGACCGTGGCGACGACCTTGGGCAGCATCGGTCTACTGAGAGCGATGCAGGGCGACAACACTCAGGCAGTCGACTATTTCAAACGGAGTCTGGACGCTTATCAAGTTAGTGGCGACGAAGTCGGTATGTCGCGGATGCTGAGTTACATCGGCAATGCACGCTTTGCACAAGGGCAATACGATTTGGCGCTCGAGGCTTATCAAAAGAGTCGGGAGTTACATGAGAAGCGAGACGATAAATTGAATCGCGCTCACGTGTTGCTTGCTATCGGCGCTGCTTACAGAGCCCAGCAAAAATATCCCCTCGCGTTACAAAACTTCAACGATGCGCTCGCTTTTTACACGGCCGTCGCACGCAAGGGCGACATGGCAGATGCGTTGAGCCGCCTTGCGGCGACGTATCGCGAGCAGGGCGATAACGTGCGAGCACTCGAATTCGCTCAGAATGCAGCGCGAACTGCCAGAGAAGCCGAAGTGTTTTCGATCGCGGCGTACGCGCTGACCGAAGCCGGCAAAGCGCAACGGGCTCTCGGTCACAAGATCGAAGCGCTGAACGCTTTTGCCGAAGCGATAAAAGTGCAGCGATCGATTCGTCCGGAAACTGGACCAGACGGACTGGAGACGGAACGAAGTGGTGTCTTTCCTTACCTCGGCGCCATGGAAGCATTGATCGATCTCGATAAACCGAGAGACGCGCTCGTCGGTGCTGAGGAGGCGAAGTCACAGTTCCTGCGCGAAGTGCTTCAACTCGGAAACTTCACCGTTACGAAAGGGATGACAGTCGCGCAGCGCCAGGAGGAGCTCAAGCTCTTGGGTGAACTGATTTCACTCAAGGTTCAGGTGTACGGAGCTCAGGATGCTGGAAACGTTGCGAACAGTGCGTTGAGAGACAGACTGATTGCAACCCGCGCGGCGTATGAGACCTTCCGTAAACGACTCTACACGGTTCGACCGCAACTGGCCGTCAACCGTGGTGAGCTTTCGACGCTGAATCCGCGTGAACTCCGCTCGCTGGTTGATAACAACAGCGCGCTGATTGAGTATTCAATCGCAGAAGACCAGGTATTTTTGTTTGTAGTGACGGCGGGTACTCCGGAACCGCAAGTCAAGGTTTACCCTCTCAACACGACGCGCGCGGAAATTGCACGGAAGATCACCGGTCTGCGGCAGTCGATTGATGACTCTGTTAAGGCTCGTGAACTCTACGATCAGCTCTTGAAGCCTGCGGAAACTCAGATCTACGGAAAATCGAAACTTGTAATCGTTCCCGACGGACCGCTCTGGGATGTTCCGTTCGAAGCATTGCAGCCGGAGGAAGAGAAGTATCTAATCGATCGCGCTTCGGTGACGTATGTGCCGTCGCTTTCGACGTTGCGAGACATGCGGCGTCGTCGCTCGCCTAATCGCGCACAGCCGTCGGCTGTGATTGTGTTTGCTGACCCGATGCTGGCGAAGGAAACAGTCGAGCGGGTGAAGACCACGTACAGTGGCTTGAGTCTGACTGCTGCCGAAAAGACCGAAATCGAATCACTTCAGTCGATCTACGGTCCGGGAAGAGTTCGCTCGTACAGTGACGTGCGCGCCAACAAGGAACGTGTGAAAGCGGAGGTGAGCGTTGCTGGTGCGTTGCACTTCGCTGCTCCGGCAATCCTGGACCATGCCATTCCGATGTATTCCTTCGTGGCCCTCTCGCCCGATTCGACTCTCGCCGACGATGGGTTGTTGAGACTGTCTGATGTTACAAACCTGAACTCGCACGCACGAATCGTAGTTTTGCCTCACTTCTCCAGTGTCCAGGACTATTCGCAATCGGGTAATGCGCTAATCGCCTTGAGTTGGGCGTGGTTCATCGCCGGGACGCCTGCTGTCGTAGTGAATCGTTGGACCGGCCCAGATGCTGTGGGTTTTGTTTCCGAATTGCACCGACAACTCAAGGTTGCATCGAGTTCAACACAATTCCGCCAAGCTATGCTGAAGCTCAAGCATCAGCACCAGCCCTCACAGTGGGCCGGGTACATGTTTATCGGAAACTCGTTTTAGCAAGGCAACGCAAAAAGCGTGATGACTATACGCAGGGTCACAGAACGTACTGTAGGGGCGGCCCTCTGTGGCCGCCCCTGCGTCGAATTCAACAGAGGGGCGGCCACGGAGGGCC
>DASWUM010000094.1:0-42504 GCA_036401595.1 Pyrinomonadaceae bacterium
GGCGGCCACGGAGGGCCGCCCCTACAGTACGTTCCGCAAGACTCGATTCATCAGACGTAAAGAATGCGATCAGCGAGCACAAAGTTTCGGCATAGAAATGTAACCAGTCTTGGGCCAATAACTCGGGAAAAAGACTGTTGCAAATTCCAGCGCTCACGGGTAGATTGATTTGGTTGCATACAAGGTGGTGATGCTCTCCCGAATGGGATGTATCCCTGCCTGTCACTCAATGCGGGGAGGAACAAACTGTGCCGACCGGAACTTGCCCGGAATGCGATGCTGATGTCCACGTGGATCTGGACACGGATAAGGGCGAAATAGTCTCTTGTGAGGAATGTGGGACAGAACTTGAAGTCGTGGGACTCGATCCTGTCGAGTTGGATATCGTAGAAGAAGAAAGTTACGACGAAGACGAGGACGAGGACGAATACTGACCTGGCGCTTTGCTAAAAAATTAGCAATCATCTACTAGCGGCTCGATACTCAGAGCGGCTCTGTCGTAAAGTTAAGCCACGCGGTCCCTCGACTCTAATCGTGTGCACTTGCCCATCGCGCCTCTTTGCTTCAGGCGGATAAAAAGCCAGCACATACGCAGAACTAACTTCTTCCGCGAGCGCGCGAAACAGCGGCGCGTAGTCTTTCTCGTTGGCGTAAACATTTCGCCCGCCGGTTAACTCCGCCAGTCCACTGACGTCGAGCGGTGTCGGCAGTGGTGTTTGTGCTGACGAAGCTACGACACGCGAATACGACGGCAACGTCACCACAAACACACTCACATCGGCAGCATTTGCACGTTCAATTACTGTTTTTGGCGCCACTGTATCGCCGACCGGAAAACCATCCGTCACAACCAGCACCGCGCGTTTCATCAAACGTTTCTCGCGCGTCCGCGGTGCGCTTCTCACCAGCATTCGAATCGCATCGTCAACGGCGTCGTAAGTGTGAGTAGACAAACCGTTCGGCGCGTCGTGCGAGAGTTTTTCCAATGACTCGTCCAGTTTACTGGGATCGGAAGTAAATTTTTGGATCGTCTTCACGCGCATTCCAAAAGTCATGATTGCGTAGACAACCGGATGGTTCGCCAGCTGATTCGAAAAGGACTGAAGCGCGTTGCGAAGACGAATAATCTCCTCAGAAGTCATGCTGCCGGAAACGTCGAGGGCAAAGACAATCGCGAGCGGCCGGGCTTCACCCTGACGTTTCTCAATTTGGAAGAATGAGATCGGCTGTTCGACGCCGTCGGAATAGACTTTGAAATCTTCCTGACGAAGGTTGCGTACAGGTCGTCCGTCGACGTCGTTGGCACTCACATCAACTGAAACCAGATCGGTATCGATGCGCAAAACGTCTTCGGGTTCCTGCTCTTTGGGAAACACTTTGCGGGGTCGTTGTACCGGAGGAGCAGGGTCCTGATTTTGCGGCACACTGGGCGTCGCCAGAGCGATGAGCAGCAGGAGAGGAAGGGATAGTTGCGCTAGCTTAGCCGCGTGTCTATTGGGCATTACAGTATTTCCGGAAACCGCGCTCAGGATTATACGGACGCGACCTGCGGAAGCAAACGATGATATGATTTTCAGCGTCTCAAGTCCGTATAATCAGATGCTATTACGTTAAGGAATGATTATGAGATTCAAGAAAACTCTCTTTGCCTTTGCACTCACACTGTCAGTTGCAACGATTGCGCTCGCCCAGGACAAATCGCTCGGTGCCATCAAGGGCAAAGTTCGTGTCGAAACTGGGACGCCCGCAGGAGTGACGGTTGTCGTCAGACACGGCGAGAAGGAAGTCACGCGTTCAAGCACTGATAAAAATGGAGATTTTCTTGTCTCGCGACTGACGCCGGGTATCTATGGCGTGACGTTTCGCAAACCGGGATTGAGCATCGGCTCGCTGGAAGACATCGAGGTCAAAGCCGGCAAGACTCGTTCGCTCGGCGATCGCCTGATCCTGACGATTGATGAAGGGTCGATCGCGTTCCTGAGTGGCAGCGTGTTTACTGCCAACGGACGAAGCGTGCCGAACGTGAAAGTGGACCTGTTACGAATACTTGAAGACGGAAACACGAAGAAGATCGACGGGCGCGTCACGACCGAGACCGGGTCGTTCAAGTTTCGACTGTCACCAGAGCCGGGGAAGTATCGCGTGAGTGTTAAAGCGGAAGGTTCAGAACCTGTAACGAAGGATGTGGAGATTGATGGCGCTGCCGTTTATCGTGTAGCCCTCTCATTACCTGCCAAGCCCCAATGACGACTGAAGACCGGGAAGAGTTCCTAACTGCGAAACAACTTGCCGCACACCTTCAGGTCAGTGAGTCAACCGTTCGGCGACTCGCTGCAAAACGTCGCATACCGTCCGTCAGACTCACACCACGAATCATTCGCTTTCATCTCGACGCCGTGCGCGAAGCACTTGAGGTGCCTCGCTATCGCATTCGTCACGGTGAGTACACCGAACCAGTCGACGACGCCCAATTATCTTTTGAAGACTTCTTCCTGACCTGATCCGCGATCATCGGTTCATCAAATCCGTCTTATCTGCGGCCCGGATTAAACTCAACCCATTGATTGTTCTGTTTGACGTAAATCTTAGGCTGCTTGATCCGGAAGCTTTTACTAAACCCGGGATTCGCCGCGAGAACTTTTCTTACCGTTGACTGATCGCCCGTGGCAACGCGCCACTTTCCCTCTTCACGCAACAGGTATTGCTGGACCACGATCTTTCCCTCGGCTTGTATTGGACCGACGACGCGTCCATAAAGTACCGTATCGACCACCGCGAGATTGCCCATCACCTTTGCCGTGCCGATGTCCATACGATCGAGTTGATAAAACTCCTGCGCGCGTTGCAGTGCGCTTACAAAACGTTCGCGTGACATGCGATTGCGAGCTGAGCCTGGCAGGAGATCGTAGAGACTGCCGTAATCGTGAGACTTCAATTGTTCAAAGACAGTCTGAACTGTGGCGCGTACGTCAGTCTGATCCGATGCCTTCACGATCGTCGCGGAAAACGTCGTCGCAAAAATCAAAACCGCAAAACTAAGAACGTACTTCTTCATCAGGCTCTTCATTCTCCTCGTCCTCTGCGTTTCGACTGTCCAATCGCCGTTTTAGTTGCACTCGAAAGTTGAGAAACCAACATATAGCGCCCGCAGCGGCAGCCACAAACGCTTTCTCATAATCACCTTCGAAGACAAACACGGCGGCCATTACGCCGCCTGCCGCAGCCAGAATCATCCAAAACGTTTTCACTTGATCGTCACCGGCAGCAGCAGTTCGAGAGCGCCGGGGGCGTAACAAACTTTGTCGTCACATGCCTGTACGCGCAATTTGGCGGAAAGGTTGTGTTTACCAGGCGCAGCTTTCTGGTCTGCCTTCAGCCTGACCTTCAGACTTGTGTCGCCTTCGTAAACTTTTAGAGGCGTCTCGGAGAAGGCGAACGTTCTGCTCAGTGGGTCAGGGTAAGTAATAAAGTCGACCGCAATGCCGTCTGCTGGTTTGATCTCGAGCTGAGTCGGTTTGAGATACGGCTGGCTGGGAGGGTTGGCATTTACGTGATAACCGCTTGTGATCTTAATCAAGACCACCGTCTCACCTGACTCGCCGGGCGCGAGTGTCGCTTCCTGCGGCAAGGCTTTCACGACGTCGACGGAATTGATCGACGGTGGTTCGTCCGAGCCATTCGTCGTGGCGGCGCTATTGTTTGTGGGCGCTTTGGCGCAACCGATCAAGCCGACACTCAGTAGCACCAGTCCTAAAAGCTTTTTCATTTTCTTGCGGCCCTCTGCGTAATCTATGCGTACTTTGCGTTTCGCCTCAGTTTATCGCAGAGAACGCAAAGATACGCAGCGGGCCGCGAAGAAACTTTATTCCGGGCTCGGTGTCGCTAACGCCTGGGCCAGGCGCACCCGCTTCGCGCGACGGACCAGATAACGAGCCACGAGACTCGTCGGCAGACCCACGAAGATAAGTATCGGAAGCATCACGATCACGAAGCGAGTAAAGCCGAGGACCATGTCTGACGCCGTTCCGATGCTTTCTGAAACCGCCTCGCGTAACTCGTGACCAAAACCCGTGCTGGTAACTGCGATCACCGGTTTTGGAGCCTGAATGTTGACGGTGATCGTTGAAAGACTGGCGCGGTTTTCGAGGAAGCGCTTGCGTCCTTCCAACTTCTCGATGTCAGTTCGCACGTCGGCAATCTGCCGTTGCACTTCGAGTGCGTCGGCGACTTTGTTTGCCCCGCGCATGATTTCGAGGAACTGAACTTCGAGCGCTTTCTGAGTCTTGATGCGGGCCTCGAGATCGATGAACTCTTCCGTGACGTCCTGGCCGCTGATGTTTTCTTGAGGCGTGTTACTGGCCAGTTTCCTGATTTCGTCAAACGCGACACCGAATTGCGAAGAAGGAACTCGGACCACTAGCTTGATGTCGAGGGTTCGTTGAGCCGGATCGACGCTGTCGCGTTGTTTTGATTCTGAAGTAACGACAAACCCGCCGTTCGCTGCGGCTACTGAAGCGACGCGGTGTTGGGTGTCGGCGGTTGAAGCCACTTCCAAAGTTATTTCGCCATTGCGGATGATTTTGCGTTCCGCCGCCTCGGCAGATGCGCCGACTTTATCGACGTCTGTCAGTGCGACTTTTTGTTGTTGCAGGCTGTAAGTGACCTGCGTCGTTGCCTCAGTGTCCTTAGTCGGTTCGACTTTCTCAGCGGCCATTCTGGACTGAGTAGCCACCGAAGTGTTCTCCGCGCTGGAACAGGAAAGTGAAAAACTCAACAGAGCAAGCAATAGAATGATAGGAGCTTTCATGATCGGCCTCCATGCAATCTGGGGATAACAGCCCTTGAACGAGTGAGGCGCTCGAGACTTGCACAGAGATCGTGTGCGCGGCACGTCCGGCTTACATTTTCTTCACCGCCTCGAATTCCCCTCCGAGCCTGGTCACAAAGCCGTCCATCTTCCAAATGCCACGTATAGTGACGCCATCGAACTCACCTTCAAGGAGCAACCCGGCATCGTCAAAGGAAGGAGCAGAATCCAGGCTAATCTTGTTTCCGTCCATCAGTGCTTCACAGTTTCCTTCGTTCTCGTAAAGTCCTTCAGGAGCATTTTGCTCTCTGATTATTTTGCATTGCCCTTTTAAGTGGTTCTGTTCGAGAGATACGAAGGATATTGTTCCGCTGAGAGCAAGGCGACCTGAAGCGTCATGGCCCACTAGCTCATATTGTCCAAGAATGGGGTTGGTTTGGTGTTACAGTGAGAGGTTGTTAACAGTAGCAAGAATACAAGAAGAACTGTTTTCATACTCAAAAGCCCTCAAGTGCCTGATCGGACCACTCGTGGCGCGTCCAGTTTGGCCCCGGTGAAGGGAAATTGGTGCGACAGAATCCTCTTTGGTTAGCGAAGTCAGCGACAGCGTGGGGGTAATCGTTAATAACGAGCGCCGCCCTGAACCCATCATCCGACCAGAGGATCTGAATTGTCGAAGGCTTATCTCGGTCTATAACAGACGACACATTGTAGATATGCATCGCGTCGACGATATCGTAACTCTCACCACGGAGCTCGATGGCATACAGATAACCAACCGTCCCATCATCCTCAAAGACCACACCAAAATTACCCGTCGGCGAGTTGCTCGACAGTATGACTTCAGTGCCGACTTGAATTGTCTCTTCTAAACTGATCAAGGACAGAAGCCTGAGATAGTAAATCTATGTTCGCTTCACCGTTGTTGACGCTTACACTGCTGCCAGCCCTAATGCACGACTTTCTCGCCAATGTTTCGGAGTAGCGATGACAGCCATACAAGTGCATAGCTGATTGGGGCATTTGTTCCGTGTAAGATCTGTTGAAGCTCCAACCAGTCGTCGCTGAGTTGTCCGACATCGAATTCCTTTGGTTCTTTGATGGCATCGTACCGAAGTTCCTGGGGAATCTCCCAGTAGTAATCGTCAGTTATTTCAACAGAGTTCTGTCCGATCTCTTCCAGGTGTGAAAATAATCGATCACTAATATGCTGTAGCTCATGGACATTTATTCGCATCTCGTGGTTCTCATGCTCATCGGAGAGATTTGTGCATGACTTACTAAGTTTGGAATATCATATTTTCAGATCTCTTCAGTGGGTGACCGCAGTGGGCCTCCTCAAAACCCCACACGTTGTCCTGTTCTCCTAATTCCAAAGCGGCATAAGCTTCGTAGATATCTGTTTCGGGAGGTACATCTATCGCAATTAGTCGATCTGTAGCCCTCTCGTAAGTGCAGCCCAAACACCCGAGTTTGTCCCAGGCGTTTTCAAAGTCCTGATCTGTCGTTCCTGGATTCAAGATCACTCGGTAGGTTGAATGTCCTCCGTGTTCAGGAACATCTAGTCGAATGCGAGATCGTTTATAAACGCTGACTTTGCGAGATCACATTCCATCATCTTTTGCGTTGTGATCAATCGAGGTGAGCATGGGTGTTCTAGGATTCGTCTTCTCGATACTTCACCCAAGGCGAATACTTATCCTCGCGAAATGCTGACCAGCCAGGCTGCAGGTCAGCTATAGATCTTAGACTCTCGTCTAACCGCAAAAGCTCACCCATGTGGACTAATCTGTAGTCATCGCTTTCTTCCGTGGTCCCACATAAGAAAGCCCAAGAATGATCGTCGGCATAGTGCGTAACCTGAAGTATAGGATAATTCAGTTCAGTTACTTGGCATGTCGTAATCGCAGCCACGCTTGGTTCCTGATCAAATGGCCATCGCTCATAATTGTTCATTCTTGTAACCCTCAATTAATCATTATCGCTCTTATCTCGGTTGCATTTTCTACACGCACCTCTGAGATTATCAGGATCGTTTGTTCCGGCTCTGCTCCTTGGCCTGATGTGATCGACTGTTGCTTCATTTGACTTTGGCGTAACCCCCTTTTGAGATTTCTGAGCCGAGCAATTGAGACGCTAACCCTAAGGCATCCCACTGCACCATGCCCGGTGCCCCGAGCTTGTCGATGTGATCGAGGATATGTGGCGCTAATATGAGCGCGGCGGATTTATCACGCATAATTTTCCGGCAACAATCCTAATAGAGCACTACCGAAAATTGATCTTACGAAATCTAACTTGTGCTGCGGTGCGAAAAACGCCTCCAACACTGAAACGGGCGAGCGTAGTTACCGTGGGCCAAGTTCAAGAAGTGGGTTGCTCGACCTTATATGTGATCCGGTGAATTCAATGTTGTTCCCTGGCACAGCCCTCTCCGACCATCAAGGGTTCTGTTTCCATCGACTTCTCGCAATCTCTAGCAAGCGAGCCTTGCACTTCTGTGTCAGTGGTCCATCCTTACCTGAAATTGATCTGCCGCTGAATGGATAAGGCAGTGATGCTCCGGTGGGCACAATCAGAAGCGTCGTCTCACTGTCTTCCTTATGACCGTCGACTCGCCAGCCAACTCGTTTCCATGGAATGCCACGGTGCTGGACAACGTATCTTTTGGCGCGCTGGGCGCGCGCTTTAGCTTCGCCGGGACACCCTCCGTCTGCATCAACAACCACAATGAACCCGATGGATTCCGGATAGTTTTGCAATTGAATGGCAAAATTATCGAGCCGGGCCATTTCGTCGCTCCACATGATCGCACTGTATCGGTCGAAGGGACTGGTCGGCGCCAACGCAACCGTCGAGTGCGAGGGAGTTGCGATTAACAATGAGGCGATAAATCCGATTACCAGGACTCTCATTTCTGAAGACCTCAACCGGCAAGCTGCGAGATTACGTCCCTAGCATAAAGAACTCGACGCGGCCGCATGCGGGGCAGAAGAACATCTCCAACTCAGTTCGTTCGTCGAATAACGCGTCCAATATTGAGCCTGAATACGGGTCGGAATGAAAGCGTCGCTTGCCTAAGTATGTGAGGTTGTTCTGGCAGGCCAGACAAAACTTTTCTTTGAAGACGGCATTGAGGTTTCCTTGGCCATGATCGTCCACCGCAAGATCCGAAAAACTCGGAGGCACGACTCCGCTTCGATCACGCTGGCAGTTCCAGCAGACCTCAAGCCGGCTATCAATCTCTTCATTACAATTAAGACACGTCCAAAAGGCCATCGAGTTTCTGTGCCTCTTTGTGGCTCTATTCGCCCTCGTCCGGATCTTTGCCGTCTGGCTTCTTGATGCCAAACTTCTCCAGACGATATTGCAGCGTGCGGAAAGTGAGGCCGAGGAGCTTCGCGGCTTTGGTGATGTTGTAGTCGGTCTGCTCCATCGCCTGCGTGATCAGATTCCGCTCGACGTCTTCGAAGTTGATTCCTTCGGCCGGCAACTTGAACGAACCTTCCGCTGCTGGTCCAACATCCTGGCGAACTTCCGTCGGCAAGTCTTCCGCCGTGATCAAATCGCCTTCGCTCAGAAGAATCGCACGCTCGATCGCCGACTCCAGTTGCCGTACGTTCCCAGGCCAACTGTATTCATTCATCAGCTTCCTGGTTTCCGGAGTCAGACCAGTCACGAGGCGCGACGTGTTCTTGGTGTGCTTTTTGAGGAAGTAGTCGATCAGCACCGGAATGTCTTCACGTCGCTCTCGCAGCGGCGGCACATCGATCGACAACACGTTGATACGGTAATAGAGGTCGTCGCGGAAACGGCCGTCAGCTACCATCGCGCGCAAGTCTCGATTCGTGGCCGCGATCACGCGCACGTCAACGCTGATCTCATGCGTACCACCAACACGACGAATCTTTCGTTCCTGTAACGCACGCAACAGCTTCGCCTGAATGCCAACGTCGAGCTCTGCGATTTCGTCGAGAAATAGTGTTCCGCGATCTGCGATTTCGAACAGGCCTTTCTTCTCGGCATGCGCACCCGTGAACGATCCCTTTTCGTGTCCAAACAACTCAGACTCGAGCAGGTTCTCATTGATCGCGGCGCAGTTGACTGCCTGAAACATCTCACCGGAGCGTGGCGATTGATTGTGGACCGCACGTGCGATGAGCTCTTTTCCGGTTCCCGACTCGCCACGGACCAGCACCGTCGAATTTGAGCGCGCCACTTTCAAGATCATCTTCTTTACTGACTCCATCTTCGGAGACGCGGAAATGATCTCGATATCGATCGCATCGAGTCGATCGAGCGCACGATTGATGGTTTCGAGCAGTGCTGCTTTGTCGTAAGGCTTTTCGAGATAGTCGAAAGCGCCACGTCGCAGCGCTTCTTTCGCCGATTCAATTGAACCGTGTGCGGTGAGCAGAATGACGATGATCGACGAGTCGTACGCGAGTAGTTGCTGGAGCAGTTCGATGCCGTCCATGCCCGTCATCTTCAGATCGGTCAACGCGAGATCGAAGCGACGGTCTTTGGCAAACTTGAGTGCGGCTTCACCGGAGGCGGCGGTAGTGACGTCGTAGCCTTCCTCCGACAGGATCAATTCCAGGATTTCTCGCTGCGACTTTTCGTCGTCAACTACCAGAATATTCTTTCGTGGCATGTGTGTTCTCTTTAGCCGGTAGAATTATCGTAAAAGTTGTACCACTGCCTTCTTTGGACGCGACGCTAATCGTACCGCCGTGATCGTCGACAGCTTTCTTCACGATTGCCAAGCCGAGACCGGTGCCGGTCTCCTTGGTGGAGAAGTAAGGCTCGAAGACTTTCGAGATATCGTCGGCAGCGATGCCGCATCCACTATCGGTTATCTCCACCTTAACAGAGTTTTCTTCCAGGTTCGAAAGCTTGATCCAGACGCTGCCGCCTGTTCCATTGATTGCTTCGACTGCATTGATAACAAGATTAGTGAATAGGGAGCGCAACGATTCGCGGTCAGCCATTACTCGCGGCAGTTCGCCTTCCTGAACAATCTTCGTTTCGATGCCGCATTCCTCGGCTCTGCCTTCAACCAGACGTAATGCATCTTCTGCTTCAGCGCGGATATCTACACTCTGCAGTTCGAGTTTTGAGGGCCGCGAGTATTTCAAGAAGTCGCTGATGTGACGATTGATGCGTGCGACTTCGGTCTTTAGTTGTTCAGTGAGCTTTACAAAAGTAGCGCGCTTGTTTTGATCAGCCGGAGCAAACGACGAGCGAAGATGATCGAGCGTCAGGTTGATGTAGTTGAGTGGATTGCGAATCT
Organism: Pyrinomonadaceae bacterium; assembly: GCA_036401595.1. Taxonomy (GTDB): domain Bacteria; phylum Acidobacteriota; class Blastocatellia; order Pyrinomonadales; family Pyrinomonadaceae; genus PSRF01. The sequence continues at coordinate 10,101 of DASWUM010000094.1, forward strand.
CGTGAGCAATTGCTGCTGCGAGCCGTCCGACGACCGCACCTTTTTCGGCTTGATGAAGTTGCATTTCAAGCTCGCGAGCGCGGCTGAGCTTCGCCGTCATTTCATTAAAGGCGCCGGCGAGTGTTCCCATCTCGTCGCGACTGTCGATCGGTACTTGCACGTCGAAGTTGCCGCCCGCGACCTTCCGAGCTGCGGTTGAGAGCTCTTTAATCGGGCGAGTGAAGCGCCAAACGAAGAAGCCAGTGACGAGAGTTGTTACAAACAAAACGCCGAGCGTGTAGAGCGCAGAGCGCGACGACTGGCGCTCAAGAACGTTGGTCAACGTGTGTGCTGAATCGAGTACGACGATGATGAAGCGCCGTCCCTGGTCAGTTTGTACCGGAAAATAGAAAGCCCCGGCTTCGCCGAAGTCTACGCTGGTCGAAGGTGGAATCCAGGAAGGAAGCGTTTCATGCTCCTTCGTAAACTGGACTGCGCTTCGCAGTGGCAAGAGCTGGATGTCTTTGAACCGAACGTATTCGGTGGTCTTGTCCTCGCGTTCGCGGGGTGTGAATTCGGGAATCAGGCTGTCGCGAACGTTGCCGTCGTCATCAACGACGAGGATGTTTTTGACGCGAACGTTCTTGTCGTTCAACAGCGGTTGGCGCAGGTCGCCGATGATCTCATCGAGGTATTTATCGCTCTGGAGGCTCTCGAGTCCGAGCGCGATGCCGGTCATGATGGCCTGTTCCTGCTCGATGATCATGCGCGCGTTGGCGCGTACGGTCCGGAGGTTAAAGTAGTACTGGATGCCGAGGGTGAGCCCGAGCATGAGGGCCAGCAGTAGCAGCAGCCGGGCGCGAAAGCTTTGAATCTGGGCCGGGAATCTCATTCGGAAACTAAGAGTGGCAAATCGGCATCAGACGTTGTTCATCCACAGATTACACAGATTCGATTAACACAATCTGTGTAATCTGTGGATAAATCTGGAAACGGGTTGAAGCTCTAGCACGTGCTGTTCCAGCGAAATATGTATAATCGATTACTTTTTGATTGCCCACAACTGTCGCTTGATGTTATATTTGCGTCGGTCTCAAATCAATGTCCCCAGAGACCGCCCGTTTGGGAAACTCTTCCCGCCCTCAAGTTGCAGCAGAAGGTTTGATCGAAACACGAAAAGAGGCGTTTTTTGAAAGAGCTCGGAACTGCAAACAGTATTAAACGTTTTTCTAGATTGACAGGAACGCGGTCGGAAGATTCGTTTCTACTCGCCGTTAGGTGAGTACATCCCTTCAAAAGAAAGGTACTTAGGCCTGATGACTCTGCATTTCCATTCCCCTAAGTCACGCCGGTTCGTCTTTATTCTATTTGTTCTAATTTCTCTGGTTTTTTCCGGGACAGCATTCGGGAGGAAGAAAAGCTCTGCGGGCCGGAGTGCCCGCGCTTCGAAAAGCAGAAAAGCATCTGCCAGAAGCCGCTCCACGTCACGACGTGGCGGGCGGCAAGTGGCGAGAAGTTCACGTCGCGGCCGTGGCGGTCGTGTAACCGCTCGTGATCTTCGCCGGCAGAGAGCCGTCTCTGCTCGCGAGCAAGCGTCAGCGATCAAAGCGCTCGAGAGAAGGCTTCACCGTCCGTTAACTAGGCGAGAGCGTGCCGCCGAGATGCGACGCATGGGAGCACGAAGTCGTCGTGCGTTGCTCGAAGCTCGCCGTCGTGCAGAAGCTGCTCGTCGTGCGGCAATCGCGCGTCAGATGGCTATCGACAAAGCAATGCGCGATGAAGTGCAGTCATACATCGCGAAGGATGACGTTAGCGGAGAAGATCCGGAAGTGCGTCGCGTTGCGATGAATGCGCTTGGTTTTCACGCAGGTACTGTAGTGGTGATGGATCCGATGACTGGTCGCGTGTATTCCATGGTCAACCAGGAATGGGCGCTGCGTCGCGGGTTCAAACCGTGCTCGACGATCAAGCTGGTCACGGGCGTTGCCGGACTTTCTGAAAATGCAATCCCCGCTATTGATACAGTCGGCGACGGATACCGAATCGACCTGACGTCGGCTCTAGCTCATTCTGATAATGGTTTCTTTCAACAAGTCGGAACCAAGATCGGCACTGAGAAGATGGTGACTTATGCGCGTGAACTTGGTCTCGGCGAGAAGACCGGGATCAACGTGCCGTTTGAGTTTCCGGGCAGGTTGCCGGAAGTAAAGCCCGACGTTCTCGAGCGACGGATCTTTTCACACGCCGATGGTTTTGAAGTGACGCCAATGCAGATGGCAACCCTCGTTTCAGCGATGGCAAATGGCGGCAAACTCCTGGTGCCGCAAATCGCGCACAGCACTAAAGAAGCGAGCAAGATGGGCGTGAAGGTCAAGCGACAATTGCCGGTTACGACTGAAGTTTGGCAGCGCATGGTTCCTGGAATGGTAGGCGCGGTTAACTACGGGACCGCTCGCAAGTCTTACGATCCTACTCAAACCGTCGCCGGAAAGACCGGAACATGCATCGGTCAGGGTGGCTGGGTCGGTTCATTCACATCTTATGCTCCGCTCGCGAATCCGCGACTTGCAGTCGTCGTGATCGCACAGGGAACTGATGGCCGCCGTCACTTCCCGGCAGCAGTAGCCGGCGAGATTTATCGCCAACTCAATCACCGCTTTGGAACTGCGATCAACCTTCAGGTTGCATCCACACTTGATGACGAAGAGAAGGAAGTGGCCGACGCTGAAGCTGCCGCCGACGCGGATGCGGCAAATGCTGACGCCACGACCACCGAGACTAACGGAGATACGACAAAAGCTGCGACCGCAACAGCTACTCCCGCTCCTGTTGTTGCACCCACAGCCAATAAACCAGCCGCGTCTGAACCAAAGAACACGGTGAAGCGTGTGCTGATGCCGCTCGAAAAGAAACCGGTTGAAGCCCCCAAGTCCGTTTCGACTTCAACCAAAACAACTCAGACTCCCGCGACTAGTGCGCCCGGCGAACAACGTCCGAGGCGAATTCAACCCTGACCAGAACCCCTAGATCTACCCCTCTCTTTTGCTTGCGCCGGAGTTTTATTATCCGGCGCAAATTTTTTTAATGTTTTTTTGCTGTGAGCGCGGTATGTCTTGACACATTTCCCATAGTTGCACGATTATTGCGGGCGTTCTAGTACCCAGGTTTCCTAGCACCCTTTGAGTGCTTCCCCATAGATTCAAAGATCGGCAACCGGTTTTTGGATAGCACGCATCCTAAAAATTCCCCGTGGCGACCGAAAAAGGGAGGGCCCTGGACGCGCGACTGCTTGAATTGATTTTTGGAGGTTGGGAACGACTAATGAAAAAGCTGATAACGTTTGTAAGTATTTGCTCTACAGTCGCGATACTCGCTCTGCCCGTTGCAGCGCGCAATTTCATCGCGCAACCGGACGCAACCATTCAAGATGCAGCATGTGCAGATGAAGCTAAGGAAGCTCTGTATGCATCGTTTCTAAAGAACCGAGGCGACGACCAAGCGAAAGCTTACGAAGACGCCAAGAAGTATCTGGCGTGTCCCACTACCGGCATTACCGAAGCCCAGAACAAAATTGTTGAGTACCTGAAGAAGTGGGTCGCTAAGTACGAAGAGATTACGAGAGCCGCTCGTTTCCAGGATCTCCTTTACGTACAAAAGAAATATCCGGAAGCCTACGCGCTCGGTAAAGAAATTTTGGCCGCCCAGCCGGAGAACCTGAAAGTGATGATCGACTTGGGCGCCAATGGTTACCTCGTGGGACCATTGAACAATGCCGCGCTGAGTGCCGAAGCTCTTGGTCACGCAAGAAACGCGCTGGCTGCTCTCGATGCCGGAAAGACTATTGATGATTGGAAGCCGCTTTCCGGGAAAGACGTGGCGATCGCATATCTCAACTACTCGATCGGTTCGCTCACTCTGCAGAACGATCCGGGAAACTCGCTCAAGTTCTTGATCAAGGCCGCACAGTTTGAAACGCCTCTGAAGAAGTCGCCCTACACATACGCCTATATCGCGGGCGCTTACGAAACTGGTCCGTACGCCAAGCTCTCGGAAGAATATAACGAGAAACACAAAGGCAAAGACGAGACACCGGAAAGCAAGTTGATGCTGGCTAACATCAACCAGCTCATCGATCGCATGATCGACGGTTATGCACGTGCGGTGGCACTTGCGGGCGCCGATACCAACTTCGCGCAGCCGAAGGCCGTTTGGAATGAAAGCCTGACAACCTGGTACAAGTATCGGAACAACAACCAGACTGCCGGTCTGGACCAGATGGTCGCTGGCATTTTGTCGAAGCCTCTGCCACCGGAACCGACTCCGTTGACATCGCTACCGCCTTCGGCAACACCGGCTGCAACTCCGGTTAATGGCACCAGCCTCGGTACTGCCAACGGTACTGGCGTCGGCACCGCCAATGGCACGGGTGTCGGTGCCGCCAGTGGTAACGGTATTGGTGCTGCCAATGGCAAGGGCACGGGCACTGCCAGTGGTAACGGCACCGGCACTGCAAGCACAACAAATCCGGCTGGCGGAACGAAACCCGCAGCCGCAAAACCCGACAGACCACGCAACTAACCAAAGCAATCTGTCTCCATTCCCACGCCGGAAGTAAGTCATTTAGACAAGCTTCCGGCGTTTGCTTATAATTCAGCCCGTTTTGAAGAACTCCGACACGACTCCCGATCTGGACCTCCTCGAATCCGTTCTGGCTTACAAGTTCAACGATCGTGCTTTGCTCGAACGGGCCATCACCCACCGTTCGTGGGCGCACGAGAAAGTTGCGCCCGGCGACGAGCAACAGGCGCGCAAACTTCATAACGAGTCGCTCGAGTTTCTTGGTGATTCAGTGCTCGGGTTAGTTGTGTCGAACTATTTGTGTAACTCCTATCCGGCCGGAACAGAGGGCGAGCTGTCGCGCATGAAGCACCGGCTCGTGAGCGCGCCGACCCTCGCAAAGGCTTCACTCGAGCTCAATCTCGGCGACTTTCTTCGTTTCGGACGCGGTGAAGAAAAGAGTGGCGGCCGGCAGAAGAACGCTTTGCTTGCAGACGTCTTCGAAGCAATTACGGGGGCGATTTTTCTGGACGGCGGTCTCGAAGCGGCGACCGGATTTGTTTGTTACGCACTGCGTGACGAGTTGGAAGGCGCCGACCCGCTGACCGCTGCCCAAGCCGACTACAAGACGATGCTTCAGGAGCGTTTGCAGGCGGCCCGTCGCCCTGCGCCGCGTTATGCGGTAATCGCCACCCTGGGTCCGCCGCATCAACGTATTTTCCACGTCGAAGTTTCGTGGGACGGCGGCAGCATCCAAGGGGAAGGGCACTCCATCAAGACCGCCGAAGCTGCGGCAGCGCGGGCCGCGTTGGAGGGAATGAGTTGGGACGAATCGACAGACAGCATGGAAGCGTCCGCCGATTCCTAGTTTGAAGGTATTTGTCCACAGATTACACAGATGAACTTGACCGGCACGAACAACGTATCTAGGATGTTTTTTTAATGGCTACTAACCGTACTACTGACAAGGTAACAGTCACCGAGCCGGATACCCCCGCGGCGAAACCCTTTTCATTCGCCCGGCTTTTTAACCGTAACGGTCATGAAAAGCAGCCGGTGACGCCGGTGAAACAGCAGGGCCCGCCCAAGTCCGTCTGGCGCGAGTACTTCGAGTCGGCGGTCGTGACGGTCATCATGGCGTTGTTTGGCATGACCTTCATCGTGCAGGCAGTGAAGGTGCCCACCGGATCGATGCAAAACACGATCACGATCGGCGATCATCTGCTGGTAAACAAATTCATCTTTGCCCCAGGCAGCTCGCTTCCGTTTCTGCCGCAGCGAGAGATTAGACGTGGCGATATCATCGTCTTCAAGTATCCCGGCAATCCTTTCGATCCGAAGCGCGACGATCGGCCTGACAACCGGCCGATTCTGACGAACTACGTCAAGCGAGTGATCGGCATACCCGGCGATCGTATTAGCATCAAGGGCAACAGCGTAGTCGTTAACGGCCAGGTCGTTCCCGAGCATCACATCACCGCACGCGATCACAACCGCAAAGATCCGCTCGAGATCATCGATAACCCGCCGAAGAAAGCTGGTGAGCTTTACGACGTCTATTACAAACCTGGACCGGAAGACGACGGGACGGATTACGACGTGTTCCAGGGCAAAGACGAGGTCGTCGTACCCGAGAACAGTTACTTCGTAATGGGCGACAATCGCAATAACAGTGAAGACAGTCGTTACTGGGGCTTTGTCCCTCGCGACCTCGTGATTGGTCGCGCGATGTTTGTTTACTGGTCGTACGATGAGAGCGCGCCTGTGAGTGGTAACTTTCTCGTCGATTTCTTTGTGAACACGCGTTGGAGTCGCACCGGTACGTTGGTGAAGTGAACGGCAAAGAAGCACAAAAACGAACGCAGAGAATCATCTGTGCTTGTTTTGCGTCTTTGTGGTTATTTGCATTTGTCTTCCTTTGCAGTGACGTCGCCGCGCAACGTAAGTCAAAGAAGAAACCTGCGCCGGCGCCACCTCCCCCAACCGAACTCAGTAAACTCCGCGACGAATACATCAGACTCACAGGTGAATACAAAGCAAGTCTCGGAAAGCTGATCCCTTTCTACGAGAACGATGTGAAGCGCGCTGAAGAGAAGCTCGAACAGTCGAAGAAACTACTTGCCGAGGGTTTGATCGCGCGAACGCAGGTCGAAGAGAACGAGCATGCGTTAGCGCTCGCGAAACAAAAGATCGAAGAGACAAATCGCCAGATGGCGAGTGCTGAAGCGCAGATTGCCGGCGTTCTTGTTGAGACGGCTGCTGACGAAGAGATTTCGAAGAACCTTCGGCTCGCGAAGCAAGGTCTCATTCGGACTGCATCATTTACTCGCTTTACCGGTGCAGGTGGATGGAGTATCGGCGACGCGTGGAAGATTCAACGATTCTTTTCCGACACCTTTCACAAGGAACTCCCAATCGCAGTTTTTGGGCAGGGAGCGATTCACGATCGCTGGCGGCTGGACCATCACAATGCAATGGATATCCAGCTTCATCCTGACGGCGTCGAAGGTCAGGCGCTGTTGAGCTTTTTACAGAAGAACGGAATTCCGTACTCAGCTTTTCGATCGGCAATTCCCGGCACTGCCACAGGTCCGCACATTCATATAGGTAGACCATCTCACCGTTACTGAGTCGGAACTTATGAAATCTATCTTTGTTTACGCAACTATCCTATTGTTACTAACCTTTGCCTTCGGCTTCCAAATGAATACCAGCAAGTCATTTACAGAGAAACAGGCTTCGCACTTCGCCTCTCTGGCGTTGAAGTGCGTGAGCCGCGAGTTTCCGAACAAACCCGAGCACGTGATCAACAACGCGAGCGAAGTCAGCAGTCCGAAACTTCTGCATCCGGCTTTCTATGGTTGTTACGATTGGCACTCTTCGGTGCATGGTCACTGGATGCTCGTGCGATTGTTGAAGACGTTTCCCAGTCTTCCCGAATCGGCGCAGATACGCGAAGCGCTGAATGCAAATCTCACGGCGGAAAACATCCTCGCTGAAGTCGCGTACATGAAGCAGCCGAATCGGCAGTCGTTTGAACGCACGTACGGTTGGGCGTGGGCGTTGAAGCTGGCTGAAGAGCTTCACTCGTGGAACGACCCGGACGGAAAGAAGTGGTCCGAGAATCTTCAACCGCTCGCCGAGACGCTCGCGAAGTCGTACCGAAATTTTCTTCCCAAGCAGACCTATCCGATCAGGACCGGCGTGCATCCAAACACCGCTTTTGGGCTCGCGTTTGCGCTCGACTATGCAAAAGCATTCGGCGATCGCGAGTTGGAAGCGTTACTGAACGAACGCAGCCGGACGTACTACGCAAACGATACTGATTATCCCGGAGGCTGGGAGCCCGGCGGCGAAGATTTCTTTTCTGCCGCGCTGATGGAAGCCGATCTGATGCGGCGCGTAATGAAGCCGCAGGAGTTCAGCACTTGGTTCCACCGGTTTCTGCCGGGAGTTGCGAAGGGTGGTCCAGTGGCGTTGTTACAGCCGGCGATCGTCACCGATCGCACCGATCCGAAACTGGTCCATCTTGACGGATTGAATCTTAGCCGGGCGTGGTGCATGCGTAGCATCGCCGCGGCTCTACCCGCCGGCGATCGGGCGCGGCAAAATCTGTCTACTGCCGCCGACCGGCACGCATCCGCAGCACTTGCCCACGTCGCTAGCGGCGACTACGCGGGCGAACACTGGCTCGCCTCGTTCGCCGTGTATCTGTTGTCAAACTAACGCCGAACCATCCACAGATTACGCAGATAAACTCGAACTAAATCTGTGTAATCTGTGGATGTGGCGCAAGTCTTTTTCGTTCCAGCCGTTCCTCTACCGCTATGAAGACAATCATCCTTTCTATTCCCCTCGTTACGTACCTGCTGTTCAACGCTTTCGCCCAGCAACCCGATTACTCGCAACTGCGGGGCGAGGCGGAGATGCAGTACGCGCAAGGGTCCTATTCGCGCGCCAACGAGCTCTATGCCAAGGTCGATAAGGGCAAACTTAACGCGGCTGAATTGCGTTGGGTTCAATTTCGTCTCGCCGACACCTCCTGGCGTGCTGACGCGTCAACACAATCGCCGGACACGACCCGTCTCGAACAGGCCCAGAAACAACTCGAAGAACTGATCCGCGTCGTCGAGAAGGAAACTGATCGCGACCTCGTCTGGACCGAAGCACACGAATCGCTCGGCGACTTCTTCTGGACGCGCCGTGGCCAAATGAACTGGGGCGCTGCGTGGCCGCACTACCAGCAAGCACTCGATTGGTGGGCCGGGCAACGCGATCTCGAACGCGCGCGCGATCGTTATCTCAAACTTGTCTTCAGAGCGGCGCAACCACCTCGCGCCGACGATTATTACGTCTACACTTATTACGGCAATTACATTCCCCTCGACGTCCTCGAGAACGCTCTCAAGATCAGCAACACTGCAAACGACACCTCGCACATCAACTTTCTGCTCGCGATGACCATGCGTTACGCCGGTGGCGATTACAACGCGCGTTACCGCGTTCCCGATCAGTTTGAAGACGCACTCAAAGCAGGCAAGCAATCCGATTGGTATGACGATGCGCTCTTTTACTACGCGGAATGGATGAACAGCTACGGGACTTTCAAGCTAAATGAAGACGGGCAATTGGAACAGAAACCGGATTACGTCAAAGCAGTCGAGCTCTATCGTCGCTTGCTCCGAGAGTTTCCCAAAGGCACATCGCGCTACTTCGATCAGGCGCAGCAGCAGATCAAAAACATCACCGAGCCCTCGCTCTCGGTGGCAGTCTCGAACATTTTTCTTCCCGGCTCCGAACTCCAGTTTGAGTTGAGCGCCCGCAACGTCCGTCGCGTTGACTTTGCGCTTTACAAGATCGACATGACGCGCGACGTTCGCCTCATCGCTGGCGAAGATGAGGAAGATGGTGAAGGCGATTCAGCCCCATGGCTGCAAAGAATTCCGACTGGCGGCCGAGCACCCTTCAAGGCGTGGTCCAAAAATCTTGCTGAAAGCCAGACTCACAAAGCCTTCGACGAACAGGTTCGAATCGAGGGCAAAGTGCCTACCGGCGCATACCTGCTCGAAGCCAGTGGCGGTGGCCCACTTTCGGCGCGTGAGCTGGTGCTGGTTTCAGATGCGACGCTCGTGCTCAAGTCGTCGAGCAAACAGGCTCTCGTATTTTTTGCAGACGCAGTGACTGGCGCGCCGATCGCCAACGCGAACATCTCGCTCTGGGAAAGTTACAACCTGAACAACAAATATCGTTGGCGTCATCTGCGGCAAACTACCGATGCGGATGGACTGGCGCGCTTTTCATTAAGAGGAGTGAATTCAGACTCTCACAATCTCTTCGTGGCAGGCGCAGGCAACGATCGGCAGGCATTTGCTTCCGGTTATTCATACGGCGGTAGCACGGACCAGGATTGGCGAATCTACGCCTTCACAGACCGTCCCGCCTATCGTCCGAAAGAAACAGTGCAATGGAAGTTCATCGCACGACGAATGAAGAGCCAGATCTATTCGACACCGGCGAATCAAGTTGTTGAATACGAGATCACCGATCCACGGGGAACGAAAGTTACTGACGGCAAAGCGACGTTGAATTCTTTTGGCAGTGCGTGGGGATCGTACGAGTTGGGAGAACAACTGCCGCTCGGCGAGTACAACATCCAGTTCTGGGACCAGGGTCGTAAGCAAAACATCGGTGCTGCAAAACTGTTTCGGCTCGAGGAATACAAACTGCCGGAGTTCAAGGTTGCAGTAAAAACCCCGGAACAGGACGGCAAGAAGAAAGCGTTCCGCGTCGGCGAGAAAGTCGAAGTTGATATCCAGGCCGATTATTACTTCGGTGGACCAGTCAGTAATGCAGCCGTCGAAGTCGTTGTTTACCAGAATCCGTTTTATCACTACTGGTTTCCATATCGCGAGTACGCGTGGTACTACGACGATTTCGAGAACCGGCGTCGCAACTACTCCGGCGGGCAGGGCACCGTAGTCAAACGTGAAACGATCAAGACTGATGCGACCGGAAAAGCGACGCTAACATTCGACACGCCGCGCGAGAACTATGGTCAGGATTTCGAGTTTCGTGTCGAGGCTCGGGTGGTGGATTCATCCCGTCGCGAAATCATCGCCAGCGACAGCGTGCGCGTGACGCGCCAGCGTTATTACGTCTATCCGCGCTCGGAACAGAACCTTTACCGGCCGAAGGACAAAGTAACCGTCGACATCAAAGCGCTCGATGCGAACGAGCAACCGGTCCAAACTGAAGGCACCGTAAAGGTCACACGTGACTACTGGTGGGAAATCTGGATCGACCCGCGCGGACGTGAGGTGAAGGGCGAAGAGTTGCGCCAGTTGCAAGAACGCGCCGACGTTTTTCCACCCGTCACTCCAAAAGGTCAGGGCCGTTGGCGGCTGAAGTTTCGAGGTTATCAACGCGACGACATACTCACGCAGAAGGTTAAGACTGACAAAGAAGGCGTGGCCCAGATGAATTTCACGCCCGAGCGTGAGGGCTATTACCACGTCGCGTGGCAGAGCAGCCAGGGCGCCGATGAGGTGCGCGATCGTCTGCTGCCGCCGATCAAAGCTGAGACCTACGTCTTCGTTTGTTCCAACAACACCACTAACCTCGGCTATCACCACAGCGGTCTCGAGATCGTCGTCGACAAGGACACTTTCCGCACCGGACAAACTGCGCCCGTGATGATCTCAGTAGCAGAGCCTGATCGTTATGTGTTGTTCAGCGTCGAAGCTGAAGACTTGTTCAGTTACCGTCTGGTCCATGTGACCGGAAATACAAAACTGATCGAACTGCCTATCGAAGAGAAGCATGTTCCAAACATCTTTCTTAGCGGGCTAATGATCAGCGACGGCGAGGCGTTTGCGGATACGAAGCAGATTGTCGTACCGCCGGTTGAGCGATTCTTAGCCGTTGCAGTCAAAGCGGATCGCGAGCAATACCAGCCGCAGGAAGAGGGCACCCTCTTTGTTACAGCGAAGGATGACAAGGGGCTGCCGGTGGCGGCTGAGATTGCACTCGGTCTTGTCGATGAATCCGTCAAATACATTCAGCAGGACTACGCCGGAGATCCACGACAGTTTTACTACGGGCAGAAGCGCGTCCTCGGAGTGCAAACGCAGAGCACGCTCGATCAGAAGAGTTATGCACACCTCGTCGAAGTTGAAGGAGAGTTACGCGATCGCAAAGACGTAGCTGCGAACGAGGAATTTGACGATGTGGTCCAAACCAAGTCCAAGGAAGTGTTGGCGGAGATCGCCTCCGGTGGTGGTGCGCGTGTAAGGAAGGCTCCGTTGTCTTTCGGCGCGGGGAAAGTCGATGCCTTGCAATCGGCCGACGGTCTCGATCGCCGTATGGCTAATAACGCGCCCGCGGCGACGCCCGTCCCGGCGGAAGTTTCTCCAGGCCAGGAACCAGCAGTGCAAGTGCGAAGCGACTTTCGCTCGACTGTTCTGTGGCTTCCCGATGTGAAAACTGACAGCGACGGAACTGCGACCGTCAAGGTCAAGTATCCCGACTCGTTGACGACGTGGTCTGCAACCGCGCGAGTGGCGACTTCCGGTAACCAGTTTGGTATCGGCAACTCGAGCACACGCACAAAGCAACCGCTGATCGTCCGACTGCAGGCGCCGCGCTTCTTCGTCGTCGGCGATCAGGTAACCGTGTCCGGGGTTATCAACAACAACACTGACGAAGCGATGAGTGTGATGCCGGCCTTGAATGCTGAAGGTCTGTCAGTCACGGGTCTGCTCGTCGAAGGCAAACCGGTTGGCAGTATGCAGACGCCGGTCCAGATCAAAGCGAACAGCGAAGCCCGAGTCGATTGGCTTGTTGATGTGAAACACGCCAGCGAAGCAAAACTGAAAGTCGAAGCGCGCGGCGGCAAGTACGCCGATGCCATGGAAAAGACTTTCACTGTCTTCGAGCACGGCATCGAGAAATTCGTCACGCGATCCGGCAAGATGCGCGGCGACAGCGTGTCGATCAAGCTCGACATTCCGAAAGAGCGTCGCGCCGACTCGACCAATCTCACTGTTCAAATCGCGCCCAGCATGGCCACCACAATGCTCGATGCGCTGCCGTATCTGATCGACTATCCGTACGGTTGCACGGAACAGACGATGAGCCGTTTTCTCCCCGCGGTTATCACGGCGAAGACGCTGCGAGATCTTGGCCTCAAACCCGAGACTGCGATGCACAAGATCTTTGGTGGCATCGAAGCTTCAAGTGCGTCCGCCACTCATCCGCAAGGTCGCAGAGACTTGAAAGAGCTTGATGCAATCACGAAGCAAAGCTTGGCCCGTCTCTATGATTTCCAACACGCAGACGGCGGTTGGGGTTGGTGGAAAGACGGCGACAGCGATCACTTCATGACCGCGTACGTTCTTTGGGGCATGACGCTCGCCAAACAAGCGGGTATCGACGTGCGTTCGGAAGCAATCGAACGTGGCGCTGCTTTTCTCGACAAAGAGTTGGTGGAAGAGGAGACCAACTACGACTCACAGGCGTGGATGCTCCATGCACTCGCGGTTTATCACGCAAGCCGGAAACAGACCGAAGTGAGCAAGTTCCAGGCAACGGCTTTCACTAACCTCTGGAACAATCGCGACCGGTTGAATGCTTACACGCGTGCGTTACTCGCGCTCGCAGCCCACAACTACGCCTATCAAGATCAGGCGAAGACGCTCGTCGCGAATCTCGAAAACGGCGTCAAGACCGATTCCAAGCCTGACACGTCAATCGTGCAGAGCGGTGCGCAGACGTCCGATCCGTCCGTCATGGGCACGGCCCACTGGGGCGAAGACGGAATTTACTGGCGCTGGTCTGATGGCGGGGTTGAAGCAACGTCGTTTGTGTTGCGTGCGTTGCTCGCGATCGATCCGCAGAACCAGCTCATTGAGCCGGTCACAAACTGGCTGGTGAAGAATCGGCGTGGCGCACAGTGGAGCAACACGCGCGACACTGCGATCGTCGTGTTGACCTTGAACGATTACCTGCGGGTCAGCGGGGAAGTGCAACCGTCAATCGGCTACCAGTTGGTGGTAAACGGAAATCCGATTGCGACTAAACAAATCACGGCGGAGGATGCGCTCGGCGCGCCGAGCAAGTTTGCGATTTCACGCGAGCTGCTGCGCGATGGCACGAACGAGATCAGCATCGTGCGGAACAGTGGCAGTGGTCCACTTTACTTTTCCGCGGCGGCGGAGTTCTTCAGTCTCGAAGAGCCTTTAAAACCCGCCGGCAATGAGATCTTTGTGAAGCGCCAGTATTTCAAGCTCGTGAATCACCCGACACTGTTGAAGGGAATCGTTTCAGAAAGAGTGCCGCTCAACGATGGTGAGACATTGAAGAGTGGCGATCGCATCGAGGTTGTGCTCACGGTTGAAGCTAAGAACAACTATGAGTATCTGTTGTTTGAAGATCTCAAGCCGGCTGGACTGGAAGCGGTCCAGGTTCGCAGCGGTGAGAGTCTCTACGTGCGTGAGCTCAAGTCGGGTGGTGGTTTTACGGGACGCCAGCGCTGGGTTTACCAGGAGCTGCGCGATCGGAAAGTCGCACTCTTCGTAGATAAGCTACCGGAAGGGATCTGGCAGCTTAGCTACGAGATGCGAGCTGAAGTACCGGGTGCGTTTCATGCGTTGCCGGTCTTGGGCCATGCGATGTATGTGCCCGAGATCCGGACCAATGGCGCTGAGACGCGTGTACGCGTGGTCGATTGAGCCACGGATTACACGGATCGTTAACGGATTTCGTCTAGTCGCGCCTTTGCTTCCTGGATCATCGCTTTGACTTTGGCAAGATCGTCCAGGGTCATCGCGGTGGTGGCGCGATTGCAGATGCCGGTGCTCATGATTACGGCGTTGCCGCTGCGCGTTTGTCGAAAGACGCTGATCTCGAGGTCGCCGAGTGTTTTGAAGCGAGCTTCGAAACCGACAAGTTTGGTGGCGGTTTCATCGACTCTCGAGATCACGTCGATGGCATTCAGAAGTGAATCAATCTCTTCGTAATCGACGAAGGCGCGATTATCCTCAGGTCGCTCACCACCCTCTCGCAGCGCCACAACCAATCCTTTTGCGCGGGCTACGTTTCCCATTTCGCGCATCTCCACCGCGTCGAGCCTGATGCCACGCACCTCGATCGTGGTGATGCGCGTGAAGCCCTTCAGGATCACGGTGCTGTGGCGGTCTTCGATCGCTTCGAGCTTTGTGCGCGGTTCGAGTGGTTCACAACCAACCTTGCGCCAGAACTCCGGTCCGGGTCGCTGGGCCAACGCACTACCAGCGCAGATCAATACTAAGGTCGAAAGAAGAATAGTTTGTCTGTACATGAAAAAAACTCCCAGGGAGAGAGGATTTATTGCTCGGTATCACTTACAAATCCGCCAGGAGTTCCAAAAATATCACGGATCGCTGGAAGTGATCCGCAAAAAATCCGTAAAATCTGTGGCCCAATGACTGAAGACTTTTACTGCGACGAAGTATTGAGCGGGCGAACGCCGGTGAGGATCGTTCGCGAAACAGGTAACGTACTTGCTTATCACCACACACGCCCGTTCTGGCCGGTCCACATTGTGGTCATTCCGAAGCGTCACATTTCGTCGTTGATTACTCTGGAAGAATCCGACGGTTCATTGCTACTTGAGATGATCGGAGTCGTTCGTGAAGTGGCTAAGGAAGTGCTTACCGAACACGGCGCCTGTCGTGTGTTGACCAATCTCGGCAAGTATCAGGATTCGAAACACCTGCACTGGCATGTGAGCTCAGGTGAGCATCCACAGATTACACAGATTGATTAACATAATCCGTGTAATCTGTGGATACGAACACTTTTACTTTGCAGCCATCTTGGTGCGCGCCTGTTCCGCACGCGCGGCGCCGATTGCTGTAGTTACTTCCTTCACCTCTTCCGGTGGCGGCAGCACGGCTTTCATGCCGAGCGATTCGATCCAGAGCTCTCGACACCATCCCTTGGTGTGATAGAGATGCTCGTCCTCTTCGTCTTCCACCTGATCGTGGGCTTCTTTGAGCACCTTCGCCACGTCGCCTTTTACTTTCTTCGCGACCTCGCCGATCAAGTGCCAGTTCTGGTGATCCTTCGTCTCAGCCAAAACCACGGCTTCACACGCCACTAGTTGCGCCGCGCCTGGTTTACCTTCAGCCAATGCCATTTCCATCGACTTCACCAACGCGTCGCCGATAGTGCGCACAACCTTGCGACCCGGTGTTTCTTCTTTCACGTCCAGATCGAGTTTTGTCAGCACGTCTTCCACAATGCTGACGTGGTTCTTAGTCTGTTCCAGATATTCTTCCCACTCTTCTTTCAGATCGTCGTTCTCGGCACATCGAATTGCGGTTGTATAAACCTGAACTCCTCCGAGCTCAGTTTCGAGTGCCTGATATAGAAGTTCTCTTACTTGTTCGTCTTTCATAGTCCCTCCTTGTCTTTGAGTCGGGACGGAGCAAGTAGCAGGCCAAGCACAAGATTGCGAATTTATGGTGAGTTGACTCGCGGGCGCGTATTTTAATCAGACACGCATGACTGATCGTAAATCAAATGAGGACAATCTGTGGCAGTGAAAGAAGTGTCACTCAGCGATCTGCAAGTGAGTGGCAGTAGAGACAGGATTCACAAGATTTTTCCAAAGTGTCAAAAAATTGTCGATGAAGATAATTGTTTCGAGTCTCATTATCCTTAGCGCGGTGATTGTTGGCTTGGGTCAACAGGTTCAACGCGACGCGCTCCGCGCCGAGGGCTATGACGCGCTCTATAACCTCGACTACGAGGGTGCTCGCCGGCGTTTTCAAAAGATGGTCGAGCTGGCGCCGGAAGATCCGGCGGGCGCGCATTGTCTGGCCACGAGTTTGTGGTTGCAGCAGTTGAACGAGTCGTACCGGTTGAAGGGAACACTTTACACCGGCGATGAGAAGGAAAAGCCGGATCGGCGTCAGGCAGACGAGTTTCGCAAGTGGATTCGGCAGGCAAAGATGCTTTCCGAAGCACGATTGAAAAAGGAGCCGCGCAATGTTGAGGCGCTCTATTATCTTGGCGCGGCCGAAGGGCTCGAGGCCGCATACGATGCGCAGGTAGAACGGAAGTACGTGGCTGCGTTGCGTGCCGGAACGAATGCGGTAGACCATCATCGGGAGGTGATCAAGCTCTCGCCTGATTATCACGATGCTGAGCTCACTATTGGTTTGCACAACTACGTTGTCGGTTCGCTGTCATTACCGTTGAAGATGATTGCAGGAACGATGGGCGTGCGCGGGTCGAAGAAGCGCGGACTCGAAACACTCGAACGTGTGACGGTGGAAGGGAAGTGGGCTCGCGATCTCGCGCGCATTCTCCTCATCGAACTGTACAAACGCGAGAAACGTTACGACGACGCGTTCAAGACGGCGCGCGAGTTGTCTGAGAAGTATTCGCGTAACTATCTATTCAAGCTGCAATTGGCCGAAGCGCTTGCATCGCAAATTGCGACGTTGCGGAAGTCGAAAGCGCCATTCAAGGCCGAGGAAAGCGAGTTGCAGAACATCTTCAACACTCTCTCGCGCGACAAAACCTTCGACTCCTCAACTCGTGACCTCATCAATCAACGCTGGACTCTCGCTCGCCAACAACTCTCACAACATTGAGCTTTGTGCCCGGTAGTTGATACCTTGTGTCGGCACAAACATGACCGACCATCACAACGACAAACTGCTCGGACTACTCGACCGAATCAAAGAATTCCTGCGCACCAAAGTCTATCCAATCGAAGCCGACCTTCTGCGACGGCCGTTTCGAGAGCTCGTACCAACACTGAGCGCGAAGCGCGATGAAGTTAAGTCGATGGGACTCTGGGCTCCGCATTTGCCAACCGAACACGGCGGTTTGGGATTAACGCTGTCAGAATTCGCGCTCGTGAGCGAAGAACTCGGCCGCACTCCGATCGGGCACTATCTCTTCAACTGCCAGGCGCCAGACATCGGCAACATGGAAATCCTCCTGGACCACGGCACCGCGGAGCAGAAGGAAAAATATTTCACGCCGCTCGCGCGTGGTGAAGTGCGTAGTTGTTTTTCAATGACTGAACCCGAGCATCCCGGATCGAATCCGACCTGGATGAGTACCACCGCGATGAAGGATGGCGACGACTACGTCATTAACGGGCACAAGTGGTTTACGTCGTCGGCGGAAGGCGCCAGTTTCGCGATCGTGATGGCAATCACGAATCCGGATGATTCCAACCGCTACAAGCGTGCGAGCCAGATCATCGTTCCGATTCCGACGCCGGGATTTCAACTGGTGCGAAACATCAACGTGATGGGCGACGAGGGCAGCGATTACGCCAGTCACGCGGAAGTGAGATACGAGAACTGTCGCGTGCCGCAAAGCAACCTGCTCGGCGAAGAAGGCGAGGGGTTTACGATCGCGCAGGAACGACTCGGACCAGGCCGGATTCATCATTGCATGCGCTGGATCGGCATCTGCGAACGCGCGTTTGATCTGATGTGCAGCTACGCGGCGCGCAGAGAGCTGTCGCCCGGTGTCGTGCTCGGCAGTCGTCAGAACGTGCAGGAGTGGATTGCGGAGAGTCGCGCCGAGATCAATGCGGCGCGGTTATTGGTTTTGCAAACGGCGTGCGCGATCGATCGGCAAGGTGCGGCTTCGGTGCGAGAGGATATTTCGCTGATCAAGTTCTTCGTCGCGGGAATTTTGCAAAAGGTTCTGGATCGCGCCATTCAGGTGCACGGTGCACTCGGGCTGACGGATGCGACGCTGCTGTCTTACTGGTACCGGCACGAACGGGCGGCGCGCATTTACGATGGACCGGATGAAGTGCACAAAATGGTCGTCGCCCGCGCTGAGCTGAAGAAGTATCCACAGATTACACAGATTGATTGATAGGATCATGTCTACTCTGGATCGTTCGTCTTCAGTTCGGCAGGGGGAAGAATTACCGGTTGAAACGCTCTCTGAATATCTCAGCGCACATCTGCCGGGTGTCACGGCACCGCTGATCGTCGAACAGTTTCCATCTGGCTTTTCCAATCTCACTTATTTGTTGCGAGCCGGTGATCGTGAGTTAGTGCTGCGTCGTCCGCCGGTAGGCGCGAAGATCAAGACGGCGCACGACATGAGTCGTGAATATCGCATTCTTTCGCATCTGTATCCTGTCTATAACAAAGTCCCGCGACCGCTGCTGTTCTGCGATGACGAGTCGATTCTCGGCGCGCCTTTCTATGTGATGGAGCGTGTGACGGGAATCATCCTGCGCGCGCAGCGTCCTAAAGGCATCGACTTAGGATCGGAACTAATGCGTCGTCTTTCGCAGGCGTTTATAGAAAACCTCGCCGAGATTCATGAGCTTGATTACGAGGCCGCGGGATTAGGTGATCTCGGATCGCCGCAGGGCTACGTCAAGCGACAGGTTGAAGGGTGGACCAAACGTTACTTCAACGCGCGCACCGATGACGTTCCCGAGATTGAGACGCTCGCCTTGTGGTTGGAGCAGAATCTTCCCGCCGATTCAGAGCGCTCCGGGCTGATTCACAACGATTACAAGTACGACAACCTCGTGCTTGCTCCTGACGATCTCGGGCGCGTGATCGCAGTGCTCGATTGGGAGATGGCGACGATTGGCGATCCGCTGATGGATTTCGGGACAAGTCTCGGCTACTGGGTCGAGACTGACGATCCGGAAGAGTGGCAGCGTTACGGATTTGGGCTCACGAGTCTGCCGGGGAGTTTTACGCGCACGGAGTTGTTGGAGCATTACACGCAACGGACGGGACGTCGTGTTGATGATCCGGTTTTCTATTTTGCGTATGGGTTGCTAAAGATCGCAGTGATCGTGCAGCAGATCTACTTTCGTTATCAGAAAGGGTTGACGCGCGATCCGCGGTTTGCAGGGCTCGGTGCGCTCGTGAGGGCGTGCGGCGATCTCGCACAGCGCGCCATTGAACGCAAGCGCATTGACTCGCTCGGTTAATCCACAGATTACGCAGATTATCTGTGTAATCTGTGGATGGCCTTATTCGCTGAGCAAACTCGGATCTTTGCGTTTCAGCGCAGCTACGAGGCGGCTCCACTCGAAACGTCCCTGTGAGAGTTTGCTGAAGTCGCCCTCTTTATCCGTTTCCAGCCCGCTCAACATCTCATTTGCCTTGCCGGTGGTAATAGCCTTCTCCGCTGCTGTGTTGAGTGCCTTGAAAGCTGCATCTCGATGTTCGCCCTTTATCGCGAGCTTCGCACGCTCATATGGAAAGCGGTAATCGCGCGGATACTGTTTTTCAACTTTCGCGAGCGCCTGGTAGATCTTGGGACGCTCCGAAGGCTTCGCCGACATCCGGTTCTCACGCAGCTTCTTCAACTCATCTTCCGGATTAGCGCCGGCTTGTTGCGTCGTTGTTTCCGCAGGCGATGAGCGCGAGACTTCCGTCGTTAAAGGAGCACTCGCCTGTTGCGACTGAACCGGTTGCGTAACCGGAGGAGGCGCCGCGGTGGCTGTCGCTGTTTCGGTGTTTGAACGCAAGATGCCAAACACGCCAAGCGACAACAACAGCAACGCGATTGCCCCGATAGCAAGCAGCTTCAGCACCGAGCCACGACTCGACGATGGATGTTCCTGCGCTTTGAGTGTTGTCCATGGCAACACACTCGAGCTGAGCGGTCGCGCTTCATGTTGCACCGTCATCTCGTCGTCCAAATCGATTGCCGACGAGAGAATCTTTCCCGGCTTACGTTCACCCTCCAAAGCGTGACCGCACTTCCAACAGAACGAATACTTGTCCTCAATCATCGATCCGCAATCAGGACACGCTCTGACTCCTGTCTCTTCGAGCTTCGGAGGAGCCACAACTTGCGGCTCTGCGGCGACTCGTTCCTCACGCTTAGCGACTGGCGGTTGGACGACGGGTGGCTGAACCACAGGCGCTTGGACCACAGGCGGAACTGCCTTCTGCGGTTGCGACTTCACCACGTCGAGAATGCCCGTTGCGACAAGCGCCCAACCATCGCCCGCTTTTGCTACAAACGCCGGCTGAATGATTTGCACGTCGCCCGCATCCGGATTGGGACAGTGATAGTAATCCTGATAAAACTCGTAGAAGTCGCGCTTGGTAGAAAACTTCGGCGCGCGCGGCAAGACAACTGGCTGCGCCAGATTCGTGACCACAACGAACTCCCCGTCTTCAACCGGCACAAATGAACCTGTCTCGTAATCAAAAGTGACGTTTTCCTTGTTCGCTGCTTTTGTTCGCTTCAGATACCCGGCTACGAGAGAAGGGAAGGCCGGTGCAAGGTCGAGACGTTCGTTGCAAATCGGACACGTGCTGAGACCGGTCACAAACGACACGTTAGCTACGTCACAAATGTGTTCGTGCAAATCTACTGAAGTTGGTCGCAGGCAGCCGGGACATGAAGGTTGTGGCACGCCTTCGCCCGTGAGCGTAAAGTTCTTCGTTTGCAGCGGCGTATTCGACTCAAAGCTGATCACGTAGCAACGATCACACACGTAGATGAGCGAACTTTTGCGCGTGCAAACCGGACAACGTTGCAAACCGTACTGGTCGAAGTCAGCCGGACAGAAGTGTTCGCAGTTACAACAGTATTGCCACTGCAAATCGACCGGCGACATTGCCTGGCCCTCGAAGTCAATCTCGCCCAGAAGGTGGCTGCGGTTCTCACACTTGATCGGGTTTTGTCGCGGTGCGAAGAAACCTTTTTTGTGTTCCGGACAGAATATTCTCATTTTCGTAGCTCCCTTTAAGGACAGTTGACCGTTCAAGTTGTACTTAGCACGAAGCATGACATATTGCTTTGGGGGAGATACGGACTTACAGATGATTTAAACGGGAAGAGCGTTGCGGATTCGTGAGATAGATTACGGTTTGAAGACAATTTTTGCAATCAGTTTCTGAGGTGAATGGGGACAGGATTCGAAAGATTTTTCAGGATTTACAGGATGAATCTTGTGAATCCTGAGAAATCTTGTTAATCCTGTCCCGGATTTTGATAAGCTACCGCGGTTTTGGACCTCGGGAAGCCCCGGAGGACGGCTTTTATGACCGATAAAAAGGGATGGGGATCGACTGTCGCCGGCTGGTTTATCGAACGTGACGAGCCGGCTGCCCCGGCGGCAACTGACTTCAACGACGTCCCGTCTGCGCCTTTACCCGCAAACTCAGAAAGCTACACGACTCCATCACCGACACAGTCTGTTTTTCAAACAGCGCCTCCGCCTCCGACGGCCGGCCAAGTCGATTTTCCCGCTGTCTTTTCCGCCGCCGGTGTAGATCAGGACGAACAACAACGTGTCGCCAGAACCACTGATTTGCTCAAAAGCCTGCCCGCGAGTACGGACGCGGCAGTGAAGAAGCAAATCGTCGAAGCTTCACTCAAAGCCTTCGGCGTGCCGATTGAAAAGATCATCGAAGCGACGGTCGAAGAAATCCAGGCACTCGACGGATACCTCCGCAACGGCGCCGCCGATAATGAAAAGCTCATCCAGGAATCCGACGCCCGCATCAAGCAGTATGAACAGGAAATTCAAAATATTCGTTCTGTTATGCAGCAAAGCGTCGATGAACAACAGACCTTAATCAAAGTGTGCAACGACAAGAAACTCGAGATTCAGCAAGTGCTGGAGTTTTTCGGTCAGGACACGGTTGCAAAAGTTGTTAAGGCTTCACCGAAGCTCCACGATCCTTCAGACCCGGCCGCATCAGGCCCTCCGGCTAATTAAGGCCGGCCAGTTAGAGAAAGGAACGAGTCCCTATGTGGAAACGGTTGGCTAACCTCTGGAAAGGTTTCCTATCGCTGTGGATTTCAGACATCGAGAAAGAGCATCCGGAGATCGCTTATGAGAACGCGATCAATTCGATGGTGGCGAAATATTCAAAACTGAAGACAGCCACGGCTGGGATCATTCGCCGGCGTGAAGAGCTCGACGAACGTTACAAACGCGCCACAACCGAGCTCGCCCAAACAGAAGCCGAACTTGATACTGCGGTTTCCACTAACCAGGACGATCTCGCAGTCATACTGATTCAGAAGAAAAACCAACTGAGTGTCGACGTCGCCGAGCTCAAAACCGAAATGGAGACGGCGCGTTCCGATGCCGACTCGGCCAAGGGTTCTCTGCTCGGCGTGCAATCCGAAATCAGAAAACTTCAGAGCGAGCGCGATTCGATGCTCGCCAAAATGCAATCCGCTCAGGCGCGCATCAAGGTGCAGGAGCAACTCGATGGTCTGTCGGTCGACGCCGAAGTCAAGGCACTCGACAACGTGCGCCAGCACATCAAGACTACGATTGCCGAAGCAAACCTCGGGAAAGAGCTTTCAGAGTCCTCGCTCGACTCGCGTCTGGCTGCGCTTCGCAATCAGACCGGCGAAGTACAGGCCAAACAGCAGCTTGCCGAACTGAAAGCAAAGAAAGCAGCGCAACAAGCACAGACTAACAAGACGATGTGAGGTGACAGATGAGACTGACTCCCCTGGCAAAGTTATTCATAGCTATAGTCGTGTTTTTAGTTATCGGGTTTGCCACCTGGCATTACAAAGGTGACGCGATCAAACGTTGGGCTGGTGGCGAGAAGTCCTCCGGCGAAGACTCCAAAGGTGATTTCGACAGGTTGAATAACGCACCCGGCGATCCCAGTCGTAATGCGGGTAACACCGGTGTCAATGGCGCGGCTGTCGGTACGGGAAAACTGAATCGTCCGCTCGTCGTCGGCATCAACACGTGGGCCGGTCACGCGCCGGGAATCGTTTTCAACAATGGCATGGATCCGAATGGTGCTTCGCACTATAAAACTCAGTACGGCATGGACGTGAAGTTTGTGTTGCTCGAGGATCCGGCGGCGAAGCTGGCGGCGTTTCGCAGTGGACAGGTCGACATCATGTGGAACACTGTCGACAACTGGGCCCGCGAGGCCTCGATTCTGGCTGAGAATAATCAGCAGGCGAAGTCGATCATCATGCAGGACTGGTCACGCGGTGGTGATGGCATCGTTTCGCTTACGTCAATCAAGTCAGTTGAAGATCTAAAAGGACACAAGATCGCGTGCACGCAGTTTACGCCTTCACATTTTTTACTTCTTTACCTGTTGTCTCAATCTGGTTTGACGCCTCAAGAACGTGCCGGTGTTGAGAATAACATTGTCTTTACGACGGACGCGCCCTCAGCGGCGGCGGCGTTCAAAGCAAAACAAGTGGACGCGGCGGTGACGTGGGAACCCGATCTATCGGGCGCTGTTACGGCGCGTGGCTCGGAAGCGCACGTCCTTGTTTCAACACAGGCCGCTACCAACATCATTGCCGACACGCTTTGTGCGCGACAGGAAGTGATCGATCAGGCTCCGGAAACCGTGCGCGACTTTGTGCGCGGCTGGCTCGACGGCATCGAGATGATCAAGAACAATCCAAACGGTTCGTATGAGGTTGTCGGTAAAGCGCTCAAACTCGATACCGACACTGTCTCCGGCATGTTGTCGGGCCTGAAGCTGACACCGTTCGCAGATAACGCGCAGTTCTACGGTCTTGCTGGTCCAAAGGCGCACTATGAAACGTTGTTTGATACGGCGTTCGTCATCTGGCGTAAGAAAGGTCTGGTCACCAAGGCGGTCGACGCAAAAGGCTGGGCCGACTCTCGGTTCCTCGCTGCTGTCGCTTCGTATTACCCGGGACAGAAAGTCGAAGAGGCTCAAGTCGTAGCCAAGGCGCCGTCTGAGAAAGACGTGCCGATTCTGCACCAGCAGATCCAGATTCAATTCACACCTGGTTCTGACGAGATCATGCCCGGCTCGTATCTGCTGCTCGACAAACTCGGCGAGACGATGACTTCGTTTGGCAGCACAGTGCTACGCGTCGAAGGCAACACTGACAGCACCGGCTCTGCGACAGGCAATATGACACTTTCAGACAGGCGCGCGGTGTCGGTTAAAAACTATATCGTTAAGAACTTTCCAAACATTCCGCCGACCCGTTTCCAAACCATCGGGCGCGGTTCGAGCAA
Source organism: Pyrinomonadaceae bacterium (assembly GCA_036401595.1). Lineage (GTDB taxonomy): Bacteria > Acidobacteriota > Blastocatellia > Pyrinomonadales > Pyrinomonadaceae > PSRF01. Next base: position 34,642 of record DASWUM010000094.1, read on the forward strand.
TCCGATCGCCGAGAACACCACTGAAGCCGGGCGGCAACAGAACCGCCGCACGGACATCAAGGTGATCCTGGCAACGCAGTAGGTCCACAGATTCCACAGATTACGCAGACAATCTGTGTAATCTGTGGATAAACAGCATGGCCTCTAAAAGCACGCTCTTCTCAATTCGATCGCCGTTGTCGAAGCAGACCGCGTTTTTTCTCGGTCTGGTAGCGCCTGCGCTCGTGCTTGGTGCGTGGTGCGCGCTGACTTACGGCAATTTTGTTCGCCCCGACTTCTTACCAACTCCAACGGAAGTCGTTCGCGGCACACTGCAACTCTTTCTTCACTACGAGTTGACTGACGCGATCCTCATCTCCACACGTCGCATCGCGATCGCGTTCCTGCTTGCGTCTGCGATTGCCCTCCCGCTCGGAGTCTTGATGGGTGCTTTCGATCCGATCAATCGTTTCTTCGAGCCGATCATGGCGCCGCTGCGCTACATGCCGATTTCGGCGTTCATACCGCTGCTGATTCTCTGGTTCGGTATTTACGAGAAACAGAAGATCGCGTTCTTGTTTCTCGGCGTGTTTGTCTATCTGCTGCCGGTGGTTGTGTCGTCGATCCGACTGGTGCCCGAAGAGTTGGTCCAAACAGCACTCACGCTGGGTGCGTCGAAATTTCAGGTGATCCGAACGGTGCTGCTCCCGGCCGCCTTGCCGGAGATATTCGACAGCTTTCGCGTGATGAATGCGATTGCGTGGACCTACGTCATTCTCGCCGAAGCAGTGAATCCCGAACACGGTCTCGGTTACATGGTTGAGCTCGCCCGCACGCATCAAAAAGCTTCGTGGTCATTTGCGGGATTGCTGGTTATCGGCGGTATCGGACTCTTGACTGACTTTCTCATCCGGCTCTTGTCCAGTCTGCTCTTCAGTTGGCGTGAAGCGTCCTGAAATTATCGACCATGTCTGATTCAGAAACTCCAAAAGCGCTTCCACAATCTGGTGAACCCGGAACAATTGCCGTCGATGTCGGCGTGCCGAGCGCGCACGTTACCTATCACGCGGATCAAAGTGGTGCGCCGCCGAAGTTGCGTGTGTCTGATCTGAGCGTGACTTACATCGATCGCAAAGGTAATCAGACTGAGGCTGTGCGTGATGTTTCGTTCGATGTTTACGACAAACCCGATTCCGGTGAGGTCATCGTCTTTCTTGGTCCATCAGGCTGCGGCAAGTCGACAATTCTGAAGGCCGTGGCGGGACTGTTGCCGCCGACCAAAGGTGAGGTGCTGGTTGACGGCAAACTCGTAACCGACGTCGGACGCGATCGCGGGATGGTGTTTCAGGCTTACACTTCGTTCGGCTGGCTGAGTGTACGTGAGAATGTCGAGTATGGTCTGAAACTTCAGGGCAAGAAAAAGTCGGAACGGCGAAAGATTTCCGACTCGATTCTGAAGTCGGTCGGGCTGGCTGACTTTGCCGATCGTTATCCGAAGGATCTTTCCGGCGGCATGAAACAGCGCGTGGCTATTGCGCGCACGCTCGTCAACAATCCGCGCGTGGTGTTGATGGATGAACCGTTCGGCGCCCTCGATCCGCAAACGCGTTGGGGGATGCAGAGCCTGCTGCTCGACGTCTCGCGCGCCGAGAACAACACGATCCTCTTTGTGACTCACGACGTTTCCGAAGCGGTTTACCTGGGCGATACAATTTACGTGCTGTCGCAGCGACCCGCGCGGATTCTGCATCAGGTCGATGTTCCGGCATTCCCTGTGCGCGATATTGCGCTAAAATCAGCACCGGAGTTTCGTGCAGTAGAAAAGCAATTACTCGATCTGATTTATGCGCCAAGCCGGGGTTAAATCCACAGATTTCACAGAATACGCCGAGAATGGGATCGACTGAGAAGCCGAAAACCGCGATGCGGAAAGACGGTGTGCCGGTCAACGTAACGCCTTTGCGCGACGACACGTTGGCGGCGAGCCAGGCTTTTCTCAGGCAAAAAGTCTACGAGAAGCGGTCCTATCTCAAGAAGGCGTTTGCCAATCCATACAACCTCACACTGCTCGCTGGTGGCCTCGCAGCTTCGGCACTCACGCTCAATCCTTTGCTCGCGATCGTTACTGTCGGTCTTGAAGTGCTGTGGGTCGTGAACGCTCCCGGATCGAAAAAACTTCAGGAATGGTTGTGGGACCCGAGTTTCGATCAGGAGCAACAAGCTGAGGAAGAAGCGGCGCGTGCCGAGCGTTTGAAGAATCTCGATGAAGCCGATCGTGAACGTGTGATGTCGCTCCTCGAACGGCAAAAGGAAATCAACGCTCTCGCCGCACAGAATCCGTCGTTCACAGGCGAACTGTTACGCAGCGAACTGACGAAGACAGACCGTCTTGTCGAATCCTTCATCGAGATGGCGAACACGTGCAGTCGCTATGACGCTTACCTGGATTCGATCGATCTCAGCGAGCTCGAGAAGGACCGGCGTCGTTGGGAAACAATTGCACGTAACGAAGGCAACCGAAGCTCTGAAGCTGAGATCGCCGGAAAGAATCTCGCCGTCATCATGAAGCGCTTCGAGAAGATGAAAGAGATTCATCACTACCTGAGACTGGCGCGTGGTCAGCTCGATCTGATCGAGAACTCGTTTCAGTTGATCGCAGATCAGATCGTTACGATGCAGTCGCCGCAGGAATTGACCGGGCAACTGGATGAATTGCTCGACGGCGTCGAGTCGATCAAGCAAACTGCTGCCGACACGGAACGGCTGTTAAATCCGATGGGCTTAAAGGATCTTGACGTATGAGTGAAGCGCGCTTGCTTCCGGTCTGGGCTGAAGATTTGCGGCGTCGCTATTTACGCGGCGAGGCGTCGATGTTTGTGTTGCATGGCAATGTTTACGACGTTGTGCTTCACGACGGCAAGATGATGGCGCTCACCGAGTTTCTCACGGACGTTTTGCTCAAAGATTCGAAAGACACGATTGCTGTTTACAACGTTGCCACGGGTGCGCGTTTTGCGAAACAGGCGAAGAACGGGACGGCGATTGACGATCTGCTTTTGGCCAGCGAGAAAGATCGCATCTTTTCTGCTTTCGAACGTTTGCTGATCGGATCTACGAAGACGGCAGTGATCATGGAGTACGCCGAAGCGATCGCGCCCTCGGGCGATCCGAATTTTCAGAGCGAAGCCGATCGAGCCGCGATTGTGACGCTGCACCGCTGGTCGTCACTGCCGGAAATCGAACGCGGCGACAACGTTGTGCTACTGATCTCTGAGAATCTCACCGAGCTCGCGCCGAAGCTGATTTCCAATCCCAAAGTGGCCGTGGTAGAAGTGCCGATGCCGGACGTTGAGACGCGGCGCAATGCAGCGCGGATTGCCGACAATAGATTGACTGAGAAAGATGCAGAGCGTTATGCGGGAGTTACTGCGGGTTTGAAGTCGATTCAGATCGCATCGATCTTGACGCCGCAGCCTGCAATTGAAGAAGAGCAGGCGGATCGAGAAGCGTTCATCTCCGGACTGTTAGGTGGCGGACCTGATGCGGCTGGGCGCGCCCACAAACTCGCGGCGCTCACTTCTAATTTGAGTCGCGAAGAGGTCAAAGAACTGGTTGCGCCAACGGCAGCAATGCCGGAAGCTGACGCGACGCTGCCAAGTCCGATCGAGCTCGCACGTAAGGAAACAGATCGACTGATCGCGAAGCGAAAGCGCGAGATTCTCGAGCGTGAGTGTTTCGGGCTCGTCGAGTTCGTCGAACCGGTGCACGGGTTTGAAGTTGTGGGCGGCATGGACGAAGTGAAGAAAGACTTGATGGTCATCGCCGAGAGCATTCGTGAAGGTCGCACGAGTCGCGTGCCGATGGGCATTCTCTTCACTGGTCCAATGGGAACAGGCAAAACGTTCGTCGCCGAAGCATTCGCGAAAGAATGTGGGCTCACGACGATCAAGCTGAAAAACTTCCGCTCCAAGTGGGTTGGCGCGACGGAAGGCAATCTCGAAAAGATTCTCAATGTGATCCGGGCGATCGGACAGGTCGTCGTGATTATCGACGAAGGCGATCGTGCGTTTGGTAACACCGATGGTGAAGGCGATGGCGGCACTTCGTCGCGCGTGATTGCGCGTATCAAAGAGTTTATGTCTGACACGTCGAATCGTGGACGCATACTCTTTCTCGTCATGACCAATCGTCCCGACAAGCTCGACGTCGACCTCAAACGTGCGGGCCGTCTCGACCGAAAAATTCCGTTTTTGTACGTGCAGACAGCGGAAGAAGTGGAGCTCGTTGCGAAGGCACTCTTGCGGAAGAACAAGATTAAGACGGATGTGGACCTGACAACGATCCGCGAAGGCTTTTCAAGCAAGTTAATTGGTTATAGCAACGCCGACATCGAAGCCGTGATTCTTCTGGCAAATGAAGAGGCCGCGCGTGAAGGCGGCGGCGATGCGCCGGTGTTGGCGACTCATTTCCAGCAGGCAGCGATTGATTATTTCCCGAGTCGAGATGTGGAGTTGTTGGAATACATGGAACTGCTGGCGGTCTTCGAAAGCTCGAGCCGCCGCTTGCTACCGGCGAAATACGCCTCCCTAACTCCTGAAGACCTCGACGCCCGCCTTCGTCACCTCCGCGCGATCGTCGGCACCCGCCGCTAACTCACTACTTCTTGCACGCTTCGCGCAATGCATTGAACGTTACGACATTCAGGTTCGTCTGCATCTGACCGGGTTGGTCGCGGATGAAGCGAGTCAGAATTCCGGCAAGCTCTTCGTCTGACTTTTGACTGCTACAGGCCTTGAGCCAATTCAAATTCTCCTCGGGTGCGCCGAAAAACGGCGCCACGAGCATGCCGTTGATCTCTCCAGTGACATACGCACGCTTCTCGGTATCGCTCATCTCGAGATAGTCTTTGCCGGTAAAGAAACCCGGACTGATCTTGACGGTTTGTTGGTTGGCGTAGACGGTGATGAATGCAACGATCGCGATAAGTGGTAGCAAACGTTTCATGGGCCACGGATAACACGGATACAAAAACGGATCAAGCACTAAACGTACCTGATCCGTCAGAGATCCGTGTTCATCTGTGGCTTACATCGAGATGGTTCCACACGCGATCCGGGCACCAGAGTTGCCAGACGGATCGGTCTTCATATCATCTGCCTTTTCATGGATAACCAGCGATGTCCCACCATTCGCGAACAGCGAATTTGGACCATCACCCATGGTCACGTGCATGTCCACGACGGTCGCGTTCGCAGTACCTTTCGCGCTCACGGTGAAATTATTCATGTCACCCGCGTGTGGACCCTGCGGGTTCTTCAGTCCATGCTTCTTGTTGTCCGGATTGAAGTGCGCCCCGGCAGATGCAAAATCCGGCCCTTCGCACTTTGCCATCTGATGAAAATGGATTGCATGTTGCCCCGGCGTCAGGTTCTTCAGATCGAGCTTGATTCGTACACCTTTGCCCGACGCAGACAGCGTCGCAGTGCCGACTGACTCGCCCTGCGCATTCTTCAATTCAACAGTGTGGCCGGAATGCTGCGCCACGACATACGACAGCAAACCTCCGATCACGATGGCGGTCATGAGCGCGGCGAAAAACGGTTTCATTATCATTTCTTCCTCCTGGCGAATAAATTCAACTCTTAGCGCTTTCCGGTTTGAGCGCTTTGTGCTTCGACGCACTGGAACTCTCAGTCCGTCGCCGGCCCAGGGCCAGCAACGCTATGATTGCCGATAACACGAGTAACCACAACAGCGGACGAACACCACCGAACAGTCTTCGTCCCCAACCGTAAGACTCGTAACCCTCGAGTTCCGCGGTGCTCGCCGCCAGCGTCGATCCTTCGAGACTCGCTTTCGAGCCGGCGAGAATCGCACGCAGTCCATCAACCGCCTTCTTCTCAACCACGCCTCGTTTGAGCTTCCCAAACGGACCTTCAAGACCATCGGCGCGCGAACGATTCTCATAAACGAGATAAGCAGTGTCAGGCGCATCCAGCACACGCACAAATGCCGTCAAAGCTAGTGATGCGTTGAAGTAGTGGTTTGCGTAAATCTGTTTTGAAGCAACCAGCACTTGTGGCCCCGCGTCGCTGTTGCGTCTGTAGATCAAAACATGATTGACGGCGATAACCGGTTTGAGACCAAACTTGATCTTGGACCAGACGAGAGTGTCTTCGATTAATTGCAGATCCGCTCTTGAGCCGTTGATAAATTCATTGACATAGCTTGGAGCTGTATCAAGCGCTCGCTGTTCCGTCGCCAGGCTCACCTGATCGCGTTTGTCGTTGTACTCAATTAACGCTGCCTCGCCGCGCGAACGATAGTCTTTGACGTATTCCGACAGCATCTGCTTGAAGAGACTCGTGACTTTCGCCGGGCAATCGGCAGCGTCCCAGTTGATTTCCCTGCGAAAGCGTTCGATCATAGCCGCGGACAGTTTTATCTGGCATTCGCCGACTACACACTCTTTCAGATCTTCGATGTCGCGTGCTTCGAGTGTGAGTGTTTCGAGGTCGGGGAGTGATGGCTCGCGTCCGAAGGAACCGATTTCGAGAATCGCGGCATTGTTCTTCCGCGTCATGCTGTCGCGGTAGCTTCGCAGAAACTCGTCGGCAGCCGCGCGGATGTTCACCAGACCGGTGACGGCAATTTCGGCTTTATCCGCGGTCGGAATCGACCGGACTACCGGTTGATCCAGTTGCAGGGCTGAGAAATCTGTTTCTCCGAAGGAAACCTTATTACTTAACGCTTTTTGAAGCTCGGCGCGGGAGGCTTGGGCCAGGACCGTGTTCGCCCCAAGACAAACCAGCAAGGCACAAAGAAAGACTTGATTACGCGTTAACATATGTCCCCCTGGTCGAAAACCTGGCATTCGTCTGCGCTGGTGAATTCTTTTGTTACGCAAAACGCTCGTCACAAAGCCTACCGCATGAGCCGTGCCAAAGTGAGGTCATTCTTGGGGGAAACAATCTACTAGTTAGAATATAGACCGAATCAGGAAAAGTTTCGTCAAAAAAGAAGGGGGTAAGAAATGGAGAGTGGTGCTACTTCTGAGTTGGCAGCGTTGAAATCGAAACTGAGGGCGACCTGGATCGCAGGAGATTTCGGCGAAATTGCCAAATATTATGAGGATCAAGCGGAAGATTTTGTTAAGCGACTGGACCTGAAGCCCGGAATGAAGGTTCTTGACGTTGCCTGCGGCACGGGGAACCTGGCGATTCCCGCCGCAAGGACCGGCGCCGACGTGACGGGGGTGGATATTGCGCCGAACCTGGTCGAACAGGCCCGCGAAAACGCGAAAAGCGAAGGGTTGAAGGCGCAGTTTGACGAAGGTGACGCGGAAGCGCTGCCATATGCTGACGGCAGTTTCGACGTCGTAATGACGATGTTTGGAGCGATGTTCGCGCCGCGTCCGGAGCTGGTAGCCGCCGAGCTGAAGCGAGTATGCAAGCCGGGCGGGTTGATAGCGATGGCAAACTGGACACCGACCGGATTTATCGGACAGATGTTCAAGATCAATGCGTCGTATCTACCGCTGCCTCCGGGCATGGCATCGCCGGTTCTTTGGGGAGTCGAAGATAAGTTGCGGGAGCGATTTGCCGAGGGCATCTCAAAGCTGGACCTTCAGCCTCAAAATATCCGCTGGGTGTTTCCTTTTGGGGCCGCTGAAGTCGTTGAGCATTTCCGGAACTATTACGGTCCGACGCAAAAGGCGTTTGGCGCGCTCGACGAAGAGAAACAAGCGGCGCTGCGTAAGGATCTCGAACAACATTGGGCCACGCACAATCGAGCGACTGACGGCACGATGGATCTGGACGCTGAGTATCTGGAAGTGAGGGCCGTTCGCGCTTAGTTTTGGAGTGCGGCGACCTGGCGCCGCTT
>DASWUM010000095.1:0-2451 GCA_036401595.1 Pyrinomonadaceae bacterium
GCCCGCGAAACTCCTGCATCAATCCGAAATAAGCTACTTCGGTAGACCCATCAGGGTGCCGCTCGAGTTCGAAGTACCCCGCCGGCGCGCCTTCACAATACATCACCCAAAGAGTTACTTCCGGTCTCTCGTAGTGGCTGAGGATCTGCTCGTCCGTCCACGGCAACCGGTCGGTCCAATGATAAAAACGGCCAACCTCGGCATACAAAAATCGCCCAAACGAGGCAGTACATTCCATCACCTCATCGATTCGAATTCGAGGATCGTCCACTCGAGCCGAATTCAGATCCGACGGTTGTGCGAGTTGCAGATAAGTGCGAGTGACTTCGATTTCCATTCAGAAGATATTAATCACAAAGCTTCCAAGCCACAAAGCATTAACCGCCATATCGCTTAGAGAAACACATTTGGAGACGCGTATGCTGAATGTCAGGTCGATGACCTAGAATTGGGCACGTTGCAAAAACAAACGCAGCCCAGGAGGAATTCGACGATGACAAGGCAGAGCGAGATCTTCAAAATCATCCCCCGCGATTATGACATATTCACGGGAATGGATGTCGACAAACGAAGCATGTTGGTGACGTTTACAGACCACGAAAAATTGGTGAGCTCGATGCGAATGGCTTATAGTTCGCAGCACCTGCTTAACTATGTGCAGAAGAATTTTGCAGGGAAGCGGATTGCGTTTGTTTACGAAGCAGGACCGACTGGGTTCGGTCTTTATGATGATCTTTTGGCAAACGGCTATCGATGCTTGGTAGTGGCGCCGCAGATGGTGCCCAGAGCGCCAGGACAACGAGTGAAGACCAATCGAATTGACAGCAAGAAACTTTCTGAAGGACTACGAGGCGGAGAACTGGAAAGTATTCACGTTCCTTCGGGAAAGTATCGCGATCTACGTCACCTGGTTCAGTTGCGAGATACTCAATCACGCCAGCTGGCGGCCACCAAGTGCCGTATCAAATCGCTATTGCTGTATGAAGGAATCCGGTTTCCAGCAGAGAATGGCAAGTGGTCATTGCAAGTGATAACGCAACTCAAGCAACTGCCTTGCTCGACGGCGGTACGGTTTAAGCTGAATCAGCTGATCAACACGCTTCAATTTCATTTCCAATCAGCGTCGAGGGCACAAAAAGAGATTCGGCGATTCTGTCAGGAAGATCCAGAGCTGCAGGAATCAATACGTTTGCTAACCAGTCTACCGGGTATCGGTTCGATCATAGCGACACACCTGGTTGCGCGATTGGGAGACTGGCGCGAGATCAGTAACGTACGACAGATTGCCGGATTTCTCGGGCTAGCGTCGCGCGAAAACACCACAGGGGATCGGGTGAGACGCGGAGAGATTACAAGAATCGGAGACAGCCGTTTACGTAACAAACTGATTCAGGGGACGTGGGTGGCAATCAGACGTGATGGGGAGTTGCGAGAATTCTATCGAAGGATCTATCAGCGAAATCCTAAGCCCGTAGCGGCGAAAAAAGCGATTGTTGCAGTAGCCAGGAAATTGACGACACGTATATACGCAGTTTTGAAAGAACGACGGCCATACGAGTTTCGGCCGGAAAATTCTCAAGCTCCTTTGACCGCAGAGGAGGCCACCTGCCTCAGGGAACGCCTCGCCGGCGCACAGAGCGAACAGACGTAACATTGCTGGGAGATTCGCTTCTGGAGACAGAGGACCCAGAGCTTTGGTTATTGCCCTAGAGAGGGCCGGATCCACGAGAGTGTGACAACTATCGAGTTGTGCCACGCATAGCAGTCAGGGTCTCTCTTTCGGTCAAAGAGTACGATCAGTGTTATAGAAAGCAGGGCTGTGGAACCTGTGGAAACTGTGGAAAACTCTCGCTTCCACTAAATATCATTTCGAAGTCATTCCGAGTTTTCCACAGTTCCCACAGGTACCACAGCCCCTAGTAGTAGTGTCCCTAATGGAAGAAAAAAGAAGAAAACATTCACCGCAAAGTATGCTTTTTGCTTGACATTCACATAGCAGTGCGCCGCCCTTTACTTTATCTCACTCCGCTATGATATCGGCGGCGCTATGGCTTTCCAATTTCGTAAGATTCTATGTGCGCGGGAAGAAGCTCATTTTCGTTAGTTCTCAGAAATCCAAAGCGCCGCCGAGATGTCGCACGAATCTTCTTAGCTGAGGTCGGCGCACTCCAAATAGGTCACTCTGCCAGAATAACCCTGGCGTCGCTCAGTCGCTTACGCTCTTCTTTTGTGATACCGATCTCGGCCAATAGCTCGGATGTGTGGTCCCCGAGTTTCGGCGCGGATCTCGTCTCAGCCAATGCCGTGTCGCTCAGTTTGTATGAATAACCGAGCTGATCGGTGATGCCGGTGCTATGACGAACCATCTCACGAGCGACGGCCTGAGGATGCTCGAACGCCTCGGTCATTGAGAGCACTGGCTCGCAGCAACAATCGGCTGCGCTCATCAAT
>DASWUM010000096.1:0-32118 GCA_036401595.1 Pyrinomonadaceae bacterium
AGGGCGCGACCCCATAATCCGGGCGTAATCCACTTGCTTGAATGTCGAGACGAGTTGTTCGTAGGCGCGCTTCTCCTCCGCTGATAGATCGGCTGGCGCGGGGGCGCCGATCCCAAGCGCCTTATCGACGTCGGCTGGGACGGTGGCAGGCATGTTGGTGTGGATCGCGAGCAATCCGGCAGGAGACTGCAAGCCCATTTGATCAACGACGAACGCTCCCCAGTCTCCACCCTGGGCCACGTAGCGGGTGTAGCCAAGTCGCTTCATCAGCTCTGCCCACGCTCGGCCCATGCGCTCAGGACCCCAGCCAGTGCTCGTCGGTTTTCCGGAGAAACCGTAGCCCGGCATTGATGGGATAACGACGTCGAACGCGTCTTCAGCCTTGCCGCCGTGTGCGACTGGGTCAGTCAGCGGGCCGATGAGCTTAATCTGCTCGAGCACCGACCCTGGCCAACCGTGTGAGATGATCAGCGGGAGCGCATTCTTCTCAGGCGAGCGGATGTGGATAAAATGAATGTCGAGCCCATCGATGGTTGTAACGAACTGCGGTAAAGCATTTAGCTTTACTTCCGCTTTTCGCCAATCGTAATCGGTCGCCCAGTAGCGCGCGAGTTGCTGAATCGTCGCGAGCGGAACGCCCTGCGATGAATCTGCGACGGTCTCTTTTTCCGGCCATTGCGTGTCGGCGATCCGGCGGCGAAGCTTGTCAATGGCTTCCTGCGGCACATGGATCTTGGGGAACGGGCGGATTGCGTCTCCAGTAGTCAGGTGTACGGACTTAAATTCGGGAACAGTCGAGGTGGGGGCTTTTTCGGCCGCGGGCTTTTCTGGAATGACAAATGTGACTACGCCCGTATCGAGGGTGTGATGGTTTGCGTTAACTAATTCAATGAGCACCTTGTGCGGACCAGGGGAAAGACTCATCAGGATGACTGGGTTACCACTCGCATCGGCCCACACCCAGGACGCATCGTCGACGCTCACATGAATGTGTCCGACTCGGGGCGAGACCGCAAGAGCGTTTGGGCCGAACACCGGCACAAAGCGCAGGTTCTCAGCACAGTAGTTAATGACCACCGCTCCCCTTGCCGCGAGCGGCTCAGCCAGCGGAGGATCGATGATGATCTTTGCCGGAGATTCACTGGCGAGCGGGATCACAGGCGGAGGTCGACATTTGTCCGTTGCCTTCTGCGCCGCAGCAGTCATTGCGCACAACACAATGACAGCGACCGATAGTAGAGACGCACCTTTCAAGGAAGTATATTTTTTATTTCCCATATTCTTTCCTCCTATGTGTTCACATGAAAACGGGCGCACGTTTATGCACGTCGCCCGATCATCCGGGGGCTGAGCGTGACGGCAAAACCCAACATCGAACTCTTCTTCAGAAAACGACGGAGAATTCTGTCGTCTAGTGGTTTCATTGTCTGCTCCTTGCAAGTACTTCCGAATTTTGGGGGACTTCGTTTGATCTTGGTACCAAGAGTGAAGATGAGGTCTACCGTTCTGTAAGACTGTTGCGACGATTCCAGTTGGCCGAGAACTCATTGCTGAGTCCCAGCACACAACTCTAAGCGCAGGTGGCCAGTAAGAATCACTCAGCTTAACAAGGCAGAAATAGATCGTATGTGCGTTAGCACACACATTAAACCCGCTGCAAGAAATCGACCTGCGTGCGTTCCATTGCTGACGGCAACTGCCGCGAAGCAAAACAATGGGGAACGGATGGACGATTCGAGCGTCTAATCAGCAAATCCCCGTCCCAGTCATTTCCAAGGAGTTCGAACCCATGAGCAAATTCACTGTTCGCATCCTGACCGCCGTATTCACCTTTTCGATTGGAGTCGCCGTAGCTACAGCTTGGGTTTTCAATCGCACCGAAGAACCCGGAATCACACCCGTCGAACTCAGCTCAAACGGACCGTCAATGGAGATGGTTTTTGTTTTGGATACCACTGGCTCGATGGGCGGTCTGCTCACCGGGGCGAAGGAACGGATTTGGGGGATCGTGAATGACGTAATGCAAAAATCCAAGCTTTCGTCAGTAAAAGTCGGTCTCGTTGCATATCGCGACCGGGGTGATCAGTACGTCACGCAGGTGCTTCCGTTGACCGAGGACTTGGATAAAGTTTACTCGGTATTGATGGAGTATCAGGCTCTGGGAGGAGGCGACGAGCCGGAGAATGTAAGGCGTGCCTTAGCGGAAGGAATTGCTAAAGCCGGCTGGTCACAACCTTCTGCAAAGCAGGCACAAATACTCTTCCTCGTGGGCGACGCTCCGCCACACAATTACACTGACGAACCCGACCCGCTCACTACTGCTGACCTGGCAGTGAAGCGCGGAATAATCGTGAACACGATTCAATGTGGCAACTCTCCCTCGACCAAACAGGTATGGGAAGCAATCGCACAGCGTGGTCAGGGACAGTATTTTCTGATTCCTCAGGACGGCGGTGTGCAAACAATTTCGACTCCGTACGACGAACAACTCAGTCAACTTGGTACTCGTCTGGGAGGAACATTCCTCGCTTTCGGCGGCGGCGCCGGTTCAGCAGGGGAGGACTATCGGGCTCAACTACAGGGATTATCGGCCACTGTTGAATCAACCGTTGCCACGCGTTCTGCACCTGGGGCTGCGGCGGATAGATCGGTGAATAAGGCACTGAACTCGAATGCGTATGTTGGTGATCTGTTGCAGGCTATTGAGAACGGTTCGACCAAACTTGAATCAGTTAAGACTGAGGACCTGCCGTCTGAACTTCAAAAGCTCTCTGCGGAGGATCGAGCGAAGGAAATTGATAAGCGACTCGCCGAACGCAAGGAGATCCGCAAACAAATCCTGTCGCTTTCCAAGCAGCGTACCGACTTCATCGCCGCGGAACAGCAGAAACGCCAGGGGGGAGCACAAAACGGATTTGACGTTGCCGTCTCTGCGGCTCTGCGTCAGCAGCTCGCGAAGAAGGGAATTAAATAGCGACCGATAGTGACTGTACCCACGCATGCTAATCGCTTGACCTGCACGCTTGCATTAGTTAAGAATCTGCGACGTTACATAAACTCGCCGCATGATCCAGTTAACTAAGTGAAACGGTTCGTTATCCTGGCAATCCTTTTGCTGTCATTGGTCGCGGGTGCGTCGATGGGCCTGGGCCAGATGCAGCCACCTGCGCAATTTCAGAACGCCAACGGTCTGCCCGACTTTTCAGGTTTTGGTTTAATCGACAGCTTTGCGAGGCTACCAGCCGAGCGAACTAAACTCGACAGCCTTTGCGAAGTTCGGCGCGCCTCTCTTGATGAAGCCTCGCGCGCCATCGAGATGGCATTGCAAAGTGTCAGTGAAGCAAGCGATCCGCCTAAAGCGATTCGACTCCACAACGCCTCGGCAACTGTTTATCTCTATAAGGGCGATACTACAAACGCGATAGCCCAATTTGAAGAGGCCTTGCGTATCGCGGAAGCACATGCGACTGAAAGTGCAAACTTTGCCGCGATGCGGAATATCGATCTTGCTGCCCTCGGCATAGCCCACATGCGACGCGGCGAGGTCGAGAACTGTCTTACTAATCGCAACGCCGATGTCTGCATCTTTCCGTTAACTTCCGAGGCGCGACATAAGTTGCGATCTGGCTCTGAGCGCGCGATCGACTTTTTCCAACGTTATCTTGAAAAGGAACCCTCGAGTCTGGAGGTGCGCTGGCTTCTCAACGTGACGTACCAGACGCTTGGCGAATACCCGGACAAAGTTCCAAAGGCCTATCTGATCCCACCGGCAGCTTTCGAATCGAAAGAGAAGATCGGAAGGTTTGTGGACATCGCTCCCTCGCTCGGTCTCGATACCGTTGGCGCGGCCGGAGGTTCGATTACCGACGACTTCGACAACGATGGATTTATCGATGTCGTAGAGACTAGCTTCGATCCATGCCAACCGATGCGCGCCTTCCGCAATAATGGAGATGGAACATTCGCGGATGTGTCCACGCGCTCGCAACTGGCTGAGCAACTCGGCGGAATAAATGCCGTGCAAACCGACTATAACAACGACGGTTGGCTCGACATCTTTGTGATGCGTGGTGGATGGGAGTGGCCGATGCGGAACTCATTGCTACGCAACAATGGGAACGGCACCTTTTCGGATGTAACGCTTGAGGCGGGGCTTTTGAGCATCGATCATCCAACACACTCCGCGGCGTGGGCCGACTTCGATAATGACGGTTGGCTGGATGTCTTCATTGGACACGAGCGGACGCCGAGCCAGCTTTTCCGTAACAAAGGTGATGGCACCTTTGAAGATGTCTCCGCGCGCGCGCGTGTCGATCAAGTCGCGTTTACGAAGGGGGTCGCATGGGGAGATTACGACGACGACGGATATCCGGATCTCTACGTCTCTAATTACGGCGAAAAGAACTTCCTCTATCACAACAAACGTGACGGCACGTTTGAAGAGATTGCTGGGCAGCTTGGGGTTGAACAACCGCATTGGAGCTTTCCAACCTGGTTTTGGGATTACGACAATGACGGGAAACTCGACTTGTTCGTGGCCAGCTATTTCTTTGCCAGCGGTGAGTGGGTAAGACCCTATCTCGGACTGGAACGGCAGGGCGATTCGATGAAGCTCTACCGCAACATCGGAAATGGCAAATTCGTGGATGTGACAAAGGAGACGGGTCTCGATCGAAGTGTGGCCGCAATGGGAGCGAACTTCGGTGATCTCGACAACGACGGCTTTCTCGATTTCTATCTTGGTACCGGCGCGCCAACGTTCACCGCTCTAATGCCAAACCTTCTGTACCGTAATCAAGGTGGCAAGTCTTTCGTGGAGATAAGTTCGTCGAGCGGCACCGGCCATCTCCAGAAGGGCCACGGCGTATCGTTTGCTGATCTGGACAACGATGGAGACGAAGACATATTCGAAAACCTGGGTGGAGCTGTACCCGGCGATAAATACAACACGGTCCTCTTTGAGAATCCAGGTCACGCCAACAATTGGATTGCAGTCAAACTTACAGGGGTTAAGAGTAACCGTTCCGCAATCGGAGCTAAGATCAAACTAACGATCAAGGGACCTGGCGCGGAGACTGGAATCAGATATCGCGAAGTCTCAAGTGGAGGGTCGTTTGGTGCGTCGCCGTTGATGCAGCACATTGGTATTGGTAAGGCGACTCGAATTACTTCGATTGAAGTAACGTGGCCCACGAGCCGCACGCGGCAGGAGTTTAATAATGTGTTGCCGAATCAGTTCATCGAGATAAAAGAGTTCGAGAAGACTTACCAAAAGCGGAGCATTCGGCGCATCACGTGGAAGCGCGCCGACGGTGGCAATCGACATACGCATTCCAAGCCCTGAGCATCCACAGATTACACAGATTCTGCTAATCAATCTGTGCAATCTGTGGATAAGAAACTAGGGTACTACTAACCCTTTACCTTCTTTGACTGTCACGATCTTGTTTACCGATACGTTGGTTAAGGTGTCGACCGCACCGCTCGGCCAGCGCACCTGAATGAGGTCCACAACGTTACGTTTCTCCAGCCCGAAATGCAGCTTTAAATCATTTTGCGAAATGTAGCTGCCGCCGCTTCGCACTTCATCAAGTTGAACGAGATCTCCGGAGACAACTTTCACCTTCGCCCCAATGCCATTACGGTTGCTCTTAACGCCGATCGTTTTGACTGAGATCCAGTTGTTCTTGTTGCCGCCGTCGTTCCGCAGTAGTTGCGGAGCGCTGTCGAGGTCGTTGACGACGATATCAACATCGCCGTCGTTATCGATGTCGCCGAACGCAGTGCCGCGGCTCGCGCGCTCTTCCATCAGCGCGCTACCAGACTGAGCGGCGACCTCTGAAAACGTTCCGTCGCGATTGTTTCTATGCAACAGCTTGCGCTGACGATATCGGTCTCGTTGCGGGTAAGCATGTCCATTAGCCACGAAGAGGTCGAGCCAGCCATCGTTATCGTAGTCGAAAAACTTTGTCCCCCAACCTACGTAAGGCAGACTAATCATTGCCACTCCCGATTCGTAGGAAACATCAACAAACGAACCTCGCCCGGCGTTGCGGTAGAGTACGTTGTATTCATCGTCGAAGTTGGTTATGAACAGATCGAGCAGCCCGTCGTGGTTGTAGTCACCTAACGTGACTCCCATGCATCCCTGCTCGTTGCCATTCTTATCGAGGGCAGCGCCCGACTCAAATCCGATTTCGCTGAAGGTGCCGTTTCCATTGTTGTGATAGAGGAAATTAGGGGTCGAGTCGTTGGCCACGAAAATATCAATCCATCCATCACCGTCGAAGTCACTGCCCACTACGTCCAATCCGTAGTAACCCCGCGCGTCCGCGACGCCTGCCTTTTTCGAAACGTCCGTGAAGGTTCCGTCACCGTTGTTGTGAAAGAGGGAATCGCCAGCGCCGGGTAAACCCCGTGGTCCGCACTGGACGGGAACTCCTTTGAATTGGCAGGACGGATCCTCACCAAAAGCAGGCAAGTGATCCAGGTCGAATCCCACGTAGTTGGTGACGAAGAGGTCCAGCCGGCCGTCATTGTCGTAATCGAGAAAAGCTGCTCCGGTGGAGAAGCGCGGATCGCTTACGCCCGCTTTCTGCGTAACGTCGGTGAACGTGCCGTTTCCGTTGTTTTTGAACAGGTGATCGGGACCTACACTCGTTACATAGAGGTCATCAAAACCGTCATTATTGAAGTCGCCGACCGCACACCCCATTCCCCAACCAACATCACTGACTCCAGCTCTGTCGGTGACATCGGAAAATGTTCCATCACGGTTATTGTGGTAGAGCGCGCTCCGCGATTTCTTGTTCGCTTTAAGCAACTCAACGGTAAGTGAATTGACAAAGAAGATATCCAGATAACCGTCATTGTCATAATCGAAGAGCGCGACGCCGCCGCTCATCGATTCGGCGATGTACTTCTTTTCCGGCGACAGGGTGTGTTTGAAGGTGATTCCAGATGTGCTTGTGATGTCTGTGAACTGAACGGAGACAGGCGCGACTGCCAGAAATGCTGTCAGTAGGATTACGTACGTGGTCATAGAATCTGTGTAATCTGTAGATGTTTTACTGAGGCGTTTGCTTTCTGAGTCTGTCGAAGGTCTCTTTCTCGCGTTTACCTTCCTCGTGTCGTCCGGTGGCGATATAAGCTCGACTCAATTCAAGATGAAAGTCTGCATTCTCAGGTTCTAGCTTAACTGCCATCTCCAGATTCGAAATCGCGGCATCGATCTTTTGTTGCTTGATTAATGATGAGCCAAGTGCGTAGTAAAGCTCTGCGTTCGTCGATCCGGAGGAGAGAACATCATGCAACAGCTCGGCAGCTTTTGAATATTCTCGAGTGTGGAAGTAGCTGAGCCCTAATAACCATCTTGCCTGAGTGTTCGTCGGATTGGCATTCATTTCACTCTCGAGCGGAGCCAATGCTTCCTTGTACAACTCCGCTCGAAAGTATGCGAGCCCGAGGTTGTAATCCAGGCCGGCCTGCTGCGGATTCCACTTTTTGGCGAGGCGGAACTCAATCGCGGCGCCGGCAAAGTTTCGTTGCCCTGCCTGTACAAGTCCGACACTGTTATGAAGCGCTGAAATAATCTTTATTGAACGTGCCTCGCCTGCTTCGAGATCTGATCTGGTCTTTTGGTCCAAAGAATTTAGTGGCGTGGTTGTGCCGGGGAGAGATTGTGTGTCGGACATCCGATCGTTTTCATCGGGTAGTCTTGATGCACCCATAGTCGATTGTTTGGAACTTAGTTTTTGCGCCGTCTCGAACGCGCGGGCCTTCAGCTCGGATGCCACTTGCAACTCTTTCCTGCCGGCTTCAGTCTGCCCTATTTGTAGCAGAGACTGTGCGAGCCGGTAGTGTGCAGTCGTCACCTGAAATTTGTTGTGGGCTAAATTTGGATTCAAATCAATTGCTTTCTTGAGCACTTCTATTGCCTGATCGTGCTTTTGTAATTCCTGATAAGCTTGGCCCAATTGGAAATAAGGATCGGGATTGTTCGGCTGAAAGCGAGACGCTTTGGTTAAGAAGTCAATTGCAAGCTCCCACTTTCTTTGAAAGATGTATGTGATGCCGAGATAGTAGATGCTGAAGAAATCGTTTGGATTTGCAACCAACTCAATCTTGAACTCCTCCTCAGCATTGGCAATAGCGGAGGCGCCTTCGTTCAAGAGGTAGGCCAATCCCAGATTGTAGTGAGCACCCGGAAACTTTGAATCTAAAGCGACAGCCCTTTTGAACTCTTCGATTGCTTCAGGTAAACGGCCAGCTTCACGAAATGCTCTACCGATCACCAGATGAATCTGTGGCTGGTCACCAAACTGAGCAATCATCCGATCAAAAACACGCCTTGCTGAAGGAAACTGGCGTTGCTGTAAGTAAGTAATAGCGAGAGTGAAACTAGTGTTGAAGTCGCTCGGGTCAAGCTTCACCGCTTCTTCGAGCTCTCTTGCAGAACTTTCGTAATCGGCCAGGGCGAAATAGGTTTTTCCGAGAGTCCTATGGACGTCAGCGTTGTTTGGTTGCAGACGGACAGCTTTGAGGAGTGGATCGAGGGCTTGTCTGTATTGCGCTGCCTCCAGATAACCCATGGCCAATTCAATCAGAAGATCGCTGTCCTGTGATTGGTAATTCGAAGCTGCCTCAACTGCCTCGAGCGCTCGTTCACGATTCATTAGCGCTGCATAGATTTTAGTAAGTCTGCGGTATTCCGCAGCCAGAATTGCCTTAAGTTCAGCCTCTGCCTCGGCAAGTTTACCTGCCCGCGCTAACTCCTGGGCGGCTTCATAACGTTGCCCTAATGTTGCGTCCTGTTGCGAACTGAAAGGAAGAGGCATGAGCAAAAACGAAAGGACGATTAAGCTCAGAGCCATGGGGCACTTTTATATCACGATTTCTTGCTGCTGGAGGTGTGGAGCGACTCTGGGAGTTAACGCAAGGCACAAAGAAAACCTTTAGAAACGCGGCAGCGCTTTGCGCCTTTGCGTGAGAATTCTTCCTGGCACAAGAGACTTTTTAGTTAATTGTCGCGTACTCGAAAGAGTGCGATTGCAAGGACCGTCATCGGCAAAATCGATCCAGCATGAAGAATGAGCGCCGTTTGCATTCCGGATGCTTGAAGCACACTGACGGTATCGAAGATTGGAACCAAGGTTGCTCCTAATACCGCGATACCCACAGTCCCGCTATCGCTGCGGCGGACCAACAGTCCGATTAAGATCATCCCGATTGCGATGTCACGCGCGCCTGCTGCACGGACGAAAACGCGAGCTGAGAGTGTTGTCGCGTCGACCCCATAAAGTGTCGCCGCAAAGTCTGGTACGAGCAGCGCTGCGACTCCGATAGCAATAAGCCCTACACTCAATAGGGCCACCAAACGACGAAGCATATTTGGCCGCATCGACGAATTATCATACAGCAGAGTCGTTTTTATGCGTGGGAGTTCTGCAGGGACTCTACGGATTTGAGAATTTCGTCCAGTTGTTCAGTCCGTTCGCGATCCTTGCGCACAAGTTCTTCAAGCATTAGCTCGCTTTTCAGGTTTACTCTGAAATCCTGCTCGGCGGCGAGTCGGTCTTTTTCGCCGGCTCGATTCTGCGACATCATGATTATCGGAGCCTGAAGCGCAGCAGTCATCGAGAGCATAAGGTTTAAGAGAATGTAAGGATACGGATCCCACTGTGCGCCATCTGGTCCGTGTCCTACTCGAGCTAAAATGAATGTATTAATACTCATCCAAATGATCAATGCACCACCATACAAAAAGATAAAGGTCCACGATCCACCGAAGGACGCTACCTTATCCGCGACCTTCTGGCCGAGCGTCATCTTCTCTTCCATTTCGCGATTGATGTTTCGCGTTACCCGTTTGGAGACCAGCGCGTTGGTCTGCCTCATACGTGCTCCGATCTCTCGAATGACATCGACAGCAGCGTCGGGATACTTCACCAGAAAAGCCTGAAAGTCTTGACGGCTCAGGCGATGCAGAACAGAGTCTACTATTGCTGTTGCGTTTGCAGAGCGCTCGCCGCCGTCAAAGACCGATAACTCACCGAAGAAATCACCAGGCTTCAGTTCCGAGAGTGTGATGTCCTGTACATCCTCATCGCGCACCCAAACACGAATAGATCCGGATTCAACGATGTACAGAGCATCGCCGCAATCGCGTTCATGGAAAACGTCTTCGCCACTCTTATATGTTACTTGATCTACACACTTGGCCAGATTCTCCAGTTCCTGAGAGTCAAGCTGCTTAAACATCGGAATCTGCGACAGGTGTTCGGCTTCATCGCTCAACGTTGATTCGATAGGCATGGCTTCGTATCTCCTTTGCTAAGGGGAAGGGATAGTGCGTTGCACAAAATATGAACAAACAATAATCACTACCGGCAAAGCTTCACTCCGTGAGCCGGCTGAGCAATTCATCCGACACGGCAAACGGATCCGTGGGCGGCTTGTTGGCCGTTGACGCTTCTACGGCGCGCACTAATGACAGGACCGCAGGACCTAATTCCTCATTGTCTGAATTTATCTCAATACAGTCGGGTGAATCGAAGGGAGTAATAAAAAGATACCGAGGTGTTTTTGAGTCTTCCAGCGGCACATCGGGTCCCAAAATCAGCAGATTGTTTTTCCAACGAGAATAACGATGGGCTGACTGAAGCTGACGGTCCCACTGGAGCTCGCCCTGAGTCGTTAGATAGGTAATTTGAGCTAACAAAGACCGTAGACGCTCGGTAGCAGAATCATTGGCTGATATTTTATCTGAAGGCATTCTCACTGCTCTCCACGAATTATCTATTCCATAGTAACTCCGAAGCGTTCAACCGTGGAATCAAATCGACGCAATCGGCCAATTGGCGTTGGTTGAAGTTTTTGATGTTCCGGTGTTTTTACGGCTCCAGGCAGATGGTGAAGGAATATGGCGCGATAAGTATTAGCCATTTGAAAGAGAAATACAGTCGAACTGTGGGTAGTGTCTGTTGCACGGTTCCCTGAAACTCAACTGACTGGTGTGACCTCGCGCCTTCGCTTGGTCCAGATTTTCCGGTTGTGTGCGCCGCTCTGCAGGGCTATGGACAAAGCGCTGCGCGCGTCGACATCACATCATAATTCGTATTCGTGGTAATCTCGTCAAAACCGCAGCCGACAATGAGTGACGTTAAACCTATCAAAGTCGTATTGGATACGAATGTCCTGGTGGCCGCGATGCGCTCGCGGAGAGGAGCCAGTTTTGCCCTGGTCAGTTCGATTCCATCACCTGAGTTTCAGCTGTGCCTGTCAGTCAGTCTTTACGTTGAATGGCAGGCCGTAATTACCAGATCCGAAAACTTACCAAGTGGCCGAACTGAGAATGATGCCCTTGCTTTTTTAAGGTATCTTGCCAGCCAGGCACACTTGCAGGAGATTCACTTTCTGTGGAGGCCCTTTCTTCGCGATGCCGATGACGATATGATCCTGGAGTTGGCCTTCGCTGCCGGTTGTCGTTATATTATTAGCCACAACGTGAAGGATTTTCACGGAGTGGAACAATTTGGAATCACCGCTATTGGCCCTGGTGATTTCCTTAAGCTGATTCGGAGCAAGTCATGAGCAGTGTAACCGTCGATCTTCCTGATTCATTAAGGCAGACTATTGAAGAACTCGCAGCCCGGGAAGGTTATTCTGTCAGCCAGTTTCTCGCGAGCGCTGCCGGAGAAAAGCTGGCCGTCATCATGACGATGGAATACCTCAAACGCGAAGCTGCTTCGGGTCGCCGTGAAGACTTCGAGCACTACCTCGACGGAGTTCCCGATGTAGACGCGGCGGAAACTGACCGAATCCTCTAATTAAACCTTCATCAGTTTTGACCTTCCCGGTTTTACCAGGTCGCTACCGCTCCCTGTACTGACCCGATCCAAGTGCGATAGGCAACTTTTGAGGCAAAGCTTATGTTTGTTATTGGGATACCAGAGTATTGAGCGAGGTTGCGAGCTCGATTCGCGTTAGGCTGCGCGAAGGATTGAACGCATTGCCGTCGAGCGAAACAAAGCCTCGCTGCAGAGCGACGGCGACGTAGCCGCGCCACGCGTAGGGAATCGACGAAGCGTCGGACACTGTGAGGGGAATCGAAGCAGAGGCGGCCTGAGAACTTAGACCAGCAGCTTTGACGAACGCGATCGCAGCCGCGAGTTTCGTGGCTCCGTTGTTAGGGTAGAACCTCTTACCGATGCACGCATCGTAAAACAGTGCGCCCGAAGGGAACGCCTGTGTGCTCTCGACCGGGTTCCGCGAATATGCGTCGCGAACATCGGTGAACATCGCTGTTGACGCCATGTACTGCGGAACCAGGCCCGCCCGGATCAGTGCTTCAGCAAGCTCAAGCCGAGTGACCGCTTCGTTCGGTCGGAATTTTCGGCCTTCCGGCAGCATCAGGTTTGCAAGCAGACTCTTCTCGACCTGTGCGGCCTGGTCAGCCGAGAGAGTCGACCCATCGAGCATCACCGGATACTCAACCTGCGTAACATCGACCGCGCCGAAGACTCGCTGACTTGTACCCACATAACCTGAGTGCCAAACGGCCGCACGCAGCGTTTGGCTCAACGGATTGCGGAGTACTACTTTCTCACGGCGTCCGGTGAAGCCCGGCAGATTGAGATAGTTCGATTCACCCAGTAATACGTTCGACTGATTATAAACTCTCAGTCCAAAATCATTTGCACTGAGGTCCCAATAAATATTTACGCTGACCTGAATTGTGTTTTGTGGGATCGTAACGTTCGCCGAGCTGGTGACGTTTGGAAACACGGTCTGCTCAAACGTCTGCGATGTGCGTGTGACAAACCGGATGGTATTGCCCGAGAGCGTTGCGCGAAATCCACCCATGTGGCGTTCCGGAAACGCGGCTTCGAGTACTGCGGCGTAGGTGTTGAGCATCCCGGCGCCGGCTTCGTGGAAAAAGTATCGCGGCATCGGCGTTGCCGTGCGGCTTATAATGTCCTTAACGTCTGCCGGAGTCAGGTTTGGATTCACTTCGAGCATCAACGCGATCGCTCCGGCAACTTGTGGGGCCGAGAACGATGTGCCTGTCGCCGTTGTGTAGTAGAGCAATTCTGTTGGCGACAGACGTTGGTAATCCGCACCTGCGATCCCTGAGACTCCTGTAACTGACGGCGCACTGCGAAGGCTGATGATGTTCGTTCCGGGAGCGACGAGCGAAGGGTGTTGTAAAGCGTCACCGAAGTTGCCGCGTGATGAATAGTCCGCGAGCTTGCCTGTCGCATCGGTCGCACCGACTCCGATCACCCACGGCGCTATCGCATACGGGTTCATTGTTCCGTTGCCGGAACCGGAGTTGCCGGCCGAGAAGACAATGTTAACGCCTGCGTCAGTCAGAATCTTGGTCGCGACGTTTACCGGATCGTTAAGATCGAAGACCGTGTTCGCCGAGAAGCTGCAGTTAACTACTCGTACGTTGTACTTGACTCTTTTCTCGAGCAGATAATCGAATCCTGAAAGGACATACATCAGGTTCAGGTCGCCGGCACTAAGTCCGAGGAGTCGAGCGCCCGGAGCAACACCTGCGAATCGTCCCGATGAACTCACTCCGCTTGCACCGATCACGCCGCTAACAAAAGTTCCATGACCACTCGCAAGATCCGTGTTGGCGAGATTCTCGAGCGGAACCGGATAAGTGAACGATCCGGGCAAGCTTTGTGCGTCAGCCAAGCGAACGTTCTGAACTACTTTACCTGCGAGATCGGCGTGCTGACTGTTGATGCCCGTATCGAGGACCGCGACTGTCACATTGCGGCCAGTAACGGGCATCGCACTGTTTTTCTGTCGCAGGTCGTCGTCTGACGCGACACGCTGCACGCCGGTGGTGTTGAAGTATGGATCGGAGTTGAACGTCAGCGTGCGATTACCGTAGAGCGAGCGGACTCTCGGCAGCCGTGAAACTGCGAGGAGCTGCGCTTTGGTTGCAGTGACGTAAATCATCGGCAGCATACGCAAACGCGTTCCGCCCGTGATGCCGAGTTGTTGAAGCTGTGCAATGTCGACGTCTGTCACCAGCGAGTGATAGACGATCACTGCGTTTATGTTGCTGTCGTCCGTCGCATTGTTAAGAGCAACTGCAAGCTCGGGATCAACACTCTGAAGTCCGACACTGTTGTCCGCGCCGGTGAGTGTGATGCCGTCCGCACCGGTGAGAGTGATCCCATCGGCTCCCGTGAGCGTAATTCCGTCAGCTCCCGTGAGCGTAATTCCGTCAGCTCCAGTAAGCGTAATACCTGTTGGATTTGTGTGGTCGAAAATGACACCGCTTGGTCCAAAGCCGATCACCGAATCGGCGCCCGTCAGTGTGATGCCGTCAGCACCGGTGAGTGTTATGCCGTCGGCGCCGGTTAAGGTGATCCCGTCCGCGTGAGGAAGGGCAATGCTGTTTAGACCAACCTGCGTCGCGCCATCGGCGCCAGTCAGTGTGATGCCGTCCGCTCCTGTGAGCGTGATGCCGTCAGCCCCGGTTAACGTTATTCCGTTTGGTCGGCGAATGATGATCGAGTCAGCTCTGTACTGCTGACCATCGGCGCCGGTAAGAGTGATACCGTCGGCTCCAGTCAGGGTGATGCCATCAGCACCGGTAAGGGTAATACCGTCGGCTCCGGTCAACGTGATCCCGTTTGGTCCAGTGTAGGTCGAGCCGTTGGCCCCTGTTGACGTGACGCCGTCTGCTCCAGTCAGCGTGATACCGTCCGCGCCAGTGAGAGTGATGCCGTTCGAGTTGTAATTGAAGATTCCGTCTGCTCCGGTGAGGGTAATGCCGTTCATGCCGACATAGGTGATGCCGTCCGCCCCGGTTAATGTGATGCCGTTTGATTTGACAACAGATAGGCCGGCCCAAACGGGTTGAGCCGTCAATAATAAAAGTAGTAGGAGTGCTACGAACCTATTCATCCGATCCAGCCGGGTATCCCCGACGTTCTTGCGCGGGGTTGTATCGAATCAATACGAAAAACCAAGCGACTCATAATATACCGTCCCCGCTTGCAGTTCAGTTGCGTACTTCTTGTATTTGCGGCGGGCGCATCCGCGAGTTCAAGCTTGTTTTTAGCCAGCACCCTTATTGGAGCGGATTCTAAATTGAGTTGGTTGAGAAAAACTTGAGTGTGGTTCAAGTTTTTCTCAAGGACGGAATCGTACCCTCTGTTTGATGACTATGAGCTTCACCATACAAGAGCTTTTTGACTCAACGGAAAGATACTCGTCTGCGATCGACACCACCGCAGCGACGCCTTCGACTGGAGAACGCGACGGCGTGCATATATTGAATGAGAAGCTTGAGATTCCCGAGTGTGTGGGACTCGTCGAACGGCCAAGACTCATTGAAAAGCTTGATAGATCGCTCAGGTACTTCGCCGCGGCCCTGGTTTCCGGTCGTGCGGGAACGGGTAAAACGTCGATCGCGGCGGCCTATGCGCGAACGCGAAAGAGCGCCGCGTGGTTTACGGTCGAATCATCAGACGTCGATTGGAATGTTTTCGCAAGTTACCTGGCAGCAAGCGTGCTTCGAGCGGTCGGCAGCAAGAAATCTGTAGACGACTCGCTGCCCGCTGTTACCAATCCTTCGCCAGCCGCGATGGCGATATTTTTCCTTAACCTGGTTTCCGAGTTGGAAACGGCCGAAATGGATCATCGGCCGTTGTTGGTCCTTGACGGCATACACCATGTGTTCGACGCCGATTGGTTTGGTGAGTTCTTCAATATTCTACGGCCGTCGCTTTCCGAAACTGCGGACTTGCTGTTCTTGTGCCGGAGTAAGCCGCCGTACCCGTTATGGCGTTTGCGTTCGAAACAGCAGCTTGACGTTGTCGACGAGAAAACGCTTGCGTTTGATCTGGATGAGACGATATTGCTCCTCAAGCAGGTCGGCTGCTCGCAGGCGGAAGCCGTGCGCATTCATGCGGAAACATTCGGGCGAGTTTCGAAACTACTTCCATTCATCAACGGCGGGAAACCCTAATCCACAGATTTCACAGATTCTATTTAATAAATCTGCATATCTGTGTAATCTGCGGATAGATGCAGGACAGAAACTTTTTCCTTCGGACAAAACTACTTCCACCGCGAGCGGTTACCGATTTACTGCAGCGCCCGCGGCTTGCGAAAAAGCTGCAAGCGAACCTTGGCTCTCCGATAACAATGGTTGCGGCGGACGCCGGCTGTGGCAAAACCACTCTGATTGCTGACTTTGTTCGCAGCCAGACACGGCCCACGGTTTGGTACCAGCTCGACCATACTGACGCGGATCCCGTCGTCTTTCTCGGTTACATAGCGCAAGGCATCAGGAATCTCTATCCGGCATTCGGCGAAGCCATCTTTCCGTACCTGAGTGAAGCTAACGAAGAGGTGCTTCGCTTTCCTGAACGATCGGCCGACCTGCTGATAAACGAGATACTTCAATCGGTCGAGCAGCCATTCATTCTTGTTCTCGATGACTATCACCACATCGGCCGCGATACCGTCGTTCACAAGCTGGTCGATCGGCTGCTGCAATACTCGTCCGACCTGGTCCATCTGATCATCACGACCCGCGATCTTCCGCCGCTCGCGACCATGCGACGAAAGACGCAGTCGGCCGCGTTGGTGATAACGCGCGACGATCTTCTTTTCACAGACGACGAGGTGAACGAGCTGTTCAAACAAACACTCAACGTCGAGCTGAAAGACGAAGAGATAGCCGAGTATCGCGGGCGAACGCAGGGATGGATAACGGCGCTTCAGCTTGTGCGCCAGGTTGCAGAGCAGGAGATGCATTCGGCAAACGCACCAGCGGCCTTGGATCTGCGTGACATTTTGCAGCAATCGGAACGCGATATCTTTGACTATTTCGCCGAAGAAGTTTTTTCGCGTGAGCCGGCTGAGACGCAGAGGTTGCTGATGGACCTTTCGCTGCTCGAATCGCTTCAACTCGATCTTTGCAGCACTCTATTTCCGGCGTTGCGGTGTTCAGCGGCACTCCCCGAGCTTGCGCAGAAGAACGTGTTTCTCACCGTTGCCGGTGATCGTCAGACTGGCGAAGAATATCGATTCCATCCTCTCTTCCGCGAGTTCCTGGTCCGTCGTCTTCGTTCTGATGTGGGCCAGGCACGCGTCGCCGAAGAACGGAACCGGATCGCAGATCACTTTCTCAAAAGCAGAAAGTGGGAAGTGGCACTGCCGTATCTGCTTGACGCGCGAAACTTCGATCGCGCAGCGTCGGTGATCGCAGAAACCGGTAACGAGTGGATCGCCGCCGGTGCATTCACTTCACTCGGATTGTTTGCGGAACAGATACCCGATCGATCACTGGAGGAACATCCGCGCTCGCTGTTGCATAAGGCTGAGGTCGCACGGCTTCACGGTGAGATTGAAAAGTCGGCGAAACTTCTGAACCGCGCCGTCGAACTCCTGAACAAAATTGAAGACTCAACCGGAGAAGCCGAAGCTCTTCACTCGCTTGCCAGTCTGGCGCGTCGTCGTGGTCGTTACGACGAGGCATTCGCTCTGATCGTGCGTGCCGAAACTCTCGTGTCGCATACCTCGGAAACGTTCATGAAGTGCGCGAACACGCGCGGCTTGTGCCTGATCGTGCAAGGAAAATGGACGGAGGCGGAGCAGCAGTTCAGGATTGCCCTCGAACTTGCGGACAAACTTGGAAACGACCAATACGTTCGCCTCGTAACACACAATCTTGCGCTGGCACCGGGTTTCCGTGGAGATTTTGGCGAGGCTTTGCGCTGGTTCCGACGAATTTTTCGTGAGGGCCAGCCCGACAAGCAACTGCCGCAGGAAGCGATCGGTCATTTGAACGTTGCACGCCTGCATCTCTACCGCGGCGAATTCGAGGATACCGAAAGACATCTTAGCCGCGCGCTCGAGTTGTGCCAGCTCTATAACCTTCGGTTTTTGCGAGGCGAAATATTCGAGGCCTACGCAAATTTCTATCGCGAAAAAGGCGACTTCGCCCACGCTGAGGAATTCTACGAGCGGGCCGCGAATGCATATGATGAGGCCGAAATCGACATCACGTCGAAGGAGTTGAACGAAGAACGCGCAGCTTTCTTCCGCATGCGTGGTGAGCTCCCGAAGGCGCGCGCGTTGCTGGACGCTTTGATTACGCGACGTGAACAGCAGGGAAACGAACACGGGGTCTGTACCGCGCGTCTTCGTCGTTATCAAATTGATCTTGCGGAAGGCACTTCAGCCGGCCTTGATGTGCACCTCAGCGAGCTGCTCGATTATTTCAACCGCCACAATCTTTACTACGACGAAGCATTAACCGCGATGCTCCTGGCCGAAACGTACCTTGTTCAGGGAAACACGAAGGCCATGATCGAGACCGTGCGAAGGGCTCTGGATCTTTCGACTCGTTTCGACTACGAGTACTGGCTGCGGCGGGAGATCCGGCGAAATCCTGCCGTTTTCGGACATGAAGACATCGCGGACCGTTTGCCCGTAGATCTTCGCGAGGAACTGAGTGCAGAACGCTCAGTAGAGCGTGTCCAATCTCATTCAGCTGCGACTGCGCCTATCACGGATCTGACGATAAGGGTGCTTGGTCCAGTGGAGATCTTCCGAGATCCTTCTGTTCAGTTTGCGGCGGATGCGTGGACGACGCGGCGGGCACGAGACATTTTCTGTTACATAGCAACCAGCAAGAATCGACGCGTTCTGAAGGAGGTGCTGATCGAGGCATTCTGGCCGGATGAAGACCTTGAAACCGTTGAGAAGAATTTTCATCCGACGATCTCGCACATCCGAAAAGCGCTCAACAGTCGTCAACCCTTCAAGCAAAATTTTCTTATCTTTCGTGACGGCGCATATCAGCTCAATCCCGAGCTTTCATATTCGATCGACGCAGAAGAATTCGAGCAGTGGATCGTCGAAGCGGAAAAAGGAAAACGCGAGAAAGACGCGGCTCAGCAACGGGCCAGTCTCGAATCCGCTCACCGGATCTACCGCGGGGAATTCATGTCCGGCGTTTATGAAAATTGGGCTGAAGAGCGACGCCAATTCTACTCGGAGCAATCTGCACGGGTCGTTGCCGCTCTCGCAAAACTCTCGCTTTCTGAAAAACAGTGGGCCGATGCGTTGAAGTACGCGGGCGAAGCTTTGGCAGGCGATCCGTTCCGCGAGGATATGCACCGGCTGACGATGAAGGCGTTCGCCGCCCAGGGTAAGCCGGCGTCCGTTAAAAAGCATTTCGAAAGAATGAAAAAAGACCTGCACACCGAACTCGGCATCGAGCCCGCCGAAGAAACAAAGCGTTTGTTTGCAGAGCTTATTAAGTAAACTCAGAACGTACTGTAGGGGCGGCCACGGAGGGCCGCCCCTACAGTACGTTCTAGGGACCTCAAGTTCACCTCAAGTCCTAAATTCCCCGCTCAAGTATTTCTCAAAGCCCTTCCTTTATCGTCCCTGACAGTTGATTTCCCGAATCGATCGTCAAGGAGACAAGGACAGTGAACTTTCAGAACCGGAATCTTTTAAGAATAACGCTCATCGTTCTGTTTTTGTCTGCGTTGAGCGCTGGGCTAATGCCGCGTGCGCCCCTCACAGCTGCTGCTGAATCAGCGCAAGGTGTAAGCGCGACGCTTAGCCCAGCACTGAACGCCCGTCTAGCGGGTCTTGCGAACAACGCCGACGCCGGGATGGTGATCGTTGCATTCAGGTCGTCGAACGGATTGCGGGAAGAGCACCTTAACGTTCTGCGATCAGTCGGCGTGACCGGCGGCCAAACGTTCCCGACGCTCGGGATGGTCGCGCAGCCAATGACTGCCGGCCAGGTACGCGCGCTTGCCGCGAACCCCGCGGTCAGATCGCTGTGGTCCAACGATCACCTGATGTACTACATGCATCAGGCACGCGTCCTCGGCGGTGTCCAGAAAGTTCAGACTGACTCTGCCATGACGCTGCGGAACGGCGGAATGCCGGTTTCGGGCGCTGGTGATTTTTCGGTTTTAGTGATCGACTCCGGCGTCGACGCAACACACGCCGATCTCCAATTCGGAACCAAAGTTATTCAGAATGTTCAGACACCCGTCGCAGCCGGAACACTCCCGGGTTTCACTCCGCATGTCTCGATCGAAAATGTGCCGAACACCGACCAGACCGTTGGCCACGGCACTCATTGCGCCGGGATCATCGGCGGAACAGGATTGCGATCCGGAGGCGTTTATACAGGCGTTGCACCGGGAGCAAAGATCATCGGTGCAGGACTCGGCGCGGGAATTTTTGTCATCAACGGTCTCGCTGCATGGGAATGGGGACTGGCCAATCAGTACCGCTATAACATCCGCGTTGTTTCGAACAGCTACGGCGGCTCGGGCGTATTCGACCCCAACGATCCGATCACGATCGCCACAAAAATGGCGCATGACCGGAATATCGCCGTCATCTTCGCAGCCGGGAACGACGGGCCGACAAGGGACACTTACAACACTTATGCGAAAGCTCCCTGGGTCATCGGCGTTGCGGCAGGTTCGAAAGAAGGCGATCTCGCTGACTTTTCTTCAAGAGGAGTTCGTCGTGATATTCGGCTGAGCAACGAAGACCCTAACGATGACTTCAATGCGCCGACGATCACCGCTCCAGGCACCGGGCGCATATATGAAACCAACGTGGGTAAGTTCACGGCCGCGATTGTATCTACACGCTCGACCGTCAACCTGACGGCGAACGGGCTGGACGCAGACGCCGAACTTCCGCCGGCACACATCCCGTTCTACACGCAGATCTCAGGCACATCGATGGCGACGCCTTATATCGCTGGAGTTGTCGCTCTGATGCTCGATGCCGATCCGACGCTTTCACCGGATGAGATCCGCGACATTCTTACTGCGACTGCCACCAAAATGCCGGGCCGAGAGGAATGGGAAGTCGGCGCCGGTTTCGTCAACGTGTATGCAGCAGTTGATAAAGTTTTCAACCGCTCCAAACCATATAAAAACATTCAGGAAGTTACTTACAACGCGGTCTTCGGTGAGGAACGTCCGCCTGTGCAGAACTTCCACATCGATTTCAGTCCTGAAGCTTCGGGGCCGGCATCTGCGAACGCGAGAACGTTCACCGTCGAGCCGGGTATCAATTCCCTTGACGTTTTTGCGACGGTCGACACGATTGCCGGAGAAGGAACCGGAAACCTCGTCGGGATGCGTATCACCAGCCCGAGCGGAGTAATTTATTCAACTGCGATCGAGTATCCGGTAATTGGCACGGACAAGCGAGAGATCGTGGTCCAAAATCCGGAATCGGGAACATGGACGCTAGAGATCCGTGGCGCGCGTGGTTTGACCGCGGCGCAGCAGGTATCGTCGCCGATTCAAGTCGCGGCTCCGGGGCCGGTCGACGGAAACATTACGCAAACGCGCTTCATTCTCCCGTCGATAGCCGACATTCAGGGACATACGGACCAGGCAGTGATCGAGGCGGCGTTAAAGAGCCGGCTGATCGACACTTTCGCTGACGGAACCTTCCGTCCGAATTCGACTGTAACTCGCGAGGACCTCGCGCGTTCGCTCGCCTTGAACACGAGCCTTCGTCAGACCCTCGGCTCGACGCCGAAGTTCACCGATGTAAGCGGCGACCTCCGGTTGTTCGCCGAATACGTTACAGCCCGCGGGTCCACGAACCGCGACTTCGATTTCACTCCTACGGGAATGATCGCCGCTTCAGGCACGTCGTTCAATCCCGCAGGCTCAGTAAACCGGCTTGACCTTGCAGTCGCGTTGGTCAAATCACTCGGCCACGACGCTGAGGCACGCGCTCTTGCAAACACAACCGTCACGTCAAACGGTACGGCACTGAGCGACAACGCTCAGATACCGGGTTCGCTCCGCGGCTACGTTCAGATCGCAATCAATAAAGGACTGTTTGAAGTCTACCCGGCTGAAGTTCGTCAAATCGCTCCCGGACAATTCGTCGTGATTCCGGGACCGCGATTTGAGCCGGCGACAACAGTCTCGCGAGCAGGACTGGCAGGGAAGCTCAACACTTATCACACGTTGTTTACGACGGGGGGCTAAGGTTCTCGCTCCCCCACTCTCCGCTCGGCGATGTTCGCTGAGCGGCTTCTCGTTCCGCCGTCGGGGGCAGGAACGAGTCCCTTGAAGCGGCCCGGCGATCCGTGGCCGCTTTTTTTCAAGTCTGGCTCAACCGTTGGCAGTTTGGCGTCAAGAGTTTCTCAAGCAGTAGCTAATACGCTCAGCGGCAGAAGTTATTCAAAACCATTTTCAAGAGGTCTTTTGGAGGAAGAATGAGAGACACGAGCAAAACACTTAAGAGAAAGCGCATTCTTCGGTTCGCGATTTTGCTGACTGTGGCTGCGGCGATCCTCGGAGCGATGGTTTCGCGACCGTTCGATACAGGCAAGGCCGCGCCCGCAGCATCGGAAATCGTAAAGGAGCTTTACAAGCGTCCCGCTCCGAATTTCGATCTGAACGCCTCGCGGCATTTACCGAACGTTCGCCAGGCAACATCCGCTCAACTCGCGGCTCTCAACAACCTGAAGACATCGGTGAACTCACCAAATCTGACCACGCGCTGGAACGATTTTGGCGGATCGCCCGATATGATGTACGACTTCGCATCGCAGTCGTATTCGGGCACGCCGGAAGAAGCAGCACGCGCGTTTGTCATGCAGAACGCTGGGATCTTCGGTGTAAATGAGTTGAATAACTTCCGCGTGTTCAGTTCGCGCAATGCGCTCGGTGGATATCTTGTCAGGTTTCAGCAGACGTTCAATGGCGTCGCAGTTGACAATGGCGGCATCGGCATCGTGATGAACGGCAACAAGCAAGTCATCATGGCGTCAGGTCCGTTCTTTCGCGATGTGGCAGTCAGTACTCAGCCTTCGCTGAGTGCAGAGCAGGCGAGAACTGCGGCTGACAACGATCTGAACCAGTTCTACGTTAACGTGCCTGCCGCGGCGACAAATCTTCTGAAGAATGGTTTATCGATTCTTTCGCAGCAGTTGGCGGCCGTTGAGAGTATTCCACCTACTCTCTCAATCTATCCAACTGCGGATGGCTATCGTCTCGCCTGGAAGGTCGCGAAGTTTTCGACGAATCCGTTCGGCTTGTACATGGTCACTGTCGATGCCAATACGGGTGAGATTCTCGGGCGCAAAGACTTTGCTGCATTTCAAACTACGCCCGGTGCGGAAACTGCCGACATTTATCCGAAGTACCCACAGATCGACCAAAACCTGAAGGACAACAGCATAATCAGCTCGTGCACAACAAACGGCGTTGTGGCGCCGTGCGGACAGGAACGTGTGAACCTGCGCTCTTTCGATCCGACGAACCGAGTGACCGGCCTGAATGGCACGCTCACCGGAGCGCACACCATCGTCAACAACGCGCTCGCGACAAAGCAGCCGTTCGGACAGGCCGCCCTCGGCACCTGGCATTTCCGCAAGGACGATCCGACAGCACTCGAAGCCCGCACTAACGAACAAGATCAACTCGCTGAGCCGGCCGAACATCAGGACGAGATCAATGCGTTCTTTTTCGTCACTTATCTCGTCGAGTATGTCGACTACTTGCATGTTGGCGGCGATAACACGGCCATCGGTGGCGGCGCCTTCCCGGACGATTATCCAAATAAGACGACACCGCTTCCGGCGACGGTCCACATTCCCAATTTCTATCTTGCGCTGGGGGTGGCCAATGCTGAATTGCCTGATCCGACGAATCCTGACTTCGTCAAGATCGTGATGGGTCTCGACAATGCCGTCGCACTCAATTTGACATCGCTGATCGAAGGAGTAACAGGCACCAAATCGCCCGTCGTCGTGAACCCGACGGTCTACGGTCATGGTTATTACTTCAACGACCTCGCTCTCGAGGGAACCGTTCCGTATCACGAAGGGATGCACGCGATCACATCGCCCATCGCCGGACTCGAAGGTGAGGAAGGAAGCGCCATGAACGAGGGCCAGGCGGACATGTGGGCCTTCACCATCACCGACAATGCAAGTCTTGGTGACTACGTCGTCAACGCAAAAGGATTCCGCCAGCTCTTTCGCGACAACGGACGCGATCCGGATTCGATCGCGTACATCCGGAGCGGACGTTCGACCCTGAAATATTCTGATTACGGAACTTACGGTGCGAGTGCCCAGGTTGAAGAGCATCGCGATGGCGAGATCTATATGTCGACGATGTGGGACATTCGCGAAATGATGAATCGTGTTTATCCGGAAAGCACGACCTATAAGCGTCCACAAGCCAGGGACGGTTTGCCACAGAAGGCCATCACTCGCGGTACCAACATCTTCGAACGCGATTTTCTCGGCTCGATGTACATCCTCGGTACAACGTCGCCGGATACGATGGTCAAGGCCCGCGATGCTTTCATCGTGGCGGACCAGATGCTGTATCCGTCGGATGCGACCAATCCCGACGCGCCTGGAAAGCATCGTGCGATGATCGAGCAGATCTTCGCTGCGAAAGAACTCGGTATCAATGCTCGCGAAGTAACAGGCGGACAGGGGACGATCTCGACGCAGGTTTCACACTTTGCTGGTAATCAGGTGGCTCCAGCCGTTCCGCAAAATGTGAAAGTCACTCCGGCTTCGACAAAAAGCATAACCGTTACCTGGGATGCGGTACCGGGCGCGGTTGCATACGAAGTTCTCAAGCGAAAGACCGCACTTGCCGGCCAGCGGGAACCAAACGGCAAGCGCGTGTATGCCGACGGCGATGCCTCGACGACAGGCTATCGTCACGCTTTCTTCACTGCCGGAGACCAAACCTCGTGGGAGGACAAAGGTCCAATCTTCGAGGTCTTTGCGCCGACCGGGCTAAAAGACCTGTTCGACAGCGAATACGTTGTTCGAGCGATAGCCGTGAATTCGTCAGGCCAGCTCGGATGGTCCAATCTCTCGGGTTCGTCTCGGACAACGCAGACACGTCAGGACGTTAGCGCTCAAGTCGATTCAGCCATCTCCAACGTCTCGTTCGCGAATGGCGTGATGGCTTTTGACAATCGTCTGACAAATGCACGCGGTGCATTCTCTGCAGACAAGACTATCTATAAACCGCTCGAATTCCAGATCGTTAGCATCTCGAATCCGTCCGTCACAGTGCGCAACGCGGACGCTAACGGCAACACGTTCTTCTACAACGAGACGCTGACTCTCGGGCAAACATCCGCCGCAAAACGCATTGAGTTTAACGACTCGTTGGCGCAGATGTTCAGCTTCGACGCGAAGGTCTATGCAAACGCGTTTGCAGGCTCAACGGTCGGCACGGGTTCGCAGGATTCAGATGGTAGTTCGAGCCCGCCGGCGCCAGTCACGTATTCGATCTTTACTGAAACGAAAACAGGAACATTGCTCGCAGGCGAGCCGACTGCTACGGGCGGAACAAGCGCCACATGGGGCAAACCTGAGTTCAAAGGCATCACCTGGGATGACGTGCTCGTCACCACCAAGTCGGATGCGTTAGCGCTCGAGGGACGGCTTAGCTCGGCCACCGCAGTCGATATGGACTTTGAGCTGCGAACTATGGACGGGCAGGTTCTGATGCGTTCGGCCGGAGCAACGGCGACCGAGTTCGTCTCTTCCGCTGTTCAGCCAAATACAACGTACGTCTTCCGTGTACTCGGGTTTGCGAATGGACCAAGCACGTTCCAGATCGTGTCGAATCAGTTGCTTCCGCAGGGCTCGCCTAACGAGAACGGCGGAACCCGAACGGTCGGAGGAAGCTCGACTGTTTCGGCAACGACGAATGTACTCACGCGTTTGGTCCGGTTCACAGTGAATCCGTTAACCAGGACTGTTACGTTCCGAATTCTGTAACGCGGATGAACGCGGATTGATTTGATTACCGAGGAGGAAGTCCGATGAGAATGCTCATGAAAGCCTTGATGGTAGTTGTCGTCACGATTGCAGCAGCCGTTTCTGCGATGGCGGCGACGTCAGTTGATAGCCTTTTGGCAGCGAAGATCAACGCAGCGCCTTTGTCGTTGACACCGGTTGTGATCACGTTCGATCACAAGGTGACCAATACCGACTTCCTGATGTTGCAGTCGCTTGGCATTCGTGGCGGACGCTACACACAGGCGTTGCCAATCGTGCTGACGTCGATCAACCGAACGCAGTTCAACGCGTTGAAGACAAAACCCGGCGTTCGATCGCTTTAC
Source organism: Pyrinomonadaceae bacterium (assembly GCA_036401595.1). GTDB lineage: Bacteria > Acidobacteriota > Blastocatellia > Pyrinomonadales > Pyrinomonadaceae > PSRF01. The sequence goes on from DASWUM010000096.1 coordinate 26,167, forward strand.
GCCAATCGCACATTTCGCCTGCTGGACTTTGAAGGCCGGACGATAACGGGTATCGAGAATCTCATCCGCGACACCCAGGTGACAGCGCTCAACAACTCGCTGCCGGTGACGGGTAATAACGTCGGCGTTTCATACATCGATACCGGCATTGACGCGACTCATCCCGATCTGCAACTCGGGCAGAACGTAATTCAGAACGTGTATTACGCGACCGCTGATCTGCCGGTCGAGCCGCCTGCCGGCTTTCTTCCGGTTATACCGGTCGAGAACGTTCCGATCACCGACATCGAAGGCGGACACGGAACTTTCGGAGCAGGTGTAACGGCTGGAACCGGCGCTGCATCGGCGGGTCTCTATAAAGGAATGGCGCCGGGTGCAAAATTGGTCGCGATACGTGCAGGTAATGACGTCGGACTCACAACCTACGCGATCGTTCAAGCCATGGACTACACGCTTGTAAATCAGTTTCGATACAACATCCGCGTCTGCAATAACTCCTGGGGGACGACGCTGGCAGACAATCCTTACGATCCTAACGACCCGATCAATACTGCGACGCGGATGATGCACGACCGAAATATCACGGTCGTTTTCGCCGCGGGCAACGACGGCGACGCTCCGAACATGATCAATCCGTTTTCCGTCGCGCCGTGGGTGATCTCCGTCGCGGCCGGTGAGAAGCAGGGCCTTGGTACGCCGGCTGGATTTTCGTCACGTGGCAACGACAACGGCACTGGCAGCGATACGGCCGGCCAACCTGCAGATCCTACAGTTGCTCCGAATCTGCGGCCGGACATCATCGGCTCAGGTGTCGATATCAAGAGCACACGTTCGAAGGCTCCGGGTGTGACGAATTTCGCGGGCAGTCTTCCAATCTTTGTCGGTGCGAACGACCTTTCGACGATCCCGCCCGCGTATCTGCCGTACTACACAACATCGCAGGGAACCAGTTTCTCGACGCCGCAGGTCTCAGGCATCGTCGCTCTGATGATCGAGGCAAATCCGCTGCTGACGCCCGATCAGGTTGTAACGCTGCTTCGGCTGACAGCAACGCCGATGCCGTACGAGGAACGCGTGGTCGGCGCTGGTTACGTCGATGCGCACAACGCAGTGCGTGCCGCGATGTCGCTGACGGCAGTGCCGCATCCGGCAAACCTGTTTCCGTCCAACGATCCGAATGCGCCGCAGATTGTCGACGCTCAGGATGATCAGCTTGGCACCACTGCACAGGATATTCGTGCCGCCTATTTCACATACGATCCGGTCGCGAGCCAAATTGTCTACCGGCTCAGAGTTACCGATGCATCGGTACGCACGCCGAACATGCGTTGGACACTGACGTCGGCATTTGGAGCGGTTGAGGTCTTCGTGACAGCGTCGGTGGATGAGACTGCTGTCACGTACGAATACGGAAAGATCACGACCCTCGCGACCGGTACACAAAATCAGGAGACGATCGGCGCTGCAGACTTCGGCGCAATCGACGGCAATGAGATCACGATCAAGCTAAGTCTTGCAAAAGTGAACGCCGCGGTCGGAAGTAATGTCCTCGGAACAACCTCGACGAACACACAGGCCGAAGCTCAATTACTGATTGGTTCGTCGCTGTCCGGCGGACTTCTCCTGAACTCCGATTCGGGAACCGGGTCGAGCTTTGACATCGCTCCGGCAGCGCCCGATCCGACACCGACGCCGACACCTAACCCCACGCCTACTCCCACACCAACGCCGACTCCGACACCGTCACCAGACGACTTGAAGGAGCGGTATTCGGGTACGATTCAGCCCGGGCAATCGTCGGTCGCGGTTCCTTTTTCGCTTCGACGTAGCGGGCTCGAGGCGCAGATCAACCAGAACCACGGAAACCAGCGGATCTATTTCGAGCTGCTGGATGCGAATGGGAATCTGATCGCGAGCGCCGAGAACGATAAGATCAAATTAAATAACCTTGCGCCAGGAAACTATGCTTACCGTATTCGCGGCGAAGTCACGAAGGCGGTCGATTTCACCATCAAGTCCGAACAGGGTTTGTAAACGCGGATGACGCGGATCACTATTTGATAAAAAGCTCCTCGACGTTCCACATCGAGTAAGGGAACATCGGGCTTGGCGAAAAGTTTCCGACGCGTGAGTTCGCTGCCGAAACAACATGGCGCGCGACGATCGGGATGAGAGGCGATGCGTCTGCCAGGATTCGCTGGATCTCGCGAAATTTTAACTTCCGTTTTTCAGGATCGGACTCCCGCGCCTGCTCTGCAAAAAGCTGATCGACCTTCGTCTCCCAGTCGGTCGAAGGCGACGTTTGTTTCGGCCTCCATTGATGCGCATCGCCGCTGCTCAGGATCAGGTTGGCGTACGTTGATGGCTCAGGGTCCGTAACGGACAATCCAAGGAGTATCGCCTCGTAGTCAAACGACTTGGTCCAGGCGTTTGTGACGGCGGCAAACTCGATCGGTACTACCTGCATTTTTATGCCGAGCTTCGCCAGATCTTCCTGGACCACGGCCGCCATCAGCTTGCGAGGTTCGCTCTCAGCGGGAACCAGCAACGAGAACTCAACACGATTGCCCTGCGCGTCAAACAGCTCCGGAGCATCGGCGGTCCCGCGCCTGGTGAAACCAGCTTCTTGCAGCAGCGAAGTTGCTCCACCAAGGTTGTACTCGATCTTCGCTAAATCTGAATTGGCCCAAACTCGGTTCGCGGGTGATACGACGCCGTAAAGCGGCGTTGCCAAACCCTGAAGGGTCGACCTCGCGATCGAATCGCGGTCCACCGCCATTGAAACCGCCCTTCTAAATCTTGTATCCGAGAACCACGCGAGCTTGATCGGATTCAGCCGCGTGCCGTCCGGCTTGGCGGGATTCAGATTGAACCAAATATAATCGACCCCAAGACCCGGGCCGAGATCGAACGCTTTCGTGGCTCCGGCCGCGTTCAGGAGCGAAGCGTAATCCGTCGGGCGCAGGCGGTCGACGATATCTATCCCCGCCTGGTCCAACCTGACGCGTGCCTGATTTGCATCAGGGACTACCTCGAGAGTCAGTTCATCAAGATACGGGAGTTGCGTTCCCTTTGCGTCCTGTTTCCAATAATAAGGATTGCGTTTGAGGACGATCCGTTCGGCGCCCGCTGTTGAGTCGACAACAAACGGACCGCACGAAACCACGGATGCCGGCGGCGCTGTTATCTTCCACGCCTCGGAAAGCCGCCCTGCTTTTTGATCGGCTTCGAGAGCATTCCTGGGCAGCACCCCAATGTTATAGAGATAGTTGCCGGGGTCAGCTATCGTGTCAGGAAGGATAAACTGAAGATTTCGGTCATCGATCACCTTTACAGAGATCGGCTTGCCGTTAATAAGGAGCGCTTCACGGAACACGTCTGCTTTGTTGCGCTCGTCGTAAGTGGCCTCGAGGGTGAACGCCACGTCGCTACTCGTCAGTGGTTGGCCGTCCGAAAACTTCAGGCCATCTCGAAGTCTGATGTCGACCGTGCGGCCATCCGTGGCCATGGTCCACGATTCCGCGAGGCCAGGCACGTAGGTTTGCGTCGAATGATCGAACTCCACCAGCGGGCTGTTGAGTAGGAAGAACGCCGTTAAGATCGAGGGTTCGTCGTTCGCGAGAAGATAGTTGAATGTTTTGGGTGGTGAAGATACACGATAGACCAGCTTCCCGCCCCGCGCGCCAATTGTTCGTTGTTCGGGCTTAGCGGTGGCTGTCGTAGTGTTTGCTGCGGGCGGTTGCCGGCACGAAAACAGAAAGGGAAGCAGAAGAAAAACAGCGAGTCGAGAGTATCTGGGCCACATGATGTTATTCTCCGGCAGCAAAGTACTCACAAGAGACGAGAATGATCAAGTTACTGCTGAGAAAATTTCTGCAAGGGCTCATGATGATACTGATCGTTTCGGCAGTGACATTCGCGTTACTCGGTGTTGCGGGAGGTGACGCCCTGAGCCAGTTGCGAGACAACCCGCAGATTTCAGAAGCGACGATCGAGCGTCTTCGCAGCGTCTACGGTCTCGATCAACCACTTCCGGTGCGGTACTTTCGGTGGCTTTCGGACGCTGTAACCGGGGACCTGGGCGAGTCGATGTACTTTCGTGTGCCGGTAAGCGGTCTCGTGTGGGCACGTGCGTTAAGTACATTTCTGCTAGGCAGCGCCGCCTTTGCAATCGCACTCGCGTTTGCTGTACCGCTAAGTTTCATCGGCGTGCGATACAAGTCAACGACGATTGCGGCATTCGTCAACTTGTTGATTCTTGTGACAGCCTCTACGCCACGGATCGTCCTCGCGCTCTTTGCGCTCGCAATCTCAGTCCGATTGACTGCGTCCGCCCTGGAAGGATCTTCGCCGGTTTTGTTCTGGCTGGCGGCGTTAGCTCTGTCGGCGCCGCTGATTTCGGTTTTTCTGGCCCAGCTTCATGGTGAATTACAGCGGACGATGCGGGAAGATTTCATCAAGCTTGCCCGTGCGAAAGGCTTAAGCGAGAGTACCGTGATCCTGCGTCACGCGCTCAGGCCTGCACTCAATCCTGTCCTGACGATCGCCGGTCTATCGCTTGGCAGTTTGCTCGGAGGTTCCGTCATCGTCGAATCCGTGCTCGGACGTCAGGGACTAGGAACATTGATGGTTTCAGCCGTGCGTGCGCGTGATCTGCCTTTGGTAATGGGAATCGTCCTGTTTACCAGTACAGCGGTATGGCTCGGTAATGCCCTTGGCGAATTGCTGCAAGCGGTTAACGATAAGCGAATTCGCGACCTCGGCTTTTGAACGAACACTTATCAAGAGATGGTTTCAGCAGGCGGCGAATAGATCGCGTTGCGGTCTTTGGTTGGCTCATTGTCGGGCTGTTCGCGTTGTCCGCTGTTTTTGCCGGCTTTCTTGCACCGTACGATTACAGCGCTCAGTCACGATTTGAACCATCTGCGCCGGCGACCGCAATCCACTTCAACGGTCTGACGCCCATCATTTATTCGCGACGTGTTGAGGATCCGCTTCGTCGCACGTACACGGAAGACACGTCGAGCGCGTTTCCCGTGGGATTCTTTGTCCGCGGATATTCATACAAGTTGTTTGGCATCGGGGAAACCAACGTTCACCTGTTCGGAATTAGAAGCACTTCGGGCATCGTTCCCAGGATCAATCTCCTGGGAACTGACCAACTGGGGCGCGACCGCTTTTCCCGCTTGCTCTACGCCGTGCGGTTCTCGCTTATCGTTACGATGATCGGCGTTCTCATTGCTTGCCTCGTTGGCATTGCAATCGGGGGTGTGAGTGGCTATGCGGGAGGGCTCGTAGACACGTTTCTGATGGGTGCGACGGACGCCATGCTTGCCCTGCCGACACTAATTCTGATCCTTGGGGTGCGCGCTGCTTTTCCTCTCGAGCTGCCAATGACCCGAGCAGCGATGCTGCTTCTTCTCATCTTCGCTCTAACTGGTTGGGCCGAAATAGCCCGGCTGACACGTGGACTGGTGTTGTCATTGCGGCAACGCGAGTTCGTTGTCGCCGCAGTCGCTTTGGGTGTTAGTCAAACGAGAGTTTTGTTTCGCCACATTCTGCCGAATATTTTGCCGTCGCTGCGGACACGTGCAATTTTGCTGCTGCCAACGTTCTTACTTGCTGAGGTGGCTCTGTCATACCTTGGCGTCGGGCTGCAGGAGCCGGAACCAAGCCTCGGAAATATGCTCACTGCCGCAAGCGATCTCGACCAGCTTCGTTCGCAACCGTTTAGCGTGCTGTCGCCGGCAATTGCGGTGTTGTTGTTCACGCTCGCGGTACGACTGATCGGCAGAAGCGAGCGAGCCCAAGGAATCTGAAATCCCGCCCGCGGCAGTGGGCGGATGGTTCAGATCCTTACTGAGTTTGGACCTGAAGCTAATCAAGCGCTTCGAGCCAATGCCTTAGAATTCAACGCAGGGGCGGCCACGGAGGGCCGCCCCTACAGTACGC
>DASWUM010000097.1:0-5046 GCA_036401595.1 Pyrinomonadaceae bacterium
ACGTACTGTAGGGGCGGCCCTCCGTGGCCGCCCGTGGTTTGTTACATGCGCGATTGCTGGACGTCTGATTCGGCACAAGGGCGGCCACGGAGGGCCGCCCCTACAGTACGTTCCGTCGCGCCAAACACTTGTTGACCTAACTCCTCCGGGAAAATTTCTTGTGTTTCTCGATGATTCGCAGCGGTGCGGCGAAGAAGTCGAACTGCTCGCGCAGACGATTGACCAGATAGCGTTCGTACGAGAAGTGCAATCCCGGTTTGCCGCCCGACGTGAAAACCACAAACGTCGGTGGACGTATTCCGGCCTGCGTCAAATACTGAACGTGGAGCCGCGACCTGCCCCCCTTTGCAGGCGACGGCGCAGTTCCGCCACGCGGCTGTGCAATCGCTTTTTCGAAGAAATCATTGAGTTGTGACGTCGGAATGCGCCGGTTGCGAGCCTCGTCAGCTTTCAACACGAGCGGAAGTATTCGCTCGACACGTTGTCCGGTAAGCGCGGAGATCGTGATCACCGGCGCCCATTCGAGAAACTTCATCTTGTCGCGCAATCCACGCTCAAACTCATTCGCAGTGTTTGTCTCCTTGTCCGCCACCGCGTCCCATTTGTTCACGGCGAGAATGATCGAACAGCCCGCTTCGAGCGCATAACCCGCAATATTCGCGTCGAGCGCTGTCACACCCTCAACCGCATCAATCAGAACAATCGCGACGTCCGCGCGTTCCAGACTCTTGCGCGCCATGATGACCGACAACTTCTCGGCCATCTCATCAGTCTTGCCTTTACGACGTATGCCCGCCGTATCGACGAGACGAAACTTCCGCTCGGGTGTTTGCAGCACGGTATCGATGGCATCGCGCGTCGTACCCGCAAGCGGAGAAACGATCACGCGATCTTCGCCAAGTATTCGATTAAGTAGCGACGACTTACCAACATTCGGCCGGCCCACGATCGCCAGCCGTAGCTCGTGTTTTTCGTTCGTCTCCTCGTGCGGCGCTGCTTCACCGGTTGCGAGTAACTCAAGCACAGCGTCGAGCAAGTCGCCAACGCCGATTCCCTGCTCTGCCGAGACTGGGACAACCTCATCGAAGCCGAAACGATAAAATTCGCCGCTATCACTCTCCAGCTTTGACGAATCCGTCTTGTTGGCAGCGACGACGACGTGTTTTCCAGTTGAACGCAGCAACGCAGCGAGCTCTTCGTCGAGTTGAGTTACGCCTGCCCGAGCGTCCACAACCCAAATCAGCACCTCCGCCTCGTCGATCGCCATGCCGGCCTGTTTCAGGATATTCGCCGGAATTACCGCGTCGTCGTCAGGTACGATTCCGCCCGTATCTATTAAGGAGAACTGCTTCCCGCCCCAGTCCACTTCGCCGTAAATCCGGTCGCGCGTGATCCCCGGCTCGTCGCCGACAATCGCACGGCGCTCACCGATCAGGCGGTTAAAAAGCGTAGATTTGCCTACATTTGGGCGTCCAACAATCGCAACGAGTTTGGGCATGAGGCGATAGCTTAATAGAATCTGTGCAATCTGCGTAATCGGTGGACCTGTTTTCGCAAAAAGTCCATTGACTAGCAAACCAGCCTGTCTGTATAAGCCTTAGGATCTCAGTTCGATTTAAAGGGGATTCCAACATATGAAACGGTTTTTGATGATTTCATTAGCCATGCTCGGGTTGAGCATCTCTCTCAAAGCCCAGGAACACAGTCCTCGTCCATCCGCCACTCCCAGCAGCACACCTGCGCCTATGACTGCGATGGACAGTGCCGGTTGGGTTAAGTTCACTTCCGATACAGGAAACTTCTCGGTAATGGTCCCGGAGACGCCGACTGAAAAAACTGAGACAACAGAAAGCCAGCACGGGCCATACACGACGCACCTGTACATCGTCCGCGACACGACGAACGTGTACCTGATCGGCTGGGTTGATTACGATCCGAGTTTTAACTTCAACCGGCAGGCCGAGCTCGAAGCGAATCGCGACAACTTTGTTAAAGGGCTGAGCGCGAAACTACTGACTACTCGTCCGACGGTGATCGATGGTTACTCGGCGATCGAGTTTACCGCGGAGACCACAGACAGGATCTTCAAGTCGCGGGTTTATATGGTCGGTCGCCGGCCTTATCAGATCGTCATCGGCTCTCCGAAGGGTACTGATGATGTGGCGAACACAACTCGATTCTTCAGATCCTTTAAGGTCAGTGCAAACTAGTAATCTTTTGACGATTCCCTCAACATGAAGCGCCGACAATTTCTTCGAACGACCGCCGCCACCTCCATCATCTCGATTGTCAATCCTGTTTCAGCGGTCGCAACTGAAACAACCACACCGGCGCCGCCGCCGTCGTTCGAGCTTGATGAACTAACCATCACCGAACTGCAACAGGCGCTTCAAGCGGGCAAATACAGTTCGCGACAGCTCGTCGAGAAATATTCCGATCGCATTTCTGATATCGACAAGAAAGGTCCCGCTCTTTATTCGGTGATCGAGATGAACCCCGACGCCGAGCAAATTGCCGCGGCGCTCGATCGCGAACGCAAAGAGCGAGGTCCGCGTGGCCCGTTGCACGGCATTCCGATTCTTATAAAAGACAACATCGACACCAACGATCGAATGATGACGACGGCCGGTTCGCTCGCGCTCGAGGGTTCAAAACCAGTTCGCGACGCTTTCATCGTGCAGAAATTGCGTGCGGCAGGTGCGGTTATTCTCGGCAAAACGAACCTGAGCGAGTGGGCCAACTTTCGCTCGACGAAGTCGTCGAGCGGCTGGAGTGGTCGCGGCGGTCAGACAAAGAATCCGTACTCACTCGAGCGAAATCCCTGCGGTTCGAGTTCCGGTTCCGGCGCTGCGGTTGCTGCAAATCTCTGCGCTGGAGCAATCGGCACGGAGACGGACGGTTCCGTTGTCTGTCCGTCGTCGGCAAACTCGCTGGTTGGGATCAAACCGACGATTGGTCTCGTGAGTCGCGCAGGAATCATTCCGATTGCGCACAGCCAGGACACGGCCGGGCCAATGACGCGGACGGTGACTGACGCCGCGATCATTCTTAACGTCCTAACTGGAATCGATCCACGTGACGAGGCGACAAACGCGAGTCGTGGTCGATCTGTTGCGGACTACACAAAGTTTCTCGACAAAGACGGATTGCGTGGTATGCGACTAGGCGTCGCCCGTAAACATTTTGGGTTCAGCGAGCGCGTCGACAAGTTGATGGAGGATCTTCTCGCCGAGATGAAACGCGCCGGCGCTGTCCTCGTCGATCCGGCAGACATTCCCACGACCGGTAAGTTTGACGATTCGGAGTTTGAGGTGTTGTTGTACGAGTTCAAAGCCGATCTGAATACGTATCTCGCCGGACTCGGACCGCAGGCGCCTGTTCATTCACTCAAAGATGTGATTGCGTTCAATGAGAAGTATCGCGATCGCGAGATGCCTTACTTCGGCCAGGACATCATGATCAAAGCCGAAGCAAAAGGTCCGCTTACAAGCAAACCTTACGTAGCGGCACTGCGCAAGAACCATCTACTCACGCGCACGCAAGGCATCGATCTCGTAATGAAGAAGAACCGGCTCGACACTTTGATAGCTCCGACTGGCGGTCCCGCATGGCCCACGGACTGGATCAACGGCGATCATTTTACCGGTGGCTATTCGTCGGCATCTGCAGTTGCCGGATATCCACACATCACCGTGCCCGCTGGATATGTTTTCGGTTTGCCGGTGGGAATTTCGTTTTTTGGCGACGCTTTTAGCGAACCAAAGCTGATCAAGATTGCTTACGCGTTCGAGCAGGCCACGAAAGCGCGCCACACCCCACAGTTTATGCCCAGCGCAAACTCAGCCAAGCCCTGACGAAGCGGGCAAAGCAATTTTCGAGAAGCGAGCAGGTTCAGCGTCTGTTATCGTCCCTCTCTCAAGGAGATCTTATGCCTCGCACAGCTACTGTCCGCCGCAAAAAGTCGATCTACGGCGTTCATCCGGGCGTTTTGATGACGCAGAAATGGATCGGCGAGCTCAAACAGAAGACCGGCCGCTCACTCGAGGAATGGCTGGCGTACATCAAGAAAACCGGACCAAAAGATGAAAAGGGTCGGCGTGAATGGTTGAAGGAGAAGCACGGCCTCGGCACAAACACCGCATGGTGGCTCGCTGAACGCGCGGAGGGAAAAGGCGAGGAATCGGGCGACCCCGATCTCTATCTCGAGAAGGCCGAAAGCGACGTGGAAAAGATGTTCTCCGGCGGTAAAGCGGGGCTGCGTCCGCTGTACAACGCGCTCTTAAAGCTCGGACTCAAAACCGGCAAGGAAGCGAAGGCGTGTCCGTGTCAGACAATCGTGCCGCTGTATCGCAACCACGTCTTCGCACAGATCAAACCCACCACTCAAACACGCATCGACATGGGCTTCGCGCTCGGCGACATGAAACCGACTGGGCGTTTGATCGATACAGGCGGTTTCGCCAAGAAGGATCGCATCACTCATCGTATTCCGATCACTTCTATGGACGACATCGACGACGAAGTGAAACGCTGGCTCAAGATCGCTTACGATCGTGATGCATAACGATTTATCTCGTTAATGCTGTAAAACTATGACCTCCTCACCAGGTGCTCACGGCGAATCTTACGCCGCTGCTTATCTCGAGCAGCTCGGTTATCGGCTCGTCGCTGCTAACTTCACGCTTCCCGTCGGACGAAACCGCCGCGGCGCTGTAATCACCGCCGAGATCGATCTCGTCGCTTACGACGGCGATACGCTCTGCTTCATTGAAGTCAAATCGCGCACGTCTGACTGGTTCGCACCGCCAGAGGTGAACGTCGATCTGCGCAAACGCCGCCAAATAACTCGCGCCGCCCGCGGTTACCGAAAGATGCTCGGCATCGAGGATCAACCGTTTCGCTATGACGTCGTCACAGTAGTCCTCACCGACAGCTTAACCCCTCAGATCGAACTCCTGCGAAACTTCTGGACCGATCAATCACTCCGCAAACGTCGCTGGAATTCAAATTTCTACGACTGATGCAAAACGAGGGCGGCCACGGAGG